>NZ_CAMLHX010000004.1 GCF_946479965.1 uncultured Mucilaginibacter sp. | reverse complement strand
ACAACTATGCGGTTCATTACCAAACTAGGCAGCCCATGCCTGCAGAACTTATTGAAAAGCTAAAAAAGGCTGAAGCATTTAATCAGGGATACATAACCCTGGACGCTTTAGCCGACGATTACCTTGACCTGCAATGGCATAAACTCACCGCAGATGAAGCCTTAGTTACTGATATAGATAAATTTGAAGCAGACGCAACACACAGGGCTGGTATCGATATCCCGCAAGTGCCTTTGCGTTTCCGGTCAACCTACTTTAGCCATATATGGAATACAGGATACGCTTCCGGCTTTTACTCCTATTTATGGACCTCGGTGATGGCCAATGATGCCTACTACTGGTTTAAAGAAAACGGCGGGCTTACCCGCAAAAACGGCCAACGTTTTAGAGATATGATACTTACACCGGGCAATTCTATTCCGCTGGATAAAATGTTTCGCAATTTCAGAGGCCGTGAGCCAAGCGTAGAACCTATGATGCTGAGAAGAGGACTGGTAAAACAATAAGTTGAAACTTATGCAGTTGGTATAAAGAACAACTTAGTATTTTATCGCTACTTATCCTCTATAGGCAACAACGAATAGTTAAAGCTGTACATCCCCTCGTTAAATTTAAACGCGATAGTGAATTTTTGCTTTACAGGCTTACCATCAACCGTGGCGGGCTCTAAAAAAGGCAGTTTTTGTAGTTGCCTTGTTAAGGTTCTAACAAACGCGTCGTTCTGGTTGCTTTGGGCATTAAGGTTTACAATTCTTCCGTTGGTTGATATCTCGCCTTTAAAAAGTAATTCGTTGAAAGTCAGTCTTCTTATATCAACACCCTTAAAAGCGTCGGGCATCAGATCCTGTATCTGCGTGTTAAAGCTATCAAACCCATTGCCGTATTTGGCATTTACTACTTTTTTAACTGTAAACATTGATGTGCCGTTGCACATAGTCATTGACACGCGCATAGCCTCCGCCCGGGTAAAAGGCAACAGATCTGGCGCTACCATCATTATACGCGATGAGTCGGTATATGGCTCTATCATCCCGCTGCCTTTTTGAAAAACGCCATTTTTAAAATTCTCGGTTATCATTACCATTTCCTCGCCGCGAAAATTAGTATTTATAGCTTTCCAGGTACCATCCGGCTTACCGTTAACCAGTTTCCCTTTCCAAAACAGATCGCCCGGAGCGCCGCGGTAATTGCCATTGCCGTTGTCGATGATTTTGTTACCTTTTTCATCCCACATATTAATTATTTTAACATTGCTGCCATTGGCTTCAAATGTTATCCGGGGCTTATTGTTGTCATAAAAAATCTCCCACTTGCCATCGTAAGCGCCGTTTTTAAAGTTACCCTGCGCCTGCAGGTTGCCGCTTAAAAAACGTGCTATAAAAGGCCCATCCTTTAAACCATTCTCAGTATAAAAGCCTTCGCTTAACACTAGTTGAGGATTTGCACGGCTTACATCTTTTACCTTACCCTTAAATTTACGCTGGGGCATTTCCAAACGTCCGTATCGTATTATCTGTGCGCAGCTGTCGTCAACCATCTCAAAATTTTCATTTAAGGATAGGCTTACGGTATCTCTGTTAATATAGTTAATGTTGATGTTTCGGGTAACGGTATTGAATTTTATCTGCGCGTTGGCTAAAGTACCGCAAAACAGTAAACAAGTAAGTAAAGTATAATGCTTCATTTGGAGTGGCCGATTAGGTTTTTGGTCTACGCAAATTAGTGATAATTATCTCCCGCTGCAAACGTTCCTCAATGGTTTTTTCAGGACGGGTCAGTGTTCCAAATTCTTTTTTTTGGGTGTTCCAAACTGTTCCAAAAGTACCCAAAAACCCAAAACCTCCACAAGTTGTTGATTAAAAGAGCATTACACCATATTTACGGCTAATCTTACTGACTTATAAGTAGTTTCAAACTGTTCCAAAGTGTTTCGCCCTTAAATGTTATTATATTGACAAACAACTACTTAAGTCCGTCAACAAAAAATTAATTTTCTAAGGCTTTATATTTTTTGGAACACCGGCGTGGTGCAACCACCGTGTCAATATTTAAAGTAATATAGCGGCAGGCAACATTTATACCTATATTAGCTTTGATGAACAGGCTGCCCGGTTATTTTTATTTGTTTGTGCTTTGCATCGCCCTTTCATCATGCCGCCCGGCAGATGATAACAATTCCAAAACTGTTTTCAATTTAAATTTAGACGAGGGCCTTACTTCTTTAGATCCCGCTTTTTGCCGCAACCGCAACACCATCTGGATGGATAACCAGTTGTATAATGGGTTGGTGCAGTTGGATGACAGCCTGCAAACCATCCCGGCCATAGCCAAAACCTGGGAGATCTCTGCCGATGGGCTGATCTATACCTTTCGCCTCCGTAACGATGTCTTTTTTCATGATGATCCGCATTTTCAGGGCGGTACTGGTCGCAAAGTAACCGCTGCTGACTTTGCCTATAGTTTTTCAAGGCTGATAGACCCAAAGGTGGCCTCGTCCGGCTCGTGGATCTTCAGTGATAAAGTAACCGGCAAGGAAGCCTTTGAAGCAGTTAACGATTCTACTTTTCGAATAACATTGCGGCAGCCCTTCGCGCCCTTTATAAGTATGCTTACGGCACAATACTGCTCGGTAGTGCCGCACGAGGTGGTTGAGTTTTATGGGAAGGATTTCCGCAGTCACCCTATAGGCACGGGGCCATTTAAGTTTAAATACTGGAAAGAGGGCGAGACCCTGGTTCTGCTGAAAAACGAAAACTACTGGGAGCGCGATGCATATGGGAAGCGACTCCCTTACCTGGATGCAGTGCAGGCCGGTTTTATTGATGATAAGCAAACCTCCTTCCTGGAGTTTATGAAGAAGAAGCTTGATTTTCTAAATGATATTGACGGCAGCTACCGCGATGACATCCTCACTAAAACAGGTCACATCACACAAAAATATGAAGGCAGGTTTAAGCTAAGCACCGGCCCTTTTTTGAATACTGCTTACCTGGGGATGCTTGTTGATACCAGTCTGGCTATTGTTAAAAATTCACCATTACGGAAGCTTAAAGTAAGGCAGGCCATTAACTGCGCCATAGATAAACGCAACCTGATTAAGTACCTGCGCAACGGCCTGGCCACCCCCGGCGAAGCCGGATTTATACCCAAAGGCATGCCCGGTTTTGATGGCGAAAAAGTGGAGGGTTACGACTATGATCCCGCCAAATGCCGCCGCCTGCTGGCCGAAGCCGGTTATCCCAACGGAAAAAACATGCCGGTAATACAGCTTAACAGCACAGTGGCCTACCATAACCTGATAGAGTATGTGCAGGGCGAGCTTGACCGCGCGGGTATTAAAACCAATGTTGAGGTGCTGCATGGTGCCAGCCTGCGTGAAATGATTGCAAAAAACGGCATCAACTTCTTTTATGGCAGCTGGATAGCCGATTACCCTGATGGTGAAAACTACTTATCTGTATTTTACTCAAAAAATAAGATCCCCTTTGGGCCCAATTACACGGGCTTTAACAACAAAACTTTCGATCGATTGTACGAGTCATCCTATCACGTAAAAGATGATGCACAGCGCCACACCATATACCAAAAAATGGACAACCTGATCATGGACCAGGCGCCCGTGGTTGTTTTGTATTATGATAAGCGCGTTAACCTGTATCAGAATAACATATCGGGCTATAGCACGAATGCGCAAAACCAGCTTACCTTAAAGCGGACGCGGAAGAATAACTTCTGATACTACATAGACACCAGTGTAGTTACGCTTAACGGAGCCAAATTGATACTGAAGCTGTTACCAGGTATAGTAAAGTTGCTGTCTTTTAAGTTGCTGTTGGCATCGGTATAATAACGGTTAAATCCTGTAGTAGTAAGGCCGGTTATGCCAATTGGCTGCGCCACCATTGTGTTATTTTGGTTGATGATGACCACCACCAGTTTTGATCCGCTCTTATATGCCGTAACAAAAACATTTGTCTGCGGTCCGGGCGTTGCTGATATCTTACGGTAACCCGGGCGCACCCATTTGCTGTATTGCGCCATTACATATCCCCGTTTGGTAGGTACGTCAGCAGTTTCACTTATCAGGCCATAATAGCGGCTCATGTACCACCACACATACATGCTGTAACCGGCGTTCATGCAGTCGTGTAACTCTTTCGCAACACCCAGGGCACCTATCCAGCCGTTGCCATCGTCAGTATTGGTATAATGTTCGGTCATCCATATTTCCTTACCCGGCGTAAAGGCGGTTGGCGTGGCACCGTAAATATGGCCCGCCAGGTAAGTTGTTTTAGCTGCAGCTGCCGGATTAGCTAAATAAGTATTAAGATAAGTCTGGCTCATATTAAAGGGCTCAGGCGCCATAACCGGTGCACCTAAATTATCGCCCTGGGCAGCAACAAAGTCGGCTACTTCTTCGGCTGTCATCACCATAGATTCGTAATCTACCATAATGTTAGGTTCGTTTGTAGGGCTAATGGCGGTAACGCCACCAACAGCAGCAACGTAACTGCTTAAAAATGCCGCGTATTCTGCATATGATGTCGTTTTCAACTTCCCACCAATAGTATTGCCATTAGTTTTCATGTAGGCTGGGGCCGACCACGCAGTAGCAATTACTTTAGCGCCAAATGACTTTGCCGCATCAATGGTTGGCTTTTCAGCGGCAAAATCCGCTGCTGAGTTGGGAATACGCACACGTACAACACTCAGCCCTAACCCATCAACGGGCGAGAAGAGTTTTTGTCTTTGGGCAGCGGTAAGGTCGCCCCGCCATTGCAGAATACTTGCGCCACCAAAGCCGCTTATGTTTTGTTGTAATGTATTGGCATCAACGGTTGCTATACCTGTCGCGTTGGCTGCAACGCTTACCGCGCCGCCTAAAACCATTTCGGCCGGTGGTGTGGGTCCGGGATCCGGTGTTTTTGATTTTTTGCAACTAACAAACAGGGCCGCAGCAAGCAGCATTAAAGTGAAAATCTTCTTCATTAATATTAAGTATAATCGGGGTTTTTCTTTGAACGGATGATTGGTTCGGCGGTAAATATATGTAGAAATGTCACCGTGTAAAAAAAAAGATACGAAAGCGATTGCGTAGAAAATTTTGCTATAAAAACACCGCGTTTGCCGGCGTTCCCGGCCTTATTACATCACCATTGGGTATATTAGCATTACCAATTAGCTGCATATATGCAGTTATAAACCCTTTAGCAAAGCGGCATTGCCATTTATTTAAAGCACTAACCACACTATTTACATAACCCATGGAGAACGAAATTAAAAAAGAATTGGAGGGCATTTCCCGCCGTAAGTTTTTGGAGTCGACAAGTAAGGTTGCCGCAGGTACTATCCTGTTAAGCGGGTTTCCGACTATTGTTCCATCATCAGTATTTGGTAAAAGTGCACCCAGCAATAAAATTAATGTGGCCCAGATAGGTTGCGGTCGCATTGCCCGGGTGCATGATCTGCCATCGACACTAAAAATAGCTGATGCGCGCATTATGGCTGTTTGTGATCTGGATAGCAAAAGGGTAGATAGCACCAAAAAATTTATTGAGGATGAATATGCCAAAAGCACCAATAAGGATAATTACATGGACGTTAAAACCTATAGTAATTACCGCGACCTGCTGGCCAATAAAGATATAGACGCCGTTATGATAAGCACGCCCGACCATTGGCATGCTCAGTTAGCTGTTGAGGCGGCTTTGGCCGGTAAACATATTTATTGCCAAAAACCTACATCATTAACCATTGAGGAGGGCCGCCAGATGAGCGATTTTATTCGCAAAACCGGGGTGGTTTTTCAATTAGGCAGTCAACAGCGTTCCAACGACCCGTGGCCGCAGTTTAAACGCGGCTGCGAATTGGTGCGTAATGGTTACATAGGTAAACTGCACACCATTAAGGTTGGTTTACCGGGTGATCCTGCCGGCGGTAACGCCACAGAAATGCCTATACCGGCTAACTTCAATTATGAAATGTGGCTGGGCTCAACACCGTATGTGTATTATACCCAGGATAGGGCGCATTCGCAAAATTCGGTAACATCCAGACCGGGATGGTTACGCTGCGAGCAGTTTGGCGCCGGGATGATAACCGGTTGGGGTGTGCATCATTTGGATATTGCGCATTGGGCAATGGATACCGAGTATTCAGGACCATTATCAGCCGAAGCCACTGCTGAGTTTCCGACCAAAGGGTTCTGGAACGTGCATGGCAGCTTTGAAGTAACCATGAAATACAAGAACGATGTTAATGTGATTGTTAGCGGGAAATTTCCAAACGGACTACGGTTTGAAGGTACCGAAGGGTGGATATTTGTATCGCGCGGCGATGAACCGGTAACAGCATCTGATCCTGCTTCGCCTAAATCGCCTGCTTTTGAGGCAAGCAGTGCTGCCATAACAAATGCCGTTATTAAACCTAACGGAGTTAAGCTTTATTCCAGCCCTGAGCAGCACAGAAACTGGATTGAAAGTATCCAAACCAAAAAACCAAACATTAGTCCGGTTGAAGTTGCGCACCGCTCCTGCAGTGCTTGCTTAGTTGCGCATGCTGCCATGAAACTGCCACGTAAACTGGTTTTTGATCCGAAGAAAGAAAGGTTTGAAAACGACGCCGAGGCGAATAAATTATTATCGCGCCCGCAACGTTACCCTTATGGGACGAGCTTTATAAAGGCGTAGCATTTGATCTTAAAAAAGGAAAGGCCCTGGTTAATATCAGGGCCTTTCCTTTTTAGATTGTTTTCTATTACTTACCTGCCTTAGCCATTTCCAAAGCTGCAGTTGTGGTGTAGTATTTAGTTATCATATTAGGCACTTCCCAGGCAGGCATGTTCTTGTTTTTAAAGTACTCTAAAAACTTTTCCATTACACGGGCAAAGTGCGCTTCGTGGCCTTCCTTAAAGCTATCAGGAATGGTTACCCACCAGCCGTTCTTTACTTTTTTAAGCTCGATACCAGGATATTTTGCCTGCAATTTTTCTATTTGCTGTTGTAATACCTGCTCCGTTAAAGGCGATTGCCCGGCTACTTGCTCAATGTAAAGCTCGGGTTTATATTTCTGCTCCGCTCCTTGCTTTATTACCAGGTTGGCCCTTGTGCCCCGCATAACAGAATTGTGCGTATCGCCTGTACCTTCTGGCGCTTTGTAGTTCCATCTTACAGATACGCGTGCGTGTACACCATTGATGGTATAATTCATCTCGCCGTTTGAGAAAACTTTAAGCACGCTGTCTTGCACTACGTCCTTTTTTAAATAGTCGGGAAAGGTATTAGCGCCCGTTATTGTTTTAAACTGGCTAAGGGTCATGTCAGTTGGCCATCTTTTTGCCGCAAGCATTTTAATGCCGGTAGTATCAATGGCTTTTTCCGGAAAACACTCCCACTGCACAAGATCTACCAAATGGGTGGTAACATCAACTATGCCCTCCCCCTGCTGGGCAACATCCATAAACCAGGGTGGCCTAACCAATACCTTGCCCGATACGTATTTGTAAAAATAATGCACACTCTCTTTAGTAACGGCGGGGTTCTCGGCAGTCCCCTGCTCCAATTTGCCGAAAACTTCGGGCAGCATAGAAAGCTCGCGCTGTAAAATGGTGGTTATCTCGTATCGTTCGGTCATTATATCATACAACAGCACGTTATTCTTTTTTGCGGACTCAAAAGCGCTTTTTAAAGTTTCAAAACCTGCACGGTTAATTACCATCGGTTTATCAGCCAGCACATTTAAACCCGCATCTACCGATCTTTTTATATAGCTTGCTTTCTTCTCATTGTTCCCGGCCAGTACCACTACGTTTCCTTTTTTCTGCGTTATCATTTCATCGAAGAAATGGCTGCCAATAAAGATCTTTTCTTTCCAGTCAGTAGGGTTCTCGGCGCGTTGGTTATAGGCTGATATCCTATCCATATGCTGCTGCAGATCATCTCCCTCCGGGGCGTAAACCTGCACTACGGTATCTACTTCGGGATACATGGTTTTTTGCACCAACGCGGCGTGGAAGTGGCCCGGATCAACAGTTACCAGGTGTACAGTAAAAGCTTGCTTTTCTTTTTGAGCGCATCCGGCCAATAAGGCGGACAGTAATAAAATAGATATTTTCTTCATTTATCAGGCTGGTATAATTGGTTATAATTATTGACGGGCTCAAATTTAAATTATTTTTCTACAAGCCCCATAGCGAGTTTCACTAACAAAAAAGGATGGCACCGGCCATCCTTTTCTATTAATGCAAAGCACTTTACGCTTTTTTTGCAGTTTTCTTTCGTGTCTCGGTATAACCCGCCGCCCCAATGGCTAATACCAGCAGAATTGAACCTGCTAACGAAATACCCTCGCCGGTGTAATAGGATGCCGGGTGGAAAACAAATTCAATATCATGGTTACCTACAGGTATTTTAGCTGCACGCAATAGGTAATCGGCACGGAAGTAAGGTGTTTCTTTACCATCAATATACATCTTCCAGCCTTTATCGTAATATATTTCAGAGAAAACCGCTATCTGCTCAGCGGTTGATCCGCTTTTGTACTTTAAGGTATCCGGGCTGTAGTGTACTAACTTAATTGTGGCGGCCGGGTCAAATGTGGTCTCATTGCCTGCTAATGGCTTAAACTGCTCATTAACTATGGCCTCCAGTTTTGGATCGAAACTACTAATGGCCTGCATTTCCTGATCAGCCGTTTTTGCATATTTTACACTTTTCACAAACCATGCATTGCCGCAAGCTGTAGGATTAACCTGCATTTTTACCGACCCGTTTGAAGGATCAGAAGTGATAATGTATTTCATGTTCAGCATATCCAACACATCCTGGTTTACACTTTTGCTGAACTGCGCATCTATTAGTTCCTGGAAACGTTTTAGTCTTGCGGCAGAGTACCCGCCGAACGACTTGTGAAAGAATGGATTATAAGTATCCTGCAATAGCCCCGCAGTTGCATCAAAAACCCTGAAATTAGGGTCCGTATCGCGTGCTATAAAAGTATCAACTTCGCGCGGCTCAGGCTTGTTGGTTAATTGCTTTTCGGCAAAGTTTTCATCTTTTAAGTAGCGCTTATCCACCTGCCAAAGGTCTATTAATACCAGCGCTAAAAATGCCAGAGACAGTATGGTAGCATTGATCTTTTGTTTGATGTAAAGAAAAACTATGCCGAACGCCAGTGCCACGAATATTAATGATCTTACTGCGTCCGTACGTGCAAGGCTTATTCTATCCTGAACAATACCGTTAGCTATTGCCGAAGCTGAAGGAAAGCTGGTATTGCCCTGTAAAGCCTGCGTAAGCGCAGAAATACCTTCTGCCTGGTCTGAAGGGCGGAAGCTTAGAATAGCATCAGGCAATACAACAAGCACTAATGCAATACCGCCGGTGATGTACAATGATAGCAGCGCCTTTTTTTGAAGCGCTTTTTTATCTGTATTTTCTACAAGTTCTTTTACCGCCAGGATAGCTAACAGTGGAAAGCAAAGCATTGTAACGGAGAGAATAGATTCAACCGCGCGGAACTTATTGTATAACGGAAAATAGTTAAAGAAAAGATCTGAAACGAAAGGGAAATTACTGCCAAAAGACAGCAGCATAGTAAGGACCACTGTTGATAGTACCCACCATTTAAGGCGGTCCTTAACTATAATTAAACCGAATACAAAGAGGAAGCACACAGCAGCGCCAAAATACCAGGGCCCGCTGGTAGATGGTCTTTTTTCACCCCAATAAGCATTCATGCCAGGAAATTGATAGCTTATCTGTGTAGCGACTTTTACAGCATCTGCTTCGGGTATTCCTTTGGCAATAAAGGCTTTTGTTATATTAGAGTTTTGGTCAATGGGTTCAGTACCCGTTCCGCCGCCATAAATATTAGGAACCAAAAATGAAAGGGATTCGCCTACGCCCTGGCTATATTGGTAGGCGTAGCTTCTAGCAAGGCCGGTGCTTGGTTCGTTAACCATTGCTTTTAGGTTGGATTGCCCACGGATAGTTTCCTTCGCGTATTCAGCATTGCTCCATAACATGGATGCATTTACCGCTACAGCCAGGCCCAAACCTGCCACTAAAAATCCCACAGATTTTAGCAACTGGGGCATTGTTTTGTTTTTTACAGCGTGGAATACCTCTACAATAACCAGAATAAATACGGCCAGCATCAGGTAGTAGGTCATTTGCAGGTGATTGGCGCGTATTTCCATCGCCAAAAAGAAAGCTGTTAAGGCTCCGCCCAATATGTGCTTTCCGCGAAGCGTTAAAATTATGCTCGCTATTATAGGCGCGAAAAAAGCAATGGCAAAGGCTTGGTTGGAGTGCCCCGCTACTATGTAAATAATGTTGTAGGATGAGAACGTGAACGCCACCGCGCCAGCTGCGGCCAGCCAGGGGTTAAGCTTTAACACAATAAATAAAAAGTATGCCCCAATTAATAATATCATTACTGTATCAATTGGGTTGGGGAAAACCGCTTTTAACGCGATAATAACATGGCTGGTAATATTATTGGTATAAGGCACCCAGATCTGAAACACTGGCATGCCGCCAAAAATCTGGTTGGTCCATAATATGGTTTGGCCCTTGTCTTTATAGGTATTTATTTCCGTTTGGGTTGATTGCGCGCCGGTTACGTCGCTTTGGCCTAAGGTTTTACCCTGAAACGCAGGCGTAAAATAAACAAAGCACATTATAAAAAATATGCCGATAATGGCAAAATGGATGCCATTGCGCTTGAACCAGTTATTCATCTACTTGATTTAAATTGGAATTAATTGTAACGCCCAAAAATAGAAATTTAAGCGACAATTGAAACGGCAAAGCTAAAAAGGATTTTCGCTTAAATATTACGGGTTACAAAATACAGCAAAACAATGCCGGCCCAGCCAACCACATAGGCAATAATATTAACGCGGGTTATCTCATCGCGGTTGCGGCGGATGGTGTAGAAGTTATACCATGCTAAGCCTGCCAAAACCACGTAAAAAAACCAGCTGCTCGCACTTATTGAGGTAAAAAGTATAGTGGCAACTATGTAGTTGGTAATAATCAGAACCATAGTAGCCGGCGTATTATCATGCCTGCGCCTGCGCTTATATAGTTCTTCGGGAATCATTTACTTTTTAATTTCTTCGTATTCAACAAAGTCGCCTTCGGTATCGGGCACTTTACTTTTGGTAGCCTCCTCGGGTATAAAATCTATATTGATCTTTCCCGTAGGCTTTTGCTGATTTTGGGCATTATAACCTTGTTGGCCCTGTTGCGCTTTATTTACCAAACTTTGAAAAAACAAGGGTATTAAAAAGCGGAGCAGCAGGCGAACGGCATATATAATCAGGATACAAATTAGCAGAAAACGTAAAAACATTCTTTTAACAGGTTTAAACTACAAATATAACACTATAACGTGTAAAATGATTGCTTATGATTTTACACAATTGTTTGATGCAGGATTGTAAGAGATTGTTACACCAGGAAAGTGTCATTATTCGATGTGCAGATGTGCTAATGATATAATTTCGAATATTTGCATAGCCATGCATCTGCACATACGCATATCTGCACATCCACTAGCTAAACTTCTCTTCCATCATCTTCTCCAGGGCAAACATTTCATCGCGTAGTTTGGCGGCACGCAAAAAGTCCATATCCTTGGCTGCTGCCAGCATGTCTTTTTTAGTATTGTCGATGGATTTTTTCAGATCGCTTTTGCTCATGTATTGCACAATCGGGTCGGCAGCAAGGGTAAGCGTATCCGTTTCCACATAAGCCTTCTGCACCCCACCCTGAAAATCCATAACCGATGTTTGCTCAATAATCTCCGCCTTGGTTTTGCCTACTGTTGTTGGGGTGATACCGTGCTCGGCGTTATAAAGGATCTGCTTTTCGCGGCGGCGGTTGGTTTCGTCCATGGTTATCTGCATCGAGTCAGTTATCTTATCAGCATACATAATAACCCGGCCTCGATCATTACGTGCCGCGCGACCAATAGTTTGTATAAGTGAACGCTCTGAACGCAAAAACCCTTCCTTATCAGCATCCAAAATACAAACCAATGATACCTCCGGCAGGTCTAATCCCTCACGTAGTAAGTTGATGCCTATCAGCACATCAAATACACCCAAACGCAGATCGCGCAGTATCTCTACCCGTTGCAGGGTCTTCACTTCTGAGTGGATATAACGGCATTTTATATTCAGGCGGTCCATGTATTTAGCCAGTTCCTCCGCCATACGTTTGGTGAGGGTAGTTACCAGTACACGGTCGCCTTGCTTAATGGTTTTATCTACCTCATCCAGCAGGTCATCCACCTGGTTAACGGCAGGGCGCACATCAATCAGCGGATCAAGCAGCCCTGTAGGGCGTATCACCTGCTCTACCACTACACCGCCTGATTTCTCCAGTTCAAAATCGGCAGGCGTAGCGCTTACATAAATGGTTTGCGGTGCCAGCCGCTCAAACTCCTGGAAGTTAAGCGGACGGTTGTCCAATGCCGCAGGCAAGCGGAACCCATAATCAACCAACGAGATCTTGCGCGACCTGTCGCCGCCATACATGGCACGGATCTGCGGTACCGTTACGTGGCTCTCGTCAATCACCATCAGGTAATCATCCGGGAAATAGTCTAACAAGCAGAACGGCCTTGCCCCGGGCGCGCGACCATCAAAAAAGCGGGAGTAATTTTCAATACCTGAGCAGTAACCTAACTCGCGGATCATCTCCAGATCGTAGTTTACCCGCTCCTCTAAACGCTTGGCCTCTAAAAAGCGGCCATCACCTATAAATTGCTTCTTGCGGCTCTCCAGTTCTTCCTGTATGGCCCAGATGGATTGCTGGAAACGCTCTCTCGGAGCAACGTACAGGTTTGCAGGGTACAGCACCATGTGCGTCATCTTCTCTACCGTTTTGCCGGTGCCGATGTCGAAAGTGCTTAGCTCCTCAATATCATCGCCGAAGAAAGAGATGCGGTAGGCATGATCCATATAAGCAGGGAAGATATCCACCGTATCGCCCTTTACCCTGAATGTACCGCGTTTAAAATCGGCAGTGGTGCGGGCGTATAATATCTCAACCAAACGGTGCAAAAAGGCATTGCGACTTATCCTTGTACCAACCGCAAACTTAAATACCGAAGCGGCAAAGTCTTCCGGGTTACCCATACCGTAAATGCACGATATAGACGACACCACAATAACGTCCCGCCGCCCGCTCATTAATGCCGAGGTGGTGCGCAGACGAAGTTTCTCAATCTCCTCGTTTATCTGCAGGTCCTTTTCTATGTAGGTGTTAGTGGTGGGTATGAAGGCCTCGGGCTGGTAGTAGTCGTAGTAGGATACAAAGTAGTTCACCGCGTTTTCGGGGAAGAACTGCTTAAACTCGCCGTACAACTGTGCGGCAAGGGTTTTATTATGGCTCAATACCAGCGTAGGCTTCTGCGTTTGCGCGATAACATTTGCAACCGTAAACGTTTTACCTGAGCCGGTTACACCCAACAGCGTTTGGTAGTTTTCGCCGCCATTAACGCCGTCTACCAGTTGTTTTATAGCGCCGGGCTGATCGCCGGTGGGTTGGTATTGAGAAGTTAGTTTAAAATCCATGTGTTGATGCAAAAATACTTGTTTTGTGAAGGTTTTACGTATTACGTTATACGTGGTACGTTTTTATTTACACTTTTCTTACCTACAACGTAAAACTTATAACGTACAACGTGCAAGCTTGTTCAAAGAAACACATGGGTAATGACAACGGTATGTCAGCAGGTTTAAATATAAATAGCCGTGGGCTTAAAACCCATCATTATTTTAAATGCATGTATCGTGCCTTTCAAAGTTAATTGGCGCCAGACAACTCCCGTTTCCTCCTCCCCCCAAACAAAGCTGCCGCGTTAAAAATTAGCACCGCCACAAAAATCAGTGAATAAGAAAAAATCTGCGCAATGCTGATCTGCTCGCGATAGATAACCCCCGCCAGTGTAAAGCCAATAATAGGGTTAATATTAAGCAGCATGCCCAATGTTGAGGAACCAAGGCCCTTAAGTGCGAAAAGATTTAAAAACAGGGGTATAATGGTAAACAATACTGCTATTATAAGCATGTATATGTAGAATTTGTCTTCCGTTGGTAGCGGTCCGCCAAAAGTAGGGTAAAATGGCAGCAGCATAATAGCCGACAGTACAATATGGAAAGTAAGCACTAAAAATCTATCAAATCCTGTGTTGCGGCGCTGGCTAACCAGGTAAGCAGCATAACTAAGCCCCACCATGCTACTGTAAACCATGTCAATTATGTTGGCGTAGGATAGCAAAAGGCAGCTCAATAAACTTAAGCCCACAGCACCCCATTGCAGTTTGCTTAGCTTTTCGCGTAGAATTAACCAGGCCAGCAGGGTAGTTAATACAGGGCAAACCAAATAAGCCAATGCGGCTGCTTTTACGCTTATGTGGTTCATTACATAAATGTTGGCTATTTGAACAGGCTGCTGATAGGTGCCTGCCTCAGTAAGTATCCACCAGTTATAAGTAAGTTTATCACCATCGGGGTCTGTGGATGCCGAAGCATCAAGCACCACAGATGTATTTGCTTTTGCAGATAAACGAATAGGTGCAAGGCTCTTGTCCTTATTTACCACAACAACCGGGTTGCGGTTACCTTTGCCATCGCGTGCCCATTCCATCCGCGCCGCGAAACTATTGTATAGGGCCGGGTAAAACCTCTCTTCGTATTTTTTGGAGATAGCGTTGGCAGGCGTGTTCTTTTGGTTTACCCAAGCCGTAGTAACGCTATCCGCGCTAATACCTCTTTGAAAAAAGCCACCCCAACTGCCGCCTGCTGGGTTTTCGGGATCATTCAAGCCATTGGGCCATACATATAACAACGAAGGAGTATCACCCTCAACACCCCATTTGTATTTAGGGTAGATAGTGCCCATAGCGCCATGGCCCTGTATATCTTTGGCGTATTGGTCCCAGTTTTTCTTACCGTTATTGTTTTGAAAAAGCCAGGCAGACTCATCCCAAACAAAAAACAGATCGTTGGCAAATTCCTTCCGCATCCAGTAGTGCGAACTGGCATTAGCTTTAAACCGAAACTGTACATGGTCCTGATCTGTAATGGTATAAATGCGCAGCTTATGTAAAAACTTTTTTAGCTCCTCAGGCGAACGTTCTTTCTGCACCCTCCAAATAGCCTGTGCAACGGTATTGCCACCGCCCCATACCAATACCCACAGCGGGCGGTCGTCTTTTTCATCAGCCATTTTAATAATAAGGTCGCTTCCGGCGGAGTTGTTGGCATCGCCCAAGGCGGCTACGCCCATTTTTGTACTGCCCAACACTGTGCGCGCACGCAGGTATGCCGGGCTGGGCCAATAACCAAGCTGTTGTTTAGCCTCGTTTGCCAGAAATGCTTTTTGGGCAGAACGCTTTTGCAGGTTAGGCAGGTCCTTCGCGTACGCGTTTATTACATCATGAATGATCTCAGGGTGTTCTATGCCGCCATAATCGCTCCAGCCCGTGCCTGATATAAGCCCTTCTATTTCAAACAGGTCGGCATGGGCCAGTAAGCGTATCATTGATTCCATATCGTCGGGCTCAATATCAATAGGGGCAATGTCGGTTAAAACAATAATGCGCGGTTTAAGGTTATTACTTGCGCCGGAAGGCACCTGGGCCAGGGAAAGTTTACCGATGAAAAGTGGTAGGAGAAGTAATTGTAAATGAGTTTTCATGTAAAACAAATTTATAATTTATAGGGAGTTAAATACGCGTGGCGCTGATTTAAATATTAAACATCAAATCAATAATAAAATGTGGCAGGAACTAAACAACAAGCTCTATCGCTCCTTTACTTTTACAGATTTTAGGCATGCGTTCAACTTTATAACTAACGTTGCCGACATTGCGCAGCACCTTAACCATCACCCCACCTGGAGCAATACCTACAACAAGGTAGAGATATGGCTGAGCACGCATGATGCCGGCGACGTTATCACTGATAAGGACCGCGAACTGGCTGCGGCTATTGATGATATGCTGCTGGAGATGGAAGGTAAGAAGCAATATTAATTTTAAAGCGGTTTTAAATGTATTTATTAGCTGTAAGGCATTAAAATTCCAGTGCGCTTGCGTATTTTAGCCGTGCAAATATTTTCAGTGTCCCGAATGTTTAGAAAACCCCTCGTTAGTTTAATAGTTGCCTCAGTAATACTTTTCTTTACAGCTGTAAACTCGCAGGCACAAAACGGCCTGGGCGATCCGGTAATGAATTTCACTTTTGGCGCGGGCTCTTCCGTTCACGGCCCCGAAGTACCGGGCATTAATAACTACACCTTTACTAACGCAGATGTGCCGCCCATAGGGTCTTATACTGTGCTTAATAACACCAATGTAGCGCCAGCCATTTGGTGGCCAACTACCGACCATACTATAGGCGATGGCAATAACGGATACATGATGATAGCAAGAACCCGCACCAATGGTTTTGAGGTGCTGTTTGAGTATCGGGCGAATGGTTTATGTGCCGGTACAAGCTATGAGTTTGGCGCCTATTTACTCAACTTAACGCGAACGCCAGGAGGAACTCCCCCCGAATTAATTTTAAGGGTTGTAGAGGCCCCTACAGCAACAACAACGGGCGCAACTATTCTTGAAATTCCTTACGGGCCGGTTACTCAGCTAAGTCAGAACCCGACTGATGCAGATTGGGTGCACCCCACCATGAATTTTACGTGTCCGGCCGGCGTCGGTTCAGTAAAAGTATTCATAATAAGCAAAACCCCGGGCGGTACCGGCATGGATGATCTTGCCATTGATGATATTACCGTTAATGCCATGGGCCAGAGAATAGATGCTGCTTTCGACAGCGGTAATCCTACCTATCAAGAAGTTTGTGCTGACACCCCGCAGCCGTTCTCGGCTACTGCAACCACGCCAACCGCAGGTAATGATATAAAGTGGCAGCGTAAATTAAACGACGGGTTATGGGCAGATATCCCGGGCGCCACGTCAACTAATCTTTCATTTACATCCGAAACTGTCGCGGGAATGTACCGTTACCGGGCGGCGTCTGCCCCCCCCGACAAATTAGGCTCCTTTTCTTGCAGTGTAGTAACCAACGAGTTAACTGTATGGGTAAAGCCCGTGGTGATAGTTAATGCAAATGCCAACCCAGATGGAAACAAACTATACCTGCGCGGCCTTGCCCCTATTCAATTGCTGGGCAGCACCAACTCTACTGATTTTCATTGGGAGGTGGAACCCGGTGGCGATATCAGCTCGTTAAGCAGTACTACGGTATTAAACCCACTGGCATCGCCCAATGTAACTACTACGTACATCCTTAGGTCAAACCCGGATGCAAATACCTGCGGGATTTCCCGCGAAAGCCGGGTAACAGTTTTAGTAGCTGATGATCTTATAATAGCTAACACCTTTACACCCAATGCGGATGGCATTAATGACACCTGGTTTATTCGCGGCCTTAACACTTATCCTGATGCGATAACGCAGATATACAATCGCAACGGTCAGCTTATTTTTAAAAGTATTGGAGGGAGCGCTTCGCCCTGGGATGGCACTTATAAGGGCAAAAATGTACCCGCGGGTAGTTACTATTATATTGTAGATCTTAACTTAAATAATCTTAAAGTATCCGGATCGGTCACGGTTATAAGGTGATCATGCCCAAGATATTGCGGAGGTAATTGTCCATCATATCAATATCAACCACGTCGTTTAAAAAGCCAATATGCATATCGGGGCGTATTATCAGTGCTTTTTTTCGTTCTTCACCTATTTCAAAAACGCTGAATACTTCTGTGTTCTTTGCCGATGGCGGCAGGTAATAAAAATTAAGGCCGGAATAGTTTTGGGTTATCCATTTAGCCAGGGTAAAAAGGTCTATCTCTTGTAATTTACCAAATACCATCAAAGTAAAGCCGGGCTTGGCGCACCATTGGTGCAGGTCGGTTTCTTCCTGTTTTTTCTCATCAAATACCTTTAAATAAGGCAGGCGATCGCCTGCTTTAATTTTTTTGGCTGTGCTAAGGTTCAGGTTTATATTGCTGTCGCGATAAGAGGTATTGATCTGTGCCACCCGCTTAAAGAACTCCCCGCGCAGGCGCTCACTTTTCCAGATCAGTGCCGTCGCTTTAGGCATTATCCACTTGTTAAAAAACACGATGAACCAGTTGGTTGATATGATCATCTTAAAAAGCCTGTCGGTTGTATTGAGCAGCGTTTTAGCTATGGGCATACGCTCGGCGGCATAGCTGTCCAGTATGGTTTCTTTTAATTGCCCGTTAACAACTCCGGCCAGTTTCCAGCCCAGGTTATACGCGTCCTGCAAGCCGGTGTTCATGCCCTGCCCGCCGACCGGCGAGTGGATATGCGCGGCATCGCCAATTAAAAAACAACGCCCCTGCCTGAATTTATCTGCCATGCGGTGGTGCAGTTTATAGGTAGTGAACCAATTTTCGTTCACTACATTAATAGCTAACCCGGTAAGCGCGCTTAAATGCGGCAACACCTCTTGGAGTTGCAGATCAGGCTTACCTTCGCTTGCCGGTGGGATGTTGCCAATTATGCGGTAGCTATTGTGCTCAGGCAGTGGAAAAAACGCCGATAAACCTGTCTTACCGCGATATAAGGCTACTTGTTTGCCTGTTAGCTCTTTATTATCCAGTTCAAGGTCGGCCAAAAAAAATTCGTTGGCATAAGTGTCTCCGGTAAACGGAATATTTGATTGTTTACGTACAACGCTGCGCGCTCCATCTGCCCCAACAACGATCTGACAAGTTAGGGTTGTAGTATCTCCTCCCGACTGGAGTTCAACGTCCACTTGTTGCGCAGTTTGCTTTAAGGATGTCAGCGTTGTATCCCAGTAAACAGGGCAGCAGTTTTGGGTAAGGAAATCAAGCAGCAGGCGTTCATTTTTGCTTTGCTGGTACAGGTGCACAAAAGGGAAGGGCGTTTGCTGCTTGCCTACATCTGTCAAAGAAATTGATGTCACCTTTTTGCCTTCCTGGTGCAGCACCATGCCATTGGCCTGTTTGCCACCTTGCAAAGCCCTTTCAACAATGCCCATCTGCCGGTATATCTCTAACGAACGGGCCTGCACCGCTAACGCTTTGGATTGATTTGTCGGTCCTTGTTTAATATCAATAATTACCGGAATAACACCATGCCGAAGCAGTTGGGCAGCCATCATTAACCCCGATGGACCCGCGCCTACTATTAATACTTTGGTATGCTGCGCTGTAATTAACACTTATAAGGAACGTGCTAGTATAAAAATGGTTGGTTTTTTATGCAGATCGGGCACTTGCTTTTGCCAATCGGCAACGGTTTTTGTTTGCACAAACTCATCGGCAGCAGTAAGATTGCAGGCAATACACAGGCGCGTTTTAGGCTGCGCGGTTTTTACAATGTCATCCAGGAGGGTATTATTTCTGAATGGTGTTTCAATAAACAGCTGGGTTTGATCAAACCGTGTGGCAAAACTTTCCAGTTCCTTTATCTTTTTTGATCGCAGTGCCTTATCAATAGGCAAATATCCCTGGAAAGCAAAGCTTTGTCCATTGAAACCCGAGGCCATCAGCGCCAGCAAAATAGAACTTGGCCCAACTAGCGGTACTACCTTTATGCCTCGTTGGTGCGCTGCTGCCACTATTTCAGCTCCCGGATCAGCTATACCGGGGCAGCCTGCCTCGCTCATCAGGCGAAGATCTTTACCTGTGAGCAAACCTTTAAAAAAATCTTTAATGTTATCGCGGTTATGCTTGCCGTAATCGTGGATTACCAACTCGCTTTGTGGCGTTTTAAGGCCCGCTTCCTTTAAAAACCGGCGGGCGGTCTTCTCGTTTTCAACTATATATTCCTTTATACTGTTTATGGTATCAACCAGGTAAGGGGTGAATGTTTTGGCCGCAGCGTTTTCTGCAAGCGGCACGGGGATCAAAAACAATGTTCCATGGGGCATATCACAAAGTTGCGCTTTTTTTCTAAGATCCCGCCGCTCAAAAACTGTATCATATCCGTACATGCGCTGTTGCGTAACCGCACAATAAATTTGGTAAAATTATATGTAAATAGCTGACAGTCATAAAAAGAAGCATTGTGGCACAAATTTGCATTAGGGGCTTTGTTATTTAATTGAAAATGGGGTTTGCACAGATCATCTTTAAAATTCATCCCTTTTTTCGGTGTATTCGTAACACTTATTAAAACTTTCCGTCTTACCGCGGTACTTTTAGCCTTATATCAACTGTAAAAATTCTGTTAAACTGTGTTAATTTATGTTAAAACCTAAGCCCCGCATAATATTTTCCTAAAACCTTAGTTATATTCGTACAACCCACAACCTAATATGAAACTTATACTTTACACAATTTTTTCTTTTCTGCTGCTGCTCTCTTTTTCGTCTAAAGCTCAAAATGCTTTTTCTGTAAAAGGTAGTGTGGCCGATACCGCTGCTGCAAGCAAATTACATAATGCAGCGGCGCTTGTTTTGCGCGCAAAGGACTCCATAATGGTTAAGTTTACCCGTGCCGACCAGGAAGGAAAATTCGCAATAAACAATTTGCCGGCAGGTAAATATCTCATTCTCATAACTTACCCGGAGTATGCAGATTATTCAGATTCTTTCACGCTAAGTGCCGCCAACCCTACGCAAGATTTTGGCAAGATCAAAATGCTGCTCAAATCAAAAATATTGCAGGACATTGTTATAAAGGCCACGCCAACAGCTATAAAAATTAAAGGTGATACCACTGTATTTAACGCCTCGGCCTATGTGGTGCAGCCTAATGCCAAGGTGGAGGACCTGATAAAACAATTCCCTGGGATACAGGTAGATAAAGACGGTAAAGTAACCGCCAACGGACAAACAGTAAGCAAGTTTTTGGTTGATGGGGAAGAGTTTTTTGGCGATGACCCGACCTTAGTTACCAAAAACCTGAGAGCCGACATGGTAAAGGAGGTACAGATGTACGACAAAAAGAGCGACCAGGCTACCTTTACCGGTATTGATGACGGGCAGAAAACCCGCACCATGAACGTGGTTTTACGCGAGGATAAAAAAAACGGCTATTTTGGTAAGCTATACGGCGGTATAGGTAATAACGATTTTTACACCGGTCAGGTAGGTTTTAATAAATTTCAGGGGAAGGAGAAATTTGCCGTTTATGGCATTGCAGCCAATACCGGTAAAACAAGTTTGGGATCAGATGACGCACAGAAGTTTGGGGATGGTGGCAACGTTACCGTAATGGACGGTGGCGGAATTATGATATCAGGTGGTGGAAACGATCTGTCTTATGATGGACGGGGTATTCCTACGGCAATTTCAGGTGGGGCGCATTATGATAATAAATGGGCTAAAGACAAGCACAGTATTAACACCAACTACAAAATTGGACAGGTAGATGTAAATGGTACTGCCAACACATTAACGCAGAATAATCTACCCGACCGTGTAAATAACAGTAGTTCTGATCAAAAATTTAATCGCTCAGCTTACAGACAAAAGCTGGATGCTACCTATTTATGGACCATTGATACCTCTGCTACCTTGAAGATAGTAGTTGATGGCACATTGAGACATTCAAAGCAACAGACTGATTATTTAGATATAACAAATACAGATATTGGATATACCGGCACAAGCAAGCTCCTCAATTATCAAACCCGCACAAATATCAATGAGACAGATCAGCGGCTGATGAACGCGAGCGCGTTTTACACAAAAAAGCTAAAAAAGAAGGGCCGTACATTCTCGGCGTTGTTTAGCAACGCTATTGATAAGGGCACTCAGAAGGGGAGTTTACATACAAATTTAGACACCTATGACCCTGTTACCGGCGTTAAAAGCAATGAGCAGGTGGATCAGTATAAACCTGCCACAAGTAACACCAATACGTTTAATACAAATTTTACTTATTCAGAGCCCTTTACTAAAGCGCTGTCTTTGGTGCTTAATTATGGTTTAACCCTTACTGATGCGAAGTCTGATCAGCGTACTTATAATAAATCAGGCAGCGGTCAGTATGATCAGTTGGATCCAACATTTAGTAACAATTTCACACTTAATCAACTGGCTCATCAGGCAGGTGCCATCCTTAATTATGTTAAAGGAAAAACCACACTGAATTTTGGCACCAGGGCGTCTGACGTACAGTTTAAACAGATAAATGAGTTAACGGCTAAAAGATATGAACGCCATTTTATTAACTGGATGCCGCAAATGACCTATCAATATCGCCTGGGTACGCAGTCAAGTTTCAGGGTAGGCTATAATGGTTCAACTACTCAGCCATCATTATCCCAATTACAACCTATACGTAATAACAATGACCCACTAAACCAGGTTGTAGGTAACCCTGATCTGAAACCATCTTTCAGAAACAATTTCAACGTTTACTATACCAGTTATAAAGCCTTAAGCGGACAACAGTTTTATTTATCAGGCAACTATTCATTTATCACCAACCAGATTGTTAGTAACAACACAACAGATGCAAACGGTAAGAGTACCATTCAATCTGTTAATATTGGCCAAACACCTTATAACTATAGCTTAACCGCCGAAGCAAGCCGTAAATTACTCGGTATAAATGTTACGTTAGGCTCAAGCATTAGTAAAAACGTAAATTATAATATGGTTAATAATGTGTTGAATACAACAAATGGCTCATCTTTCTCACCTTATCTAAGCTTTAGTAAATACGAGGCTAAGAAATATGACATCTATTTATATGGTGGGCCAAGTTATAACATCAGTAAAACATCTTTACAGCAAAATATTAACAACAACGGCTACAGAATTAATGGCAACGCTTACCTGGGTTGGTATTTGCCCGCCGATTTCCAGATCACATCTGACATGAGCTATAATTACACCAGCAAAACGCAAACTTTTGACCAAAGCAACACCACGTTTATATGGAACGCCACTATAAATAAAACCTTATTGAAAGATAAAAGCCTGAAACTAACGGCGACGTTAAACGACGTATTGAATCAAAACAATGGCTTTAGCAGAGGCACCAACGGATCGAGGATCACACAAAATACTTACACTACCATCAAAAGATTTTTCATGCTTTCTGTAATCTGGGATTTTTCTAAAATGGGCGCGGCTCCAAAAAAATAATACAATGAAGACATTTATAAAAAGCATCACAATACTTTTAGTTATAGCAGGCAACTTTTGTTATGCGCAAAATGCTCGGTTCACTACATCGGGCACTGTAGAGTATGATAAAAGCTCGAACATTTACGCTATAATGCCACGCCTCATAACCAAAGAGAATGAGTATTACATGAAACCGGCTTACGAAGCGATTAGAAAACAGCCGCAGTTCAGGGTGTTAAAAAGCACACTTAAATTTGGTGATAATAAAACTTTGTTTACACCAATTCCGCCGGAAAATGGATCAGGAAACAGCGTTGTTATAAGCGAGCAGATAAACACCATCTACAGCGATCTGGAGAAGAGCACGGCTGTTTCTGAAAAAGATGTTTACGGCGATAAGATACTGCTTACAGATAGTACCCGTAAAATAGATTGGAAAATTACCGACGAAACCCGCGATATAGCAGGTTACTCATGTCGAAGGGCAAACGCGCTAATTTTAGATTCTATTTATGTAGTGGCTTTTTACGCCGAAAAAATACCGGTATCCGGCGGGCCTGAGTTGTTCAGTGGATTGCCGGGAATGATATTGATGGCAGCCCTTCCGCACGAGAACATCATCTGGACCGCGACAAAAGTTACAGATGCCGCTGTGCCGCAAAATCAGATAGCAGCCCCTAAAAAAGGGAAAGCGGTAAATAATAAAACCTACCGTGCACTGATTGATGAGTTTATGAAACAGGTAAGCCCCGGATACAAACCCCTATATTATAAAGCATTTTTGTTATAACCATATCCACCTAAACCATATAATGTAGCGCCCTGATGAAAATTGGGGCGTTTTTTTTATAAGGAGTTTGAGGATCATCTTGTCAATTTGCTAGGGAGGGTCATAATCCCGATGTTTTATTAAAAAATAAAATAGCAGAAACCATGTCAAAGGCAATATGTTAAATATTAGGTTAAAATATTTAAACGAAAGGAAATAAAATGAAAAAGATAAGTGCGATAGCAGCAGCATTAGCCGTGTCGGCAATGTTGGCAGCCGGCGCGATAGCCGCTAAACCGGATGTGAAATTAAGCAGGCCACATGTAAGCGCAACCACTGATACCATACCCGGTGAGGTTAAAAAACCAAAACCCGGAAAGGTGAATCCGTTGCCGCCACAGGTTACGCCTAACCCGGTACCTTATCCTAATACAGTACCAGCACCAACGCCAATGCCGGGAGCAACGCCAAACCCTGTAACACCGGGAGTAACACCAACGCCTACACCAATGCCGGAAGCAACGCCGAACCCTGTAACACCGGGAGTAACGCCAACGCCCGCACCAATGCCGGTAACACCTAATCCTGTTTCGCCGGGAGCGACGCCGACGCCAACACCGGGTGCAGCGCCAAGGTCATAAAACAAATAAGCCCCGAATTTCGGGGCTTATTTTGTGAACGATATCGGATATTTATTTTAAGAGCCAGCGCGAAAACCACTCAACAGTGAGCCAGTTGTCCTGGGCATTAAATACGTGTGCAAGGTTGGGTTGAACAACAATGTTAAGATTGGCGCTTGCGTTTTTTTGTTTATAAGCATTAGTTGCAGCCACAAAAGCTACCTGCGCACCACCATAAGGGTTGTTTGGATCTTTATCCTTACTCAGTATAAGTAAAGGGCGCGGGGCGATAAGGCGCAGCAGCGAAGGGCAGTCAAACTCATCCGTAACGCCCGGCAATATTTTGTCCCAAACAGCTTTTACATTGGCGGAGCTAAGGTCGGTATCGCCAATATCTTTAGCGGCCTTTTTGTGGGCATCGTTTATGGTGCCGGCGCGGCCCTGCCATTGGTTGTTATCCAAAATCCATTTAAAGCTTTGCGCTGCTATGCCTAATACAACAACTTTAATCCGCGGATCAACGGCCGCTGCCATGTAAGTTTCTATCCCACCCATTGATATGCCGCCCATGCCAATACGCTCGGCATTTACATCCGGCCGGGTAACCAGGTAATCAACCAGCCGAAGCAGGTCGTAAGAGGTATCATACAAAAATGGGTAGGCATGGCGCGTGGCATCATTGGTTTTCCAGGCCTGATAAGCCGCCTCCACATATTCCTGACTGCGGTGCGCCCCGCCGGGTATGCGATCGCCGTGGTAACGGGCATCAATAGATACTGCCATAATACCTCGTTTAACCAAAGGCAGTAACACTGCTTTAACCTCGCCGGCATCTTTGTTACCACCCGTGCCATGCAGAAAAATAACCACCGGAAATTTGGTTTGCCCTTTTATAACAGGCTTATAAATTACAACGGGCATCTTCTCGGTAGCCTCGGTATAAATGCTGCCTTTTTCTACCTGCATGCTGTCTGTGGTGGTAACAGTAAACGACGGCTTTGCATCAACCAACGGGCGTTGCAGTAATGCTTTAAAGTCCTTAGCTACCTGCTCTACAGGCGGATATGTCGGAACTTGGGCAAGGAGGATGGTGGTTTGCAGCAAGACGGCTACAGCCGCGATGATATATTTTAGTCGGGTCAAAATCTTATGGTGTTTGAAATTGGTGTGACTAAAGATAAAAATACCGCACCAAATTGTTGTATGGTGCGGTACTAACTTTATAGGAAGTAGTGATAAACTAAACCACCATATTGACGATCCTGCCCTTAACCACAATAACCTTTTTAGGCTGTTTGCCATCAAGGTAACGTTGCACATCGGCATTAGCTAATACAAACGCTTCCACATCTTTTGGCTCCATGCTAAGCGGTATGCTCAAGTTCATTTTTGTTTTACCGTTAATGGAAATTGGGTAAGCAAAATCATCCTCCACCAAATAAGCAGAGTTAAATTTAGGATAGCTGGCGTAGGATAACGCTCCGGCAGTATTGCCCAATAGTATCCACAGTTCCTCGCAAATGTGCGGCGCGTAAGGCGACAACACAATAACCAGGTCCTGCAAAATAGCGCGTTTGTTGCATTTAAGGTCAGTCAGTTCATTTACAGCGATCATAAAGCTGGAAACTGAGGTGTTGAACGAAAAACGCTCTATATCTTCTTCCACCTTGCGGATGATCTTATGCAATGATTTTAACTCGGCTTTTGTTGGTTCGGCATCTGATACGCTGAACTCCCATGCATCGTTATGGAACAAACGCCAGAATTTACGCAGGAACTTAAATACGCCCTCAATACCGTTGGTGTTCCATGGTTTGCTTTGCTCCAGCGGACCTAAAAACATCTCGTACATACGCAGGGTGTCAGCACCATAACGGGCAATCAAATCGTCGGGGTTCACCACATTGAACTTAGATTTAGACATTTTCTCTACCTCGACGCCGCAGATGTATTTGCCACCTTCCAGTATAAATTCGGCATTGGCAAAATCATCGCGCCATGCTTTGAATTTTTCAAGATTCAATGTGTCGTTCTCTACAATATTCACATCAACGTGAATAGGAGAGGTGTTGTAGTCATTGATCAAACCGTGCGATACAAAAGTATTAGTGCCGCGGCCTTCCTCATCTATCAGGCGATATACAAAGTTGCTCCGCCCCTGTATCATCCCTTGATTGATCAGCTTTTTAAAAGGTTCTTCCTCTCCAACTTTGCCAATGTCTTTTAAAAACTTGTTCCAAAAGCGGCTGTATAATAAGTGTCCGGTAGCGTGTTCGCTTCCGCCGATGTACAGGTCAACGTCTTTCCAGTATTCAATAGCTTCTTTTGATGCGAAGTCACTGTCATTTTGCGCATCCATATAGCGGTACCAGTACCAACTGCTGCCGGCCCAACCAGGCATGGTGCTTAGTTCGTATTCCCCTTCAGGGTGTTTCCAACCCTCAGCCCTGGCCAAAGGTGGTTCTCCGGTTTCTGTAGGTAGATATTTATCAATTTCTGGCAATAATAATGGCAATTCCTGCTCGCTTATTAAATGCGGCAAGCCATCCTTAAAATAAACCGGCACAGGTTCGCCCCAATAACGCTGACGGCCAAAAATGGCATCGCGCATCCTGAAGTTTACTTTTGCCCTGCCTGCACCCAACTCGTCCAATTTGGCAACGGTTGCGGCGGTGGCTTCTTTGTAGGTTAATCCGTTTATAAAATCAGAGTTGATGTATTTACCTTCTTTGGTAGGGTCGGCTTCATCAACAATATTTTGTGTATCCAGTATCGGTATAATAGGCAAGCTAAAATGCCTGGCAAACAAATAATCCCGCTGATCGCCGCTTGGTACGGCCATTACCGCTCCTGTACCGTATCCTGCCAAAACATAATCGGCAATGTAAATCGGCACGCGGTCGCCGTTAAGCGGGTTAAGCACGTAGCTACCCGTAAACGCGCCCGAAACCGTTTTAGCATCAGCCATACGGTCAAGCTCTGATTTCTTTTTGGTTTGGATGATGTAGGCCTCAATCTCAGCCTTTTG
Organism: uncultured Mucilaginibacter sp.; assembly: GCF_946479965.1. The sequence continues at coordinate 105,674 of NZ_CAMLHX010000004.1, read as the reverse complement.
CTCAGGCATTGTTAGCTCTGCCACCAACTCGTGCTCCGGCGCTATCACCAAAAATGTAACCCCGAAAATGGTATCAACACGGGTAGTAAAAACCTCTATAAAGTCTTGACTCTTGATTCTTGCTTCTTGACTCTCAATCGGAAACCTTACAGAAGCACCAACGCTCTTCCCTATCCAGTTGCGTTGCATTTCTTTTAAAGGCTCGGGCCAGTCAATGGTGTCTAAACCTTGCAGTAATCTATCGGCATAGGCGGTAATACGCATGCTCCACTGCATCATTTTCTTTTGCTCAACCGGGTAGCCGCCGCGTTCACTAAAGCCGTCTTTTACTTCGTCATTGGCCAATACGGTACCTAATGCAGCGCACCAGTTAACGGTGCTTTCGCGCAGGTAGGTTAGGCGGTATTTTAAAAGTTCTTCTTGTTTCGTACGGTTATCAAACGCTTTCCACTCATCAGCGGTAAAGCTTAAAACTTCATCATCACAAACAGCGTCAACCCCGGCAGATCCGTTTTGTTCAAAATGAGCAACCAATGTATTAATAGATTCAGCCTTATCAGCAGTTTTATTATACCAACTGTTAAACAGCTGCATAAAGATCCACTGCGTCCATTTGTAATAATCGGGCGAGCTAGTGCGTACCTCTCGGCTCCAGTCGTATGAAAAACCTATCTGGTCAAGCTGGCGACGGTAAGTAGCAATATTAGCCTCGGTAGTTACCGCGGGATGCTGCCCTGTTTGTATGGCGTATTGCTCGGCAGGTAAGCCAAAGGAATCATACCCCATTGGGTGCAAAACGTTAAAGCCGCGCAGGCGTTTATATCTCGAAAAAATATCCGAAGCAATATAACCCAGTGGGTGCCCCACGTGTAAGCCCGCGCCTGATGGGTAGGGAAACATATCCAGTACGTAATACTTGGGTTTTTCGCTGTTATTTTCAGCCTTAAATGTGCCGTTATCGGCCCAAAATTGCTGCCACTTTTGCTCTATATCCTTAAATTGATAATCCATTGGTGAATTCTACCGGTTGAACCGCGAAATTAAGAAATTCTCTTTTAGTATTTAGTTTAAATGCTGCGCGCTTTGTTTTACAGTAAACATTACAATAGCCTCAAAAATTATTCGTTAATTTGGGTATGAGGGTAAGTGTTAAGTTCTTGCTGTTGATATGCTGTGCGTTGCTGCCTATTCTGGGCAAAGCATCGTCCATATTAATACCAATGGATGAAACGCAAAGAAACCACCTTAAATCATACGGCATAGCTTTCTGGATGCTAAAAAACGGCGGCGAAGTTAACTGGTTGCTCAATTACCGCGGCGGGAGTTTTATGGCCCAGCATACCAGTACAATTGAAACCGAATGCAAAATACGCGGTGTTAGCTATGAGCTGATAGGCGATGCGCAGGCCAGCGCTATTATAACCGAAGTGAGTGATCCTTCTGTTAATATGGACATGGTGAAGCTGGAAAAAGCGCCTAAAATCGCTGTGTATTCGCCTAAAAGCAAAATGCCTTGGGACGACGCCGTTACGCTTGTGCTTAAATATGCCGAAATACCTTTTGTTGTGGTGTACGACGAAGAGGTTATAGGCGGCGAATTACCCAAATACGACTGGGTGCACATGCACCATGAGGATTTTACCGGCCAGTACAGCAAGTTTTACGCTAATTACAGCAATGCCAGCTGGTACGTTGAAGATCAAAGAGCCCAGGAGGCCATGGCTAAAAAACTGGGTTTTAAAAAGGTATCAAAAATGAAGCTGGCAGTGGCCGAGCACATCCGCGATTTTTGTTCGGGTGGGGGGTTTTTATTTGCCATGTGCGCAGGGGCAGAAACTTTCGACGTAGCACTTGCTGCTGCTGAGACCGATATATGCGAAGCGATGTTTGACGGCGATCCGGCCGACCCCGCCGCACAGTCCAAACTGGATTTTACACAGACCTTCGCCTTTCAGAATTTCAGGTTGGATATTGATCCGTATTCGCATACGTTCAGCAATATTGATGTTAACACTACCCGCACTGTTGAACGTACGGAGGACTTTTTTACGCTGTTTGATTTTTCGGCCAAGTGGGATGTAGTGCCAAGCATGCTTACGCAAAACCACGATAAGGTAATTAAGGGTTTTAAAGGGCTTACCACCGCATTTAACAAAAACGTGCTAAAGCCGGGAGTTGTCATTATGGGCGAAATGAAGACCGCCAACGAGGTGCGCTATATTCATGGCGAGTACGGCAAAGGACAATGGACCTTTTATGCCGGCCATGATCCCGAAGATTACCAGCACCAGGTAAGCGATCCGCCGACGGATCTGAACCTGCACCCCGCATCAGCAGGTTATCGGCTGATATTGAATAATGTGCTGTTCCCGGCGGCTAAGAAGAAGAAGCAGAAGACCTGAATTTAGTATTTAACTGTTGCAGAAAAATAGGCAACAGTTTGCAACACCCGCAACAGCTTTTTTTTATAAGTAATTGATTATAGGCAAATTACAATAATTGAATGTTCAGACATGCAACAGTTTGCAACACACTTATTCGTCAGGAAAGTTAGCTATAAATCCGCTTTAATGCGTTGATAATCAATCAACTGAAATTTGCCCAAAAAGTGTTGCAGCGATTGAGTTGGTTTGATAGATAGATCAACTACTTTATGCGGTTACTTACCAAATCAACCCCCTGCATATACGAACTCCCCACGGGCAGCACAGCACCGTTAACGTTGATCTGGTGACGCTCTATTTTTTCAATTTTATTGTGTGCCGCTATAAACGATCGATGGATGCGGATAAACCTGTCGGCGGGAAGCATAGCCTCAGCTTCTGTTATTGTCATTCGCGATAGTACCGTGTTGTCCGTTAAAACAAAGTTGACATAATTGCCGGTAGCCTCCAGGTAACAGATCTCATCAAAATTGACACGTACCTGCTCATAGCCTGTTTTTACAAACAGGTAATTCTTTTTATCATTCACATTTTCGCGCAGCAAAAACAACTCGTTGGCTTTATTGCAGGCCTTGGTAAAGCGGGCCAGCGAAAAGGGTTTAAGCAAATAATCTACCGCGTCTAACTCAAAGCTTTCTACCGCGTGTTCAGAATAGGCCGTGGTAAAAATTACCATTGGTTTTTTATTGAGGCAGCGCATCAGTTCCATGCCGCTTATATCTGGCATTTTTATGTCTAAAAACAGCAGATCAATGGGTTGCTGCTGCAAATATGCCATGGCCTTAAAAGCATCAGTAAAGCTGCCTTTAAGGTCAATAAAGGGCACCTTGTCGGCGTGCGATCGCACTACCTCCAAGGCTAAGGGTTCATCATCTATGGCTATTGCGGTGAGCATATCATAATTAATTAAACGTCATGCCGAACTTGTTTCGGCATCCCACAAGCTAAGCATGCGTTCATTCCTAATGAGGTGCCGAAACAAGTTCAGCATGACCGTAAGGTTTATATAATTTAAAGTTCTATCGTTAAATGTATAAAATTATTTATTCAACGCCATTTCTAAATCTTTATAAAGAGCTTCACCGTCGCTGGGCCTTTTAGCATCTTTATTAACCACATTACCCAGCCTGTCAAATATAGCATAGGTAGGGTAAAGCCTCGGCACATCTTTGGTATGCAGCAGGTCTTCCCATATTTTTTCAACCTGCTTATCATTCATACGCACATGGTACCCCGCCATGTTATGTAGCCTTGCAAACTCCTTCCATTTTACCTCGTCCTTGCTGTTGTCATAATCCATTTCAAGGTATAAAAACACAACATCCTTATCTTTAAATCGCTCTTTAAGCGGCGTAGAATGTTCAATTATTTCTTGCATACATGGTCCGCACCAGGTGCCCCAAAAGTCCAGGTAAACTATTTTGCCTTTGTAGGGCGCAACCAATTGTGCTACAGTTGTTATCTGATCGGCATTGCTTAAAAAAACGATATTCTTATTTTTTTCGGCGTCAGCTAACTCTTTTTCTAACTGTTTAACTTTGATGTCGACGGGTTTTAGCCATGTACTGTTAGGATAATTCGCAGCCAGATCTGCCATCAATCCCTTTGCAAACTTAAGGTCCTTGGCAGCGCTATAATGTAAAACCATATTGGCCGTCAATTTTTCGTGAGCATAAGCGGGCAATTGGTTTTTAGCCAGTAATACAACCAAATATTCTTCGCCAAAGCTTTCTGTAAGTTTTCTAACTGTATCAACCGGCATACTGGTAACCTGCTGAATAAATGTTGCTATTTTAGAAGGGTCAACGCGTATTTCTAAGCCTGTTTTTATAAAATGTCTTAAAGCGTACTGATGCAGGTAGCTATTAGCATTGGGGCTGTTTTTTAATTGCGTTATTGTAGGTAATTTAATAACGCTGTTAATAGCATTGGCATCATCAAAGTTTTTTAAAGTCGCTTTCCTGGTAGTTCTCACAACGTTCATACTATACTCTAATAGTCGGTTAGCGTAATAGTAGGTAAGTTCTGTTCCTAATAAGTCTTTGTTTGCTTCTGATATATTTAGTGCCCCAAGGGTTTTTAATGAAGTTTGCAATTCAAGCTTAACTGCCGGTAGCATAACATTTATAAGCGAGTCGGGCGACCATTTTTTATATTCCTGCAAGCGGTTTGTTGATAAAGTTGAATCATTGAGCGCAGTGGCAAGCATCCATTTAATTAAAGGGTTTGTGGGCGATGTTACTTTGCCATTGCTTATTTTAATTGATACGGGTTTACCTGGCGATAGCAGTAAATAATGCTTTATTCCATTGTAATGTAAAACCATAAATTGTTGCTGCTTTTGCTTCACATTAAATTTAAAACTCCCTTTGTTATCTACACGACTGCGCATAGGTATGTCATGCCGAAGCGTTCCCTTGTATGAATCGTCAAAAGGATAATATAATTCGGCGTAACCGGTTTTTTGGGCACCTGTTATAGTGCCGGTAAGGTTTAACTGGCCCATGCCTAATTTTACAAAGGCCAGTAGTGATAAGGTTAGGAATACTTTTTTCATATTTTTTTGATTTATAAAAAGCAAGGTATAGTAGTATCCGTTGCTGCTCAAGCAATTGGGATGAAATGCGGATTTTGCGGGATATAAAATGGAGCCTTACAACTGCACCGTTAAATGCACGAAGAACTCTTTGGTTGTTTCGCGGATCATTAACTCGTGCCTGTTGGGATACAGCAGTTGCAGTCGCTGTTTTACATTCTCTAAACCAATACCGGCATGGTTCTTTTCAGGATCGGTGCCTGGTTTAGGGTGAACGCTGTTGTGCACATCAAAAAACAGCTTTAACCCTTCGGTATGAAGCGTTATTTTTATGTGCGATGGCTCGCGCAGGCTAATGCCATGCTTAAATGCGTTCTCAACAAAAGGTATCAGCAGCATTGGGGCAATTTGTAATCCGTTTACTGACTCTTCAATTTCTGTTCGGATCATAATTTCTGGCGATGTGTGTGTGCGCAATTTTTGCAGGTCGATGTAGTTCTTCAGGTAATCAACCTCACGCATGAGGGGTATTTTTTCCTGTACATTCTCATGCAGCATAAAGCGCATCATATCCCCCAGTTTTTGTATCCCCTCGCCGGTTCGCTCGGCATTTTCTTGTATGGATGTGCCGTAAAGAGTATTCAAAGCGTTAAATAGAAAATGCGGATTTATTTGTGAGCGTAAAAAATCGAGGTTGGCAGACGATTGGCCCAAGGCAGTTTTAAGGCCGGTTATTTCAGCATTTCTTGAGTGCCTGTAATTATAAATTGCCCAGGTTGCCGGCGCAACAATAAACACCTGGAATGTGCTATAAGCCAATACAGCCACCGAGAACCCGTCGACATTATGGCTTACCACTACTGCATAAATAAAAAGGACTGCTAAGCCAATAACTATAGCAATTAACAAAACGCGCATCAAGTAATTAGTAAAGCCTTTATTTTGACCTTTTACCAGGGGGATAAGTCTTAGCGAAAGATATGCATAGACAGGAATTACAGGTAGCGCCAGAATAGATGGGCCCTGAATTAGTATTGCTATTACAATCCATATGCCGAATGCCCAGTAACAATCGCGCCATATTGGTCCCCGACTTCTCAGTCCGTCTGACGCGAAAACTACCTGTTTTTTATATTTTAAGTAAGTGTAAAGAGCGTAAAGTCCTGTTATCCACGTTATATCTATTACGCTTTCCCAAAACATACGAAAGCCCGGGCCGGTGTACAAAACGGTATTGTCTGCCTGGCGCTCATAAAAAAGCCAGTATTTTATCCATATTCCCGACCATGTCCAAACGCCCAATAACACCGCGCCCAGAATGGCGCTAAATATAATGTTGGTTGCAACGTCAACCTGTTCTACCAATTTTTTTATGATAAAAAAATGCATCAATACATATACACCATACAGGGAAATGTACCTGAAAAGCCAGGGCAAAAAATGATTTTCCATGTAGGATAGCTTTAACCCACGATCTTCAAATCCCATCACCTGGATAAAATCCAGACCACGGTTATTTGCCGCTCCATTTATAAGCCCTAATACAGAAACAATGAATATTCCGGTAACTATCTTAAATTCGTTTTTATTATACTTATCAATATCAAAAGTATTTTCCATTGTAATTCGGTTTAAATATGCTGCAAGGTAAGCAGCCTGTTAACATTTGCTAAACAGCTGGGATGAAAACGCAAAACCGTGGGATGAATTTTAAAAAAAATAATGACCGACAGTTAAAACGCTTATGTTCAATTCAACAAGAATAGCCCCTACCCCTAGCGGGTATCTTCATTTAGGAAATGTCTATTCGTTTGCGCTGACTGCCGATATTGCCAATAAAACAGGCGCTGAAATATTACTACGGATAGATGACCTTGACCATGAAAGGGCGGATATTAATTACGTAAACGATATTTTTGATACACTCATTTTTTTAGGTATCCACTGGCAACAGGGACCACAGAATACCGAGGAATATAAGAGCGGGTGGTCGCAGCTGTTAAGACTTGATGTATATAAACCTGCTTTGGATAAGTTAGCACAAAATGGTGCTGTTTTTGCCTGCACATGTTCGCGTAAGCAATTACAAACTCCCGGTTATGCATGTACCTGTGTCGACAAAAAAATCCCTCTTGAAACGCCGGATGCCGCCTGGCGAGTAGTTACTGATAACAGGGAGCTTCGTATCAATACACTTGCCGACGGCGTGGTCAATCTTCCGTTGCCGGTAAACATGGAAAACTTTATTGTGCGTAAAAAGGATGGTTACCCCGCTTATCAGTTAACGTCATTAATGGATGATGTACATTTTGGTGTGGATCTGATCATTCGCGGCGAGGACCTTTGGCCCTCCACCATAGCCCAGCATTACCTGGCGGCTGTGTTAAATATAAAATCATTTAGCCAAAGCACCTTTCATCACCATAAATTACTAATGGGCGATAGCGAAAGCAAGTTATCCAAATCGGCCGGAGCTACCTCCATTCAATATCTGCGTAAGCAAGGCCTGTCTGCTTCTGATATCTATGCTCAAATCGGCCGGATGTTATCATCTGAAAAAGAACGCTCGCAATGGAGCGATGTTTCCCATAACTTTTAAAAACTACACACTCTAATAGTTTTGCATCAACCATCTGTAATATTTACGCTTCTGCTTTAAATGGTTAAAAGGTTTTTACCTACTTTTGTGCCATGATAGAATTGCCGGTAGTTCCAGCTAATCAACAAACACGCAAGCCCGACTGGCTTAGAGTAAAACTCCCGACAGGGAAAGAATATGCTCATGTGCGCAGTTTGGTTGATGATCATAAATTGCATACTATCTGCGAAAGCGGCAATTGCCCTAATATGGGTGAGTGCTGGGGTGCCGGTACCGCTACTTTTATGATATTAGGTAACATCTGTACCCGCTCCTGTTCTTTTTGCGCGGTGGCAACAGGCAGGCCGCTGGCAGTAGATACCGACGAACCCAACCGCGTTGCTAATTCTGTTAAGCTGATGCAGGTAAAGCATTGCGTTATCACATCAGTTGACAGAGACGACCTAAAAGATGGGGGATCAACCATTTGGGCAGAAACTATCAATGCTATCCGCAGGGAAAGTCCGGATACTACGCTTGAAACTTTACTACCTGATTTTAGGGGAGTTTGGGATAACCTGGCGCGTGTGTTAGCAACCCGCCCCGAAGTGGTATCACACAATTTGGAAACAGTAAGGCGCCTTACCCGCGAAGTGCGCATACAGGCAAAATACGACCGTAGTTTGGAGGCTTTAAAGCATATATCAGAAGCTGGTTTGCGTACAAAATCAGGCATAATGCTAGGTCTGGGCGAAACAGAGGCCGACGTTTTGGAGGCCATGGACGATCTGCTTACTGCAGGTGTACAAATTTTAACATTAGGTCAGTATTTACAACCAACACGCAATCATCACCCCGTTGTTGATTGGATCCATCCCGATCAATTTGCGTTTTATAAAGAAATTGGGTTAAGCAAAGGTTTCAGATATGTAGAAAGCGGACCATTGGTGCGCTCATCATATCACGCTGAAAAACACTTGTTTGAAATCTGATATTTCCTTTCTATATTCACCCCGTTGAGTAAAAAAAACAAAATATCCCTTTCAGAGGAAGAGCTGGTTTTGGCCTTGCAAAACCGCGAAAAAATTGCTGTTGAGGCATTGTACGATATGTACTCGGCTTCTCTATTTGGCGTTATTTCGCGTATAATTCCCGATACCCCTACAGCCGAAGATGTTTTACAAGAAACTTTTGTAAAAATATGGCACTCCTTTGCCGCATACAGCCCAGAGAAAGGCCGCCTTTTTACGTGGATGGTAAATATTGCGCGTAATCTGTCTATAGATAAACTGCGCTCTAAGGATTATAAAAATCAGAATAAAAACCAGGAGATAGAAAATAACGTAACTTTTATTGACGAACAACGCAATACGGTTTACAAACCTGAGCTGCTCGGAATAAAAGAAATGGTGCAAACATTAAAACCGGAACAGCAGGTAATACTTGATCTGGTTTATTTTAAAGGATACACCCATGTGGAGGCGGCAGAAGAATTAGGCATACCATTAGGCACCATAAAAACGCGCTTACGGATGGCCATTATTGAGCTGAGAAAGTACTTTAATTAACGCAGTTGGACGACATAAAAGCATATATTGAATCTGGAATACTTGAGTTGTATGCTTTGGGAGATGGAAGCCCCGAGGAACGCGCACAGGTAGAACAAATGTGTGCTGCTCATCCGGCGGTAAAGGGAGAGTTGCGCGACATAGAAAATGCCCTGGAGAAATATGCCCTGATAAATGCTGTGCAACCTGCTGAGAGTAACCAAAGTAAGATCTTTAACAGCGTGCTTACCAACTTCGCCGACGATAGCACATTCCGCTCAAAGTATACTGATACTGAAACCAAAATAGTTTCACTTCCTGAACGCAGTTCCGGCAATTTTTATAAGTACGCGTTCGCTGCCAGCATTACGCTGTTAGTTGGTAGCCTTGTAACTTTATATAGCATCTACAATAAATTACAGCAAAGCACACAACGGTTGATCGTGCTCAATTCGCAAAACACGAAGTTCAGCAAAACCATAAATTATATGGATGAAGAGCTTGATGTGTATAGAGATACTACCTTTAAATTACTCAAGCTAAAAGGCACGGCCAAAATGCCCTCCGCCCAAATGATGGTGGCCTGGAGCCCGGTTAAAAAGAAGGTAATGATAGACATGGCCGGTATGCAACTGCCGGGTAATGACCAGGCGCATCAGTACCAATTATGGGCCATTGTAAACGGCAAGCCTGTTGATTTAGGTGTTTTTGATAAAACCGCAGTAGCGTCTGCTGATATGAAAAACATGAAGTCGGTTGAAAACGCTGTAGCTTTCGCCGTAACCCTTGAACCGCGCGGCGGCAGCGTTAACCCTACTATGAGCGAAATGGTGGTTATCGGTCAGTTCTGATCTTCGGTTTTTTAATTAAAATTTCCTGATTTTATTTGTTTTCGATGAAAAATTGGCAAAAAAAACAATTTACTTGTCATTTAAGCGTTTCATAGCTTTGTGACAGGGTTAAAATATGCGCAAATTGTTAAAAATGATTGCTTTATAGCATTTTTTTAAAAAAAGTTACCCTTTACTGTAACGAAACGCATTTAAATACTGTCTTATGGATATACCAGTTAAGAGTATTAGTTCTTTATAAGATCAGTTAATATGTTTAGAAAAACGGATGTGTGATACTCGCATCCGTTTTTTTTATGCCAACAATTTTGCCATTGTTGCAGGCAACCTCGATGTTACCTGGGTGGGCAAAACAACGTTCGCCCGGTTGGGTAGGGCCAGTTCGTCGCCTGCCTTGCCGTGTAGGTAAACCCCTAATATGCAGGCATCTTCGGGCTTATACTTTTGAGCCAGAAGTGATGTTATAATACCTGTTAACACATCCCCCATACCGCCGGTAGCCATAGCCGGGTTACTTGTTGAATTGAAGTAAACTTTGCCGCCAGGAGTGATGATCAGCGTATAGTCGTTTTTCAAAACAATAGTTATATTCAGCTCAGCAGCTTTAACCCTTGCTGTTTGCATACGTTGCCACCAGTTGGTATGTTGGCCAAATAGCCTGTCAAATTCCTTCATATGCGGCGTTAAAACGCTTCCGGCGGGCAAGTTTTTCAAAAGCTCAGGGTTTTCAGCCAATAAATTAAGTCCGTCTGCATCTATAACCATGGGCTTTTTGAAATACGCAATTACATCTGTTAATAATTTAAGCGCGTCGTCTTTTTTACCCAGGCCGGGCCCAATACCTATCGCATTATATTTATCCCACTCTATTTGCAGTGATTTGTTTTCTTCACGAATAACAGCCATTATCTCGGGGTGTAAGCTGTTCAATGCAAACAATCCGCTTTGGGGGATACAGGCGGTTGTAAGCCCCGCGCCTGCAAACAAACAAGCCGAAGCGCTTAATAAGGCAGCACCCATGGTTTGCGATTCGCCTGCTATTATTAAAGCGTGCCCGAATGTTCCTTTATTGCTAAAATGCTTGCGGGGTTTGATAATGGCCCTTGCATCTTTCTCTTCAATAAACTGATAAGGGGAATTAAGCGACTTTATAAACTTTTCATCAAGGCCAATATTCACTACACGCCAGCAATCTATATGCGGTGCGGACTCGGGTAGGAGAAAATTGATCTTAGGCTGCTGAAAGGTGATAACCACGTCGGCTTTTATTACAGTTGCATCCGGCGGTATTTCTCCATCGGCAAAAAACCCTGTAGGGATATCTACTGCCACCACCGTAGCGGATAGTTTGTTAATGAACTTCGCCAACTTTTTATAATCGCCTTTTAATGGCTTGTTGAGGCCGCTGCCTAACAGGGCATCAATAATAACCGGTGCACTTTCATCAACAATGTCAGCTCCCGGCAAAAGCTCGGTAAAGGCAATTGCAGATTTTTGCAGCCGTTGCAAATTAGTATCAAAATCGGCCGTAGTTTTTTCTGAGTAACGAGCTATTTTAACGTTCAGATGAGTATACCCATGGTCAAATAAAATACGGGCAATGGCTAAGCCATCGCCACCATTGTTGCCAGTGCCACAGTAAACAGCTATGCCCTGTTTTTTATCCGGAAAATGATTTACAAACCAACCAACAAAAGCCTTAGACGCCCGCTCCATCAGATCAACAGAACTAACCGGCTCATTGGCTATGGTATAGGCGTCGGCCCGGCGGGTCTGTTCGGCAGTTAGTAAAGGCAGCATGATGGATTAATTTAATTTCGAACGCTTTTGTTTTTATCCAAATCTAACTCTTAACACAAAATTATTTCCGGTTAATTGCATGGTATAAAATTAGTAATATTACAGTACCGCAATCAGATGAAAAAATTATATTCCATTCTGTTTTTACTATGCTTTGGCTGCAGCAAGCCCGAACCGGTTAAAATAAAGGTAGATCTGGTAGCTAAAAGGAGCATACTAACCATTAGCGGGCTCGACTCGGTTATATTAAATGATATTGCCCGCGACAGTATCGCTAACTGGCCAAGCCTTTTCCCGGTTTTTCGCATGCCCGTTGACCCCGACATGAAAGATTTTCAGAATGAGCAACCGGGAAGCTATTGGGTAAACAAGGGAACCTTGTTTTTTAAGCCTGACACAGCATTCAAACCGCATCAACCTTACTTTTTACGCTATTATGACCATGCTGCCGGGAAGGATCCATGGGACTATATTAAAAATGATAACCACAAGGGAGCTGCTCCATATAAGGACCTTACTTTTACGCCCTAAGGGTATTGATTATCAAATTATAATTACTATATTTGCATCTAATAAAAAAAGAGGGGGCCGTTTGCCCCCTCTTTTTAGTTAACAATAATTTTTATTCGCGCATTTACTGCATACAGTTGATGCGGAATATTAGTGAGGCGGAATATGAATATTGAAAAAAGGGTTGCCGAACTTGTTGAAGAAAAAATAGCCGAGATTGAACGTCCCGACCTGTTTTTAGTAAGCGCAAAATTGTTACCTAGTGGTGTATTAATAATACTGGTTGACGGCGACAAGGGCATAGGGATAGCAGAATGCGTACAGATAAGTCGTTACGTTGGCTTTAAACTGGAAGAGGAGGACGTTATTAAGACGGCTTATAACCTGGAAGTTTCGTCGCCAGGTATTGATACACCGTTAACAATGCCGCGGCAATACACAAAAAATATAGGCCGCAATTTGGCCATCAAAATGGCAGATGGCAGTAAACGCGAAGGCAAGTTGAACGGCCTTACCGAAGATGCCATATTAGTAGAAGAACAAATAAAACAAAAAGGAAAAAAGGCTGAATTTATTGAAAGCGTTATCCCTTTAGATAAAATAACCGAAACAAAAGTTTTAATATCATTTAAGTAGAAAAAATGAGCAATATTAATTTGATCGATTCCTTCCAGGAATTTAAGGATTTCAAGAACATTGACAGGCCCACAATGATGAGTGTGCTGGAAGACGTTTTCAGAAGTATGATCCGTAAAAAATTCGGCAACGACGAAAACTGCGACGTTATTGTTAATACCGACAATGGTGACTTAGAAATATGGCGCACGCGTAAGGTAATGGAAGACGGATTTAGTGAGGACGATGACCTTGAAATTGAACTGGCCGAGGCTAAAAAACACGACGAGGACCTGGAGGTAGGCGATGAGTTTATTGAACAGATCACGTTAGAGAGTTTTGGCCGTCGTGCTATATTGGCTGCCCGTCAGACTCTTGTTTCAAAAATTCTGGAACTGGAGAAAGATGAGATCTTCAAAAAATACAAAGATCGCGTTGGCGAGATAGTTACAGGCGAGGTTTACCAGGTTTGGAAAAAAGAAACTTTGGTATTGGATGATGAAGGCAATGAGCTTTTATTACCAAAAACCGAGCAGATACCTGCCGACTACTTTAAAAAAGGCGACAGCGTTAAGGCTATTGTTTACAAAGTAGATATGCTTAACGCAAACCCTAAGATCATTATATCACGTACAGCGCCTGAGTTTTTACAACGTTTGTTTGAACTGGAAGTGCCTGAGATCTTTGATGGTTTGATCACCATCAAAAAGATCGTTCGTGAGCCGGGTGAGCGGGCTAAGGTTGCCGTTGAATCATATGATGACCGTATCGATCCGGTTGGTGCCTGCGTGGGTATGAAAGGATCACGTATCCACGGCATAGTGCGCGAGTTGAAAAATGAAAATATCGACGTAATAAACTTTACCAACAATATTCAGTTATACATACAGCGTGCTTTATCGCCAGCAAAGATCACTTCTATTAAATTAGATGATGAGAAAAAAACAGCTGCGGTTTATTTAAAGCCAGATCAGGTATCGTTAGCTATCGGTCGTGGTGGCCACAACATCAAATTAGCAGGAAAGCTAACCGGCTATGAGATAGATGTTTACCGTGAAGCTGATGAGCATGATGAGGATGTGGATATTGAAGAATTTGCAGACGAAATTGACAGCTGGATATTGGACGAGTTTAAACGTATAGGCTTAGATACTGCAAAATCAGTATTGGCGCTATCGGTAAATGAACTGGTTAAACGTACCGATCTGGAAGAAGAAACTGTTAAAGATGTACTGAATGTACTGAAGGCTGAGTTTGAATAAAATAATATAAGACAAATTAAAATCGTATTTTTGCATAAAAGCAGCAAAAGCTTATAAAAAGAGAAAGAGTAATAAATGTCCGAAGACAAATCTATTAAGTTAATTAAAGCAGTAAAGGAACTCAATATTGGTATGGGTACCATTGTAGACTTTTTAGCCGGCAAAGGCTTTAAAGTTGAAAAGCAGCCAATGGCTAAGCTTAGCAATGACATGTACAGTGCCTTGTTGAAAGAGTTTGCTGTTGACAAAAGTATTAAGGAAGAAGCCAAACAGATCAGCATAGGCAAGATCAGGAAGGAGGACGCAGGTTTTCCTGCCGAAAAGCAACCTGAGGTGCGCCGTTCACGTGGTGATTTTGAAAATGAGGAGATCCTTATCAAAAACGCGGGGCAGTTTGTTGCTCCTGCTGCCGACAAACCCAAGCCTGCACCGGCACCTGTAGCTGCTGCTCCTGCTGCCGAACGCACAGAAAGCCAGAATCAGGATTCGCTTCCGGGTGTAAAGGTGGTTGGTAAAATAGATCTGAACAACTTACACGCAAAACCTCCGGTAACTGAAAATAAGCCTGAACCACAAGTTGAAAAACCTGTGGCAGAGGAAGTAAAACCTGTTGCACAGCCAGAGGCTGAAAAACCGGCTGCGCCCGAAGTGGTAAAACCACCGGTGGCAGAAGCCCCGGCACCTGCAGCGCCTGTAGCTGAAAAAGCTCCCGTTACACCTGCGCCAGCCCCTGCACCACAGGCGGCAGCAACGCCTGAACCTCAGGCAGAAGCTGGTGAAGAAAACGAAGTTATCCGCGCGAAAGCAGAACGCCTTAGCGGACCAAACATTGTAGGCAGAATTACTTTACCCGTTAATGAGCCCAAACGTAATCCGGTAGCATCGTCGTCAAACACCAATGCTGACCATAAGCGCAAACGCAAACGCAAAGAAGGCGGACCTAACCCACAACAGGGACAGGGTACCGGCACACCTGGTGCAAACCAAGGTGGTACACCAGGCACTAATAATAACAATCGTCCGGACTTTAGAAATAACAGACCGGGTGGCGGCCAAGGTGGTGGTGTAGGTCGTCCTGATTTCAGGAACCGTAATGCTACTCCATCTACGCCTAAAGAAGAACCTACTGAAAAAGACATACAAGACCAAATTAAGGCCACACTTGCCCGTTTAAGCGGTGCAGGTAAATCAGGCAAATTTGCTCAGCGTGCTAAATTCCGCCGTCAAAAGCGTGACGATGTGGCCGCAAATGCTGATGAGATGGCAATGGAGCAGGAAGCACAATCAAAGGTGCTGAAAGTTACAGAGTTTGTTACGGCAAATGAGCTGGCTATAATGATGGACGTACAGGTTACACAGATCATATCTACCTGTATGAGCCTGGGTATGTTCGTATCCATCAACCAAAGGCTTGACGCTGAAACGCTAAGTATTGTTGCTGAAGAATTTGGCTACAAAGTGGAGTTTGTTAAGCCGCAGGATGAGGAAGCCAACCTTGATCAGCCGGATGAACCGGAAGACCTGGTACCACGCGCACCTATTGTAACTATAATGGGCCATGTTGACCACGGTAAAACATCATTGCTTGACTTTGTGCGCAAAACCAACGTAATTGGCGGTGAAGCGGGCGGTATAACCCAGCACATTGGCGCTTACGAAGTAACCCTGCCGGGCGATAAAGGTAAAATAACATTCCTGGATACACCGGGCCACGAGGCGTTTACCGCCATGCGTGCAAGGGGTGCACAGGTTACAGATATTGTAATCATCGTTATCGCTGCTGACGATAGCGTGATGCCGCAAACCCGCGAGGCCATAAACCACGCGCAGGCTGCAGGCGCTCCTATCATCTTCGCTTTCAATAAAATTGACAGGCCGGGCGCTAACGCTGATAAGATACGTGAACAGTTATCTGCCATGAATATTTTGGTTGAAGAATGGGGTGGTAAATACCAAACCCAGGAAATATCAGCTAAAACAGGCTTAAACGTTGAGTTGCTGTTAGAAAAGATCTTGCTTGAAGCTGAATTATTAGAGCTTAAAGCAAACCCTAATAAACGTGCAGTAGGCACAGTAATTGAAGCAGCTTTGGATAAGGGCCGCGGTATTGTTACTACTATATTGGTACAGTCAGGCCGCTTAAAAGTAGGCGACCCGATATTAGCAGGCTGCTATAGTGGTCGTGTTAAAGCATTGACCAACGAGCGCGGCCAGCGAGTTGAATCTGCCGGACCATCTACACCTGTACAGGTGTTAGGTATGCAAGGCGCGCCTACAGCAGGTGATAAATTTAACGTACTGGAAAGCGAAGTTGAAGCCCGCGAAATTGCCAACAAACGTATGCAATTACAACGCGAGCAGGGATTACGTACACAGAAACACATTACCCTTGATGAAATTGGCCGTCGTTTGGCAGTTGGTAACTTTAAGGAGCTTAACCTGATTGTTAAAGGTGACGTGGATGGTTCTATTGAAGCATTATCCGACTCATTATTGAAACTTTCAACTGAACAGATACAGGTAAATATCGTATCGAAAGCAGTTGGTCAGATCTCTGAATCAGACGTATTGTTAGCTTCGGCTTCTGATGCGATCATTATAGGTTTCCAGGTTCGCCCATCAGGCGGTGCCCGTAAACTGGCTGAGCAGGAACAAATTGATATCAGGTTATACTCTATCATATACGATGCCATCAACGAAATAAAAGCGGCGATGGAAGGCATGTTGGCTCCTGAGTACGAAGAGAAAATTGTTGCTAACGTTGAGATACGCGAAACATTCAAGATCAGCAAGGTGGGTACTATTGCAGGTTGTATGGTATTGGATGGCAAGATCAGCCGTAACAGCAAGATCCGCATAGTACGCGAAGGTGTGGTTATCTACACCGGCGAGCTGGCTTCCTTAAAACGTTATAAAGATGATGTTAAAGAAGTTGCTACCGGCTATGAGTGCGGTTTGAACATTAACAACTTTAATAATATTGAAGTAGGCGACATTGTTGAAGCTTACGAAAATGTAGAAGTTAAACGTAAGTTATAAGCTTAACAGATAACTATAAAGAAAATGCCCCGCCAAAAACGGGGCATTTTTTATTTCCCCTTAAACTCAGGCTTACGCTTTTGCAAAAAAGCGGAAACGCCCTCTTTCCTGTCTTCGGTGCCGAAAGATTCGGCAAACCCTGCTATCTCTGTATCAAAACCCTCTGCGCTGCCTGTGGCGTTTATTGCCTTTATTGCAGCAGCAATAGCTAGTGGCGCTCGGGTTAATATTTTCTGCATGATGTCTTCAGCCTTAGGCAGTAATTCATCCTGACTAACAACATGGTTAACCAGGCCAAAAAACTGCGCTTGGTCGGCAGTCATCATATCGGCGGTCATTATCATTTCAAATGCTTTGCCTTTGCCAATGAGCTTTGTTAGGCGTTGCGTACCGCCATATCCGGGAATCAAACCCAGAGTAACTTCAGGCAATCCCATTTTTGCATTTTCAGACGCGATACGAATGTGGCAGGCCATTGCCAGTTCCAACCCGCCGCCCAAAGCAAAACCATTAATAGCTGCTATAACCGGCTTGTTGCCATTCTCAATCAGGTTAAAAACATTATTATGTGCATTGCGGGCCATGGCTTCGGCTCCGGCTTTATCCAGTTCTTCCAATTCAGCGATATCTGCGCCCGCAACAAAAGCTTTTTGCCCCGCGCCGGTTATGATAATGCCGCCGACGGTGTCATTAGCAAAAGCTACTGTAAACACGTGATTTAACTCAAGTAATGTCTCGGCGTTAAGCGCATTCATTTTGCTTTCGCGGTTAACGGTTATATAAAGTATCCGGTCTTTTTGCTCGGTCAGTAAATTTTGGTAGCCCATCTTAATTAAAAATTACGATGCTGGTGCACCCATTGGGTAATGTATTCAACTATGTCGCGAGTGCTGGTGCCCGGCGGAAAAAGTTCGCCTACGCCAATGGCTTTTAGCTCCTCCCTGTCTTCCTCCGGAATAATACCTCCGCCCGTTATCAGCACATCATCCATGCCTTTTTCTTTTACCAGCTTGATTATCTTAGGGAAAACCGTCATGTGCGCTCCTGAAAGAATAGAAATTCCGATAGCATCCACATCCTCCTGCAAAGCAGTATTCACCACCATCTCCGGCGTTTGCCGCAAACCTGTATAGATTACTTCCATCCCCGCATCGCGCAGCGAAGTAGCAATGATACGCGCGCCACGGTCGTGCCCGTCAAGGCCTACCTTGGCAACTAAAACGCGTATGGGCCGGTTGAAGGGTTGGGTGCTCATTTTTATGCAAGATAGCAATAGCATTTAAATAGATAGCCCTGAATTAAACGTCTGTAGGCAAGTTATCTACAAACTCAATTGATAAAGTAAAGCCTGGAGCTCTTTAATTCTCGATTGCGTGGTTAATGTTTTGGCATTACATGCTGTCATTTCAGCTATTGACCCGCTTTGGTTTATTGATCTCATCATTTCCGAATGTTCATCACGATATAAAAGCCATGCCTTTTGTGTCTTAATCAGCGCTGCACGTTCCTTAGCGTTGCATACTGCGATAATTTTTTTGTAAAGGGCATTCAATTGCTTGTCAGTAGCCGAAAACTCTTCCTGGGCACAAAGCGTCAATTCTGTTTGAGTTGTAGCGTTAGCACAATCTATCTTGCGCTGAGAGTAGGCATTATAACCCCCACCAAGGCAAAAACAAAGGATCAAAAGGAGTTTTTTCATATCAACAAAATCCGAAGTAAACTACCCAACAACTTCCACTACCTTCAAAATAGCATCCACATATTCGCGGTTGTTAGCAAGTCGTGGCACTTTATGCTGACCGCCTAATTTGCCTCTGTCGCGCATCCAGTTAAAGAAAGTATCGCGCGGCATGTTGCGGACTATGGGACGGCGCAGGGCCATATCTTTAAAACGCTTGGCATCATAGTCGGAGTTTACACGGCGCAGGGTTTCGTCCATAATATCAACAAAACGCTCAAACTCGGTAGGTTTCTTTTCAAATTCTATCAGCCATTCGTGCGCACCGCATTCATCGCCATTAAAGTAAACGGGGGCGGCGGTGTAGTCGCGTATTATAGCGCCGGTTTGACTGCAGGCTTCTTCCAAAGCACGTTCAGCGTTATCAATTATAAGTTCCTCGCCAAAGGCATTAATAAAGTGCTTGGTTCTACCGGTTATTTGTATGCGGAAAGGGGCAAGCGAGGTAAATTTAATGGTATCGCCTATCATGTACCGCCAAAGGCCGGCGTTGGTACTGATAATAAGCGCATAGTTTTTATCCAGTTCAACTTCATCTAAGGTTAGTGTTTCCGGGTGTTCGTCGTGCAGGTTCTCTAAAGGCAAAAACTCATAAAAAACACCATAATCCAACATCAGTAACATCTCGCCAGGTTCCTGAGTATCCTGTATACCAAAGAAGCCCTCAGACGCATTGTAATTCTCCAGGTAGTACATGTTCTCATCAGGGATGAGTTTTTTAAACTGCTCGCGATATGGCGTAAAATTGACTGCGCCATGGAAATACATTTCCAGGTTTGGCCATACTTCAAGCAGGTTATTTTTACCGGTTATCTCCAAAATACGTTTAAATAGCACCAGGTTCCAGGTGGGCACACCGCTTATGCTGGTTACATTAACATCTTTGGTGGCGTGAGCCATACGCTCAATTTTTTCCTCGAAGTTTTCAAGCAAGGCAATATCCAGATCAGGTGTACGGTGGAACTCTGCCCAAAGCGGCAGGTTCTTCATTAATACTGCCGAAAGATCACCAAAAGATGTATCCGGACTCAGCTGACTGATCTGATGGCTGCCGCCCAGCGTAAGTATCTTACCCGTAAACATTTTAGCATCAGGGCGATTATTGAAGTAAATAGTAAGCAGATCGCGCCCGCCCTTAAAGTGGCATTCTTCCAGTGCATCCTCACTTACAGGGATAAATTTGCTACGGTCGTTGGTAGTGCCCGATGATTTAGCGAACCACCTGATCTCTGATGGCCACAATACATTCTGTTCGCCATGCAACATACGCTCAATATAGGGTTTAAGCGTATCGTAAGTTTGAATAGGCACGCGTTCCTTAAACTCAGTAAGGTTGGTAATGCTTTTATATTGATATTTTTTACCCCACTCAGTATTCTCGGCCCGGGTTATTAATTGTTCAAACCATTCCTCCTGCACCTCATTAGGATACTTCATAAAAAGCTCTATCTGGTGGATACGCTTTTTCATGAACCACGTGAAAACGGAGTTAAAAATGGTCATACAGTTGGTTTATAATTATTGGCTTGCTTTCTGCCCATCGGGCAAAAAGCTTTTACGTTTTAAAACAAAATTCGCTCCAAGGTATACCTTCCGCACCATTTCGTTCTCCGCCAAAACCTCGGGCACACCGCTTTCCAGTATCTTTCCTTCAAACAGCAGGTAAGCCCTGTCGGTTATCGACAATGTTTCCTGCACGTTGTGATCGGTTATCAAGATACCAATATTACGGTATTTTAATTTAGCCACCATCGACTGAATCTCTTCAACCGCTATGGGATCAACACCGGCAAAAGGCTCATCCAACAAAATAAAATTAGGCTCGGCTGCCAAGGCGCGGGCTATCTCTGTACGGCGGCGCTCACCGCCGGATAGCAGATCACCGCGATTACGGCGTACTTTATGCAGGCTAAACTCGTCTATTAGGGTTTCCAGCTTCTCTTCCTGTACATCCTTTGATAGTTTGCCCATCTCCAGCACCGCCTTAATATTATCTTCAACAGTCAGTTTTCTAAAAACAGAGGCTTCCTGAGCCAAATAGCCTATTCCTTTTTGCGCACGGCGGTACATTGGGTCGGTGGTAATATTTTGATCGTCTAAAAAGATATTGCCCTCGTTAGGCTTTATCAGGCCCACTATCATATAAAACGACGTGGTTTTACCAGCACCATTCGGCCCCAACAAACCCACTATCTCGCCCTGCTCCACGCTGAATGAAACATTGTTTACAACAGTACGCTGCTTATATTTTTTTATTAAATGTTCTGCTCTTAGTATCATTTGTCTTAGTTGTAAGTTGTAGGTTATATGTCGTATGTAGTCGCACCTGCAACTCACAACATAAAACTTACAACATTCTAATCCCCTTTATATTTAACTGTATTGTTCGCTTTTCGCGCCAAACGTTTTCTTCAATAGCGTAGCATATATCAAACGGCGCATCCTTCTTTATTTTTGATGCGTATTCGCCGTGGTTAAATGCTATACAATCAAAATGTGCCGATCCCGGTTGCATCACCGTCATTTTTATATGATTAGTGCCCACAATTGCCGGATTACCGCTAACATACACATTTTTACTGATGAACACCGGCGACATGTTCTCCGGTCCGAAAGGCGAAAATTGGTTCAATATCCTGAAAAACTTAGGTTCTATCTGCTCTAAACGTAATTCAGCATCTATTGGTATTTGCTGTATTAACTGCTCGCTTGTTATGCTGGCGCTTACCACTTCTTCAAACTTATCTATAAATGCAGGTACGTTGTCCGGGTGCATAGTAAGGCCGGCGGCATACTTATGCCCGCCAAACTGTATCAGCAAATCACTGCATTCGCAAAGCGCCTCGTATAGATCATACCCCACAACAGAGCGTGCAGAGCCCGCTACGTGCCCATTAGATTGCGTTAATACCACAGTTGGCCGGTAATATTTTTCGGTTAATCGCGATGCCACAATACCAATCACACCCTTATGCCATTTTTCATTAAACACCACGGTAGATTTACGGCTAATCAGCACATCATCGCTGCCTATCATCTCCAGCGCCTGGTCGGTAATAGAAAGGTCGTGCTCTTTTCGCTCCGTATTTTTTATGTTGATCAGATCGCCCTTTAGCTGCGCGTCCGCCTCATTGCAAGCAATTAATAGTTCAACAGCATGCTTGGCATCATCAATACGCCCGGCTGCGTTTATACGCGGACCTAACAGAAAAACAATATCTGATATAGTATAGCTGATATTTTTGCCTGCCACATCCATTAAAATTTTCAGGCCGATGCAGGGTTCATTATTTAGTTTTTGCAAACCGAAATAGGCCAGTGTTCGGTTCTCGCCGGTAATGGGTACAATATCGCAGGCTATACTCACCGCAACAAGATCCGCATAGCGGGCAACCTTTTCAAAGTCGATATCATTCTTCTCGGCAAATGCCTGTATCAGTTTAAAACCTATACCGCAACCCGAAAGTTCTTTATAAGGGTACGGACAATCGGCACGTTTGGGGTCAAGTACAGCAACAGCATCCGGCAGTTCAGCGCCGGGGGTATGGTGATCGCATATTACAAAATCTACACCCAAACTATTAGCATAAGCAATTTTATCAACTGATTTTATGCCACAATCTAAAGCTATAATAAGACTGAAATTATTTTGCGCGGCGTAATCAATACCTTGCTCTGATATACCGTAACCCTCTTTATATCTATCAGGTATGTAGTACTCAATATAACTGTGATATTGCTTAAAAAAGCTGTATACCACGGCCACCGAGGTGGTACCGTCTACATCATAATCACCATAAACTAAGATCTTTTCTTTGTTGATGATGGCCTGCTCTATTCGTTCAATGGCCCGCTCCATATCCTTCATTAAAAAAGGATCGTGCAGGTGGCGGATATCTGGCCGGAAGAAATATTTCGCCTCCTCAAAAGTGTTCACGCCCCGCTGTAACAACAAAGCGCTCAAAACAAGATCGATATTAAGCTCGGCTGCCAGACGATTTACATTATCAACCGCCGGAACTTCCTTAATCGACCACCGTTTATTCATATCTTTGTTGCTTAAAACAGTAAATATAGTCGCAGATGTGCGGATGTGCAAATGTGCGGATGTGCAGATTTCTATATGTGCAGATTTTTAACTCATTATAGCACAATAAAGGCGTTTTTCTGTTATTGAAATATTAAATCAAACAACAATTAAAAAATCATTTGCATATCTGCACATTAGCATATCTGCACATCATCAAAATGAAAATATTCGCGTTAAGTGAAGGCTCCTACTCGGTAGATGCATCTAAAAAATTTATTCCCTTTGATCCCCAAAAAGATAATTACCGCGATCGCCCGGGCTCGCTGTTCATACATGTAAATCCTTTTTTAATACAAACCGCAACTGATCTTATTGTGCTTGATGCCGGGCTTGGTTATAAAGACGAAAGCGGCGAATTGATACTACATCAACAAATACGAAAAGCAGGGTTTGATCCGGAGGATGTTACGTTAGTATTAATGTCGCATCTGCATTATGATCATTCCGGCGGTTTGGTGGTGGAGCGTAATGGCAAATTTGAACCCAGTTTCCCCGCTGCCGAGCATGTTATAAGCAGGCAGGAATGGGAAACGGCCTACACTAAAAAATCCGATTCCTATCACACAGAAATATTTGACGTATTGCAACGCTCTGCTACTATTACTTTTGTTGAAGGTGATGGTGAGTTTAAGCCGGGGATAAAATATGAACTATCTGGTGGGCATTGCCCCTATCACCAGGTTTTTTGGATACAGGATGGTGAAGACAAAGCTTTTTTTGGCGGCGATGAACTGCCTGAACCTGAACAATTGATCCGTAAGTTTATAGCTAAATACGATTACGATGGCCGAAAAGCCATGGAACTGCGCGAAATTTATGGCACCAAAGCAGCGCAGGAAGACTGGACTTGCTTATTCTATCACGCCAAATCAAAACCGATAGGCAAGGTTGGGATAAACGAAAACGGCTTTGTTATTTAATAAAAACGTGACAATGGAGAAAAATAATACCATACTTATAGTTGACGATATACATCCCATTTTTATTGAGCAGGCTGAGGCGATGGGTTACACCTGCGACTATAAGCCCACGATCAAATTAGACGAGGCTCTTGATATCATCGGCAGTTATGCCGGGTTGGTTATCCGCTCAAAGTTTAATGTGGACCGAAAAGTTTTTGATGCTGCCACCAGTTTGCGGTTTGTGTGCAGGGCCGGTGCCGGTATGGATAATATTGATGAGGCTTACGCTAAGGAAAAAAATATCTACCTGATCAACGCATCAGAAGGAAATATGGACGCTGTTGGTGAGCACGCTGTTGGTCTGCTATTATCGTTGATGAACAATTTTAATATGGCCGATGCGCAGGTACGCGCCGGCAAATGGGATCGTGAAGGTAACCGGGGTCACGAATTAAAAGGCAAAACAATTGGCATTATTGGCTACGGTTTTATGGGGCGTAGTTTTGCCAAAAAGCTGTCGGGTTTTGACGTGAATGTTATTGCTTACGATAAATATAAAACCGGCTTCAGCGATAAATACGCCCGCGAGGTGAGCATGGAAGAAATTGTAAAGCATAGCGATGTTTTGAGCCTGCATATACCACTCACCGGCGAAACCAAAGGCCTGGTGAATGATGAATACCTGTTCCATTTTAAAAAGCCAATATTCTTTATCAATACATCGCGCGGAAGCGTGGCAAAAGTACAGGCTATTTTAAATGCTGTTAAAACCGGCAAAATTTTAGGGGCAGGACTGGATGTACTGGAGACCGAAAAATTCCCCGCATTAGCCGAGCAGCCCTGGTTTGAAGAATTAAAACAGAGCGGCAAAGTAATACTGACACCGCATGTTGCCGGGTGGACATTTGATTCGTACCGCAGAATAAGCGAAGTAATGGCGGGCAAGCTGAAGCTTGCGGAGATTAGTGATTAGTTTTTTTGCACGCGCACAAAAAATTTGGAGATTAAAACTTAAAAGACTTATCTTCGTTTAATACATGGACAAGACTATACGGGCATACCTGCATAGTCTTGTTTGTTTTTAAAGTCAATGCGTCCTTTTCTTAAGCGGGGAGGGCGGTTTTTTTTGGCGATCAATTGATAAAAATATTATTGAGTTATGGCAGAGGTAGCATATTTTACCAAAGAAGGTTTAGAAAAATTAAAACAAGAATTACAGGAAGCTAAAACAACCGGGCGTTCCAATATATCAAAAGCTATTGCAGAGGCGCGGGATAAGGGCGACCTGTCTGAAAATGCTGAGTACGATGCTGCTAAAGAAGCGCAGGGCTTACACGAAGCTAAAATTTCGCAATTGCAGGAAACGTTGGCATCAGCGCGTTTATTAGACGAGTCGAAGCTGGATACATCAAAAGTGCTGGCGCTATCAATAGTTAAAATAAAGAATGTAAAAAGCGGCGCCACCATGAGCTACCAACTGGTAGCCGAGAGCGAAGCGGATATGAAATCCGGAAAAATCTCGGTAGCATCACCAATAGCTAAGGGCCTGTTAGGTAAATCAGTAGGCGAAATAGCCGAGATAACTGTACCGGCAGGTAAAATGGAATTTGAGGTATTGGAGATAAGCAGGTAGTATTATAATGAGCGATTGAGTGAATTAGCGAATGAGTGATTGTTTTTTCATTCACTAAATCACTCATTCAATCCTTCGCTAATTAAAAAACCATGGCAAGCATCTTTTCAAAAATAGTAGCGGGCGATATACCGGCGTATAAGGTAGCGGAGAGCAACGAGTTTCTGGCTTTTCTGGATATCAATCCGTTGGTTGAAGGACATCTGCTGGTAATACCCAAAAAAGAGGTCGACAAGTTGTTTGATCTGGATGATGAAACCTACACAGGGTTGATGATATTCGCTAAAATTGTGGCTACTGCCATGAAAAAGGTTATTCCTTGCGATCGTATAGGCGTAACCGTACTGGGTTTGGAAGTACCTCATGCACACGTACATCTTATCCCCCTAAACGGTATACGTGATATGGATTTTTCAAGACCGAAATTAAAGTTCAGTCCTGATGAATTTCAAGCTATTGCTGATAAGATAAAGGCAGCGTTGTAGATGTGCAGATATGCAAATGCGTGGATGTGCAGATGATTTAAATGTGCAGATATGCAAATGTGCAGATGCCGGCACTTAGCGAATTACTTTTCCTGCTTAACCAACATTCAAACATCTGCACATTTGCACATCCACGCATTTGCACATCTATTCAACATCTACTTTACTATTCTCTTTGCATTATCCTTCACAAAATTCTCCCAACCCGAATAGTTTTTTATAGCGCCGCCTTTACCTGTGGCAACATTCTGGAACGAGTGGCAAACCGCCACGGCCAAACCATCCGTCGCGTCTAAAAAGTCGGGCGTTTCAGTAAAGTTCAGCAAGCGCTGCAGCATACCCGCCACCTGTTCTTTAGTGGCGTTGCCATTGCCTGTTATAGATTGTTTTATTTTGCGTGGGGAGTATTCAGTAACATCAATATTTCTGGACAACGCAGCAGCCATAGCAACCCCTTGCGCGCGGCCCAGCTTTAGCATAACCTGTATGTTTTTGCCGTAAAACGGCGCTTCAATAGCCAGGCAATCCGGTTTGTAATTGTCAATAAGAGCAACTGTTTTTTCAAATATGCGCTGCAGCTTTAGCATGTGGTCGTCAATCTTTTCCATTTTAACCACGCCCAGGCTTATCAACTCGGTTTTAGAGCCGGTTTGCTTTACCAACCCATATCCCATTACGGCCGTGCCGGGGTCAATACCTAAAATTATCCGCTCTTTGGCGCTGGCTATTTGCTGCATTTTTGCTTATCGCTGTGCGTAAAGTTAATTATTCAACAACCATTATTCAGTCAATAATGCCATATATTCTTCGCGGCTTATCATCCGTGCACCCATTGATTCCAGGTGCTCTGTATAAACCTGGCAATCAATCAACTTGTATTTTTCGCTTTGGCAAAGCGATATTAAAGCGAGTTTTGATGCATTACTTACTTTCGCAAACATGCTTTCGCCGCAGAAAACATTCCCTACCACAACACCGTAAGCGCCGCCAACCAATTCATCGTTTTGCCATACTTCAACTGAATGAGCAACACCCTCCTGATGCAAACGCACGTAGGCCTCTTTCATATCATCGGTTATCCAGGTGCCATCCTGACCGGGGCGTGGTACGTGCGAGCAAGCGTTGATCACATCAGCAAAAGCTTTATCAGTGGTAACTGTAAATAAGTCTTGTCTTATAATTTTCTGCATAGATTTGCTTACCCGTAACTCATCGGGATAAAGCACAAAGCGCTCATGCGGGGCATACCATAGTATCGGGGTGCCATCGCTGTACCAAGGGAAAATGCCGCTTTTATAAGCCAACTGCAGGCGTGGTACTGAAAGGTCGCCGCCTACAGCCAGCAAGCCATCGGGCTGTGCTAACTCCACTGGTGGGAATATTATATCTTCATTCAACCCGAATACCATCAGGGCAAATTTATGCCTTCTTACGTATTACCAGTTTTTTATTTTGTGCTTTAACAATGTTATCCAAATACTCCTGCATTTCTGTATACTTCGCGGCGGGTATTACGTGGTTGGTGAGCAAAAACTTAGCGGTGCTTACAACTTTATTTTTATCCTTATCATAAACGTAGCTTACATCATACGTGCCGTATGTAAACTTAATGCTTGTATTGGCAGGTAAAGTTTCTACCTCAAAATCGGCAGGTAGACTGATATTTGTTACGCAAACTTTTTGCATTGGGTGATCAAAGAAAAAATCACCTTTGCGCTTCTCCAGAATGGGCACGGTGGCATTAAACAAATTCATTACCTGCGGACGATAAAACCGCTTATTTCCGGCCATAACCTCGGCGAAACTGTCATAGTCCAAATCAATATTCAGCTCTTTGGTGCCTTCGGCATCCTTTGCATCTTTAAAGTTGAGCTGCGAGGGCTGCTTTAAGTTGAGGTAATTAATAAGAAAGCCTTTTTGATCATCAAACTTTTTTGAAGCAAGCGCAAGGTACATATCACGGTACTCGCCCGTACTTTTAATATTTATAGATGCCTTTGCACCACCTTCACCGTCTAAAACCACATTCACCTCGCTGCTAAACTGGTTATCCTGGTATGTGCTTTTTGGGGTATTAACCAGTTTGCCGCCATTTTCTGTAATAAGTAAAGCGTTGCGGTTTTCTGTGAACGAGCCAAGTTTGCCAAAAACCGAGGTGTTGCTGGTGCATTCTAACCAGGTTGTATCACCTTTAAAAGGTACGCATACTATTATATGATTAAAGGGATCGGCCGGAAATGACGGATCCGCCGGTTCGCCATTTGTTTCACCCTGTATTAAAGCGTAATATGCCGGTATATTAACCGCCTTAAGCATGGCTACCATGTAATTAGATAAGGCCTTGCAATCGCCATATTTTTTTTGATCAACAAACATGGCCGGGAACGGCTTAAGGCCGCCAATACCTAGCTGAATGCTCACATAATGCATGTTTTTTTGAAGGTATTCGTATAAAAACTTTGCTTTTGCCTTGTCGCTAGGCAAGTTGGCTGTCATACTACGTATCTCTTCAGCCCGTTGGGGGCTTAGGTCAAGCCCCTCGGCGTTTAAGCTCTGGTACCATTTACCGTATGACTGCCATGTGCTCAGATCACCGGGTATTCCATCAAACTCAAATTGGTTTGCTGCAAATACAATATTGGGGTAAACACGCCAGTCAAGTGCGTCCTCTTCGGGCTTAACTGCCTTTAAAGAATGTACATTCCATTCATAAACATCGTAACCGCCATTTTTTGAAATGCGTGGTGCAATATTGGTATTGTTATTCTTGTATCTGAACCCCACCGACGGAATTGCTGAAACCTTATAATACGCATTTTCTACCGCGGTCTCCTCTGTTAAATAGCGCCAACGACCCAGATCAAGATAGCTGTTGGTCGTACGTTCCCAAATTATCTCTACAGTTGATGGATAACTTGATATAGTGTGGCTAAACAGCAATACCCGGTAATTGCTGGCCAGCGTTTGATCATCTGTAGCTGCGCGATCATAAAAATCGCTTTTGCGATACTTTTTTACTAGCTTACCATTTGCATCATAAATAAGTACCTGAGCGTCATTTACCTGGTTAAATTTCTTGTCGTAAACCAACGCCAGTTCGCCCTCATGGTCGCCTTTTTCGTCCAAAACTGTTGTAATGCTATGATAGGTCACTTCCGTTTTGCCCGGTCCTTTAATTATTGTTTCCTGCGAACTATACCGCACCACCGAATGAGCGTCTTGCTTTAACGAATCGGGGATGGATGAAGCCTTGTATAATTCCGCGCTAACGGGTTTAGTTTGGCCAATACCTGCCACCCATGCAAAACACAAAGCCAAACTTGAAATTATGTATTTAGACCTCATCCTATCAACCTTTTTTAAATATTATCTGCTCGTTCAACATTTCATACAATACTTTAGCAAACTCCCTAAAATCCGCGTAGTTTTCTTTTAAATATGTAGGATTTTTAAACTCAAGTGTATACCGGATGATTATACTACCATCTTGTTCACCAACTGTGCGCTTCAATACAATACTTTTATCAGGCATTGTTACTGTGCCTGATTTTGGCATGGCATCAACTTTATATCCGGCGGGCATTTTATAACTTCCGCCAATGATATAACTCCTATTGAATCCGAATTCAATATTGGTAGCACGACTTTCAGCCAAAAAAGGATTTTTTTTGAGTGAACTGAACAAGTTTGGATTTAGATAAATATATGAGCCATCTGATCCGGCCATATCTGAACTGAACGTAACGTTTTGAATTAAAGGGATTGTATCTTCCTCAATACTCTCCATGGTTAAGGCAGCTATTTTAATTCCATTATCTCCATCGCGCAAATAATCAATATATTTTTTCTCTCCATCAGTCTTATACCTGGTTACGGCTGATATCCTGTTGTAACCACTGCTTCTGATAGTTGCTGTACCTTCAATTTTACCCTCCGGTTTTATTTGGGCAGTTACAAATACCGACTGGCTTACAGGTTCGTTC
Organism: uncultured Mucilaginibacter sp.; assembly: GCF_946479965.1. The sequence goes on along the minus strand of NZ_CAMLHX010000004.1, from coordinate 75,661 downwards.
TTAACCAACGGAACAATGTCATATACTTCCTTTGCTTTATCAATGTAAAAGCCTGACGAGTTAAGCAATTCCGCAGGTATTATATTGTAAACATTATACTTATTTGTCGCGTCAAGTACGTACATTTTATCGTTGGGCATAGGTACATAGGCAACGGCTCGGTTAAATTGCACCAATGAGGTGTAAAACGGCAACACCTTTCCATGTTCGCGAGTGCTCACTACCATAGGATAAACATTTACGTTAGCCTGTTTAAGTAAATGATAAACGATAAGGTTTATTTCTGCTGAATTTCCGGTTTTTTTCTCCCAGGCCGTTGCAGTGCCGTCGTTAGTATACCAACGGTCTACTCCATCCCACTTCATCGTGTTTTTAACTTCATTAAAAATGTAAGCGATTTTTTCGTTATCGGTTTTTAATTTTGCCGCGGTGGCTAATATAACCTCTTCGCCTTTTAGCTTCTTCTTAAGTTGCCTGCCAAAATCCTCATCATCTGCCAATATACCACCCACTTTTGCCCAGGTATCTGAATAAGTTTTATAGACGCCCTGCAAGGCTGCCGTAACCTCTGTTAGCTGAAATGTGATACATTGCAAATTATCAGCAAAAGACGACATATAAGGCTCGTCCGGCAGGGAACGCACATTGGCCAGGGCTATTGTCCGCGCCTGATTGTTATGACCCAACTTACGTTCTTCGCTTGAAACATCTTTCACAAACGGATCGCGGGTTCTTACCTGTGTTCTATAATAATAAGCGCCGGGAATTGATGTTGTAAGTTCGCTGTAGCGAACGGGGATCCTGTCCTGAAAAAACCAGTCCGGAAAATTACTTACAGATACTGTGCTCCAGGTATATTTATATTCAATTATACTACCCGCTTTTACATTTGGGAAGGTAAAGGCTATTTCGCTCCTTACTTTATCAATGGTTTTGGTGTAGATCAACTTTTTATCTAGCTTGGTTATCTCGGGTTTGCCGTTAACCAGGTTAATAGTTTGGGCCTGTATTCCTGTTAAATATTCGAGGCGATTGCCCCCATAATACGGAATGCGTATTTCTGCTTGCTTTAGTCCATTCTCATTAAATATTTTAATTCGTCTATGGCGTTCATACAGAATATCAAACTTTATGTCAAAATAAATCTCCCCCTTATCAAATAATACTTCGGCATTTGCATCTTTTTCAAAATCGCAAGCCTTCATTTCCAGGTCGGCTAAATCTACCTTGCCAAAAGGCATTAGGCCGGTTGTGGTTTGAGCAGGAGTTTGGGCGTTGCCTGCCAGCGCGATAGCAACCAATAAAAATGTCGTAATCTTATTCATGGGGCATGGTGTAGTTATGGTCGTTAGTTAGGCCTTTTTTAATATTATAGGCTCGTTCAGCATCTCATATAAAACCTTAACAAATGCCCTGAAATCCGGATAATCTTTCTTTAAATAGATAGCATTATTAAACTCAACAACGTACCGAACAGATAAAACTCCATCCTGTTCGCCAACTATACGGGTTAGTACAACGCTTTTGTCGGGCATAACTACTTTGCCCGATTTTGGCATGGCATCAACTTTAAACCCAGCAGGCAGCGTATACCTTCCGCCTATGCTAAAGGTTCTGGTGTAACCAAATTCAATATCAGTTAGCCTTGTCTCGGCTAAAAAGGGGTTCTTTTTTAATAAAGAAAATAAGTTAGGATTAAGATAAATATATGACTCGTCTGATCCGGCAAGCTGCGCACTGAAATTGACCGTATGGAGCAGTGGTAAAGTGTCCGTATCTAAATTATCCAACTTCAAAGAAGCAACTTTTATATTATTATCGTCATTGCGCAAATAATCAATATATTTTTGCTCTCCGTCTGTTTTATATCTTGTTACGGCGGCTGTTCTGTTATAACCGCCGCTTCTTATACTAGCTGTGCCTTCAATCTTTCCTTCAGGTTTTATTTGTGCAGTGATAAATACCGTCTGGCTTACCGGTTTTTCGTTGTTAATCGAAACTATATCAAAAACGTTTTCTGATTTATCGATATACAAACCTGATGAATTGAGTAGCTCCGCCGGAATTTCATTAAAAACATTGTATTTGCCGGTAGCATCAAGCACATACTCCTTATTTTCCATGGGGATATAAGCAACAGCGCGGTTAAATTGCGAAAGCGATGTATAAAATGGCCGTACTTTACCGTGCTCACGCGTGCTAACAACCATTGGGTAAGCCTTTACGCCTGCCTGTTTAAGCAAATGGTACAAAATCAGGTTTATCTCAGCTGAATTTCCGGTCTTTTTTTCCCAGGCATTAGGCGTGCTTTGGGTTGTATACCAACGATCAATCCCATCCCATTTCATGGTATTTTTTACTTCGTTAAAAATATAAGCTATTTTTTCATCGCTGGTTTTTAACTTGGCGGCATTAGCCAGTATAATTTCTTCTCCTTTTAGTTTTTTCCTGAGCTGGCTACCAAAATCTTCATCCTCTGCCAGTATACCTCCAACTTTTGCCCACGTGTCCGAAAAAGACTTAAAAATACCTGCTGAGTGAGCGGTTATGTTAGTTAAATGGAATAACAAACATTGGCGGTTATCGGCGTACGATGACATGTAGGGTTCATCGGGTAAAGAATGTACATTGGCCATCGCTCTCTCCCTTACTTCCACATTGTAGCCGGTTTCTGACTCGTCTTTAGAAATATCCTTTACAAACGGCTCATAAACGCGTGTTTGCGTGCCATAGGTAAAATATTCGGGCACCTTGGTACTATATTCGCTATACCTTACAGGGATTTTTTCCTGAAAGGCCCAATCGGGGAAATTGCTATAGGAGATGGTGTTCCAGGTATATTTATATTCAATTATACTACCCGCTTTTACATTAGAGAATGTAAAGGCAATTTCACTTCTAACCTTATCAATAGTTTTAGTGTATATCTGGCTCTTATCGAGCTTAATAATTTCGGGCTTGCCATTTACCATATTAATTGTTTGTGCCTGTAACCCGGTAATATACTCCAGCCGGTTGCCTCCGGAAAATGGAATTCGCACTTCGGCCTCTTTTAATCCATTCTCATTGAATATTTTAATGCGCTTATGCCGCTGAAGCATAATATTAAACTGCTGATCAAAATATACGCTGGCCTTATCAAATAATACTTCTGCATTGGCGTCTTTTTCAAAATCGCAGGCTTTCATTTCCAGATCTGCAACTTCTACTTTTCCGAAAGGCATTACAGCCGGAAGATTTTGAGCGGTAGTTTGGGCTTTCCCCGCAAATGCAAGGGCACCCAATAAAAGTGTGGTAAAAATTTTATTCATTGTGATACGTTGGTATTAGGTATTAAATATAATGGTATTTATTAAAATACCAATTTCCCTTTTATAAATTGTGGTAAAAAGTTTCAGGAAAACTTAGCTACTATTTCTTCTGCCGACAGCCTTTCCTGTGTACCTGTTAGCATGTCTTTAACAGTAAGCCGGCCGCTTTGCATTTCGTCGCTACCTATTAGAATAACATAGGGAATATGTTTGCTGTTAGCGTAATCTAACTGCTTTTTGATCTTCGCTCCGGCAGGATACAGTTCAGCGCTTATATTGGCTGCGCGAAGCTGCTGCAGTAACGGCAGTGCATATAATTCGCCTTCTTTATCAAAGCAGCAAATTAAAACCTGCGATGCCTGCCCGGCATCTTCCGGGAAAAGATCAAGCTCTTCCATTACATCGTAGATCCTGTCAGCACCAAATGATATACCTGCACCCGTTAGCCCCTTTAAGCCGAACATACCTGTAAGATCATCATACCTGCCACCGCCGCCGATGCTGCCCATCTGGGCCTCGTTGGTTTTCACTTCGAAGATAGCACCGGTATAATAGTTTAGTCCGCGCGCAAGGGTTATGTCCAATTCCACTTTGGCGGTTTGCAGTTTGCAGAGTTTAAGGTAGTTGAAAACTGCTTCGATCTCATCACAGCCTTTAATACCTGTTGCTGATGTTGCCAGCACATCGCGCATCTCAGTTAACTTTTCTTCGTTGCTGCCTTGCAGTAAAATTATGGGCTGAATGCGTTCTATATCCGCCTGGGTAAAGCCGCGATCTTGTAATTCTTTAACAACACCTTCAAAACCAATTTTGTCCAGCTTATCAATGGCTACCGTAAGGTCAATTATATTATCGGCTTTGTTTATGATCTCTGCTATGCCCGATAGGATCTTTCTATTATTGATCTTAATGGTAAAGTCTTTTAGACCCAACTTGCTAAGCGCCTCGTCGTATATCAGCACAAACTCTGCCTCGTTAAGTAAAGAATCAGAGCCCACCACATCAGCGTCGCACTGAAAAAACTCGCGGTAACGGCCCTTTTGCGGCCTGTCTGCACGCCAAACAGGTTGCACCTGGAAACGCTTGAACGGGAACGTTATTTCGTTTTGGTGCTGTACTACGTAGCGGGCAAAGGGCACGGTAAGGTCATAGCGGAGGGCTTTTTCGGAGATAACAGAAGTAAGGGCTTTTGATGACAGTTCTTTTTGCTTCTTTTCTGCTTCGGCCCAAAAATCCCCGCTGTTCAATATCTTAAACATCAGCTTATCCCCTTCATCGCCATACTTACCGGTTAGGGTGCTCAGGTTTTCCATCGACGGGGTTTCTATCTGCTGATAGCCGTATTTACGGAAAACACTTTTTATGGTATCGAAAATGAAATTGCGGCGGCCCATCTCTAAGGGAGAAAAATCGCGGGTGCCTTTGGGTACTGATGGTTTAATTACAGCCATGCGGCAAATGTACAAAAATGCCAGGCTTATCTAAAGCCATTCCTACTGCGGTGGGGCCACATACTCCAGCAACTCCAACCTGTTGCCAAACGGATCATAAAATGTAAAGCGGGCGCGACCAGGAATTAAAGGTTCTTCGTATAATTTAATGCCGTTTTGCTCCAGCCAGCTGCGCGACGCGGCTATATCCGTTACCTCAAAAGCGGTATGCCTTGCAGAGCGGGGCGATACGGGTTCAATGCCAATATGCAGTTCAATATCTGCCCAGGTAAACCAATGCCCCGGAACATTGAAAACGTCCGGTCGTTCTATTTGCTGCAGACCCATAACAGTTTTATAAAACTGGCGCGCTTCTTCCAGTCGCTCAACGGGTACGCAAATGTTAATATGGTCTGTACGTTTATATACCAGTGGATTATTCATGTTCGGCAAATGTAAGTACATAACCGTTATTGTCCTTTATAGAAAACTCGGTGGCTCCGTAAAATGTGGTTTCTAAACCTTTTAAAACGGTCACTTTGTCTTTTATATCCTCAAAAAATTGCTTTATGTTTTTTAAATTGATATACAATAACAGCGAGCCGCCATTAGTGCGGGAGATCTCGGGCAGGTCATCCGCCAGGCTTTCAAAAGTCTGGAACATTAGGGTAACGCTACCGTTAGCCATCATTGCCCAAACCAGTTCATCGCCATCCTCCGGTACAGACATAGTTATTTTAAAGCCCAACACCTTGTAAAAGGCAATAGTAGCTTTCATATCATATACAAAAATATTGGGTGCCAGGCTTTCCATAAAATTGGGTTTACAGGGCTAAAATACGCAAACATGTTTCATTTTACATTTACTAATAAACAAAAAAGGCGTCCTGTTTGCACGGGACGCCTTTGTTTATATTAGTTATATCTATTCTACCGTAACTGATTTTGCCAGATTGCGGGGTTGGTCTACATTACAATTACGCATAACCGCTATATGGTAAGCCAGCAGCTGCAATGGTATAGTTGCCAACAAGGGCACAAACGCATCGTTAGTTGCAGGTATTTCAATCACGTAGTCGGCCATACCCTTAACATCGGTATCACCTTCGGTAACAATGGCAATAACACGCCCACCACGGGCCTTTACCTCCTGTATGTTGCTAACCACTTTCTCATACGAAGAATTTTTGGTAGCGATAAACACAACAGGCAATTCGGCGTCAATAAGGGCGATAGGGCCGTGTTTCATCTCTGCCGCCGGATAACCCTCGGCGTGTATGTATGATATCTCCTTAAGCTTTAAAGCCCCCTCCAGAGCAACGGGAAACGAACTTCCTCTGCCCAGGAACAAGCAATTGCTTGAATCTTTGAATATTTCAGCTATCTTCTTAACCTCATCATTACATTTAAGTGTTTCTTCCACCAATCCGGGGATCTGGTCAAGCTCCGTTAAAAGCGCCATTAACCTGCTCCGGCTCATGGTGCCGCGTATTTGGGCAATATAAAAAGCCATCAGCGTTAAAACGGTAACCTGGGCGGTAAACGCTTTGGTTGATGCCACACCAATTTCGGGGCCGGCATGCGTATAAACCCCCGCGTCGGTAATACGTGGTATGGAAGCACCCACCACATTACATATACCGAATATAGTTGCGCCCTTTTCTTTTGCCAGTTCAAGCGCCGCCATGGTATCGGCTGTTTCGCCTGATTGTGATATGGCTATAACAATATCTTTTTCAGAAATAATCGGATTACGATACCTGAACTCAGAAGCATACTCTACTTCAACAGATATACGCGCGTATTCTTCAATCAGGTACTCGCCAACCAAACCTGCATGCCATGATGTGCCGCAGGCTACAATGATAATACGGTCAACATTTTTTAATTTATCAGCATACTCTTTTATCCCGCCCAACTGCACCTTGCCTTTATCGGGGTAAATGCGTCCACGCATGCAATCGCGTATAGAACGGGCCTGCTCATATATCTCTTTTAACATAAAGTGATCATAGCCGCCTTTTTCAAGCATCTCCAATTTCAGGTCAAGCTCTTGAATATATGGGGTCTGAACAGTGTTGTCAATATTCTTAATCAGCAGGTTATTGCGCTCAATGTAGGCTATTTCGTTATCGTTTAAGTAGATAACGTTTTTGGTATATTCCACTATAGGTGTAGCGTCTGATGCTACAAAATACTCGCCCTTGCCTACACCTATAACCATTGGGCTGCCTTTACGGGCGGCAATAAGCAAGTCGGGCTCGTCTGCGCTTATTATAACAATGGCATAAGCGCCTATAACCCTGTTAAGGGCAATACGCACAGCTTCTTTTAAATCAACACCGGTTTCGGTCAAAATATCCTCAACCAGGTGTATTAAAACCTCTGTGTCTGTATCACTTTTAAAAATGTGCCCTTTTGCCAACAGGGTTTCTTTTATAATGCCGTAATTTTCAATAATGCCGTTATGGATGATGGTCAGCTTGCGGTCTCCGGATGAGTGCGGATGCGAATTACGGTCGCTTGGCGCTCCATGTGTTGCCCAGCGTGTATGGCCCATGCCTATTGTTCCGGAAAGTTTAATGCCTTTAACAAACTCTTCAAGGTCGCTTACCTTACCGGTTTTCTTGTATACTTTTAAGTCTTTATCAAACAAAGCAACACCGGCACTATCGTATCCCCGGTATTCAAGGCGATGCAGGCCTTTAATAATTATTGGATAAGCGTCTCTGTGGCCTACATAGCCTACAATTCCACACATAAATTTTAATTTAGTAAAAGCTGTAAAAATAATCAGCTATATAAGAAGATTATATAGCTGATTGTTTTTTAATGGTAAATAAACAACATTTCTGCAGCAGAAACGCCCTATTTAGCCACTTTGGTATAAATTATATTAAGTTTAATACGATTTGGCGAAGGAGAGTCCTTATCAAAGCCAATAAGAGCAGATCGGCCATCCAGTTGCGGATCCGGCCTTACGTCGCTAAAAAAACTCGATCCCTGGTTATTCACGGCACCTAAATACGCTCCATAGTCAACCACTTTTCCGCGCATAAGGTCTTGCACGTAGGCGGTTACCAAAAAGTGGTATTCTTTTTTTGCCGAATTGTAAAATCCGCCGTATGACGCATTTGCACGAGGGTCTGACGACATATTGTCCTGAATATTGATACGTTGTTTCGCAATGTCGAGCCTGTAAAACATTAAACTGCTCAATGCTTCGTACGGAAACGTTGTACCCGGTTGAGCAGATATAACCAGCTCGGCACGATTAACAATTATATCACTGCCAACTTTAGTACTAATTTCCTTTAAATAAGGGAACTGTATTTTGGCCCTTAAGCCCAATAAACCTTGCAGGTAAAAATTACCACGCGTTTTTTGGGTGCTGGCCAGTTCAGTTGCTATAGCGGTACCTGTATAATTATGACTGATCTCGGCCGATCTAACTGCGCTTGGCAGTATTATATACGAGGTATCTATCTTATCAACCCCGGCAGTAGTGGTTGTTTTTGTCCTGAAATACACTTTAACAGCAGCCGAGTCCATGTTTAACATAAATGTACCGCCCGGGCCTGTTTGTGCTTTATCAAGCGTAACGTATAACCCGTTAACCGCATTTTTGAAAACAAGGTTTGATGTTAGCTGCGATGCAGGTGCATCAAACAAGTTACTCCTTATAAATTGCGGGTTTATAGGGATACGCAAGTGCGGTGCAAATTTCATCAACGAATCCTTTTTCGCTCTTATAGGCTCTACTACTTTTACGCTGTCATGTGTTCTTGAAAGGAACGACTGTGTGCCCAGTAGCGTAGTATTCTTATACTTCCATTTTTTTGAAGCCGGATAAGCTGCCGAGTTCAGCAAACGCTCATCTAACTGGTATACATTTGCCTTAAAGCGGGTGGTTATTGAGTCGCCGTAAAAACCGTTGGCATACGGTAAAACCAATATAGCCGAGTCTATTGTTATGGTACCTGTTGGCAAATTATAAGCGGCGCTACCGGGCAAATTCAAATCCATTGCCACGTTAGATTCCGTAATACCAAAAACCGGGTCTTTAAAATACGACAATGGTGTTCGCGTTAATCCGGATGCACTTGCGTCTTCTTCACGTACAGTACTAACAAATACAGAAGCTGTGTCTATCAGTTTGCCTTCTATCAAGGTTTCATCGTTAACACCAAGATTAACAGAGCCTTGCTTTTTGCAACTGCTTAAAATAAAAAGACTTATTAACAGGGTCAATAAGTCTAATCTGAAAAATTTCATATTTGATCTCAAAGCTTATACAACATTTACCAATTCTTCAGTGGTAATTTCGTCGTAAAAATTGTAATAATTTTCGAAATCTGCAGTAGAATTGAACTCTAAAACCGATTTATGGCTGTTTTTAACATTATTTAACACATCCTCATCGATATTTTCGCCTGCCAACACAATCCCATCACTGTAATGTATAGCGCCTTCGTACAGCGATGTATTGCTGCCCGGCTTGTACATTTCAGTATGCTCTTCGGTCATACCACCCATTACTGCTTTTTGAGCAAAATCAGGGGCCATATCGCCTTTAAAATCATTGTCATAAATAGAGTAAACTATTTTTGAGTTCTTAAAGGTAGGATCGTCTTTGTACGTAGTTTTTAAATACGCCGGTACTAATGAGCTCATCCAACCATGACAGTGTATAACATCAGGAGCCCATCCTAATTTCTTCACCGTCTCCAATGCTCCTTTGCAGAAAAATATCATCCGCTCATCGTTATCGGCATAAAACTTCCCGTCTTTGTCCTCAAACACATGCTTTCGTTGAAAATACTCTTCGTTATCCAAAAAATAAACCTGCATACGCGCCGCCGGAATAGAGGCGACTTTAATGATCAGCGGATTATCATTATCATTAATGATAATATTCATACCCGATAAGCGGATCACTTCATGAAGGCGATTCCTGCGCTCATTGATATTACCGAAACGAGGCATAAGGATACGGATCTCGTAGCCTTTCTCCTGCATTGCCTGCGGAAGCTGCCGTGTTATTTCAGAAATTTTAGTGAGTTCAAGGAAAGGCGACATTTCATGAGTTATAAACAATAGCTTAGATTTACCCATCTCCAATTCAGAATTTAAATTATAAAACTTACCCAAAAAAATTGGGTTTGCAAATATAAGCATTATAATAACAACTATCAACCAATTACACAAGTAGTTTGGTTATTAATGATCTATTATGCAACTTAGCCGCCTTTTACTGTTGCCAACGCCGTGAAACATTTTAATACCAAACAAAGCCTTGAGCAATATCTGTTGCCTTTACGGCAAAAAGGCCTTAAAATAGGCTTCGTACCAACCATGGGGGCGCTGCACAACGGGCATTTATCGCTTGTACGCGCCGCGCAGCAACAATGCGATGTTGTGGTATGCAGCATTTTTGTTAACCCAACCCAGTTTAATGACCCGCGCGACCTGGAGAAATACCCCCGCCCTATTGCCTCCGATATAGAAAAATTGGAGCTGGTTAAAGCCGATATTTTATTTGAGCCCGAAGTTAAAGAGATGTATGCCGATAATGAGCATTGGCATTTACCCATAGGCGAATTGGAGCATATACTGGAGGGGGCATCGCGTCCGGGCCACTACCAGGGTGTTACCCAGGTGGTGAATAAACTGTTTGATGTTGTGAAACCTGACGTGGCCTTCTTCGGGCAAAAGGATTACCAGCAATTTATGGTGATAAGCAAAATGGTTAAATTACTTAACCTGCCTGTTAAACTGGTAATGTGCCCTATTGAGCGCGAAGCGGATGGCCTGGCCATGAGTTCGCGCAATGTACATTTATCCTCCACAGACCGGCAACACGCGCTGATATTATCAAAAACATTAAACGACCTTAAGCAGCAATTTGATCCCAACCAAATATCAGAGTTGAAACGCAAGGCTGAACAAGCTATTGCGGTAGAGCCCGGCGTAAAATTATCTTACTTTGAAATTGCCGATGCCGAAACCCTGCATCCGGCCACTGCAGCTACAGCCCATGTTGTTGCCCTGGTAGCCGCAAAAGTTGGCAATACAAGACTAATTGACAATGTGGTGATTAGTTAATCAACTGCTGTCTTGCTTTTTGTCTCTTGATTCTTGATTCTTTTTTTTACAAATCGCTGTATTAACTATGCCCCATCAGCTATGAACTATCAGCTATAAAAATACTACCTTTGCCCCCATGATTATTGAATTATTGAAATCAAAAATTCATCGCGCCCGTGTTACCCAGGCAGAGCTTAATTACGTGGGCAGCATTACTATTGATGAGGATTTGATGGATGCGGCAAATATTATTGCCAACGAGAAAGTGCAGATAGTTAACAATAACAACGGCGCCCGTTTTGAAACTTATGTAATTAAAGGCGAACGCGGCAGCGGTACCATATGTTTAAACGGCGCTACAGCCCGCCTGGCTGCGGTTGGCGATATAGTTATCATCATGTCATACGCGCACGTGGAAATGGAAGAGGCGCGCAAATATCAACCTATATTGGTGTTTCCGGACAATGATAATAAGCTGTTAAAATAATGTTTGCATGAGGCTATTGCTAACCCTTTTACTCTTGAGCCTTAGCATAGCCGGCTTTGCACAAACCGAAGCCGTTTTTTTATTTAAAAATAGCGGTAAACCTGTTGATGTAAAAGATAGTGCTGATTATATAAGGATAGTGCGCATACCCGACTCGGGCCAGGTCTATTTCAACGTTTCGGAGTATTACAAAAGCGGAAAAATAAAGCTTATTGGGCAATCATCGCTTGTAAACCCGATGCGTTTTGAAGGCCAGCAAATAACCTACTACGAAAAGGGTGGCAAAAAGTCATTAAGTACTTATAGTGGTGGGCAATTAAAGGGCCCTGTTCAAACCTATTTTCCAAATGGTAAGCGCTACATTGTAAAAGAGTCTTCAAATAACTTCTTTACTGAGGACAGTATAATATCCGTTTTTGATTCGCTTGGAAAACAACTGGTAACCGACGGCAATGGCTATTATAAAGCTTACGATGATGATTTTGAGTTTATTGCTGCCGAAGGCACATTAAAAGGCGGTAAAAGAGACGGCGTTTGGCTGTTTAATGATAAAAATGGCCGGCGGGAAGAAACTTACGCCAACAAAAAGTTTGTTAAAGGCGTTAATATTACCAGCGAAGGCGACACGATTAAATATACCCGGAGAGAGAGCCAGCCTGAATTTAAAGGTGGAGTAAATGCTTTCACGAAATTTTTGGAGAAGAATATAAGCTATCCTGCCAATGAAAGGCAAAATAATATACAAGGCAAGGTTTTTATAACTTTTACTGTAGACAAACAAGGCAACCTGGTTGACATGTTTATAGCTAACAACCCCAATGATGCGCTTAGTGCCGAAGCGATGCGGGTTCTAAAACGTTCGCCGCCTTGGAGCCCCGGGATACAATACGGCAGGCCGGTAAAAGTGCAATATACAGTCCCTATTAATTTTTCGCTCGGGTTCGATCGTTGATTAATTCGATTGCTTTTTGCTCTTGATTCCCGTGTTCCAAATTCAAATTTTGCTGTTCCAAACTGTTCTAAAATTTCAAAAAAACTACTTTTGCGTACAAGTTCTTGATTATAAACTATTTACAGGTATTTTACAGCTAACTTTACTGACTTATAAGTAGTTTCAAACCGTTCCAAAGTGTTCCACCTAAAAAAGTTAAGCTGTTGTTTATCAACAAACTAACTCCGTCAAACTATTTTCAATCACAACAACCCTTTATATTTTTTGGAACACCGCCACGCCCCCGGTCCAACCGCATTACAGGGCCAGCTTACCCTGATAATAATCCAAAATACGGGTACGAATAAGGTAGTCATACCGGGCATTTATCAGGCTGATGAGCGTTTGATCGAGCTTACCCTTTACTATCAAAAAATCAACAGATGTAGACGCCCCTGCATTAAAACGGGCCTCCGCAATGCGGAAGGATTCAGTAAAAGCCTCCGTTTGGGTCTGTAAAAGCTGGTAACGCTCAAACGCCGCATTCATATTAGCATAGGCCTGGTCAATGTTAACTCTTAACTGCACCTGGTTGGCCTGTTCGTTATCCCGCGCAGTTTGCAAGGCGAGCTTAGCCAGTGTTATATTATTCCTGTTTCTGAATGCGTTGAGTATGGGTATGCTTAAACCCACCCGGATACCCGTACTGTAGTTATTTCTGAACTGATCTACAAACCTGATATCCTGCCCTATGTAATTAGATTTCATGGTATAAACTGCCTGGCGGCCGGCAGGCGTTTCTATAAAATCGCCGGTTGGGGCAACCGTCTCGTTAACAAAAATAGACCGCTGCGCCGCACTTGAATAATTAGTACTTAAACCACCTGCTAACGACAGCGTGGGCAAAAGCGCACCCTTGGCAACTTTTAAACCTTTTTCGGCGCTTTGTCTTTTCAGCGTACCGGCTTTAACCAGGGCAAAACTATTAAGCGCTGTGTTGTAGACCTGCTCGGCGGTTGCATTGTAGTTTCCCGTCACGGCATCCGTAGCCTGGCGCTGAAATCTGATATTGTTGTTATAGGGCACATTAAGCATTTGCAGCAGGTTCAACTTACTGCCCGTTACGGCGTTCCTGGCATTTATTACACCCACCTTATCGGCAGCTAATTGTCCCTTAATATCATAAAACGTCTGTGGAGGAGCAGCGCCCTCTTTGTTAAGCACATCGGCCCGTTCCATTTGCTTTTCTGATACCGCCAATTGAGTTTTTGCCTGTTCAAATTGATCTTCGCTGCTCAACACCTGTAGGTAGCCGATAATCAGGTTAAGCGTTAGGGTATTCTTAGCCTGCTCAAGGTCCATTTTGCCGGCCTGGTAGGCAAGCGATGTTTGCCGGATGCTGTTCTGCAGCGTTAGCCCCCGCGAGAGGATCAAACTACTGCTTATACCATAATTGCCGGATGTTATTGGCTGATCAAGGTAACCATTGGTAAACGGGTTCAAACTGCGCCCCTGGCTAAAACTCTGACTGGCATCGCCATTAAGCGAGGGCAGCAGGTTTTCGCGGGCTTGCTGCCAGTAAATGCGTGTGGCTTCCATTTGTGCCTCGGTTTGCTTTATCACCAGGTTGTTTTTTATGCCGATATCCAAACACTGCTGCAGCGTAAGCACCGTGTCTGTTATTTGCTGGGCAGCAACCTGTTTACCCGCAGCCAACAGCACAAACAAGATGAAATATTTACTAAGCCTGCCCATTTTAAATTTGTTGTGACGACGCGATGGTTCCATCAAGCAGGTTAATAATACGGGTGCCGTAAGCAGCATTTTTTTCGGAATGGGTAACCTGTATAATGGTCATGCCCTCCTCCTTATTCAGCTTACGGAAAAGCTCCATTATCTCTTCGCCCTGTTTTGAGTTGAGGTTACCTGTAGGCTCATCAGCCAATAACAGTTTGGGCTTCACAATAAGCGCACGGGCAATGCCCACCAGCTGTTGTTGCCCACCCGAAAGCTGCGCAGGGAACAGATCCTTTTTACCTACTATCTGAAAACGGTCGAGCATATCGGCAACCAGGGCCTTACGCTCGGCCGTTTTTACATCGTGATAAAGTAAAGGGGTTTCAATGTTTTCATATACATTCAGCTCATCTATTAAATGGTAGGCCTGAAATACAAAGCCAATATTCTTTTTGTACAAAGCCGAACGTTGCTTTTCTTTCAACTGATGAACGGGCTCATCCATAAAATAATGGTAACCATCGGATGGTTCATCCAACATGCCGATTATATTAAGCAGGGTTGATTTACCAGACCCCGATGGCCCCATGATAGATACAAATTCGCCTGCATCAACATCAAGGGTGATATTGTTTAATATGCTGACCTGAGCCCCGCCGTTTTTATAGTATTTTGATATATTTTTTAGTGCTAACATTAGTTTAGTTATTGAATTGTTGATTTATTGGATTATTAACTGATTACTCACTTCTTAAACTTTTAACAGGATTGGCCGTTGCCGCTTTAACCGATTGGAAACTTACCGTAACAAAGGCGATAATTAACGCCCCCGCTGCTGCTACCGCAAACACCCACCACTCCACATCTATCCGGTAGGCAAAATCCTGCAGCCATTTGTGCATGGCGTACCACGCTACGGGCGATGCGATAAGCATCGAAAGTATAACCAGCTTTAAAAAGTCGGTGGATAACAGTGCGACAATACTCCCAACGCCCGCTCCAAGAACTTTACGGATGCCGATCTCCTTAACCTTTTGCTGAACGGTAAGTGATATCAGTGCAAATAAACCCAAGCAGGCTATCAATATGCCCAGTACCGCAAAAGTGCCAAACAGATGCCCTACACGTTGATCTGCAGTATATAATTTCTGAATATTGTCATCAACAAACGAAAAGTTAAAAGCTTCCTCAGGATAAAAAGCATTCCATTTTTTTTGGATGAAAGCCAGCGTTTGACTGACATTTTCAGGCCCTATGCGGATATACATTTGCCCAAACTCGGCATGAGGTTCGCATTTAATTACTACAGCAGGCACCTTTTCGTGCAGACTTAAGCCATTAAAATCGGTAACAACGCCAATTACAGTGCCGTGAAGTATGCGCATATTCACCACCATGTTCTCTTTGTATTTTATGTTCAGCGTTTTAAATGCTTCCTCATTCATTATTACTGATGTGCTGTTTTCCAATCTTTTATACTTAGGGTCGCTATAAGAAATGCCTTTCGTAAGCGAGTCCAAGTTTTGCATATCGGTTGCATTACTTCGCGAAAAATCACGTCCGTTGATCACATCGATCCCCATGGTTTTAATGAAATCGGGGTCCGCATTGATAAAATTAACAACAATGGATTTGGTTGAGTCATTTTCATCACGATCGGTGGCATTACTGCCAAAATACTCCCCCACTCTCCAACTCGCCACAGAAACATTTTTAACACCTGCGCTTTGTTTTAACTCGTTTTTAAAAGCCCCAACATGGCTTTTAAACATATAGAATGGCGTTGCTATTAAATGTTCTTTGTTAAAGCCCAGGCGTTTATTACTAACGAAGTTGAGTTGCTGATAAATTACAATGGTAGATATTATTAAAAAGCCTGATATAACAAATTGCACAGCTACAAGCACTTTGCGAAAACTTACGTTGATGCCAAAAGCCGTAACGCCTTTAATTACCTGGGCTGTTTTTATTTTTGATAGAATAAACGCGGGGTACAAGCCTGACAGTAGTCCGAATATTAATATTACGGCAGGCAGTAAAATAAACGACCAGTTGCTGAATAACGGAATACGCCCACCATCGGGATTAACAACCTGCGAAAACGCCGGCCAACATGCAGTTGCTAACACGATAGCAAGCAACAGGCATGTGCTAAAGAACAGAAATGATTCTGAAAGGAACTGTGCTACCAGCTGTTTTTTAACGGCGCCTAAAACTTTGCGTACACCTATTTCGCGCGCCCTTTGAATAGAGCGGGCCGTGGTTAAGTTGATATAATTGATGCAAGCGATTATGAGTATAAGTATGGCGATGGACGAAAAGATGTAGATATACTTGATGTCACTGTTGGGCTTAAATTCGCCAGTTACATGTGAGTACAGGTGGATCTTTTGGACCGGCATCAACCTTAAGGTCACATCCTCAAAATGGTATTTTTTATAAAAGCTTTTAAACTGGCTTTCAAGCGCTTTTGCATCGCTGTTTTTATTGAGCGAAATATATTGTGGTATGCCCGTAAATCCTCGCAGGTCAAGCTTATCATTCAATGATCGGTCGCCTTCAAGTGACACTATTACTTCACCATCAAAATGCATATTGGATGGCAAATCACTAACTACACCTGTTATTTTATAAGGCACTCTGGCATATGCTACATCTATGGTTTTTCCTACAGGGTTGGCGCCTTTAAAATATTGCTTAGCCATTTTCTCGGTTACGACAACGCTGTTGGGTTCTTTTAATGCAGTAGCCGGGTCACCTGATATAAGTTTTAAATTAAAGAGTTTAAAAAAATCAACTGTTGCCCAAACGGCAGAAAGCGATACATTACCCGACTTATATTTATATTGAAGATCGCGTTTGTTAACAATGCTATAAGCATTTATAGCCGGAAACTCTTTTATTAATGTTTTGGTTAACGTATAAGGCACCGCTATAGATTCCCTTTCCGTGCCATTAATTGGGCTCACCATACTTACACGGTAAACATTCGGGGCATTGCTATAAGCCGTATCATAGGACAGCTCGTAACGCACATAGGCCATGATCATCAATACACTGGCCAGGCCTACGGCCAATCCAGCCATGTTAATGAACGAGAAAGCTCTATCGCGCCAAAGCGTACGTAAAGCTATTTTAAGGTAGTTTTTTATCACGGTCTTACGGTTTAATCTATGTAAGTGATCTTAAGATTCGCAAAAGAACCATCTGAATTATTGCCCACCCATAGCCCTAATATTCCGCTTTTGCGCTCATTAAGTTTTGTAACCACCAGGCTTGGTGTAGGGCTTCCATTAACAAAGGTTTTTACTGCCGGGTAATTCACTTCTATACGGATGTGAAACCAGTCGTCAGGATCGGGAGCGGGGTTAATCGCGTTTTCATATTTCCCGTTGAACTTTTCGCGCAGCAACGGCCATGGATAATCGGGATGAGATGCATACTGTACTGAATGACTCTTCTTAACCAGATCATCCGCCTTGAAATTGAAAGGCCGCAAGTAGACTACATCAAAAGTCTTAGTGTCTTCCAAACCATGGAAAGCTACTCCCACGAAGCTCTGCTGTTCAACATTCTTGCCTTTTACATCCATCTCAATAATTCCATTTTTAAAAATCACTCCGTTGAGCCATACCGCTCCTTCGCCGGCAGCGGACGATAATTTAATTCCGGTGCGCTCACCTCCGGGAAGCACACTCGCTTCCCTGTTCGTGGTCGATAGTTTACCCGAGGTTAATAACTCAGATAGATTGTGACTAACTGTGCGTTGTTGGGAGAAACCGACTCCTGAAATCAGCATCACCACAATAGTGATGAGTATGTATTTATTTATTTTTTTCATTATTCGCTCCTTAAACTTTTAACCGGATTGGCCCACGCAGCCCTGATTGCCTGCCAGCTAACAGTTAGCAGGCACAATGCAACGCTTATGATCATAGTTACCGCAAACACCCAAATATTTAACGAAGTATGGTATGTGTATTTACTGAGCCATTTATCCACGTTATACCAGCTTATTACGGCACCGATTGCAAATGAAATAAGCACCAGCTTAACAAACTCTTGCGATAATCTCGCCCACAATTGAATGGTGTTTGCCCCAAGCACCTTGCGGATACCTATTTCTTTCCGATGTTGCTCAGCAGAGAATGATGCCAGCCCGAACAACCCTAAGCATGATATAATAACAGCTAAAGCAGTAAAACCGGTTGCCATGGTGCCGAGCATCTTCTCTGTTTTAAACTTACTGTCGAAACTCTCTTCGGTGAATTTGTATTCAAATGAATATTGCGGATTATATTTTTTATAGATGGCACTCAATTTTGCAAGGCTTTCTGAAACAGGCCTGTCAGGATTGAGTTTTAACGCGATAGTGCCCGCCCACTCTTTCATAAAACCTATTATAGCTGGTTTAACGGGTTCGTAAGGCGATCCCCAAACAAAGTCTTTTACTACCCCAACTACCGTTCTATTTGCACCCTGCCATTTTATCTGCGCGCCTATGGGATCTTTAAGGCGCATCATTTTAACCGCGGCTTCATTCAGCATTAATCCCACCGAATCAACAGGTCTGCTTTTATCAAAGTCCCGGCCTTTTACTACCTTAAGCCCGTAGGTGTTTGTAAAATTATAAGTTACCGCTATCTGGTCTATGGGTATCTTCTCTTCGCCCGGGTGTTGGCCCGGCCAGGTTACACCCCATGTGTTACCTGTACTGTTGGTAATACCGCCCGATGTTAAAGCACCATCAACAATTGCCCCTGTATTAATTGCATCCCTGCGAAAGTCATCGAACAGGGCATACATGTTGCCCTCGATATCCATCTCGAGCACTCCTTTGTTATCATAGCCAAGGGGCCTGTCTTTTATATAATTTATTTGCTTATAAATAAACAAGCTTGATAAAATGAGGCAGATGGCGAAGGTGAATTGCGTTACGACCAACACCTGACGGGGCTTAACGGTTGCCCGCGTTTCTATCAATTGCCCTTTTAGCACTTTTACAGGCTTAAACGACGAAAGGTACAGCGCAGGGTAACTGCCTGCTACCAGTCCGGTAAATAGGGTAACACCTAAGGCGCAAGCCCAGGCCCATACATTTTTATAAGGCAGAGCAAGCAATGTGCCTATAATATTGGTAAACACAGGCAGCAATAGTAACATAATTACAATGGCCAGTAAAAACGCGACAAGGGCCATCAGCACTGATTCGCTTAAAAACTGTTTTATTAAAGCCAGCCTGCGGGCACCAATTGCTTTGCGCACACCTACCTCGCGGGCGCGGCGCTCAGAGCGGGCGGTCGAAAGATTCATGAAGTTGATACAGGCCCCTAATAAAATCCCGATAGCCAGATAAAGGAACAGTCTCACCTCCTCAATTTTTCCACCAACGCTTACGCCATTTTCAAACCGGCCATACAAATGCAGGCGTTGCCAGGAGTAAAGAAACATTTCGTGTTCTTTATTATGCGTATCATAGCGCTTAACTATTCCTTTCAATTTTTTATTAAATGCGTCCGCAGAAACACCAGGTTTTAACAAGGCAAAAGTTGAAAATGTGTAATTGCCCCAGCTTGAAGTTTTTACCCAAGGTTGTAAGGTAGTGTAAGCATCCCAGGGAATAAGCACTTTAAACGCGAAATTTGAATTTACGGGATGGTCCTTTATTACTGCACTTACCTTGAGGCCTGATTTAAGATTATTAAAGCGGACAACTTTGCCAATAGGATCGGCATTGCCGAACAAAGCTTTCGCTCCCGCCTGTGTAAGTATTACTGAAGATGGGTCTGAAAGCGCTTTACGTCTGTCTCCTTTAACAAAATCAAAAGTGAAGATATCCAGGGCGGCGGGATCAGCAGCCATAAAATTTAGTTTTACATTGACATCGCCATAACCTGTTAAAATATCATACCCATTGCCGGTACGGGCAACCTTCTCAATTTCCGGATAGTCTTTTTGCAGTGCTTCGGCCAGGGGTGCCGGTGTTTCAGCTCCGGTACCAATACCATCTTCGCGAGGCTGATTGTGCATCACTTTATAGATAGTCTCGCCATTAGCATGCGTGCCATTGTAGGTAAACTCGCTGTACACATACAACAGCAGTAAAAAACTTACGGCCATGCCAATAGCCAGCCCGCCGATGTTAATGGCGCTATACAGCTTATTTCTAAGCAAATTGCGCCAAGCTATTTTAACGTAATTTTTTATCATTGCACCGCGTTTTGGATTTATAGACAAAATACCATACCAAATTACAATTTCCTTATTTACAAATACTTACAAATAACCTAGCCGCGAATGGCGTTCATAACTGTAACAGTGATTGTTCGGTTATGATACAGTGGTTATTCGCTTCTCAAACTGTCAACCGGGTTAGCCATTGCTGCTTTAACTGATTGAATACAGAGCGTTGTAAACGCTATTAACACCGCGATAGCACCGGCTACGACAAAATACCACCATTGTATATCAATGCGGTAAGCAAAGCCTTGCAGCCATTTGGTCATGGCCCACCATGCGATGGGCGATGCTATTACTACAGCAATCAATATTAATTTGATAAAGTCTTTGGATAACATGGCAGTTATACCTACCACGCTTGCGCCGAGCACTTTACGTATACCTATTTCTTTGGTGCGCTGTACGGCAATTAATGATATCAAACCTAATATGCCCAAACAGCTAATAGCTATCGCAACTATCGCGCTGGTGGTTATCAGCTTATTCATCAAATCTTCTTTTTGATAGAAATCGGCCAGTTGTTCATCCAAAAAACGATATTCAAAAACATGATCAGGATAAACAGATTCCCAGGTCTTTTTAATGCGTTGAATAGTGGATGACGGATTACCCGGGCCGATCTTAACTCCTACATACTGATATTCCTTTCTGAAGGACGTAATATACTCCGGCGCTATAGGAACGTATAGTGATTTGGCGTGAAAATCTTTCACCACTCCCACAATTAATCCTGGTTCATTAGACAGGTTTCCGGCTGTAAACTTTCTGCCTAATACCTGTTGTGGATTTTTAACACCCAATTGTCGCATCATCGTTTCATTGATAAGATATTCACGGGCATCATCGCTTTCTGTAAAGCTTCGCCCTGCGGCTAATCGCAGGCCAAATGTTTTAACATAATTTGCATCGCCTGTAACCTCATGACCAACAAACTTCTCCCAATTGCGGGTATCATACTTTATTGAACCTCCTCTGCCTGACGTTGAAGATGGCGCTTTATAACAAAATGAAACATTTTTTATTGCCGGGTCTGCCAGTAGCTGGTTACGTAGAAAATCAGTTTTGCTTTTGGCGTTATCGGGAACAGGCAGCATTACTGTGGCAGTTGAATCAAAGCCGAGGTCGGCTGTTTTTAAATATTTAACCTGTAAGGTTATTAATATTGTACTTACAATAAGCACCTGCGCTATTACATTTTGAATAACAATTAGCCCTTTACGCGTAAAAGCACCTGATTGCGCCTGCCCGACAATTTGATTTTTTAAAGCGTTTACCGGTCTAAATCT
Source organism: uncultured Mucilaginibacter sp. (assembly GCF_946479965.1). Next base: position 54,152 of record NZ_CAMLHX010000004.1, on the reverse strand, counting down.
GCTTAGTATTAAGCCGGGATAGCTGCCTGCTGCGGGTATTATTATCAAAATCAGCACTACAAAAGTGGCTAGTCGGTAGTCTGTAAAAAGGCTAAAACTCAACTGTGTTTGCAGCCAGCTATTTAGCGTCGGCGCGGCTACGGCAACCATGGCAAAAGATAACAACACTGCAAAAATTACGATGTATGCCGTTTCGCAAATAAACTGCATAAATATTGCCCGAGGTGAACTGCCTAATACTTTACGCGTACCAATCTCTTTAGCCCTTTTAAAGCTTTGCGCGGTAGCCATGTTAATGAAGTTGACACAAGCGATAACGATAAGTAACAAGCCAATTACACCCAGGGTGGTTAGTAACGACCGTTGAATAACCCCTGCAAAGCGGCCATCAAAATGCATATTGCTTAACGGTAGCAGCATAAAATTAAATGCTTTCTCAATGTCGGCACTAAGCGCTTTTGTTTTTAGCTGAGCTATGCTTTGCTCAATTAACTTCGGGTCAACTCCATCCTGTAAGGTAAGATATACCGAATTGGTGGTGTTAATAAAGGACCATTGCTGCTCTATAGGCGTGGCGTACTCCGGAGTAATGTTTTTTAAGCTTGATAAGGATAAAAATATGTCTGATTTAATATCCGTATTGGCCGGATGATCAGCAACCACACCCGTTACCGTAAAGATATTCTTACTATCAATACGGATGGTTTTGCCGATAACATCCTGACTGCCAAAATACTTTTGAACCAAACTATGGCTTAATACAACCGTGTTAGGTTGAGCAAGCGCCGTATTTTTATCGCCCTGTTCCCATTGGTAATCAAACATGTTAAAAAAGCGGGCGTCGGTTACACCAATGTTTTCGTGCTCGGCAAATATTTTCTTTTCGGTAGCATCGCTTTGCGGAATGACAACGCTGATGTCGTGCATTCTTAACAATATACCAATATCTTTTACGCGAGGATCATTTGCTTTCAGGTCGCGTGCCAGGGCCAGGGGTGCACCCTGATCGTATATCGGTACACCATCTTCAAAAGTAATCGAGTGAACAACCCTGTATATGCTTTTGGCATTGTGGTGGTAGGTATCGAAACTTAAATGGTAAGTGATAAACAGAAACAATATTATGCTGCAGCTTATGCTTAGGGCCAGGCCAAAAACATTAATACATGTATAAAACTTGTGCTTCCACAGGTTGCGCCATGCTATTTTTATGTAGTTGTTTAACATTTACTCGCTTCTAAGGCTTTTAATAGGATTGGTAATTGCGGCTTTTATAGTCTGAAAGCTTACTGTAAACAAAGTAATAATCAGTGCAACACCTGTAGCCAGCACAAACACTTCCCATCCGATTGTAATTCTGTAATCATAATTACTAAGCCAGCTTTTCAAGTAATACCAGGCTATAGGTGTGGCTATAGTACAGGAGACAATAACCAAAACAAAAAACTCTATTGAAAGTAAACGCCATAGATTACCTACTCCGGTACCAAGCACTTTGCGAATACCAATTTCTTTGGTTCGCTGTTCGGCAACAAAACTTGCCATACCAAATAAACCAAGGCAGGAAATAAAAATGGCGAGTACAGCAAAATAGGAGGCAAGTTTTCCTATACGTTCCTCTGCCTGGAACTTACCCTCAAATTGTTCATCTACAAACTTATATTGAAACGGTACACCGGGACTGTATTTTTTTAAAACCATTTCTATCACGGATAATGATTGCTTTACATTCTTCTGCGGGTTTAATTTTAAAATAAGGTTAGACATGAACTCATTATCTATATAATACAAAGTTGGACGTACCGGATAGAACGGCGATTCCTGCATAATGTCATCAACAATACCGATGATGGTAAAAGACTTTTTTTCCCATTTGAGTATTTTGCCAACAGGATCTTTAAATCCGAAAAATCTGGCTGCCGACTCATTAATAACAAAGGCTGCAGAGTCGGTTGCAAATTCCCGCGAAAAATCGCGGCCCTCTTTAATTTTCCAATTTACTGTTTTACCAAACTCATAAGTCACTTTGCATGTAGGGAAATCAACAGCAAGATTGGGATCTTTGCCCTCCCAATCATACCCGCCCGCTGAATTCCATACCTGTGTCAGTGGACTTTGGGATCTGGCCATTTCTTCAATAGCTCCTGAATTTTTAAGTTCTGTTCTAACAGCTTCATAATGCTCTTTTACTTCCTTTTCTAAATTGAGATTGATTAAACCATGACGGGTATAACCGATAGGTCTGTTTTTAGCATACTGGATTTGCTGGTAAACAACAATGGTTCCGATTATGAGCATTACTGAAACAGTAAACTGTATGGATACTAAAATTTTGCGTGGAATGGCTGCAAACTTGCCGACACGAAATGTTCCTTTCAATACTTTTAATGGCTGAAACGAAGAAAGATAAAGTGCCGGATAACTGCCTGAGAGCAGCCCCGTTATTAGTATAAATGCAATACTGAAAATCCAAAAGACGGGGTTTGCCCAGGCGATCTCAATTTTTTTACCCGCCACATCATTAAACAACGGAAGTGATAATGCAACTAAAATTAAACAGATTATAAAAGCCAACAGCACGACTAAATAAGATTCGGCAAAAAATTGTTTTATTATTTGTGAACGCAATGAACCAACTGTTTTACGGATGCCTACTTCTTTTGCTCTTTTTTCGCTTCGTGCCGTAGAAAGATTCATAAAATTGATGCAGGCGAGTATTAATACAAAAATGCCGATGATACCAAACAACCATACATATTGAATGCTTCCACCTGTGTTTACTCCGTTCTTGAATTCATTATACAAATTCCATTTGCTCATAGGTTGTAAGAAGACCGCCCATTGATATTTTGCTTCCTCTTTGCTTATGTTATCCAGTTTTACATTCCTGATCTTTGCAGAAACTTTTTCGATATCCGCATTATCCGCGATCTGAACAAACGTTTGCGAGAAATTACTTCCCCAGGGATTATCCATTCTTTTTGCCCATGGATTTTTAATTAACCATAATTCCCAGGGCATCATAATTTTAATTTCTTTGAAAGTGGTATTATCAGGCAAGTCCTTGTAGACACCCGTTACCTTTACGTCAAAGCTTCGGTCAAACTTTATTGTTTTATTAATGGCGTCGTCTTTCCCAAAGATGGATTCTGCCGTCGATGCCGACAACATGATTGAATAAGGATCCTTCAATCCCGACCTGGTTCCCTTAACCATTTCAAGCGTTAGCATTCCAGGAGCATCCGGTTCGAAAAACATTCCAGCTTTATTAATGTGTTTATCTCCAACTGTAAGTAAATGATCCTCTGTCCACGATGATTGCACAACGTATTTAAAATCGCTCCCGTATTTGGCACGCAACTCGGGTCCCATCAATGCAGGGTTTGCATTCTGCGTTTCTATTTTACCATTAAAGTTGGCGTGCTGCATCACCTGTGCGATACGATCGTAACTCTTATGATATTTATCGAAGCTAAGTTCGTCATATACCCATAAGCCGATTAGCAAGGCTACGGCCATGCCAACAGCAAGGCCTCCAATGTTGATAGCACTGTAACCTTTGCTTTTAATTAAATTCCGCCAGGCTATTTTTATATAGTTCTTTATCATGATAATTGGATTTGAGTACTATTCACTCCTTAAACTTTTAACTGGGTTGGCCAGCGCTGCTTTTATTGATTGGAAACTGATAGTGACAAACGCTATTATAGCAGCTCCAAGTCCGGCGGCAATAAGCATCCACCACGATATGCCAACATTGTAGGCAAAACCCTGTAGCCACCAATTCATGCAAAGCCAGGCCAATGGCGACGCGAAAACTATTGCAATAAACACCAACAACAGAAAATCCTTTGAAAGCATGCCCACGATTGCCGATATATTGGCGCCTAAAACCTTGCGTATCCCTATCTCTTTGGTACGCTGTTCTGCCGCGTAGGCAGCCAGGCCAAAAAGCCCCAGGCAAGCCACAATTATTGCAAGCGAAGTGAACGCGATGGAAATTTTACCCATGCGTTGTTCTACAAAATATAAGTGGTCAAAATCGTCGTCCATAAATGAGTAATCGAATTGGACATTCGGCGACAGTGCGTTCCATTCGGAAGCAACTTGTGTCCGGATAGTGGATAAGTCGGCTGCATTGAAACGAATACTGAGTGAATAGGGATCGTCATCCACAAAAAGCACAAGGGGTGCTACACTTTCTTTTAGGGACTTAAAATTAAAGTTTTTAATAACCCCGATTATACGGAACGGTTTAATAATTTTTGCTCCATCGCCCCAGGGGTAATACAATGTTTTGCCAACCGGGTCAGCAAAGCCTAATATTTGAGCCGCCGCTTCATTAATGATCAATGCCTCCGAGTCGGTTTTCATATCCTTTGAAAAATTTCGACCGGCCTTTAATTTGATTCCAAGTGTTGGTATATAATCCTCGTCTACCCGCCATTGTGAGGTGTGCAGAGCCTGTTTGGCATCCAACGTAGGGTCTTTAAATAAGGATGTGGAATTGTTGTAGCTCGCTGTAGGCAAAAATCCGCTTAACGTAACGCTTTTTGCGCCGGCCAGTTGCTCAACATTATGCTTAAAAGTTTTAGCTTTCTCCATACTAAGACTGCCCACCTGGTGTACTATCATTACCTGTTGACGGTCATAGCCTACATCTTTATTCTGGATGTATTTGAGCTGGCTATAAATAACTATAGTGGCGGTGATCAGAAAAATCGAGATCGCAAATTGAAAAACCACCAGCGAACTACGCAGTCGCCCGCCTTTAAAACCCGCGGCCAATTTCCCCTTTAGCACTTCAATAGGTTGAAAACCGGAGAGGAACAAGGCCGGGTAGGAGCCAGCGATACATCCTACTACAATTATAAATGCAAACAAAACAGGTATTAACCAGGCGATGATCTGCGGTGTTACGGTTAGCTCCTTACCAGACATCTGATTAAAAACCGGCAAAAATGCCCAGGCGGTAAAAACTGCTATCAACGCTGCCGCCAGTGTTACCAAGACTGATTCTGTAAGAAACTGCGCTATAAGATATTTGCGCGGCGAACCTAAAACCTTACGTACACCAACCTCGCGCGCCCGGTTTGACGACCTTGCGGTTGAAAGGTTCATGAAATTAACGCATGCAATGAGTAGTATAAACAAAGCAATTGCCGAAAATATATAAACTACCTTGATATCCCCGGGTTCGCCCAAGGCGTCGCCTATTGCCGTCTCAAAGTGGATTTTTTTGAGCGGGGTAAAACCAAATCTGAAATAACTCCCCGATTTTTCAAATTGCGCAAATGTCATGTGTATAACGCTTTGCAATTGCGGTTCGGCATTTTTCTTTAGAAAATCCGGCATTTTGGCTTCAAATTCTTTGATATCCGTGCCTTGGCTAAACAAAACGTAAGTATGACTATTGTTGTTAAACCATTCTATCTCGTTGCTTTGCGGGTCGCTGGCCATTGATAGCAAAAAGTCAAAATCAAAGTGCGACTGTGTAGGTATATTCTTTATAACCCCGGTTACTTTATAAAAGGCCGTGTCGTTAAAGGTTAAAACTTTACCCACCACATTGATGCTGTTAAAATACTTTTGCGCCGTTTTTTCGGTAATGACAACTGAATGCGGCTCCTTTAAGGCTGTAGCAGTTTGACCCTGGATCATTGGCAGGGTAAATACACTAAAAATTGTGGGATCGGCATAGGTAATCTTTACTTCCGGAATATTTTGATTCCCTTTTTTAACCCATACTTTTCCCATCTGCCTTAATCTTGCCACTTCTTTTATCTCAGGGAAGTTAGCTTTAAGCGTTGGCCCTAAAATGGTGGGAGTTGTTGCATAGCTCCCTTCATTACCTCCGAATTTGATATCGTTGTTGATCCTGTAAATGGAATCGGCGTTAACATTATACTTATCATAACTCAACTCGTCAAACACATAAAACACAATGAGCAAACAGGTGGCCAGCCCTAAAGCCAGGCCAAAAACATTTATCGCGGTAAAGCCCTTGCTTTTTAACAGCGTGCGAAAGGCAATTTTTATATAGTTCCTTATCATGTTGTAGGTTTTAGGTTATACTTAATACGTTTAGTTATTTATTCGCTCCTCAAACTTTTAACCGGGTTGGCCAATGCCGCCTTAATTGATTGAAAACTGATAGTTGAGATGGCTATTAAAATTATAAGGCCTCCGGAAAGTGCAAATACCCACCAGGGCATATTGGCACGATATACAAAACCTTGAAGCCAATTAGTAGTAACAAGCCAGGCAATTGGCGAGGCAATTAAAAAAGATATGATTATAAGTTGCAGAAACTCGGATGATAACAGACCGAACAGCGAGCCTACTGTTGCACCTAATACTTTCCGGATACTTATTTCTTTGCTGCGTTGTTCCGCAACAAAAATGGATAGGCCCAACAGACCTATGCACGAAATAAAAATAGCCAGAACGGCGCTGTAGTTGGAGAGCTTGCTTACAAGTTGTTCACTTTTGTACAGCTTGTCATATTCCTGATCGGCGAAAGTATAACTGAATGTAAAGTTTGGATTTAGCTTTTTAGATAATCCTTCCAATGCCGAAATCGCCTCTCGTGTTTTTCCGGGACTAACGCGCACCAGGATGGTTCCCCACCGTTGTTGGTTGTCGGCCAGGCGGATAATTAAAGGCTCAATAGCCTGGTGCATCGAGTTAAAATGGAAGTCCTTAAGGACCCCAACAATCTTACCTTCTTTTCCTTTGAACCAAAGTGGCATTCCAAGCGGGTTTTTATAACCTATTTTTTTTGCAGCCGTCTCGTTCAGCAAAAAGTTAGCAGAATCGGCAAATTCTTTTGAAAGATCGCGCCCTGCACTCAACTTAAGTTTCATTGTTTGTACAAAATCATAGTCAACCACAGCATCGTTAACCGAAACATCCGTTCCATCCTCTTTGCCTGTCCAATCGAAATTACCTGTTGAATGCCCTATTACTGTGGGCGACTCCTTCATTTTTGTGATACCCTGAACACCCGGCACTTTTTCGGCTTCATTTTTTAACACCGAATAATTTTTTACCAGATCGCCTTCAAAGGGAATATAGACCAGGTTCTCTCGATCGTAGCCGAGATTCTTTGACTGCACGTATTGCATTTGGCGGTAGATCACAACGGTGCCTATCAGCAACATAATTGTTAAGGCAAACTGGAATACAACCAGTCCCTTTCTAAAATACGCCGAGCTGTTGCTAAATGTAAGTTTGCCCTTTAAAGTGCGGATAGGACTAAGAGACGCCAGGAAAAAAGCGGGATAGCAACCGGCTACAAGCGCAGTCAGCACAAACATACCTGCCAGAATCAGCCAAAAGTTAGCGCTTAAAAACGGAACAGCTAATTGTTTTCCGCTAAGGGCATTAAACGCCGGTAATAGCATGATTACCAAAACTATAGCTATTACCGCAGCCAATAAGGTGAGCAACACAGCTTCAGATAAAAACTGCGTTATAAGTGTTGATCTGCCTGCTCCGATAACTTTACGTACCCCAACCTCTTTGGCCCGTTTAGCGGAGCGCGCTGTTGCAAGGTTCATAAAGTTGATACAGGCGATCAGCAGGATGAAAGCAGCTACTATACCGAAAAGACGTACGTATTCAATACGCCCACCATCAATCTCGCCGTTTTTAAAATTAGAATGCAGGTATCTTTCGGTATACGGCTGAAGCGCCAACTGGGTGTTTGTCTCGGGAAGGTGTTGGCGAATGAAATCTTTTATCTTGCTGTTTACCTTATCCGGATCGGCATTTGCATTTAATTGAATAAATGTTGCCGGGCTTGCACTTTGCCAGCTGTTTGCCCAGGATGCATTTTCGGAAACAAATGCTGTCCAGCTCCTTAAAAATTCAAACTGTTGAGACGAATTAGCCGGAACATTTTCAAAAACGGCAGTAACCTGTAGATTAACGCTATTTTCATAACGCATGGTTATGCCCATCGCCTTTTCGGGCGAGCCAAAAAATATCTCGGCCATTTTGCGCGAAATAGCAACGTCGTTAGGACCAATGATCGCGGTTTCTGGCTTGCCCTGAAGCAGTTTGTAGCTAAACATCTTGAAAAAATCCGGACCGGCGTAAGTACCGTCTTGCTTAATTACTTTTTTATTTACCTCAAATGTGCGGGGGAAGTTTTGCTCCAGGCCGGTAGCATATTGAATTTCGGGAATGCTCTTTTTTAACTCATTAGCCAGTAATCCCTGGGTAAGATAACTTGCGTCAACCTTCCCTTCGGTGGTGTTCCGCTCATACACCTGGTATAAATGATCGCCGTTGGCATGAAATCCATCCACGCTACGCTCATCCTGGATCCAAAGCATTATCATCAAGCTGCAAGCCAGCCCAACAGAAAGCCCTGTAATATTGATAAAAGCATTTGCCTTATGCTTGATAAGGTTGCGCCATGCCACTTTTATATAGTTCTTTATCATGTTGCACGTTTTAAGTGATACGTTAATTCATCATTCGCTTCTTAAACTTTTAACCGGGTTGGCAATGGCCGCCTTAATGGCCTGGGCACCTATAGTAGCAAAAGCAATAACCAACGCCCCTATGGCAGTGAGTGCTAAAACCCACCATTCTATATTTATGCGGTAAACAAAGTCTTGCAGCCACTTGTCTGCAGCCAGCCAGCCAATTGGCAAGGCTATAAAGATTGATATAAACACCAGCCGGATAAAATCCAGGGATATCAACCGTACGATACCGGTAACAGAGGCACCCAAAACCTTGCGGATGCCTATTTCTTTATTTCTTTGTACTGCGCTGAATGATGCAAGCCCATATAAACCCAGGCAAGAAATTAAAATGGCCAATACCGAAAAGATCCACACCAATTGGGATGCTTTTTGCTCGGCGTTATAAATTGTGTTAAATTCATCACTTGCAAAATGATAGTCGAAGGGCTCATCCGGAAAGTATTTTCGCCATATGGTACCCGCTGCCGTTAATGCCGCTGTTTCTGCGCCGGGCTGGCTTTTTACAAGAAATGAATTATTATACAACGAGTTGTTACCTAATACAACGGCTCCAATTTTTTTATGAAGGTCCAGATAATGAAAATTATTTACCACACCTACAATTTTGCCCGTGTCGTTATCTAACGAGAACCGCTGACCAATAACCGGCTGCTTCAAAGCCAGCTGTTTTACAGCTTCCTGGTTAATTACAAAATTGTGTTCATCATTAGCGTTACCGGGTATAAACCATCTGCCCTGAACAACCTGTAGATTTAATACCTTATTGAAGTTGTTACCGGCGGGCATAAAAGTAATGTCATAATTTATATCAGCATCCCGCCCCTCCCAATTAAAACCACCCCATACATTTTCAACATTGATAACATCGGTTGACGAGCTTACAGCAGCGCTTTGTATGCTGCTTTGAGCCTGCAGTTGCTGTAGTACGCCTTCCATTTGAAGCTTTTTTGCATCATCTTGCAGCGTAGAGGGGAACCTAAAACTAAACAGCTGCGCACGATCATAATTTTTATATTGCTTATCAACAAAACTTATCTGCTTATAAATAACGAGCGTAACAACAACCAGCGTAATTGATACTGCAAACTGCATAACAACAAGTGTTCTTCGTAAAAAGCCGCCCTTTGTATAGTCTGCATTGTTACTCCGTAACGCTACGGCTGGTTTAAATGATGATAATAACAGCGCCGGGTAAATGCTGTTAAGTATTAACGTACATACAAACGTTGCTGCAAGCAACATCCATAATGAAGGATCATCTAGGGATAAAATAAAATGATTATCCGTAAAAGCATTGAACCAGGGCAGACTAACAAAAACAAGCACAAACGTTGCCATAAGGGCAAGTAAGCTTATCAGTGCAGACTCAATAGTAAACTGGGTATATAACTGCCATCGCTCTGCTCCTATAATTTTTTTTACGCTTACTTCTTTTATCCTTAGTAAAGATTTTGCAGTGGTTAAATTAACATAGTTAACGCAGGCTATTACTAACAACAATATCCCCAGAAATAATAAGATATTGGTTGTTTTTTTATCGCCATGCTTTAATACGGAGAGCTTTAAATCATTTTCGAAATGTATATCTGATAGCGCAACTAAACCCACCGAATAGTTATTGTTCCAGGTGGTATCAATAACTCTATTTATTTGATTAGCTACCGCGAGTTTGCTGTCTGGCGTAAGTTTAACAAACGTGTGATAGCTGTTAGCCCAGTTATAAGTTAAACGCATAGCCGGCCTTACAGGCCTTAAAGCGCTGGATATATACAGATCATAACGAAAGCTGGAATTGGCCGGGAAATTTTTAATTACGCCTAGCACCGTACAATTGGTACCATTAACCGTCAATGTTTTGCCCAAAGCATCTTCATCGCCGAAATACTTTTTAGCATTGCGAACAGAAATTACAACGCCATTGGGCGATCCCTGAAAGTTTTCGGCGCTACCCTTAACAAAATCCGCGGGAAACATAGCGAACCAGTTGGCATCAATATACGCTGCTGTTTTATCTTTAAAAACATTTTGTCCAGCCTTAACAGTTGGAGAAAAAATAGTAAGCGGATAAATGCGCGTCAACAATTTTACGTCGGGTATTTGGGCTTTTACAGTTTCTCCCAAAACATGGGGGGTGCGCTCATCGGTTTTTTCGTCCCCATTTGCAGAAAATGTAGTGAGGCGGTAAATGCTGGTTGCTTGCGGATAATAGGTATCAAAACTGAACTCATTTTTAACCCACATAAAAATTAAAAATGCAGCAGTCATGCCTATAGTAAGGCCAAACAGGTTAATAAACGATGTTGCTTTATGTGCCAGCATGTTTCGCCATGCTATTTTTATGTAGTTCCTTATCATTTAACCCTCCTTATTAGTTTGGTTTTACTTTATTTAGGCCCCGCTGCGAGGGGCCGGTCAGAGCCCCCGCAACACCTTCGGGCCAATCGTATTGTGTATTTTGTATGATACTGTAATTATTTTACAGCATCATTTTATTCGCTTCTTAAACTCTTAACCGGGTTTGCCAAAGCGGCTTTAACCGTCTGAAAACATATTGTAATAAGCGCTACAATTATTGTCAGCATACCTGCCGCGGCAAATACCCACCACTCCACATTTACTCTATAAACATATTGCTTGAGCCAGTTACTGGTTAACCACCACGATACAGGGAATGCTACCAGGCACGATACGGCTATTAACTGCAGAAACTTTGTAGACAATAGCGCAACAATACCGGATACTGAGGCCCCTAGCACCTTGCGGATACCGATCTCTTTAAAGCGCCGTTCGGCTGTGTAGGCTGCTAAGCCAAACAGGCCAAGGCATGATATGATAATTGCCAGTCCCGAAAAAATTTGCGCTATGTCGCCTACCAAAGCTTCGTTTGAAAAAAAGCGGTCAAACTGCTCATCCATAAACCGGTAGCTAAACGGATAGGCGGGATTGTTGGCTTTTAAAACCTTTTGAATGCCATTCAGCGTCTCCTCAGGGTTGCTGCCCGGCTTAACGCGTATATACATATTAGAAGCGTGTGCCGGACTTGTACCCAAAAACATAACGGGATCAGGCGTGCCGTAAAAATTACCGTAAACAAAATCGCTAACCACGCCAACAACCGTTAATTGCAGTGTATCATTTTCATGCCTTATAACTTTGCCAATGGCACTGCCTTTACCCATTAACTGCTCAAGTGATTTGGTGATAAGCACATTTCCTATTTTTAAGGTATCAGTATAGGCTAGGTCACGCCCGTCTGTAATTTTCATGCCCGATGTTTTTATGAAACCGGGCGTTACAAAGCGTGTTGATACCAGTACTTTTGAATTAACGGGTTTACCTGCCCATGTAAAACCCGAGGTATTATTACCGTTGAAGAGTGTGCGATAGTCTGACAAGGCTACGCTTTCAACATAGCCAGTATTTAGAAGATCTTGTTTAATTACGTTGAAATTTTTGGACATCTCGCCCTGAACATCCAGTTCTATCAGGTTATCTTTATTAAACCCAAGGTCACGAGTTTTTACGTGCTGTATTTGCTGATAGACAATTATGGTGCTTATTATAAGGATTATAGAAACCGAAAACTGCGTTATCACCAGTCCCTTGCGTATAATTGCCGCGCTGCCATCTTTTAATTTAATGTTTTTAATTACAGCTATAGGGTTAAATGCTGACAGATAAAATGATGGATAACTACCTGCCACCAGGCCGCACAATAAGGCAACAATTAACAATGCCCCTAAGTGGAGTGGGTTGCTCAAACCCAGGCTAAGTTTAACCTGAACCAGGTTACTGAACAGCGGCAGAGTCAATAACAATATAACCACTGCTATAACGGCTGCAATTATTGACATTAATAAGGCCTCGCTTATAAATTGCAATACCAAACCCTTTTTACCTGCGCCCAGTACTTTGCGCACACCTACTTCGCGGGCGCGCTTTTCGCTTTGAGCGGTTGCCAGATTCATAAAGTTGATGCAGGCAATAAATAGTATTATAAAGGCAACTGCTATAAACAGTCTTACATATTCTATTTTTCCCCCACCAGTAGGTTTTCCATTTTCAAAATCATCATATAGATGCCAATCGCTCATTGAAAACAACGACGAATGACTTGTAGAATAGGTTGAATAATTTTGGATATAGTTGTATAACGATTTATTTAACGCCTGCGGGCTAACTCCCGGCTTCAATTCCACATAGGTATTGCCTGAATTATTGTCCCACTTATTTAGCCACGGGTTTTGGGCAAAATAAGTTTGATAAGGCATTAACCACTCAAACTGTAGGGTTGAGTTTTGAGGGAGGTCTTTTAATACGCCTGATATCGTATAACTATCTTTGTTATTGACCCTGACGCTTTTCCCGATGACGTTCCGTTCATCGTTTCCGAAAAGTTTTTTTGCCATAGCTTGAGTGATAACAACAGCGCTTATCTGCGAAAAAGCACTTGCAGCATTACCCTGTACAAACGGAAGCGTAAACATGCTGAAAATGGATGGCTCCACATATTTTCCTGACCCATAAACAGGTTTGTCATTAACAGTAAAAAGCATTGACATTTGCCCTTCTGTTACACGGCAGGTGTTGGCAATGCCGGGTATACTAGCTTTTATTGCCGGACCAAGCAGAGCCGGCGTGGATGAGTGGGTAAAAACACGATCATCAAATTTCTGACTTTCGCGAATAACATAAAGGACATCATTTTTTTGGTTAAAATCGTCGTAGTTAAGCTCGTTTTCAACCCATAAAAATATACATGCGGTGCATGCTATACCAATAGCCAACCCGACAATGTTTAATACCGCGAATCCTCTATTTTTAGACAGATTGCGTAAAGCTATTTTTATGTAGTTATTTATCATCTTAATTGAATTGCTCCTCTTACTTTACATTTATATAAGCGTTACTCGCTTCTTAAACTTTTAACAGGATTGCTTAACGTGGCTTTAATGGTTTGAAAGCTTACCGTTAATAATGTGATCAATAATGCTCCGCCGATAGCAATAGCAAACACCCACCAACTTATTGTTGTGCGGTACTCATAATTTTGCAACCAACTACTTAAAAAATAATAAGCAAGGGGTGCAGCAATTAAACCGGCAACTATTACCAGCACCACAAACTCTTTAGTTAACATTGTCCAGAGGTTGTATATGGTAGCTCCTAATACTTTGCGAATGCCAATTTCTTTGGTGCGTTTTTCGGCAACGAAAGAGGCCAGCCCAAACAAACCCAGGCATGAAATAAAAATGGCCAGCGCGGCAAAAAAGGAAGCAAGGTTTCCGATGCGTTCTTCTGCGGCAAATTTTTGCGCGTAGTCGGTATCAACAAAATCATAATCGAAAGGAACCGTAGGAACCAGTTTTTTAAAAACAGATTCGATTTTTGTTAATGCGTCCCTGGTACTTAGTTTTGGATTGATGCGGATATGAATGTAGGCGGTTGCCTCATCATAATTAACCATGTACATAGTTTGCCTTACGGGGTTATAGGGCGATTCCATCACCATATCTTTAATAACACCAATAATTCTGAACGGATAACCACCCCACGTAATAATTTCGCCAACAGGATTTTTCAGTTCCATATATTTTACGGCGGCTTCATTGACAACGATACTATGTACAGTGGTGCTATCGCTGGCCTTGCTTACAGAGTCGCTTTTGAATGCAGTAGAGTAATCTCTTCCTGCCGCGAACTGCCATCCTACTGTTTTGCCATAATCATGCGTTATCCAAACGGTGCCAAAACCATCCACTTTGTTGGGGTCCTTATTTCGCCATTCTAATCCATCGTTGTTTGACCATATGGCTGTTGTGGGGCCGGATGTTCTTGACATCTCTGTAGCAACACCTTCATTTTTTAACTCCCTTGCCAGGACGTCATATTTTTTAAGCAGATCTGGCGATTTAATATGCACTGCCAATAACCCTTCCCTGCTATAGCCTACAGGCCTTGCCTTTGCATACTGAATTTGCCGGGAAACAATTATGGTCCCGATAATAAGAACTACCGAAACGGTAAATTGAAGCACTACCAAAACTTTTCGGGGCAGGCTTGCAAAGCGCCCCACACGTAAGGTTCCTTTTAATACCTCCACGGGGTTAAAAGATGATAGGTAAAAGGCAGGATAGCTGCCGGAAACCAAACCTGTAAATACAATAAAAGCAAGGCTGATGAGCCAGAAATAACCGTTGCTCCAGATCATACTCATTTCCTTATCAGAGACCTCATTAAACCATGGCAGTGATAGTATCACCAATAGTATAGCTAAAACGAAGGCAATAAAAACGATAAGAAAAGATTCGCATAAAAACTGTTTGATCAATTGACCGCGCATAGAACCAATTGCTTTACGAACACCCACTTCCCTTGCACGTTTTTCGCTATGGGCAGTACTTAAATTCATAAAATTAATGCAGGCAAGCAACAATACAAATACACAGATAATTCCAAACATCCAAACGTATTGAATACGCCCCCCTGTGTTGATGCCATTTTTCCATTCATTATATAAATGCCACCTGCTCATGGGGTTTAGAAACACCTGGTAATTGAATTTTTTTATCTCTTCGCTCACATTATCCTGCTTGGCATTTTTGATCATAGCCGAAACACGCTCAAATGTGGTATTGGGCTGCAACTGCACATACATTAAAAATGAACTGTTACCCCACTGGCCTTTTGCACCCTCCATCCATTTATTGTTGGCCATTAAAAGGTCCCATGTAGAAAGAAATTGGAGTTCCCTGAATTCTTCGATATTAGCCGGCAGGTCTTGATAAACCCCTGTTACTTTCACATCCATTTGGTTATCTATCCGTAACATTTTCTCAACCGGATTTTCATCACCAAACAAGGCCCTTGCTGTTGAGACAGACAGCATGATGGAATGAGGATCTTTCAATCCACCCCACGATCCTTTTACCATTTGTAGCGTCAGCATTTCCGGCGCATCTTGCTGCATGAACCGGCCACCTTGCGAAATCTTTTTATCGCCGACAGACAAAATATGCTCTTCAGTCCAACGGGACATAACTATATTTTTGAAAGCACTTCCATATTTATTGCGTAATTCAAATTCAAGCGGGCGAGCCACTTCAACATCAGAAAAACCTTGTCCGTTAAAATTACCCTTGACCATAACTTTCGCAATACGGTCATAATTTTTATGGTATTTATTTATTGATAATTCATCATAGATCCACAAACCGATCAACAAAGCAACGGCCATACCAACTGCAAGCCCACCAATATTAAGCGCGCTATATCCTTTGTTTTTCAACAGGTTTCGCCAGGCTATTTTTATATAGTTCTTTATCATGACTATTCGCTCCTTAAACTTTTAACGGGGTTGGCCAACGCTGCTTTAATCGATTGGTAACCTATGGTAGCAAAAGCTATCAGTACCGCTGCCAAAACTGCCAAAGCAAATACCCACCATTGTTTTTCAATGCGATAAGCAAAACTTTGCAGCCATTTATTCATGGCGTACCACGCAATAGGCGACGAAATGACAAATGATAGTGCAACGAGTCTTAAAAAATCAGAGGAAAGCATCGTTGTAATATTGGTAACGCTGGCTCCCATTACCTTGCGTATACCTATTTCTTTTACCCTGTTTTGTATTGTTAATGATATTAAACCAAATAAACCAAGGCATGCTATCAATATAGCCAGCGAAGAAAATGTGGTAAATAGCGTACCGAGTCGCCTATCAGCAGTGTATAGCTTTTGAAGATTATCGTCAACAAAGGCAAACTCAAAAGTCATATCTGGATAAAATTTCTTCCATTGGCTTTCAATATAGGCAACAGTTTTTTGGGTGTTATTGGGCGAAATGCGAATAAACAGCTGGCCGTACTTCAGACCTTTTGTACTCCTTATAACCACAGCTGGTATTTGCTGATGCAGAGATAAACCGTTAAAATTTGCCACGGTGCCTATAACATTACCTTGTATAGCACCCAACCTTAAAACCGTATCAACCGGACTTTTAATGTTTAATAACTTAACAGCTTCCTGATTTAGAATAATTGATCTTGATGCCAAAGCTTCTTCCGTTAACGCTCCCGGCGTTCTGAAAAGTGAATCCATGTTAAACACATCATTTGAAAAAGCGGTGGAAAAATCTCTGCCTGATATCAAATCAATGCCTAGCGTACTTATAAAATCTTTGTCGGCATCGATAAAATTAAACTCTAACAGCTTTGTACTATCGGTTTCTGCTTCCATGCTTGCCTGTGCACCATACCTACTACCAATGTTCCACGTCGCAAAAGCTGCCCCCTGCACTGCACTATTTTTTAATAATTCGTTTTTAAAAGTAGTTGGATTGACTTTTTGAGAGCTTAAATTAAGAGATATCAGGTTGTCTTTATCAAACCCGAGGCGAGCATCGCTAATGTAATTGAGCTGCTGATGCACCACTATGGTTGACACGATTAGCACACCCGAAATAACAAACTGCAAAACAACAAGTGCCTTACGCAAACTTATATTCAAACCAAATTTGGCCAGACCCCTTAACACTTTAACCGGCTGCACAGACGACAAAAAGAAAGCGGGGTAAGCGCCAGCTAACAATCCGCCTATTACTACCACTAAAAATATGCCTAAGGTTAAATAAATATCAAACAAAGGCAGTACGTTTTGGTAGGGCGTTATTTTTGCAGAAAATACCGGCCAGGCTGCAAATGCTATAACTACTGCCAGCAATGTGCTGCATATAAAAAATAAAAAAGATTCGGTAAGAAACTGTACTATAAGTTGTTTCTTTAATGCGCCCAACACTTTGCGTAAGCCTATTTCGCGCGCCCTGTGCAATGAGCGGGCCGTAGTTAAATTAACATAATTAATACAGGCAATAATCAATATTAAAAAAGCGATGCATAAAAAAATGTAAATGTATTTTACATCGCCATTAGGCATTAATTCCTGTTCAAAATGCGAGTGCAAATGTATATCGGTAACCGGCTGTAAGTAAATTGTTAGGTTTTTAGGGAAGTTATACCGCTCATGAATAGATTTTATAGAAGCCTCAAACTTTTTAGGGTCAACACTCTTATCTAACAGTATATAATGCATAGCCGTATAGCCCCATTTGATCTCTTTAGTGTCATCGCTACTTTCATCAGAAACAATTACATCTCCGGCAAAATGCATATTAGCCGGAATGTCCTGAACAATACCGGTAACACGCTTTTGTCGGCCATAACCACCCGCGATATACTGGCCCATTGGATTTTTGTCTGTAAAAAAATGCTTTACCGCGCTTTCGGTAAGTACTATGCTTCCGGGCTCTTTAAGTGCGGTTTGGGCGTTGCCGCTTATAAATTTGAAATTAAATAATTTGAAAAAACCCGCACTGCCGTAAACTGCATTCAGTTTAATATTTTCGTCACGATACTTTAACTGCAGACTACCCATTCCCACGGAGCTGAAATTTTTCACAACCGGAAATTCCCTTTGCAAAACTTCGCCCAAACCCATCGAAGTATAAGTAGTCACTTCATCCTTGGCAGATGTTTTGGTTTCTTCTAACAGGCGGTAAACCTGTGGGTGGTTGCTATAACTTTTGTCGTATGACAATTCGTAACGCACATAAGCCATGATCATAATTACGCTGGCCAGACCTACAGCCAAACCAATAAGGTTGATCAGCGAATATGCCCTATCTCGCCAAAGTGTGCGTAAAGCTATTTTTATGTAGTTCTTGATCATTTGCCCCTCCCTGCCTCCCCTAAAGGGGAGGAGTTTTTTTAAATCATTATATTTTCCATCACCGTTTGCCCGTCTAACAAGCGGATAATACGGTGGCTATACCTTGCGTCGTGCTCTGAGTGGGTAACCATTATAATGGTGGTGCCTTGTTCGTTAAGATCGGTAAGCAGTTCCATTACCTCGTTGCCGTTGCTGCTGTCCAGGTTACCTGTAGGCTCATCCGCCAAAATCAACTTAGGGTTATTTACCACCGCACGGGCCACGGCCACGCGCTGCTGCTGTCCGCCCGATAATTGTTGAGGATAATGATTACGCCGATGCATGATCTGCATTTTATCCAGCACTTTCTCAACGCGTGCTACCCGCTCAGTGGAAGGCACCCCGGTATAGATCAGCGGCAACTCCACGTTTTCAAACACGGTAAGCTCGTCTATCAGGTTAAAACTCTGAAAAACAAAACCGATGTTGTGCTTGCGCAGGTCGGCACGCTTGCGCTCGTTAAAGTGAGCCACCTCTGTACCATTAAAGAGGTAGCTGCCACCATCCGGGTCGTCCAGCAAACCTAAAATGTTTAACAAGGTAGATTTACCACAACCCGACGGCCCCATTATGGCCACAAACTCGCCTTCTTTTATGTCGATAGACAGTTTGTTAAGCGCGATAGTTTCCACCTCTTCGGTGCGGTAAAATTTTTCTAATTCGGTTATTTTTATCATTGAGCCTCCCCAACCCCTCCTAAAGGAGGGGCTTTTAGTTTAAGTTTTATGTCTGTGTTTATTTCTGCAATACCAATTCCTGTATATCCCCGTAATTCTCGTAGCTGGAGGTGATCACTTTTTCTCCCGGTTTAAGGCCCTGCAACACTTCGTAATATTCAGTATTCTGCCTGCCCAGTTGTATGTCAACCCGGTACGCCATTTTACCGTTCTCGCTCATTTTAAAGATCCAGTTGCCTCCTGTTTGCTGATAAAAACCGCCTTTGGGCAATAACACCTGCTTTGATTCATCGCTCAGCGCCAGCAATATTTGCAAACTCTGCCCGCGGCGGATGCCCGGGGGTACATTGCCAACAAACTGCATATCAACCTGAAACTTGCCGTTGGCCACCTGCGTAAATACTTTCTTTATTTTGAGCGTGTAAGGTTTATCAGCCAGACTAAAGGTGCCTGTTAAGCCCGCATATACTTGCGAGATATAATGCTCATCTACATCAACGCGCACCTTAAAGCCTGATAGTACATCTATCTGCCCTAACCTTCCACCCTTGTTTTTATTTTGCCCTATCTCCGCATCTAATGACGTCAACTGCCCGTCAACCGGCGCACGAACGGTAAGATCGGCTACCTTTTGGCGCATTAAATTAAGCGTATTGCGCATTTGGGTGTACTGCTCGCGGGTTTGCTGTTTCTGGTCGGTTATAAGCAGGCTATCTTGCTTAAGTATGCGTTTAGTAAGGTTGTAACGGTTTAAGGCATACTGGTATGTGTTTGACGATTGCTGATACTCCTGCGATCCGATAGCTTTCTGATCATACAAACGTTTGTTTAACTTGTACAAGCGCTCAGCCTCTCGGAATGCGTTATCCGCATCGGCCATTTGGTTAAGCTTGCCAATTGTGTTTTGCTCGGCATTATTTTGCTGAATACGGATCTGTGTTTGCGCAGCGTAAACTGCTGTTTCCTGGTTAGCTAAGCTCAATTCAAGGTCTGTATTGGATAGTTTGAGGATAGGGTCGCCCTTTTTTAGGTTAGCGCCATCTTCTACAAACAATTCCTCTACACGGCCGCCCTCAATCGCGTCAAGGTATATGGTGGTTATTGGCATTACCAGGCCGTTTACCGGTATAGTTACCTGGAAAGGCCCTTTGGTTATTTCGCTTACGGTTATGCGTTCGGTATCAACATCCAACTTGCTTTTGCCCGATGTAAAATAAATGCTGGACGCTATGAGTAAAACAAGCGCGGTAATCCCGCCAACTGTTAAAATACGTTTGCTATTCCACCTTTTTTGTTCAATTTTTCTGTCCACAATATTAAAAATGACGATATATATTAACCCTGTTTATAAAACAACGTGCCAAGCTGCAAGTAACTGTAAATCAAATTTATAAATAAGTAATTTAGTTAAACCACGTTCGGTTTTGCAACAGCAGGTGTACGGTTGTGATACACTTTATGCATGTTCTATTTTACGCAAAAAATTGTTATCCAGCGCCTTATATTTACGGTTATAATATTGCTGAACTGCATAAAATAAAATTACATTTATTAAATTTTCAGCCTTACCGGTATGTTATTAAAAAAAGCCACTGTTTTAATTGTTGATGACGACCCCGATGTACTCACCGCGGTTAAGCTGCTGCTTAAAACCGAAGCAGGGGAAGTGATCACCGAGAAAAACCCGGAGAACTTAAACAGCCTGCTACAGCGCAATACCATTGATATTATTTTGCTGGACATGAACTTTAACAGCGCCATTAACACCGGCAACGAAGGCTTATACTGGCTGCGCAAGATAAAGGAATGGAAGCCAGATGCCATCGTCATCATGATAACCGCCTACGGCGATATTGACCTGGCAGTACGGTCATTAAAAGAAGGCGCTGCTGATTTTGTTGTAAAGCCATGGCACAACGACAAGCTCACAGAGATAATTAAGGAGCTTTTAGATAAAAAAGACAGCGGGAAACCAACAAAAAGCAGCTCTGCAAAAAGCGCCGGCTCAACCACTACCTTACTTGGTGAATCGGATGTGATGCAGGATATATTTTTAAAGGTGAGCAAAATTGCCCCTACCGACGCCAACATTTTGATATTGGGAGAGAACGGCACGGGCAAAGACCTGATAGCAAAGGCCATTCACGAGCGCTCTTTACGTGCGGGCAAACCCTTTGTTAAAGTTGACGTTGGCGCGCTTACTGATACGCTTTTTGAAAGTGAGCTTTTCGGGCATAAAAAGGGTGCATTTACTGATGCGCGGGAGGACCGTTCAGGTAGGTTTGAGGATGCCAACGGGGGCACGCTTTTCCTGGACGAGATAGGTAATATATCATTGAGGCAGCAGGCCAAATTGCTAACCGTATTGCAAAACAGGCAGGTTACGCGCCTGGGTAGCAATAAGCCCGTTGATATAGATATCAGGCTGATATGCGCGACCAATCTGCCTTTACAAGAACTGGCCAGCGACGAACGTTTCCGCAAAGATCTTATCTACCGCATCAACACCGTTGAGGTAACCATGCCCCCGCTGCGTAAGCGTAATGATGATATTGTGTTATTGGCTAAACATTTTGCATCTACCTATGCCACCAAATATTTAAAGCCGGCGGTTAGTTTTGACGCGGGTGCTTTACAAAAGCTGAACAGCTATCACTACCCCGGCAACGTGCGCGAGTTACAATATACCATGGAGCGTGCCGTAATTATGGCCGATAGTGATGTGCTGACGGCAAATGATCTGATATTTTCTTCCATAGAAAACTCGGCACCCGAACCGGAAATGGCCGACGATATGCCGCTGAGCATGGTGGAGAAAAACACCATTATGCGGGTTATTGATAAGCACAATGGCAATATTACCCGTGCTGCCAAAGAGTTGGGATTAACACGCACGGCGCTATACCGCAGATTAAGCAAGTATGATATTTAGAGGATACGAAATGCGCCTGCTGCTGCGCGTAACGCTGTTGTTTTTAAGTCTGCTGGGGCTGAGTGTTATAATTGTAAGAGGCTGGTATGAAATGCTGATCATCGCCATTCCTATAACCCTGTTTATATTAACTGATATGCTGCGTTTTCAGAAAAAGGCGCATAACGAGGTGGAACAGTTTGCCGAATCAGTACACTACCGCGATTTTTCAAGACATTTTGATGTGAACAAGGCCCCCGTTGAGCTTAAACCTCTGCGTAAGGGCTTTAACGATATCAACAGCACCTTTAAAACCATAAGTCGCGAACGCGAAACACAATACCAATATCTGCAAAAAATACTGGAGCTGGTTGATACCGGCATCATATCCTACGAGCAGGAAACCGGCACCATAGGCTGGATGAACGAATCGTTTAAAAATATATTCAGCATTCCTTATTTAAAAACTATTCAATCGCTGCAAAAGCGCGATGAAGATCTTTATAATGCTGTGGTGGCCTTAAAGCCCGGCGACAGTAAAGTGGTGGCTATAACACGTAACCAGCAGGTAGTTAAAATTTTGCTTACCGCAAGTATTATGCGCAGCGACGATAAGGTATACAAACTGCTGGCTTTTCAAAACATCAGCGAAGCGTTAGACGAGACCGAATCAAAGGCATGGCAAAAGCTATTGAACGTAATGACGCACGAGATAATGAACTCGGTGGCGCCTATCTCATCATTGGCTGATACTTTAAAAAATCGCCTTAAACTATATAGCGAAAAAAACAATGGCGGCACCGACCTGGACGACTTGGAGCTGGGCATTGACACCATTAAACGCCGCAGCGAGGGCCTGTTAAAGTTTACAGAAAGCTATCGCAATCTGAATAAAATAACCCGCCTCGATCTGAAAAAGACGTTAGTACGAGATCTGTTCGAGAACCTGAGCAGCCTGATGCAGCCAACCCTCGCACAAAAAAACATAGAACTGAACATTGTTTTACGCGATACCCAAATGGCGGTAAATATCGACCGGGAACTGATTGAACAAGTACTGATAAACCTGCTGGTAAACGCTATTGAAGCCGTAAAAGCTGCAGACAAGCCTGTAATTACCCTTAGCGCCGAAGTTTCAAAAGAGGGCAGGCAATTGATAAAAATTGCAGATAATGGAACCGGCATGTCGGCGGAGTTGATAGATAAGATCTTTATACCTTTTTTCAGCACGCGAAAAACCGGCAGCGGTATTGGGCTCAGCCTGTGTAAACAAATTATGCTATTGCATAAAGGCACTATTAAAGTGCAATCTGTTGAGGGCGAAGGATCTGTGTTTGCAATGCAGTTTAATTTGGTGTAGAGAATAGAGTAAAAACCTGCCAATCAGTCAGCAAAAAAACAAAGCACTGCCACCATTTAACAATATTTTAATGCAAAGTGGTGACACTGTTTTGTCAGTAAAAACTTGGCTAACACAAAAAAAACGCCTGTTTATCAATCATTTGCAAATAAAATAAATAGCGTACTAAACATTTTTCTCGTCACTAGGCTTCAATCGGCGGCGCAAAAAACCCCATTTTAGGGGTGGCTCAGGGTGGCTCACGTGGCTCACCCCGGCTCTGAGCCACCCCCCCCCAACAACTAATGCGGTATTGTTTGTAAACTACCCACCAAGGGTAATATCCCTTACTATTTAGATAATAAGATTAAATTTTTAAATGTAATTTTATTATTACTTTGCACGTTAACCCTGTTATAATACCAAAATTAAGTGCCAAAAAACCGAGCAATTTTTTCTTTGCTGCAATACGCTTTTGTTCAAATAAAACCTGCATGCGCCCGCATGGCAACCAATTAAATATATCAATACAAAAAACCTTAATTTGCACAAAACCATAAAACCAAAATATGAGCCACCAACCAACAACTACGCAGCAGGCTGCCCAAACCAAAGGGTACCTTTTCCCGCTGATAATGGTAACCACATTGTTTTTTCTGTGGGGATTTATACATAATCTTGATCCAATACTTATCCCCCACCTTAAAAAAGCATTTACACTAACCGACTTGCAGACCGCTTTTATTGATTCATCGGTATTCGCTGCCTACTTCGCTATGGCTTTGCCGGCAGGTTACTTTATGCGCAAGTTCGGCTACAAAAACGGTATTATTTTAGGTCTGGTGTTGTTTGCCATTGGTTCGTTTTTGTTTTTGCCTGCGGCAGATACAAGGCAATATATTTTCTTTTTAGGCGCACTTTTTATAATAGCCTGCGGCCTTACTTTTTTAGAAACAGCAGCCAACCCTTATGTTACCATTTTGGGTCCTCCTGAAACATCTGTTCAGCGCCTTAACTTTTCTCAATCATTTAACGGCCTTGCTGCTACTTTAGCTCCGCTAGTTGGCGGTTGGTTTATCATGACAGACACAGGCGACAGCGATGCTAAAATGGCCACCATGTCGGCTATTGAGAAGCAAGCGTATTTAACTGCACAGGTTGATAGCGTTAAAGGCCCTTATATGATAATTGGGATAGTGATTGTCGTGATAGCTGTTGTAGTTGTATTTACCAAGCTGCCTGATATTAAAGAAAACAAAGAAGAGATTGAAGGATCAAGCATATCGCACGCGCTAAAACACAGTCACCTTACCTGGGGCATAATAGCGCAGTTCTTTTATGTTGGAGCGCAGGTTTGCGTTATCAGCTTTTTTATCAGGTATATAACCGGTTCAACGGATATTGTTGAGGGCGATGCGAAATGGTACTCAAGCGCTGCAGGATCTGCATTTTTGGTGGGGCGCTTTGCCGGAACAGTCTTTATGCGATTTGTAGCACCTAACCGTTTATTGATGCTGTATGCCCTTGCTTGCGTATTATTAAGCGGCGTCGCAGCATTGGCGGGTGGCATGGTTGGTGTATACGCAATAATAGGCGTTTGCTTTTTTATGTCCATCATGTTCCCCACCATATTTTCAATGGGGATAGCCGGTTTGGGTAAAGACACCAAATTAGGTTCATCATTAATTGTAATGTCAATTGTAGGTGGCGCTTTATTACCTTTGGCATTGGGTTATGTATCTGACGTTACAGGGGCAATCCGATACGGTTACGTAGTGCCAATGTTATGCTTTCTGGTGATATTATTTTACGGATGGAAAAAATGGCAGCCGGTTGTAAAAGAGGCTCCTATAGCAGTTAAAATATAAGTGTTGAAATGAATTTAGTATTAAAAATAAACAAAGCCGACAATGTACTTGTAGCCCTGCAGGATCTGCAAACGGGCCAACAGGTAGCTTTTGAAGGCAAAACCTATACAATTGCTGAACCGGTACCCGCCAAGCATAAGTTTTTTATGCAGGATATGCGTACCGGCGATGAGGTGTATATGTACGGCGTATTAGTGGGGAAGATACAACATGATGTAAAAACTGGCATGCGCATGAGCGTGGATAACATAAAACATGCTGCCGAGCCTTATTTTTATCGAGATGTTGATTACAAATGGGAAGCGCCGGATGCAGGTAAATTTAAAGGGCACACCTTTAATGGTTATCACAGGCAAAACGGTACGGTGGGCACGGCAAATTACTGGCTGTTTATCCCAACCGTGTTCTGCGAAAACCGGAATTTGGATATTATAAAAGAAGCTTTACATAGCGAGCTGGGTTATTCTGTTGATGCCAAATACAAGGCTTATACCCACCAGCTGGTGCAGGCTTTTCAAAATGGCGAGGATATAAACAATATCAGCCTTGAGCCATCGTCTGCACATAAGGCCAGCCGGGTTTTTAAAAATGTGGATGGTATAAAGTTTTTAAATCATACCGGTGGCTGCGGCGGCACCCGTCAGGATTCTTTAGTACTGAGTAAATTACTGGCTGCTTATGCCGATCATCCTAACGTAGCAGGTATAACGGTGCTAAGTTTGGGTTGCCAGCACTTACAGCTGGATGAGTTTAGGCAGGAGCTTTTGGATAGAGATCCGAACTTTAGCAAACCATATTTTACGTTTGAACAGCAAAGCTCGCAAAGCGAAGAGGATCTTATAAAACAAGCCATTCGCCAAACATTTAACGGACTTATTGAGATCAATAAAATAGAACGCGCACCGGCTCCTCTGGATAAACTAACCGTGGGCGTTAAATGCGGTGGTAGTGATGGCTTTAGCGGTATTTCGGCCAACCCTGCAGTGGGTTATTGCGCTGACCTGCTGGTGGCATTAGGCGCTAAAGTATTGTTAGCCGAGTTCCCTGAATTGTGTGGTGTTGAACAGGAAATGATAGACAGATCAGTTGACCGACCAACTGCCGAAAAATTCATCAAACTAATGACCGATTACGACGCGATGGCTCATCGCGACGGCTCCGGTTTTTTTATGAACCCTTCGCCGGGTAATATTAAGGATGGCTTGATAACAGATGCTATTAAATCGGCCGGTGCTGCGCGTAAAGCGGGCACATCGCCGGTTGTTGATGTACTTAATTATACGGAGCCGGTAACCAAACCCGGCCTTAGTTTGGTTTGCACACCCGGCAACGATGTGGAAGCTACTACAGGTAAGGCAGCAGCGGGAGCAACGCTTATTTTGTTTACCACAGGCTTGGGTACACCAACCGGAAACCCGGTTTGCCCAACCATAAAAGTGGCAACCAATTCCGCTTTGGCTAAACGCATGGCAGATATAATCGACATTGATACCGGCGCCATTATACGTGGCGAAAAAACAATAGAAGAGATGGGCGAAGACATTTTGGAGTACTGCATTGAAGCGGCCAGCGGAAGGCAAATACCAAAAGCTGTCCAGCTTAACCAGGATGATTTTATTCCGTGGAAACGGGGTGTAAGTTTGTAAAAATAACGGGCGATATGTTTTCACTACAAAATAAAAAAGCGGTAATAACCGGAGCGGGTAGCGGCATAGGCGAGGCAATAGCCGTGTTGTTGGCTGCGCATGGCGCAGAGATCCATATTATAGATCTGAACGAGCACCAGGCCAACGCTACCGTAGCAGAGATACGGCAGAATAACGGGCAAGCGACGGCCCATGTTTGCGATGTATCTAATCACCAGGCTGTCTTAGCTATTTTTGAAAAGATAGGGTCTTTAGATATCCTGATCAATAACGCGGGCATAGCCCATATTGGCAAAGCCGATACCACTCCCGAAGCAGATTTTGATAAAGTGATGAGCGTGATTGTAAAAGGCGCGTACAACTGCCTTTTTGCCGCGATACCCAAATTAAGGGCCAACGGCGGGGGTGTTATTGTAAATATGTCGTCAGTATCTGCTCTGGTTGGGATAGCCGAAAGATTTGTATACAGCACAGCTAAAGGGGCCATACGCTCTATGACTATGAGCGTGGCTAAAGATTATATCGGCGAGAATATCCGCTGCAATTCCATATCGCCGGCGCGCGTGCACACCCCCTTTGTTGACGGCTTTTTGCAAAAGAATTATCCTGATAATATAGAGGAAATGTTTGTAAAACTATCAAAAACGCAGCCTATTGGACGCATGGCTAACCCCCAGGAGATCGCCACGTTAGCATTGTACCTATGCAGCGACGAAGCGGCATTTATTACCGGGGTTGATTATCCTATCGACGGCGGATTTACCACGCTTAATAATTAATAGCCTGCAATACCTATCTTTGATGTATGAAAAATCTGTTCGCCACTCTTTTGTTGTGCTTTGGCATTTTTGCAGCTAAGGCCCAGGTATCCGCCAGTATGTCAATGCCCGGCACCGCTACGCCATGGAAACCTACGGAGTTAATGGAACCCGGCGAGCTTAACTCTCTAATCAAATCGAACAAAGCGCCTGTAATATTTAACATAGGCAGTGTAGAAGATATTAAAGGCGCCACTCATATCGGTCCGATTAGTGAGCCCGAAAACCTTGCGAAAATAAAGACCACCGTAGCGCCATACGCTAAAAACACCGAAGTGGTAATATACTGCGGATGTTGCCCTTTTGGTAAATGTCCTAATATTCGCCCTGCTTATACGTTGTTGAAAGGCATGGGCTATACCAACATTAAAGTACTCAACCTGTACGTTAACTTGCGCAATAACTGGACAACTGAGGGGTACCCGTTAGCTAAAGATTAGGGTGGTATTTTAGCTGTTTTTTTGTTCCGCTACCGGAGCAAAAAAACATAATTTTTCAACATATTGATAGTCAGAGAATTATCCGACATTCACAGC
This sequence comes from uncultured Mucilaginibacter sp., assembly GCF_946479965.1. Next base: position 26,091 of record NZ_CAMLHX010000004.1, on the reverse strand, counting down.
TAAATTTCCTCACGAAAAAGTTGTTCCACCTTGTTTCGCTTAAAAAATTAATGCGTTAATTATCAGCATTTTACAAAACTCCTTGCTCCGCTTTGTTCCATTTGCTTCACATCCGTCAAGCGGAGCAACGCCCCAAATAAATGGTATTTAGGGTAACTTCTTTAACCCTTCCCAACGCACAACCCATTGCCCGTTTTTAGGGAAACCCGGATTTTTTTCGGTGTTACCATCATACCCCGCACACATTAACGCAATGGCAGATAGCAAGCTGCCATTGCCGGGCAGATAAATGGTAAGGCGCTTATCCTGGTAGTTATGTCCGTTAACCAGATAGGTATTGGTGGTAACATTTTTAAACAGGGCCTCTAGCGCTTCCTCTGGTTGTTGCAGTCGGGTGGCTGTCATGGCCACCATGGGGAAGTCCCATCCCCAGGTTTTGTCCCAATGCCACACTTCTTTAACTTTGGCATATGTGCGTTTCATGGTAGCAATATCAACGTAGCTGTTGGCGGGTAATGTACTCAATGCGGCCAGTACCGCCGGATGGTCATTAATATACCTGCTGTTGGGTGCGTAGGAATCGACGGCGCTTTCGGCTGCTTTGTATAAACCATCTTGCTCTGCCATCGGGGCAAGGTTATCGATCACGTCCTGCCATTTTTTATCAGCAGGCATACCCAACCTTTTGCGCCAGTTTTGCGCCGTTTGCAGGGCCCATTTCCAATACGCCAACTCATAAGGGGAGTTAAACGTTTCTGCCGGCTCAAATGACTCCTGCGCGGGAATGATGCCTTTGCCTAAATTGTATTTATGCGTAACAGAATCATAATGCGCGAACGAGGCCATAAAATCAGCAGTAGCAAAAACCAGCTGCTTATATTTCTGCAGCGTTGCAGATGATGGCTTATCACGATAAATTAACTCCGAAAGGTAAATTACATGCGGCTGCTGCCATATTAAAAATGAACCGATAGATGATGCGGTTTCGCCGCCGTTGTTATCAGTCATTTTTTGCCATCGTACGCCTTCATAAGCCTGTCGCTTTGCTATGGCTTCGGCGCCGTCAAATGCGGTAAAATACCATTGCATGCTTTTCTCCAGCAAGGGTGTTCGGCCCCATTGAGCAAAATGTGCGGCGTGCCACCAGTACATTTCCATATGCGGCTTGCCAAACCAGCTGTTAAAAGTTAAGCCGGTTTCCTGCGGCGGGAAGTCGCCTGCACACTGTACACGGGTAAGGTATTGCGAAAGCACAATCCGCCTTTCCAACTCCTGTGCCCTGGGGTCCTTACTACCCGAAAGATCAACTGCCGCGCCTGTATTCCAAAATTGTTTCCAACCTATAATACTGCTGCTTTTAACCTGGTCGAAACTGCCGGGTTTGTACAATGGCACGGGAGATGAAAACTCTGCCGAAAACTCAAAAACATTGGTATCGGCGGGAGCAATATTATAATCGTGGGCTGCATTTAAAGCAATTGTAGCGTTGCCGGTCCATATTGTATTAAGGCAATATTTATATTCATCCAACACCCGCGAAAATACCGCGCCGGATGTTCCCAACTTCACCATGGTTGTTTGGTGCGCATCCACTTTTTTATAATTAACGCCAACATCCTTAAACTCGTCAGTAGGATAAGGAAACCTGATATGAATAGCTATGCGGTTCTCTTTTAATAATTCGGATGTTATTTTTACCGCGATGCCATCCTTATTAAAATCGGAATAAGTGATCACGTTTACCGGTTCACCTTCAACCATAAACGAACTGTTAATTTCACCCGTCCATAAATTAAGCTCCTGATGGATTTGTTGAATATCCTTCGGTAAGGCTATTGTCCCATCTTTCTTTATGATCGTCAGCCCGATATTACCCAATTGCAGGCGGTGCGGATTTTGCCTGAAATAGTCAATCCCCTTGCGCGTCCTATCAGGTGATGCTACCTGCGTGGCATATAAGCTCTTTTTATTGCTAAAGTTGAACTCGGTAAGGGTGCTGTCGAAATTATAACCCGCTGTGTTAGGAAAACTGTGCCATCCCCATTCAGCCTCCGTACCCAAAGGCACACCATTGGCATAATATTCCGGAAATGACTGCAGGCCCGTAGCATCAACAGTAAAAGCAAACTTGCCATTGCCAACCGTTAGCGAGCCAAGGGTATCCATAGCTGTTATGGTTACTGTATGCCTTTTAACCAGCGCCTGCCGGTTTATCTTTTGTCCTAAGCAGTTAGTATCAAATCCTAGTATGGATATCAACAGCACACATGCATAAATTACTCTCATGCAGTATTCGTTATTAGGTAAATGTTATTAATCGCCTGGCTGTTGCCGACCAGGTTTGCAATAATAACAATCTTTTACCAGCCATTGTTGTTTATCACTTAAATGCTATTATTGAATATAATTTAATAATGATACTCTCACATGAAAATAGCTACCTATAACGTTAACGGTGTAAATGGCCGTCTGCCTGTGTTATTGCGCTGGCTTGCCGAGGCACAACCCGATGTGGTTTGCCTGCAGGAATTGAAAGCGCCGCAGGAAAAATTCCCCGAAGCGGCTTTGCTTGAGGCCGGTTATAATGCAATATGGCATGGACAAAAAAGCTGGAATGGTGTAGCTATTTTAACCCGTGGGCACGAAATAAAAGAAGTACGCCGCGTATTGCCCGGCGACCCGGAAGATGCACATAGCCGCTACATAGAAGCTATAGTAAACAACACCATAATAGGCTGCCTGTACCTGCCAAACGGCAACCCTGCACCCGGACCAAAATTTGAATACAAACTGGCTTGGTTCCATCGCCTTACGTTACATGCTGCCGATTTAATGGCGAAGAACCTACCTGTTATACTAACAGGCGATTACAACGTAATGCCTACCGAAAAAGACGTGTACAAGCCGGAGCGATGGGTGGAGGATGCGCTTTTCAGGCCGGAAACCCGCGCGGCCTTTAAAGCGCTTGTCGAGCAAGGGTGGACCGATGCCATCCGCAAGCTGTATCCCGATGAAACTATTTATACATTTTGGGATTATTTCCGCAACGCATACGGGCGGAATGCGGGTTTACGTATTGATCATTTTCTGTTAAGTCCACAAATAGAAGGCCGCCTGCAAAGCGCCGGAGTTGACAAGCACGTACGCGGATGGGAGAAGAGTAGCGACCATGCGCCGGTGTGGATTGAGGTAGCCGACTAACAATGTGTTAAGCGCAGCCGAACCGGCCGCGCTTAACACACGGGTTTAGGTTAGTTATATATTTTGTCCTTCTTCAACATCGCCACATCAGCCGGACTAATATCTGCTATAGCGCGGTATTTATTATTGGTGATGTTTAGTTCATCCATTACACTCACTACGTTCTCATAAATTGATTGGTCGCTCGGTTTAACTAAAACTATCATATCCTCTGCCTGCTCCCGTTTTATACGGGCACTTTGCTCCAGCAAAACTTTGCGTATACCTTGCTTACCTAAAGCAACCACAAAAGGCCCCATTATAGGTTTATCCACTTCGCCTATATACCACGATGCTTTACCATCTGCGCCGAGCAAAACTGACAGAGTTCTGCTTGCCGCCGTACCCATAGGCGGGCCATCCACAGGCATAGCCAGGTCCATTGTTTTTGGCTTTTGCAAAGTGGTGGTAAGTATAAAAAATGTGATGAGTAAAAAAGCCAGATCTACCATTGCGGTAAGGTCAACACGCAGTACTTTCTTTTTGCTGCGGATGCTGCTTTTGTTGTTTTCGGAGGTATTTAGCTCTGCCATAATTTTAGGTTTTGTGCCTTGCGGCGGGTTAATTATTCGGATCAACTAAATCTTTAATTAAAGCTACAAACATTATTTATTAAATGCAACACAATTGCATTTAATATTTTATAAATCTTTTTTCTCACCTTAATGTTAAGCTCTTAAAGATATTTGTCATGAATGATAAAGCATTTGCACAAGAGTTTGCCAAAGAACTGGAAGCCGAAATACCATCAACAGCAAAATGCCTTGAGCGCATCCCACTGGAAAAATTCGACTGGAAACCGCACGAAAGATCAATGCAGTTAGGGTATCTGGCTTTGCTAACAGGCGAGATTCCCCGTTGGATAACCCATATCATACTTCACCCGGAAATAGATCTGGCCACGTTTGAGCATAACCAGTCGAAAACTGCCGAAGAACTTACCCAGGCTTTTAAAGACGGGGTAAAAGAAGCCGTTCAAACACTGAACAAAGTAGAGGATGACACATTAAGCGAAAAGTTTGAACTGAAAACAAACGGACAAACCGTGTTAGCTTCCACAAAGCGCGAACAGATAGCGCAATGCATCAACCACATGGTGCACCATCGCGGGCAGCTTACCGTTTATATGCGCCTGCTGGATATTCCAGTACCGTCTATTTACGGGCCATCGGCTGATGATAAGAGTTTTAGCAGTAAGTGATAATGATTCCCGCTAAACATAAGGTGGTTCACTCAGATCTGAGCCACCCCTTTATCTCTCCACCTTACTTATCCAATCCTTTACAGCATCGCGCAGGGCTTTCTCTTTTTGCAACACATCATCCATCCCGGTTACGTAAAGCAGCCTGCGGCCATCAGTATAATCGCCGGTAAGCAGGTTGTTGTCATTAGCGATCTTGGCTCCGCTCGGAAAAACCATCATTATCCGCTTATGCAGGTTCATTACAATAATGTGCCGCTTGTATTCTTTGGGATCAAAGGGCTTCATCTCACCCGTATAATAAAAGCTTGGCGCGTTCCATTTTATTTCTTCGGATATATCGGGATCAGTATCCAGGATGATCTGCCGCAGCTTTTCAACTATAGGGCCAACCGTTTCGTCCAGCTGCGCTATGTAGGCCGATACTGCCTCGCTTCCTGTTAATTTAACAGCCTTTACCATGTTAACGCTTCGGTTTTGCTACCCTGGTTGGTGTATCAGTGCCTGCAACAATGCCGCGCGAACTTAAGGCGATAGCTTTTATAGTAGCTGTAATGTTTTTTACATCCAGCGAACTGAACTCATCCTTTACGGTATGGTAGAGCTTATCAATATCTATCTGATCTGTTGATATAGTATGCGCCGGGACGCCTAAAATGGCAAGGGAGGCGTTATCGCTTCGGTAAAAAAGTTTTTGTGCAGGATAAGGATCCGGATAAAAGGTAAAGTCGGTTCCTTCTAAGTTTTTTTGCAAAATAGGACCAAAACTTGATCGCTCAAAACCGGTTATAAAGGCCGAGTTTGGGCCAAATTTGGATGCTTTGCCAATCATCTCAATGTTAAACATGGCTATCGTTTTATCCGGATTGATCATTTTAGAGAAATACGTGGAGCCTAAGCCTCCCAGCTCTTCTGCAGTAAAAGCAACGAAAATTAAAGTGCGGGCATTGTTATCCAGTTTCTTAAAGTACTTAGCCAAGGTAATAACGGCGGTGGTACCCGAAGCATCATCATCCGCGCCATTGGCAATGCTATCACTTTCCATAGGCTTATCAATCCCTAAATGGTCATAATGGGCAGAGAATATTACATACTCATCCGGCTTGCTTTTTCCCGGCAGTATACCTACCACGTTAAAAAACGGGCTCGACGCCACCTTCGAGTAATCCATCTTAACTTCCGGTATAGCCCGTACCGGACCCAACGTTTTAGGATTAACAACCTGCCTAAAACCGGTAGCACCTTCAAACGGTTTTAGGCCAATACTTTTAAACTGGCTTTCGATAAACTGAGCCGCCTTTTCAATGCCCGGTGTAAAAGTTCCTCGGCCCTGCATATCGTCAGCCGAGAGCGTTTTTATAATACGCCTAACCCGCCGTTCCTTTATCAGCTTATCTACCTTCTGAGCATGACTATAAACCGATAAGCTTAACAGAAAAACGATAGCAAGCAATTTTTTCATGAGCTTACTTAACTTTGGATGATAGCCAGTTATTCCTAAAAGTCAACTGTTCGGCATTGGGTTGTTTGCCCGCTTTTTCAAATGTTACAATTTCAAAAGCGGGATTTTCAGTAAGTGTTACTGTGGTTTCATGTTCGCCGGTGCGGTTGGTGTATTTTACCATCACTTTATCACCCGGCTTTTTAGCGGCAAGCATCTGGTTAAATGATGTCGCATCGCTTATTTTCTTACCATCAGCGGCAAGGATAACATCGCCTGCATCAATACCCGAGCTGTACAACGGTGAACCAATCAATGTGCCGCTAACAGTTAATCCATTTGCTGTGCTGGCTTGCACCTGCCCCGAGCGGCCCCTTGTTCCGGCAACGGATAAACCCGACCATACCTTACCCGGTTGCGCTTTCCTTAATATCAGTCCGGCTTTAGCAAGCAGCGCTTCGTAATTATTTTTATCTGTTCCGTAGATATAGCGGTTAAAGAAATCAGCCGCAAACTTGGTGTCTTTGGTTAGTTTCGCCAGATCGCTTTGCAGATCAGGAATAGTGTAGGGCTTCATTTTTTTACCCCTTTCCAGCCAAACTGCCCGCATATAATCATCCAATGTTAAGTTATAATCACTACGCAACTTCAAATCCAGCGCCAGTGCAATGGCCCCGCCGTAGGTATAGTAACTGGTGAAATTATTAGCGTAGTTAACAGCATCAATAGAAACACCGGCATCCGTAAAAACCGACTTACGGCTCATCTCCGTTGCCGGATATTTTGCCGCGCCGGGCGTGTTTAAAATAGCGTTTACTAATCCACTTAAAATGCCGGTGTAATCGTCGGTGGTATAAACCCCGGTACGGGTTAATATTAGTTCGCCGTAGTATTGGGTAAACCCTTCGGCAAACCAAAGCTCGCTGCTCATGTTGGCATGCGTAAAGTTAAAAGGCTCTAATGCCTTTGGTCTGATGCGCTTAACATTCCAGGCATGGAAAAATTCATGAGAGAAGGTGCCCAATAAATTTGTTTCGTTACCCGCTACCTTTTGGGCAACATCAACAATACAGGTAGAATTTCTGTGTTCCATACCATCGCTGGCATTGGTGGGGTATACGTCGTCTAAAAAGGTGTATTCACCATAATCATAGGCAGGTAATTCGCCAAAAATGGCTTGCTCCTCCAACACCATTTTTTGCACCATTTTACCAAAGTTGTCAATAGTGGGCTGGTCATCGGCAGAATGTATCGTAAGGTTTATCTTCTGATTTTTTCCATCGGGATTAGCTACCGTCCAGGTATTTGTTTTATGGTTGGATAACTCCGTGGGGCTATCCATCATATATTGAAAATTAGGCGCCGAATATACATTAGCACCCTCATGCTTTAACTGGGTGGCTACCTTCCAGCCATATTTATCCAGATCATTAAACTCAAAACGGATCTCGCGTGTGTCCTGCCCAGTGTTAGCTATCCACAAAAAAGTGGCCGGCATGTTCAGGTGGGCGTGACTTACGTCAATGCCTGTATAAGTGCCATCGGTCCAGTTGCCAAATAGTGTGTAGCTTACTTTAACAACCTCGCCATGCTCAGCTACTTCATATTTATCTCCTTCAACCTGTTTTATCAAAAGCGGAGTGCCATCGGTATTAAAAGCCTTAAGGTTATAAATATTTTTACCAAACTCATGAGTGGCATATCGTCCTGCAGATGAACGGCTCATACCCAGACTTAAAATACCTTCCGGCGCTTTGGGAATAGTCAGTACTATTTCGGCCTCGTGATGTGCCGCGTTGGGGAAAGATATGGTATAATAAAGGGGTTTGGCCGGGGGTTGCCCAACAGCGGCGCACGCAAAAAATAAGGCGACAAGGCCAGGTAGAACAAGCTTTTTCATTACATCAGTTAATTAAAGGCAAAATAACGTAAAAAAAGAAACAACAGCACCCTTTATACAATTATCTGTAACGGTACCGCGTCATATCGTTTTCTGACTGATCTTTGAGCGCCTTCTTCCTGTTACCGACATCTTCATCCAGGTGATGGTCGAAAACGCTGTCGGTTATGGCTATATCCCGCTCTTTGTCGCGCTCCGCGTAATGTATATCAGCCTCGCCCATTTTAGAAATGGCAACATCATAAGGCCCTTTTGGCGACATCAGCTTAACAAAAACCGGTAAGCATTCAAACAATATAAACAAATAGCCTATGAATGATATGGCGAGGTAGGTATCCAGGTCTCGCGTACCATCAGTGTTGTAACCGAGTTGACCCAGCGCCCAGTTGCGGTCGGCAAAGCCGGCTACATTGGCAAGGCTGTCTAATTGCTTTTCGCTAAAAAGACGCAGATTGTTTAACCCTTCAAAATCCTTCCGCTTACTGAGGTACTGATCCAGGCTTTCCACATCAGTGGTTACGGTTTTAAGCCGGTCCTGCTTCTCTTTTAAAACCTCCTCCTTTCGCTTGGCATAGGTGCCATAGCCTACAACACCCGAGGTTTGATTGGTTTTATCCCCGAAAACTTCCTGGTTCAGTTGGTAACGTGACCGGTTTATATCTTTCTCTAACGAGTCTTTTTCTTTGCGTAATTCAGAACTTTTAGCCAGTTCCATACCATACTTTTGCACATAGGTTTTTTGCAGCGTGTCAATCTTTCGGTTTTGACCCTTGAGGTAAGAGGTTTTTAGTTTCTGTCTTATTTCTTTGTCAAATATCTTTAACTCCAATGGGCGCGATATAACAATACCGATCATTATAGCCAGCAAAATACGTGGGGACGCCTGTAATATCTGCTGATTAGTGCTGCCCTCTTTGTTAATGCTTGATACAATATACCGGTCCATGTTAAAAATGGCGGTACCCCAAAGCAAGCCGAAAAGTATAGCGAAACCAACGGCAAAAGCATCGCCGTTAAAAACGAAATACATAGCATAACCACCGGATAATGACGCAAAAAGTGCGGTAAAAAATATAGTTGCCCCTATGCCTACATACTTATTATGCTCAACGGGGTATTTCTTTAATATATCAACATGCGCGCCCGAGCAGAACCAGAAAAACCGGGTAATTTTATTCATAGATCTTCAATATACAATGAAACGCTCCAGAGGGCGTATTGTTACAAAAGTATGGCTTAAATATTTAATACAGAACACTTACCTTTGATTGATAAAATTTAAAAACCATGCAGGAAATAAGCGTACAGGAACTAAAAGAAAAGATAGATAATAAAGAAGATTTTCAATTAATTGATGTAAGAGAAGATTTTGAGTACGAAACTTCAAACTTGGGCGGTGTACTTATACCGTTAGGCGGCATATTAATTGAAACCGATAAAATAGCTAAAGACAAACCGGTTGTGGTAATGTGTCGTAGTGGTAAACGCAGCGCCGCAGCCATTATGCAACTGGAGCAGCAAGGCTTTACCAATCTCTCTAACCTACAAGGTGGCATTTTAGCGTGGTCGGCAGAGATAGACCCCGATATAGTGGTTTACTAAATGGGCAAGCAGATATTACTTAATACCGTTTACAATATCGGTATTTTTATAACCCTGATGAGTGCTTACTGGGGTATAACTAACAGCCGGTATGAATTTGTTGCAGCAGGCGTTTTTGTTGCTGCCATATTTGTTGTTTTGAAAATAAAATTGATAAAACAAGTAAAAAATACCATTAAAAAACAATAGCAAAGGCCTCTTATTGAGGCCTTTTTCTTGATATTCAACCTCACCTCCTTTAACAATAAACTTATGTTAGTAGCAATTTTAGGCATCATTGTACTTTTAGCCGGCACCGTTTTAAAGCGCTCTCCGCAGCCCTCAGGCCGCTTCGGTGGCATGTTGACTATTGCAGGCGCAGTAATTATAGTAGCGGGCATTGTATCTTCAGCGTTTAAAGTTATTGATCCGGGGATGGTGGGGGTGCAGGTATTGTTCGGAAAAGTTCAAGATAAGCCATTGGAAAGTGGTTTACATGCCATTAATCCATTAGTTGACATTACCGAGTTTGATACCCGTACGCAAAACTATACCATGAGCGGCACTCACAACGAGGGCGATGTACAGGGCGATGACGCCATCAGAGTGCTGTCGTCTGACGGGTTGGAGGTTACCATAGACCTATCAGTTCTGTACAACGTAATGCCGGATAAGGCACCGTTTATTATGCAAAATATCGGGGTTGATTTTAAGGACAAGATTGTGCGCCCGGTTACACGTACAGCACTACGTGATAACGCGGTAGCTTATCAGGCGGTAGATCTCTATTCAATAAAACGCCAAGAATTTCAAAACAAGATAAACTCTACCATCAGCAAAAATTTTGAAGCAAATGGCTTAAAAGTGCAGCAGATATTGATACGTAATGTTAGTTTACCGCCATCTGTAAAGGCCAGTATAGAATCGAAAATAAACGCCGAGCAAGAAGCGCAGAAGATGCAATTTGTTTTGCAGAAGGAACGCCAGGAGGCTGATCGTAAACGGGTTGAGGCACAGGGTATAGCAGATTATCAGCAAATACTTTCAACCGGATTGTCAGACAAACAGCTGCAATACGAATCGATAAAAGCTCAAAAAGAAATTGCACTATCGCCAAATGCTAAGGTTATTATTATGGGCGGTAAAGGCAATCCTATTATTTTGAGTGATAAGTAAGCTGTTTGAGATGTAACGAGTCAATTATAGATCAGCGCTTCACCGGAAAAATAACGCCGCGACTGTCAATAGGCATCGACTAAAATCCGTTTCACCTTAGCCGTTTTGGCTTGCTCTACCTAAAGCGCTTATTTGCAGATGTTTAACCAAATAAATGTGAAAATAGTATTATAATATGTGAATATAGTGGTGTTTCATTCGTTTCACAATTAAACCGCAACAAACTTACAATCAGATGATTATGCGATTATCGCGTTTCACATGTTTCATATTTTATGAAACGCGCACCGCTTAAACTTTCGAACATTTAAGATTATTCTGACTTACCCACCAGTTTCCAAACGTAGTTAGAACCTTCCTTTACAATGCCAAAGTAATCGAATGTGCCGGTTGCCCTATCGCCGTTAACATCAAGCGCCTCCGATCCGACTATGCCACTATGTGCGTTAGCCTGTTGAACAAACCTGTTTTTTAAATTGGCAAAATCAATTGTGGAACCGTTGGTAGCTTCTACTGTATAGGCTATTGTCCAGGCTGCATCATAAACCGCAAGGGCAAAAGCATCTGGCTCAACTCCAGTTTTAGCTTTAATACGTGCCGCAATAGGTTTCCATTGAGCTTCAGTGGCAACAGGCAGGCCAAATGACGGTGCAAAAAAGCCTGTTTTTATTGCAAAATCAGCTACGGCGGCATCGCTTAAAAATGCCGTGCTTAAAACCACGCCATCGCCCCCAAACCATTTTACGTTGCTTAAAACAGGATCAGCAGCAGCGAGCTTAAATATCTCCACACCTTCATCAAACGATGCTAAATAGATTCCAACTTTATCCGCACCGTACACGCCGATCATTGTATTAACCTGTGTTTTGATAGAAGTTATAAGAGCGGCATAATTTGCGCCGGTTGTGGCATAAGGCGTAATCGCCGCAGTCTGACCACCCTTGGCAGTAAATGCAGCTCCGGTAGAGGTTTGCAAACCTTTGTTGCCCGCATCATCCCTCGATACGGTTACCAACCCTCTGAAACCTTTTTTGTAGATAGTGGCTGCTGTAGCCGCGCCCTCTATTTTATCGGGCGGGCAAAAGCGATAGATCGCATCATCAGGTATGGCCAGGCTTCCTGCGGTGCTGCTTTGGCTCACCACCAACATTTCGGCGCCATCGCTAAGTGGTTTTAGTGCTGCTAATTCGGCACTTGATTGTGGACCGATAATAAACTTAGCCCCTTCATTTTTTGCCTGTGTAAAGTAGGTTTTGGTGAGATCTGCATCCAGTTTGGTATCATATACCGTAAACTTTAACCCGTAACGGATGTTTTTACCAGCTAAATATTGGTTGATGTCATCAGACGCGATCTCCAAAGCAGCCTTTGAGGTTATCCCCAATGAAGACCAGTTACCGGTTAATGAGAAAAGCCCAACCACGCTGATAGTTCTGGCTGGTTCCTTCCTTGAGCAGGATTGGAAGGTGGCTGCAATAGCTAAAGCAGCAATTGCCGAAAGCAAAATTTTTTTCATTTTATACACAAGCAGACGTAAGCACTAAACACTTCTCGCTAAAGTACATAAAATATCAGAAGGAGGAAAACCGATAGCTACAAGAATGTAGATAGGGCTTTGGACCTTACCCTATCTTTTTATAGTCGTCTCTTGACCTGTTAGGATCATAATGTACACCTGGGGTTAACCAATAAAGCAGCACTACCCTTGAGTACCTAAAGTTAAACGGCGAAAGTAAAACAGCCGAGGTCAATAACACTACAACGTAAACCCATGGATTATTGCTGTCAGTAAGTATATACAAAGCAACGGCCAATGTTACCATTTGCGCAACGTTAAAGGCGTAGCTAACAAACATAGCCACATAAAAATACCCCGGCTCAATTTCAAACTTAAAACCGCAATGCGGACAGGTTTCGTTCATTTTTTGAGATGACAAACTGTACATGCCGTTGGCAAACATGTCGCCCCGGCGGCACTTGGGGCATTTGGCATTAACTGCAGCATATGTTTGCGATATTTTCATGGGATCATCAACTAAAGTATACATACTAATTATGGTTATGTTTTCTGAATTCTTCCGGTGTAACGCCGGCTTGCTTTTTAAAGAATTTGGTAAAGTAAGAGTTGTCAGCAAAATTTAACTGATCGGCTATTTCTGCAACAGAAAGCTCGCGGTTTATCAGTAATCGCTTAGCCTCAAGCGCTATCCTATTACGTATTACCTCGCCTGCCGGGATGCCCAACATGGTATTACACAGCGCATTTAAATGGTTGGGCGTTATATACAACAACTCGGCATAATCTTTAGGCAGCTTTAGTGTAGTATAATTTTTCTCTATTAATTTCTGAAAATTACGGAGTAGTGTATAGTTATACGCCGGAACATTATCATGCTGATTACTAAGCCTTGATACAGCAATAAATAATTTTAATAATATCGCCCTGATCATATCCGCCTTTAAGGGCCGCTTACTTTCATTTTCACTTAAAAGCTCTTCAAATCCGTTAATTATAGTTGGCTGAATGTCGGCAGGAATGTCAATAACTGAATCAGACACTATGCCTGAAAAGAAAGGTAGCTCATCTAAATAACCCGCCTTAAGCAAAAATGATTGAAAAAATGCACCCGAAAAATTGATAATGTAGCCATCAACCTTTCCCTCGAAATTCCAGTTATGCACCTGCCCCGGCACCATAAAATATATTTGATGCGGCTTTACAGCAACATACTCAAAGTCAATTGTCTGCGATCCGCCCCCTTGCGTAAAATACACCAGGTGATAAAACGAATGCTTATGTGGGATAAATAGGTTTTTATGAACGGCCAGATACTCCGCAAACCGGCTTATCAATATATCGTCCTGACTGTTATTGGTCAGGCTGCAAATGTCGTATACCGGTATATTGCTTTTCATAATTCAAATTTAAGGGATAATTACCGCTTTAAATGGCGCTATTTATGGGAGTTGTGGTACTTTTTACTGATTTGCATTAATTGAAAATAGTTATACGACGAGGATGTTAAACTATTTATGCTGTGAAAGGCAACCTTTATTCCGTTTTAGCCGTGATTAGCTTAGTATCAAATTATAACTGAATTAGAAGAGCTATTCAAATGGAAAGAGAAGAATTTTTATCAAAACTGGGTATTGGTGTATTGGCCGTTTGTACTGGCTGTGGGTTCGCAAGCTGTGGCGGCAGCAAAAACAGTGATCCGGCTCCTTCAGGCGGCACGCCTCCACCTGCATCAGGATCAGGCACCGTTTTTACTGCCGACCTTAATTCAGAGGTAACCGCGGTTGGCGCTTCTAAAGCAAGTGGTGGCGTCATTTTGGCCAGAATTGCAGCGGGCAATTTAGCTGCTTCGTTCACGGCGGTTCAAATTGCCTGCACGCACGAAGGCACAAACATTGGCTACAGCGCGGCACAAAGCAAATTTATTTGCCCACTGCATGGTAGCGAGTTTAGCCAAACAGGAACTGTAATTACCGGCCCTGCAGTAGTGGCGCTCAAAAAATATACGGTTAGTATCAGTGGCACAACCCTTAGTGTTGTAGCCTAACACAAGAGGTTTATTGGCACGTCTTTGGTGTTTTGATTAGCGATGTATTGGCGGCAGAAAACGCCCAATACATCTAGGAATATAACATGAATGGCACTATAACTCCCCATTTATCGTTATATTCATTTCAAAACAGCCTTTTTAAGATGAAACAATTACGCCTATATTCCATTTCAATTTTAATTGTATTAGCGGCAGTGATGCCGGCCTGCAAAGCCAAAAAAATAGCGCAGCCTGCGCCGGTTGTCGAAACTTTTCCACCTGCGCCTGTATCAAAGCCGACACCTGCACCGGTTGTTGCAACACCTGCTCCTGTGTCACAACCCGCACCAACGCAGGCGCCCGCCCCACCTGACTACAACTTTGCTAACATCCAGTTTGAGTTTAACTCGGGTATATTAAAGACTCAGTCTTATCCTTCGATGGACCGCGCTGTTGCCGAGATGAAGAAAGACCCATCGGCAAAGTTTGTTTTGAATGGCAATGCATCTGCCGAAGGCACACCCGAACATAACATGGCGCTTTCTGTAGAGAGAGCCAACGCTGTGAAAACCTATTTGGTTAACAGCGGCATAAATGCCGATAATTTACGCACTGTAGGAAACGGCGAAAGCAAACCTGTCGCTGATAACACTACCGAAGCCGGTCGTGCCCTAAACCGCAGGGTAGAAATAAAAAAGACTGAATAGCTTATTATCTGATAAACAAAATAAGCGATGGATTTTGAAACCCATCGCTTATTTTATGCTTGTTGAAAAGCCTTATATAAACATGTTCAACACCAATACGCCTACGAGTCCTAAAACCGAAACCAGTGTTTCCATTAGCGACCATGATAAGAATGTCCTTTTCATATCCAGGCCAAAGTATTCTTTAAATACCCAGAAAGAGGTATCGTTAACGTGCGAACAAAATAAGCTTCCGGCCCCAACTGATAGTACCATTAGGTTCGGGTCAGCATGGGTAGTTTGCATCAGCGGAAAAACAATTCCGGCAGCTGCAAGGCCGGCAACCGTTGCAGGACCAAGGCACACCCTCAGAATAGCTGCAATCAGCCATCCTAAAAGCAGGGGTGGCATATTTAACGTTTGCAAGCCGGCAGCTATCTGGCTGCTTACACCTGTATCCAGAAATACCTGCTTCAAAATGCCCGCGCTACCTATTATAAGGAGTATAAGCGATATCTCTTTTATCGCATCGGCGTAAACATCCATTACTTGTTTTAAAGTACGGCCGGTGCGGATACCCAAGGTGTAGGTAGCTATCAAAATGGTTTCAACCATCGCTATATTAGGATCCGCCAGGAAACGTGCAAGATTTTGTACTTGTGGATTACCTCCCGAAAAATTAACTACCAGTGTACCTAGCCCTATCAATAAAACAGGCAACAACGATGATAAGATACTTGTGGCAAGGCCAGGTAAGTTTTCTTCGGGAACATCCTCGGCAACCAGCGTCATTGTAGAGTTTGATTTAATGCCACGCAATGTTTTGGCAAACAGCGGTCCTGCTATAATTATAGTCGGGATGGCTATAATAAATCCGTACAGAAACACCTTAGCTATATCCGCCTGAAACTGTACCGTTAGCGCCATCGGCGAAGGATGCGGAGGTAAAAAACCGTGCATAACAGACAAGGCCGTAAGCATTGGGATACCTATGTAAACCAATGGCAGTTTATATCGCGCAGCTACCGAAAAAATGATAGGGATCAGCAAAAAGAAACCCACGTTGTAATACAATGGAATACCTACTATAAGGCCGGTTAAGCTCATGGCCCAGGTAATGTACTTTTCGCCGAAGGCGTTACGCATTGATGTAGCTATGCGCTGCGCGGCTCCGCTTGCACCAACCAGTTTACCCAGCATACCACCCAACACTATCACCACTACTAACGAGCCCAGCATATCGCCTATGCCCTTGTTAATTGTTTTGGGCACTTGCTCAAGCGGCATCCCCAGCAGTAAGGCCGCCATAACAGAGACGATGATAAACGTAAGGAACACGTTCATTTTTGCCCAGGTAGTTAACACTATGAGGGTACCTATACAAAGAATAAGAATAAACACTAACATAATTTATAATTGGTTTAATATGGAAAAACGGAGAGAACTTTGCTGCCCTCTCCGTTTTATATGCCATTAAAAGCCCATCCCTTAATAGCTTGTGATGTTTGCTTTAGTGCGAGTCCCTGGTAACTTTTGATCCGGAGCAGCCAACAAGGAAATCAAGATCAGCACCTTTGTCGGCCTGTTGCACTGTGTCTATGTACATTTTCACATAACCACGTTCGGCCATTGCAGGCGGTGCCTGCCACACTTTACGGCGGGCTTCCAGTTCTTCGTCTGATACTTCCAGCTGGATCAGTTTTTTAGGCACATCCAATGTTATCATGTCGCCGTTTTCTACCAAACCGAGGTTACCACCTATGGCAGACTCAGGCGATACGTGCAGGATAACGGTACCAAAAGCAGTTCCGCTCATGCGGCCGTCTGATATCCTTACCATATCGGTAATACCCTTATCCAATAGTTTTTTTGGTAAAGGCATGTTGCCCACTTCGGGCATGCCCGGGTAACCCACAGGGCCTACCGTTTTAAGCACCATTACGCAGGTCTCGTCAATATCCAAAAGCGGATCATCAACACGAGCGTGGTAGTCTTCAATATTCTCAAATACCACAGCGCGACCGGTATGCTGCATTAGCGCAGGTGTAGCGGCAGATGGTTTTATAACACAACCGTTTAGCGCCAGGTTACCTTTAAGCACGGTTGTGCCGGCCTCAGGTATCAATGGCTCATCGAAAGTATAAATAACGTCGCTGTTATATATGGTGCCGCTATTTGCTATATTTTCTGCATGAGTTTGACCCGTAACTGTTATTGTACCCATGTGCAGCTCAGACTGTATTTGTTTTATGATAGCAGGTAAACCGCCGGCATAGTAAAAATCTTCCATCAGGAACTTACCCGACGGCATCAAGTTTAACAACAATGGCATTTTTGAGCCAAGGTTATCAAAATCATCAATGTTAAGATCAATACCTACACGACCGGCAATGGCTGTTAAGTGGATAACAAAGTTAGTTGAACCACCAAC
The DNA here is from genome assembly GCF_946479965.1 of uncultured Mucilaginibacter sp. Next base: position 8,890 of record NZ_CAMLHX010000004.1, on the reverse strand, counting down.
GGCCGCGTTTATCTTAATAGCGTTTTCAAAAGCTTCGCGGGTTAATATTTTGGAGATACGCAGATCTTCTTTAACCATCTCAACAATACGGCGACCGGATAGCTGGGCTATTCTTTTCTTACGGGCATCAACAGCAGGGATAGCCGCCATGCCGCTTAACGACATACCCAAGGCTTCAACCATAACTGCCATGGTTGAGGCTGTACCCATCGTCATACAATGACCCGGGCTGCGCGACTGGCAGCTTTCTGCCTCGGCAAACTCGTCGTAGGTCATTTCGCCGGTTTTTAGCTTATCGTTAAATTTCCATAAGGCCGTGCCTGAGCCAATATCCTCGCCCTTAAACTTGCCGTTAAGCATTGGGCCGCCTTGCACAACAAGTGTAGGCAAATCAACGCTGGCAGCACCCATTAGGGTTGATGGGGTAGTTTTATCGCAACCGGTTAACAGCACAACGCCGTCAATAGGGTTACCGCGGATAGACTCTTCAGCATCCATACTTGCCAAATTGCGGAAAAGCATGGCAGTAGGCTTCAATAAAGTTTCGCCTAACGACATGATAGGGAACTCAACCGGGAAACCGCCGGCCTCTAACACACCACGGCGAACGCTTTCGGCAATATCGCGCAGGTGGGCGTTACAGGGGGTAAGTTCAGAGTAGGTGTTACATATACCAATTACGGGGCGGCCATCAAACATATCCTCGGGCATGCCCTGATTTTTCATCCAACTGCGGTACAGAAATCCCATTTTATCCTTTGTGCCAAACCAATCGGCACTGCGAAACTTGCTCATAAAAATTCTTAGTATGTTGTGCTTGTATAATACCCAACCACCTGCCTTGATAATCAGGCACTACGTAGATCAAATAATTTTAGTACGCTCGGTGGTTAATGGGCTGCAAAGTAATAAATCTTTTATTTAAAACATTCAAAAAAGTACAATTTTGAACGTGAATCCGTCATCGCAATAATCTTGTTACACTCTTAATTACTGGGCTTTAATAACATAGTACTAGCTAAAGGATATATGTTCTTTTTACACCAGCGGCGGATTTTGAACTTTCGCGTATCTCATGTCCCACCAGTGTTCCAAAAAATATAAAGCCTCTAATTTTTCCAAATGACGATGAAGGAACTAATCTTTTGATTAGTAAGCTTTTAACTTTTCACCCCGAAACACTTTGGAACACTTTGAAACTACTTATAAGTCAGTAAAGTTAGCTGTAAATTGCTTTTAAGTAGCTGATAATGAAAATATTGAAGAGATTTTAGATTTTTGACTAAAAGTGGAACAGTTTGGAACAGCAAATCAACCAATTTGGAACACCTGTTTTAGGACTACTGACAAAACAGTGTCACCATTTGCTGTAAAAACACTGCGTACCTTGCATAAAAACAATAAACAATGGATCACAGATACGCAGCACTCTACCCATCACGACCGGCAGAAATAGAATTGATACGCGACATGGCGCGCGGCGCTTTAACATCTAAACAGAAAAAACAACTGGAGCGGGAAATACCCCAACCGCAGCCCGTAAGCAAGGATGCCTTCATCATTAAGCAGGCGGCCGACTGGCTAAAGCCCAATCCCATAGCTTCATCGCCCGACAAACTTTTTGGTGATTTTTGGTACCGGGGAGAGTTGTGCATTTTGTTTGCCGATACTAACGTAGGCAAATCAATTTTAGCTGTGCAGATTGGCAACGCCCTGAGCGGCGGCGAGCCGGTGCCCGTGTTAGGGGCAAACCTGCCGCCCGAAAAGGTTTTGTATTTTGATTTTGAACTGAGCACCGAGCAGTTTGAGTGCCGCTACAGCAGTCGGCTAAGCCCTTACACGTTTAACAGCAACTTTTACCGCGTGGTGCTTAATCCTGATGCCGAAGGCGAGCACAAGTTTAAAAACTATGCCGACTACATGTATAACGCGCTCGAAAACATCATCATTACTACCAAAGCAAGCACCCTTATTTTAGACAATATTACCTGCCTGCGCAGCAGTACCCACGCTGCCGAAAACGCCATTAAACTGATGCGCAACCTGCAGACCATTAAAAACAGGTACGGCCTGTCTGTACTAGTGTTGGCGCATACACCAAAGCGCGATAATGCCCGGCCCATAACCCGTAACGACCTGCAAGGCAGTAAAATGCTGATCAATTTTGCTGATAGCGCCTTTGCCCTGGGCGAGAGCCAAACCACCCCGCAGCTGAGGTATCTTAAGCAGATAAAACAACGCAGCGGCAGAGAACACTATGGAGCTGCCAACGTTTGCCTTTGCAACATAGTAAAGCCCGGCAATTTTTTACAGTTTGAATTTATCGGCTATGATGACGAGACCACCCACCTGATGCACCATAAAGAACAGCAACTGCGCAATAATGAAGAAAAGGTTACCCGCCTGCACGATCAGGGCATAAGTATACGGGCCATTGCCGTGCAAACGGGTTTGTCTGTTGGTACGGTGTTTAGGATGGTGAAAAGGTTGGGGAAGGGGTGATCAAGGGAGCGGGGTTAATGCATTCTTCCGCACGCGTCATTGTGTGGGGGTGGTGAGCCGAAATTATTAATTGCTGATAACTTTATATTTATGAATTCTTTCGGAAGCTCCGCGAGGCTTTTTTATTTCAGGTGTGGTTCATACCTTTAAATACAATTATAACCAACATGCCTAACTTTAAAATCACGGTTAAGATAGCCATAGTGGCTGTTAACTTTTTGTTTGTCAATTCATTTGTTAAGGCCCAAACGCTGGTGGCCCCGCCCCTTAATGATCCCAAATGGTATTACCCCTACGAGCCATTCCGTATTGCGGGTAATCTATATTATGTAGGTACTTATGACTTGGCCTGCTATCTAATTACTACACCGCAGGGAAATATTTTGATAAATACGGGCCTGGCATCACAAACGGAAATGATACGTGAGCATATTGAAAAATTAGGCTTTAAGTTTAGTGATATTAAGATATTGTTAGCCACCCATGCCCATTGGGATCATGTTGCAGGTATGGCTGATATTAAAAAAGAGACCAATGCCAAAATTTGGATAAACGAGCATGATGCCCCTGTATTGGCTGATGGCGGTGCGTCCGACTATGTTTTTGGTAGTAAGGGGCCTACTTTTAAAGCAGTTAAAGCGGATGGAATATTACATGAGCACGATACCATAAAATTGGGTGGCATGAAAATAGTTGCTTTGCGTACGCCCGGGCATACCCTGGGTGCCAACAGCTTTTTGTTTGATGTAAAGGATGATAAGCGCACTTACCGGGTTATTATAGCCAATATGCCTACCGTGTATGATGATGCCAATGTACATGGAATGGCTACTTATCCTAATATTGATAAAGACTATAAGTACACTTTTGATCTGTTAAAAAAGCAACAGTTTGATCTGTTCCTGTCTTCGCATGCGGCACAGGTTAACATGCATGCAAAGCATAGGCCGGGTGATCCCTATAACCCCGATGTATTTATTGACCGTAAAGGCTATGATGCTGCTATAGCGAATTTTGAAAAGTTATATCAACAGAAATTTGGACAAAGATGAAAAACGAAATTGGCACTAAAGAAAATCCAACCGCGTTAAAAACGCCACTTTGCTGGCGCACGCGTGCCGCGTGTGACAAAAATTAGTTAGTGTTCGTTCGGTAAGGGAATGAGACAGTTTGCAACAACCGAACGCTTCGTTAACCACAAGCGGGACGCTTGCGGGAGCGAGGAGAAATAAGATACAGACTAAATTTCTACGTCAGAAACCCCATCAGTTTCTAACCCATCAACTATGTTCCTTTCAGTTTGATTTACTAAGAGGGGATAATAGGATACACAACCGTCGTACTCAAATAAGGCGGCACTACAGGTATAGCAATGTAGACTCCCTTTGTCTACCTTTTCAATAGGTCGAGATGTAATAATATGCTTTGAACCGCAAGCGGAGCATACAATGTGCATTTTTCCCATAAGGACAGTATCAGCAAAAAAACAAATGAATATGTAAACTGGAACAGCAAGGCCACGAAAATGTTTTCGACAAATGAAAAAAAGTTAACCGACAATTACGCCGCAAATTTGTGCGTATTTGGCAGTCGTAGTTCGTTGCCGTAAATACTAAAGCTTTGACAACTTTCTAAAAGTTGTCAAAGCTTACTCCAATGAGCAAAATAACCACCCCCTACTCCGTCTTCAAACTCTGCATCGGATTAACAACAGCCGCTTTTATAGCTTGAAAACTAACCGTAATTAAAGCAACTGTCAGAATAACGAATCCGGAAAGGGCGAAAATGAGCCAGCTCAGGTCGATCCGGAAAGCAAATTCTTGCAGCCATTTATGGGTGATCAAATAAGCTACCGGGAAAGCGGCCAGCAGCGCGATAACAATGAGTTTAAAGAATTCTTTGGATAACATGGCAGTTATTCTGGCTACCGAAGCGCCAAACACCTTCCGGATACCAATTTCCTTTGTGCGCTGGGCGGCAGCAAACGCGCTTAACGCGAATATGCCCATCAGCGCTATTATGGTGGATATTACCGACAACATAATGGTCATTTTACCCAGCGTTTCGTACCGTTCCAAAAGTTTGGCAAAGCTTTCGTCCAACCACGAATAGGTTAGCGGGAAACCCGGTTCAATAGCTTTCCACTGGTTCTGTATAGCCGCGGTGGCAGTTGCCGCGTTGCGCCCGTTAACCCTTACTAATACGGCACGGTAAGGGCCTAACATGCCCCGACTGGCGCCAATGGCATATACTTCGGGCGCTACAACGGCATTGTACCCGGCTACATTATTATCCTTTACCACGCCAATAATATTATAATCGCGGTTAAGTATACGCGCCGTTTTATCAAGCGGGTTCTTATAGCCTATATTACGTGCAGCTGTCTCGTTGATAACCGCCGAGTTAACCGTATCGGCTGAATAAGCACGCGAAAAATCACGACCGGCCGAAAGCTTTATATTCAGTACTTTAAAGTAATCAAAATGGATATAGTCAAACGTCATTGGCAATTCTTTGCCGTTAGCCGTCGCGGTATTTTTACTGGCCAAAGACGGGGCTCCCGGATAAAAATCGGTTACGGCAACCACTTCCACTCCCGGCACGCGCGATAGCTGATCTTTTATAAAATCGATCTTTTGGTCAGGCGATTCATGATAGAGCAAACTGTTGTTCTGCGGCTTTAACACTAATACGTGCGATGTTGAAAAGCCCGGGTCCTTTGAATTTAGATAGTTAAGCTGCTTATAAATAACTACCATGCAAATAATAAAACAGGTGGATATGCCGAATTGCAGCACTACTAATCCGTTTCTTAATAACCTTCCCTTTATGCTTTTAGTGATCTCGCCTTTAAGCACCTTCACCGGCTTAAACGACGACAATATAAAGGCGGGATATGCGCCTGATACCACGCTTACCAGTATCACCATTAAAACAAGTTGACCCAGCAATACAAAATTCTCCGTTGGCAGCAGGCGGTTAAAAAAAGCAAGCTGCAAATGGAACGCGGTGTTGATCCAGTAAACCGCAACTTTAGCTAAGATCAAGCCCAAAAGCAGTGCTATCAGGCATTGAATTAATGATTCAGCCAAAAACTGTTTCATTAGCTGGAACCGTACCGCCCCCAGCACCTTTCGCATTCCGGCTTCTTTGGCGCGTTTGCCGGCGCGCGCTATTGAAAGATTGGTATAGTTTATACAAGCCAATAAAACGATCATTATAGCGGCGATGGAAAAGAATATAATAGGTTTATTATTTCCTGCCTGCGTATTTAACAAGGGATGATTTTCGGCCGCGTCGCTATAGGATGATGCTTTGGGCGACAAGTGGATGGTAGATACCGGTTCAAAAAAAACGTCGTTAATAGTTAGGTTCGAATTCTCTTTTAACCACTGCTCCTTGTTATCGCCCGGCGCGCTTATTTTGGGATTAGCAGATACTGACCTTGCGTAAGTACCGGCAACCAAGCCGTTTATCATTGCTGCTTTGGCCTTTGCCGAAAGGGCCTCGATGGAAGTGTTTGGCTTTAGCAAAGCGTAGGTAAAATACACACCTGCTCCCCAATTAAGGTTTTTGTTAAAAGAAGAGAAGCAAATATTAAAATCAAGATGCGAAGGTCCGGTTGGCTCAAAAACCCCGGAAACTGTATAAAGCTTGCCACCATTTAATGTAAGCGTTTTACCCACGGGATCCATGTCCCCAAAAAACTTACGACTGGTTTCTAAACTTATAACTGCCTGGTCGGGCTGTTGCATGGCGTTTGCTACGCTGCCATAAACAAACTTATAAGGAAACACATTAAAGAAAGTGCTATCGGCGCTTATTAACTTATTTACGTAGAGCTGTTTATCGTTGGCAGATATCAGGCCTTTATCCTTATCGTACACACGGGTTACGGTTTCAATTTCGGGGCAGTTGGCTGATAGATCAGTACCTAAGGGATATGGTGTCCAGATACCGGTAAAGGTATCGCCCCCGGTATAGGTTTGGGCCATGTCTATGCGGTATACACGCTTTAGTTGCTTGTCCCATTTATCAAAACTATTTTCGCGATTAAAATATAGCAAGGCCACAATAAACGTAGCAAGGCCAAAAGCCAAACCGGTAATATTAAGTAAAGTATAACCCTTATTTCGTTGGATATTTCGCCAGGCAATTATAAAGTAGTTCTTTAGCATAATAATTTTTGATTGAAACCACTATCCTAATATAAAAACAAGTCCGTTTATATAACTATTTGTTATACAGAAAATTAGGTATAAAATACATAGTACTTATTGTTCAGTTTCGATACAATAAATGTTCGGTTTTGGTACAAGCCTTTTTTAGTTGGCAGTGTGCAGTGGCAGTGTGCGGTTGGTTTTTTGCCGACTTGGCCGCAGGCAACGCCCCTTTTATTTACCGCGGATCATTCCAAAACTTATTTCTCCAGTTAATTTGTTCTGCCGGGGTTAAAAATGTCCAGGCTACAATGCGACTTACTTTTTGGCCATGTGCCATGGTAATGGTTTTAACATCAACCGCGTTAACATTTTTTAAAGCTTTGTAAATAATGGGCAGCGTGGTTTTTTTTGATACCAGGGTTGAGAACCATAAACATTGCTGCCCAACCACGGTGCTTTGCTCCACCATACGGCGGATAAACCCTGCCTCGCCGCCGTAGCACCAAAGCTCGGTTTTTTGTCCGCCAAAGTTTAGCGCTGTTGCCTGCTTGTTAAAACCTAATTTCTTCCACTTGGTGGCTGTAGAGATCTGTGCCTCCTGCAAGGATGCGTGAAACGGCGGGTTACACATGGTGAGGTCAAAACCCTCGTGCTTTTTAACCATGCCCGCAAATATGTGCGACTTGTTGGCTTGCAACCTGAATTCTATCTTATCCTTAAACTCCGGATTCAAGGCAACAATATTTTCTGCCGACGCAATAGCAACAGGGTCAACATCGGTACCAACAAATTGCCAGTCGTACACGTGGCTGCCAATTAACGGATAAACACAATTGGCACCCATGCCAATGTCTAACACCTGTATTTTTTCGCCTGTGGGTATTTTCCCGTTATTAAGTTCGGCCAATATATCAGCCAGATAATGAACATAATCAGCCCGTCCCGGTATCGGTGGGCATAGGTAGCCTTCGGGGATATCCCAATGGGCAACGCCGTAAAAATGCTTTAACAATGCTTTGTTTAAAGCTATAACTGCTTCCGGGTTACTAAAATCTATCGTTTCATCATTATATTGATTTAATGATACAAACGCTTTTAACCGCGGACTGCTTTTGCAAAGTTGTTTAAAATCATACCCCGCCCTGTGACTATTGCGTGGGTGCAGGTTTTCCTTTTCCGTGATTTGTTTGTTCGGCTCTGACGACATTTTTTATTTTCTTTTGCGAAGGTCGGCATTCTTATTAAAAAAGCAGTCAGAAAAAATTGGAAGAGCTTTGGTAGTCTCGCTAAGGCAAAACTTTATTAAAGGCAATTACGTATAAATAAACATGACATTTTAAAAGCCAGCATCAATAATACATGCCCTTACGTTGTCATTTTATAGTTGTACTATGAGATGATTTTTTTGCAGCCTTACCTATGATGCCATTCTTTAAGAAAAAACTGCGCGATATAACAATCGCCCGGAAATTATATTTTACTGTCGGGACAATGGCGTTTCTGATAGTATTAGAGCTGTGTACCCTTTGGTTTGCCGTTGGTACGTTATCGTCCGTTAGGGCTTTTGTAAATGGCGAGGCGTTGTGGTCAAAGGCCCAGAAAGATGCCGTTTACACTTTATTTCATTACGCCAATTCGCACAATGAAAAGGATTTTCAGGCATTTCGCGAGTATTTAAAGGTTCCGCTTGGCGATAACAAAACCAGATTGGAACTTTCAAAAGCAGATCCCGACCTGGAAGTTGCGCGTAAGGGATTTATTGAGGGCCGCAACGCTCCCGAAGATGTTGACGGCATGATCTCGCTTATTACCCGTTTTCATAGCATATCCTATCTTAATAAAGCTATTGGTGCCTGGGGCGATGCCCAACTGCAGATGGACCAACTAATTGTTCTGGGCGATAAGCTGCATGATGTGATCAGGTCTACACCATCATCCCATGAAAAGATCAACAAACTGACGGCGGAGGTTGGTGAGCTGAACAGGAAAGTCACCCTGTCCGAAGATGAGTTTTCTTACACGCTTAGCGAAGGGGCACGGTGGCTGGAAGATATTGTGTTGCGGGTGTTATTAACCCTATCACTCACCATCGGCACAACCGGCATATTGATAACAATTTCGGTAAGGCGTGGGGAGTCGAAGAGGACGGGCAGTTCGCCGGCCGCCTCGACGACGGCGGGCAGACAGTTGAGGGCGGGGAGGCCGCCATTGGCCTGTCGGCCGCC
>NZ_CAMLHX010000003.1 GCF_946479965.1 uncultured Mucilaginibacter sp. | reverse complement strand
TGTATACCCAGATCCCTAACAAAATAGGTAAGCAGGAATGTGACAAGCGAGATCAATATCACCGTAGGCACAAAAATAGCTGCCACCTTATCACCCAGCTTTTGAACGGGAGGTTTGGCAGCCTGGGCTTTTTTCATCAGCTCGATGATCTGCGAGAGGGTGGTGTTGGCGCCCACCTTAGTAGCCAGCATCGTAATATTACCCTTGATGACCAGCGTGCCGCCTATCACCTTGCCATATTTCTCTATGTCCACAGGGACACTCTCGCCCGTCAGCATGCTTTCATCAATCGAGGCCTCGCCCGAGAGCACTTCGCCGTCCACCGGGATCTTGTCGCCGTGTTTAACTATCAGGGTATCGCCGGGGCGCACGTCTTTGGCGCTGATTACCTCTACGCTGCCGTTGATGACGCGGTTGGCGGTGGTCTGCTGGATCTTCATCAGGTCCTTTACGGCTGATGTGGTTTGATTTACCGATCGCTTTTCGAAAACGTTACCCAGCAGTACCAGGGTAATGATAGTGGCGCAGGTCTCGTAAAATTGGTAGCGTGGGCCAAGGGTTTGCAGGGTACCGGCCAGGCTATACAAAAAAGCCGCCGTAGAGCCGATAAAAATCAGCACATCCATATTGGGTACGCCGCCCTTAACCGAGTTATAGGCGCTTTTGCCAAAGTGCAGGCATCCCACAATAAAAACCGGCAGGCACAATGCCAGCTGCACCCATGGCGAATGCAATATGTGCCAGGGCAGCACCATGTGCAGCAATAAAGGAGCGGTAAACGCGGCGCAGAAGATAAATTTATTCTCTACCTGCTCATAAAACTTAGGGGTGTGCAGGGCAGGGTCGTCAATTACTTTGAAGCCGAGGCCCTCTATGTCTTTTATAATTTGAGGCAGTGGGAGGGTGGCGGCGTTGGAGAATTTTACCTCCTCGCCGGCAAAATCAACAGTGATATCCTGTAATCCCTTCTTCTCCAGCAACCTGTGGATAGACATGGCGCAGTTATTACAATGCATCCCGGTTACGTTCAGTTCAATCAGTTGATCAGCCATGCATCAAATTTACGGCTTGTTTAGACGCGTTCTAAATATTTAGCGTAAGACTTTTGTAATTTTAAAAAATAGCTTGACTTTCACGCTCAATTTTATACATTTGCACTCTCCAAAACGGTAGATGTAGCTCAGTTGGTTAGAGCATCGGTTTGTGGTACCGAGGGTCGTGGGTTCGAGCCCCATCATTTACCCTAAAGCCTTTCAGGAAACTGGAAGGCTTTTTTTATGCCGAGTATTTCCGCAAAAACAGGTGATCCAAAAAATATGCGTCACACGTAAAAATCACCAAACAAAATCAAATATTCAGCTGATTATTAAATAGTTATAATCTTATAGTGAAACTACTTTTAAGTCAGTATTTTTAGCTGTGAAATATTGTAAGTTGCTAAATATCAATTGATTGTGAATTGCTAAAATTCATCGTTTTTTGGATCAATTTGGATCATTATGGATCACCTTTGGATCACCCATTTTTAGGGTACTGACAAAGTTGTGTCACCACTTTGCCTAAAATCTCTCCGTACCTTGCATAAAACCTTAAAAAATGGATCACAGATACGCAGCACTTTACCCTTCGCGCCCCGCCGAAATTGAATTGATACGAGACATGGCGCGCGGCGCTTTAACCGCCAAACAAAAAAAACAGTTGAATAAAGAGATATACACACCGCCCGACAGCAAGGACGCTTTTATTATGCGACCGGCGGCCGATTGGCTCAGCAACCGGGTGGTATCGGTTACGCCCGATAAGCTTTTCGGCGATTTTTGGTACCGTGGTGAGCTGTGCATTTTGTTTGCCGATACCAATGTGGGCAAATCTATCCTGGCCGTGCAGATTGGCAATGCCCTGAGCAGCGGCGAACCCGTGCCCATATTGGGTGCCGACCTGCCGCGCGAACCCGTTTTATATTTCGATTTTGAACTGAGTACAGAGCAGTTTGAGCAGCGGTACAGCAGCAGGGAACAGGGCCCTTATCCCTTTAACCGTAATTTTTACCGCCTGGTGCTAAACCCCGATGCCACGGGTGCGCAGAAGTTTAAAAACTATGCCGAGTACATGAATAACGCGCTGGAGAATACCATCATCAGCACCAAGGCGCGCATCCTTATTTTGGATAACATTACCTGCCTGCGCAGCGGCACCCATGCAGCCGAAAGCGCCATTAGCCTGATGCGCAACCTGCAGGCCATAAAGCAAAGGTACGGCCTGTCTGTACTGGTGCTGGCCCATACGCCCAAGCGCAACCCCGATAAACCCATCAGCAGGAACGACCTGCAGGGCAGCAAAATGCTCATCAATTTTGCCGACAGCGCCTTTGCCATGGGCGAAAGCCAGACCGAGCCGGGCACCCGTTATCTTAAGCAAATAAAACAACGGAGCGGCATCGAATATTATGGCGCGGCCAACGTGTGCCTTTGCCGCATTAACAAACGCGGTAATTTTTTAGAATTCGATTTTAAGGGTTACGACCCTGAGACGGCCCACCTGATGAACTATAAAGAGCGGCAGCGGCGTATTCTTGAAGAAAAGATAGACCAATTGCACAGGCAGGGTTTAAGCCTGCGTGCAATAGTGGCGCAAACGGGCGTGCCTTATACAAGTGTGTTTAGGTTGGTTAAACGGTTGGAGAAGGATGGGAGGGGGCCATAATCTACAATAAAAAAGCGTTTTGCGAGCAATAGCGTGGCAATCTCTATACGAATGGCATGCGGGTTACCACAAGCGGGACGCTTGGGGGGCGGGGGCAACACGGACATTTCGCCCGTAACTCCAAGTGTACACAGAACCGATTTATTATTATTAAAGATTATATTTATTATTATAATTGTATGTTATAAATAAACCTATCCAATTTATGAGCACTGAACAACCACTTAACAGCTGGGATCCATTAGATGGAAATATGGACCAAGAAATGATGAGTGCATCCGCAAAAAGGTCAATTACAAACATTTTAAAGTCTTATGTGGGAACGTTTGACCCGTTTGCCGAGTTGATACAAAATGCATTAGACGCCGTAGATAAAAAAGCAGAACAACTATCTGAAATTGGTTTAGTAGATGATTATAAAAAAAGCATTTGGTTATTTATAAATATAAAGAATAATAGTTTCACAATAGTTGACAACGGTATTGGTTTTAAGGAGCAGGAATTTAAGTCTTTTTTAGCCCCTAGCATTTCATTTAAGGATAGTAAAAAGAATCGTGGTAATAAAGGTGTCGGTGCTACATATATAGCATATGGATTTAATCATTTAGAGTTAGGCACTAAAGGAGAAGAATTTGACTTTACTGGTGAGATTAGAGATGGACGTAATTGGGTTGACGATTTCGAGGGAAAAGTTGCGCGTCCCAAAATTAAGAGAAAGCCCCTTAATAACGAATTGTTTGAAACCCTTGACAGTGGTACCTTATTTACATTAAGGTTTGGAGGAATTAGTACGAGACCTAAAAACTTATCATGGTATCAAGCGTCAACGGCAGAACAATGGAGATATTTGTTGCTTACAAAAACTCCATTAGGTTCCGTCAATTATCATTTTACACACGAACAAAAGATACATTTTCACTTAGAGGTAATAGATCAAAATGGCTTTAAAACTCAAATAAATGATTTTGCTTCGTATCAATATCCTCATATTTTAATTAATGCTAGTAAAAATTTAAGTGATATACGTGCAGAACAGGAAAAGTTATTATCCAGAGGTTCTGATGTATCTAAAATTTCAAAAAAATACAGTAATTTAAATGGTATTTATGATATATATACTCCCCAACAAATAAATAAACTTCCTACAAATCAAATCGACTCACATCATAAGGAGCTCATTGAGTTATATGATGTTCATGCTTATGGGTATTTTTGTTATTCTACGACTGTTTGGGATACATTAAATGATGATGTTGCCAAGTTGAGGAAAAACTTTCGTTTTTTAAAAGGTGGAATTCAGCTAGCTAACAATTCAATGGTACAAGGTGATCTGCTAGTTATCCCGTTAACACAAAATATAGGTTATCAAAACCAGACTCACGTAGTAATTCATTTTAAAAATGCAGATCCCGACTTGGGCAGAAAGGGATTCCAACCAGAGTTAAAAGAACTTGCAGAAGTCATAGCGGTTGGTATTGTAAATTCTCTAAAGGCGTGGCGCCATCTGCTAAAACAAGATAAAGGAAATAAGCCAGATATTGAGAGAGAAGCAAACTTATATGATTGGGTTAAACGAGAAGAAGAGTTTGAAAGAAATCATCCGCTTTCAATAACCAACCCTAATTTTTTCAATCCTATCAATGAAATTTCAATCTCATCTGAGCCCCAGACCGAACAAGATACGATTGTCTTATTTAGTCAATTGTTAGCTGGCGGTGTTATTAGAGGTATCAAATTATTGTCTACAAGTCAATACATGCAATACGACGGTCTATACAAATTTATTGTAGCGCATCCACTTGAGAATCATGTTTACGATGAATTTAAAAACCCATTAGGTATATTAGTGGAAAATTTTCGAGAAACTGTATCTAAACCTAGAGTATTAGAATATAAGTACTCTATGGACGCTTTGATACATGAATTTGAAAACCACGAAAAGCAAGAAAAGGATGTCAGTTTAGCAGTAGTATGGGATATTGGAGCAGAATGGAATCGAAACTATGAAGTGATGTCTTTACTAGATATTGAAAATTTACATCATAGGCAGTTTCACGGTATTACCCACACTTTCCATACACCAAGTGGCGGAAGGTTTGACGCAATTGTATTAAGAGAATTGATACAATATTTGAATGACCCTATCCAATCACAAATCGATCAAGCGGAAAAATATTCCAATGAATCCTTGTAAGTTACCGATGTAGAAAGTAGAGTTTATGAAATTATTAAACTAAGGATTGTGAGCATGGATTTTGACCAGGCAGTCAACGAACTCGTTAATCAAGCGGGGGTTCCTTATGGCTATATATTTGACTTTCGCGCCGCTGATAAAGCTTCTATTTTCGAACGATTTTATGATTTTTGCCAGACCAACCTGACAGGCCACACTACAGAAGCGGACATTCAGCCGGCTATGTTCTATTTTAATCCGAACCAAGGTATTAATGCACGTGCATATCAACAAAATGGATATTTTCTAATTGAATTCTATCTCGGATTATTTATTAAACTTTATAATCATTTGTATAACTACAATGAGGGTTTTGATACAGATCAGGTGCTTTATGAAAAATATATGCCTTTGGTACTGGAAGACGTCACGCCAGGTGTAATAATGTACCAGGTTGCCACTCAATTCGCATTTTATCATGAGCGTGCACACCTCATTCAGCGTTCATCGAAATTATCCCAGGGCATTGATGAAGAATACGTTCAAGGCCCAAATGTTGCCTATGATTTTGATCAGCACTTGCGTGAATTTGACGCGGATATGGACGGCGCTCAAATCATTTGCTGGCATATGATCGAATACTGGAAAAAATACCCTGCAGAGCAGCAAACACTTGGTACAATATCCAGCCTTTTGGCGCTAGCGGCCTCTGCGATCTTTACTTTTTTCGTTTACTTGGAAGGCCGGGATACACCAGTTTACTATGATGAAAAAAGTCACCCCCATCCACTAATCCGTATAACTTATGTAATTGATTTCTTTATGGGGGTAGCAGAGCGTAATCTTCCTAATATGGAATTGGATGCACGAGCTGTTCTTCGAGAGGCTTTTGATATTACTGAGCGTGTGGCGATTGCAAACAATCGACCAAATCCGGTTGAACGTTATGCCGCGGTTTTTGTGGCAGAGCACGACCGCATTACGAATTATATTCAGGTGTTGATAGACGAATCCAACAAAGTGCCAAATTTGGTTAAAAACAGGTTTAAATAAAATGTATAGATCCTCCGCTCTGCACTCGCAGTGGAACCCTCCCGTCCCCGCAGGGTCTCCTAAAAGGGACCCTGCGGAGCACGATGATTTCCCAGCGCAGGATTCGCCGCTGTAAACTTATGCTATAACTCTTTTACATACATCGCTTTCACATCGATGATGGTATGCCTGTCCTTTCCGTGGTCAAGCTGGATGCCTATGCTGCCGTCCAAAAAGCCGCCATCATGAATAATATCAATGGTTTTAACGCCATTGAGCCATGCTTGTATATGGTGACCTTTGGCTATGATGTAATAATGGTTCCAGTCGTTAGCCTTTACCAGTTTTGTCGCAAGCGAATCAGGATATTTTTGAACCATATCGGCGCGGCGCTCTTCCCAAAGCGAGCCCCAGTAGCCTTTGCCCATGTCTATCTGGTAACCGGGCACATTATCGAAACTGGTGGGATGTAACCGGATACAAACGCCCGAGTTGGCACCTTCGTTACCCGTCATCTTAATCAGCACGTTAAGTTCAAAATCCTTATAGATTTTTTTGGTATAGCCAAAGTGATGCTGGTCCTGGCCATTGGTTTCGCCATGCAGAACGCCCTTGTTCAATTGCCAGTACTGGGTTTCGGCAACCCATAGGCTGGTATCAAGCAAGTTTACCCAGCCTTTACCGGCCGGTTTATTATTATGGAACTCGCCCGAAGTCGGCATGGTTGTTTTTAATGCTGCGTCTTTTTGTGCAAAAGCTACAGTGCTGAGGGTTGTTACAAACAGGCCTACCGCCAACAGTTTTGCAACAGCAGTTTTGGTTAATTTATACATGGCAGGTTTAAATTTTGGTTTATTCTTGGTAAAAGTAACTTTTTCAAGAATACCGATTTAATTTTTTTCGCGACACGCACCTGTGCCCTTATTGGTCTTCCGCGCCCGCCGTTGTTCAGCCTATAACCGGTGTTGTCACCGTACCATTAGGTGCATTGATCTATTCTGCCTGCTTAAATAACGAATTACGCTTATCAACCAGTGAAGAAAAGTCAATATTGAGCGAATTAATTTGCCGTTTTTGCTCATACATTTGGTTTAATTCGATCATAAACTTATCCATTTCTTTGACCACCGGATGTAGTTGGCGGGCGAAATGCATCAATTCTTCCTGATCAAGATCGCCTTCGTTGATCACGGTGGTAATGCCCAAAATAGTAGAAACCGGCCTGCGCATAACGTGCGAAATATCAAACAGGATCTGCTCTACAGAAGCAATGTAATCTACCAGGGCCGTTACATCTCGTGTTGCTCCATACCATATCACCTTGCCGCTGCTGTCCTTTTCTGAAACCGCCTGCATCCAACGCCACCGGATGGTATCTCTAACCACAATGCGGTATTGAAAGCTTATTAACCCGCCCGATTGATAGGCTTCTTTCATCTTTTCGTTGAAAAGCACCCTGTCGTCATCATGCAAAACTTCAAGAACTTTTTCCGCGTCGCCTTTAAGGCCGTCGGGGTCAGATGAATAGTTATATTCTTCTGTTCCCCGGTTAAGGAAAAGGATGTTAGGTTTGCCGCTTTCTTCTATCTCAAACATGTACGTATTACCCGGCACCTGGCTGGTGATTTTTTTGATCAGGCGGCTACTTTCTTTGATCGTTTCTTCTGCTTTAACGCGTTCCGTGATATCAGTATGGGTGCCAAGGCTAATGTTGGTTATGTTGCCATCCTTGTCATGCAGCCGCTGGGCGCGCGACCAGATCCATACCCACTCTCCGTTTTCATGCCGCATGCGGAAAGTGCTCTCATATAACTCTGTTGTGCCTTCTTTTAAAAATTTATCGAAAATATTTATCGCACGGTCGCGGTCATCAGGGTGGAGGCGGCCAACCCAGGTAAAACCTTCGGTATCTTCCCAAAGTCCATCGGGCTGGTCAATGCCAAGCATGGCGAAATATTGTGCACTGTACCATACCTGGTGTGTCTCAACATTGTATTCCCACGCGCCGGTATTAGAAACGGAAATTATAGACTTATAACGGTCTTCACTTGCCCGCAGCTGCTCAAGGGCTTCCTTCTTTCGCGTAATATCACGGTTGATGGACATGTACTGGTAAACTTTTCCTTCCTCGTTCAAAAACGGAACAATGATGGTATCCACCCAATAGAAAGAGCCATCTTTAGCCTTGTTGCAAAATTCTCCTCTATACCTTTTTCCCTCTTGCATGGCTAATGCCAACCCGTCAAAATACTCAGGCGGATGTTCGCCCGACCAAAGCAGGCTATGCGACTGGCCTAATAATTCTTCGGACGTGTATTTGCTTATTGTACAGAAATTTTGGTTTACGAAGGTAAAGCGGCCTTCCACATCAGAAATACTAACAATAGAAGAGATATTTAATGCATACTTATAGTCTTTTAGTTCCTTTTCTCGCTCCCTAAGGTCATGAACGGTTTGGTCCTTTATAGCTTCGGCTTCATGCCGCTTTACAATTTCATTTTGTAAGCTTATTAAACTGTTGCGCAGGTGATTGATAGCGTAATATTGTAACACCATGATAGTGCCAAAAGGAACAATGGCGCAAAACCAGCGGCTAATAGGATCATGCACAACTGCAGCAGTAGGCAAATGACCGTTTATTTCGAGGTAAGCCAGTCCGAGATCTGCCGCCATTGTTAATAAGCCAATGGCCAGGCCGCCTCTTCTTCCCAACAAAAAACCGGCGGTGAGTATCACACTCATTTGTGACAGGACGCCGGGCGCAGATATTCCCCCCGCTGTGTAACAGTGAATAGTAATGTACAGCCATAACATTGTTGTAAATGACCAGCTGGCGGTAACGGTACGCTTAAAATAGTTTAGGCCGAGATTAAAAGCGGCAATAACTAGCATAAAGCCTAATAACAGCAGCCAGCGGTACCACAAGTGCGGAAAATAAAACAGCTCAATAAAAATGACTATTGCCGTTGTCAAAAACCACACGATGGTCAAAGCGTAGACCATATAGCTTTGATATTCTGTCTCCTTGTCAGGGGCACGAAAGATGCTGTTCATAGAATAGGCTTAAGATAAATTAGGTTTAAGAGAAAGGGAAATATATCTTACTTTCTGCTACTTATCAGCAGATATACGTACGGCCTGTTAAATTAGTTACGTAAAACTTCCGTCCCTGCAGGGGCATACCTGCGGTATCAAAATTTTTCCTTGTAACACTCAATACCATAACCTGCAACATATTGGCCCATGCTACCGCAAGCGTCCCCGCATAGAAACCCTACTTCACCACCATCACATCATTAGGCGGCAACAATTTAAAGCCCTGCCTTGCATAAACCACCCACTTACCTTCTTCTTTTTTCCAAACCATCAAAACACCTAAAGCCAGTTTACCCGGCTCTGTGGTTCCTTTTTGATGCACACCAAAAAGTTTTTGCCTTACAATGGCGGTGTTGCCGTGCACATCAATTGTTTGGTCGGTAATATTCAGTTCTAAAAACTTCCAGTTTTTAGTCGCCAGCGAATCAACAAAGCCCCGTTTGGTTTGTATATCGCCGTTGGAGTGGCCGTAGCTAAGCACATCTGATGTAAGATCATTCAAAGAATCAAGACTACCCGCTTTTGTAGCCGCGGTAAAATCATTCACCCGTTTTTCAAGCGCGGTTTTCTCCGCTGCCGGGTCGCCTGCTTCATCTTTCTGAACGGTGGGTTGTGTGCAGGCTGCTATAGTAAATACAGCGGCGGCGAGTAATAGGTATTGTAGCTTTTTCATAAAGGTTTATTTGGTAATTGGATAAACGAATGTAGGTTAACGATGATGAATTTGCAAATGGTGGGCATTCTGAAGAAATTGTATCCGCCAAAACTCCCCTCTAGAGAGGGGGTGTGCCGGAAGTGTGCGGCTGCGGGGGTGTGTTAAGCCGCTGACGTAACACACCCCTACACCCCTCCCGAGAGGGGAATCGCACCACCCGTCGCTCTTTTAAATATTCTCAATACTCCCGGTTTTCTCCTTGTTGTAGTTATCAAATAGTTATACCCCACCCGTTTCATCTCATTTTTAAGCCGCTTTACACCATTTTATAAACGCGCATTGTAAATCGGTTTAGTTTTACCCTCATGGAACAAATAGAACAATTAGAACAAAAGAAGAACTATCCCCTTATTGCCGAAACGGTTTTACTGGTAGCGCTTGCATCGCTGTATGTTATTGGGTACCTGGTTAAAGTTTATAACCAATGGAACGAATTATACATAGACGGCTTTAATGAATTCCATTTCTCCGCAGCTATGGTTAAGCATGACATTGGGGACTTTTTAATCCGCACCCATGTGCAATGGCCCATAATTGTGGCCTCGATTCTGATGTTAAAAGGTTGGGTTGTGTTTCATATCGGCGTTATTCCGCGGGCAGTTAAACGCATGTGGGATATGCAAACGATGATGCAAATTATTCTTTCGCTGCTTCTTATCGCAACATCACTTTTTGTGTACCATTATTTCCGCGAATATTTTAGGTATTTTAGAGAGGGCCATTATTATTGGTATGATATAAAGGGCAGTCACTATTACCCCAACGGTATAAAGATCTACTCGCTTTACCGTTTACGCACCCTGGTTACAGATTTTTTTGGCGTTATAGTTGCCTTCGGCATGCTCGAACTTGCTCTTGGCGCCTGCCACCGTTTCCGCAGGCTGCTGCAAAACGAAACTGACAAGTTTTATAGGGTTATGGCTTATATGCCTACGTTTATGTTTGCATTACTGCTGGTTTTCATTGCTTTGGTTTTGCGTTTGCAAACACCGCTTTGGACAGAAAATTTAAGAAACGTACTGTACTCGGGCGGCATTGTATTAATTATATGGCTAATGCAGGAGTTTATAACCGTAGAGTTTAAGCCCGAAATGATGCGGTCGCAGTCCGGTACGTTTTACGTACTGGTATCGGGCCTTGGCACCATGTGGCTTGTCCTCAATTTTGTGGTATGGGCGTCCCGCAGCTATTTTGATCTTCATCGCCAGGAAGAATATATAGCGCTGTTAGGCGGTACGCTTTGCATCGCGGTGATAATAGCAGTGCTGCGTCGATATTCGTTTAAAAGCAAAACAAAGCTGGAGCGCCTTTCGTCGGCTACCCTTGCAGAACTTTCTCAGCTTAGAACGCAGCTTAATCCTCACTTTCTATTTAACGCCCTAAATAGTTTATATACAGCCGCCCACCGCGAAAAGAGCGAAA
The DNA here is from genome assembly GCF_946479965.1 of uncultured Mucilaginibacter sp. The sequence goes on along the minus strand of NZ_CAMLHX010000003.1, from coordinate 130,598 downwards.
CCACTGCCGAAGGCATACAACGCCTTGCCGATATAATGCGTTTTATGCTAAGCGAAAACAACCACGAGCGGATACTGCTTGAAAAGGAGATACAATACCTGGAGAATTACCTGTACATACAGCGTTTACGGGTAGACGAAACGCAAGGTGTTGATATCACCGTAAGCCTCAGCCTGGCAATGCCGCAAGCCTATATAGCGCCTATGATGCTTATTCCCTTTGTAGAGAATGCTTTTAAACATGGCATTAGTCACAAGTCGCCGTCGTGGATCCATGTAACTTTAACCGTTGACAATGGCAAGCTGGATTTTCATGTTGCCAACTCGCGACATAAAAAAACAGCTCATGATCCTGAAGAATTTCAGGGTGGGATAGGGCTGCCTAACATCCGTAAACGTTTGGAACTTATTTATGCGCACCGTTATACGCTGGACATTAAAGAAACGAATGATGAATACAGCGCAAGGCTTACCCTGCAATTATGGTAGAAATACTTATTTTGGCTGAATGTTGTTAACCGCTATTGCTATTGATGATGAACCCGACGCGGTGGAACTGATAAGTATCCTGGCCGAAAAGGTGCCTTTTTTAACACTCAAGGCCACTTTTACCAATGCTTTTACCGCGATAGCCTGGCTGCAGCAAAACAAGGTGGACCTGATATTCCTCGACATCAAGATGCCTGATATAAACGGTATAGACCTGATGAACAGCCTAACCGCTCCGCCAATGGTGGTTTTTACAACAGCCTATTCAGAACACGCGGTTGAAGGGTTTGAATTGAATGCAATTGACTATCTGTTGAAACCTTTTTCCTCCATCCGCTTTTTAAAGGCCTGTAATAAAGCCTTAGAGATCAAGACTATGCGCGGCGGCGAAGCCCTGCCTTACATTTTTGTTAAAACCGGCTACCAGGAAGAGAAGGTGATGTTGAGTGATATAAAATACCTGGAAGCCGACGGTAATTATGTTACCTACGTATTGCCCGACAGAAATTTGCTTTGCCGGCAAAGCTTAACCGATGCCCTGAACGCCTTGCCTCAAAATACCTTTATGCGTGTACATCGTTCTTATGTTATAGCCACCGCATACATCACCAAAACAGCCCGCTTTGAAATTTATATTGATGATAAGTTGATCCCGGTAGGCGAATCGTATATGCAGCAGGTGGCCGAGCTGCGGGCGGGCCTGAGAAAGTAAAAAATGGATTATTTAACTTAAATATTTGCATTTACCTAAATGTTTAGTTTATATTTATCTTGTAAACCAATCCTTACTAATGAAACTCATCTGCAAATTTATACTATGCTGCGTCGCGTTCTGCGTTACTTTAACCACATCCTTCGCTCAAAAACTCCCTGATAGTCAAAAAGGAGGTATGCGCGCGCCTGCTGATCTGAAAATTGACGGACAGTTAACTGAGTGGGGTGGGATGGCCGCTTATAACAAACGCTTAGTGCTTTATTACACCATTGCAAATGATGATGAGAATTTGTACCTGGCAATTAAGTCGGATAATGTGGTAATTACGCATAAAATATTGCATGGCGGATTTAGTTTTACAATTAATACCACAGAAAAAAAGGAAAAAACAGGAGTAGCTTTAAGTTATCCTTTTATTGATAATGATGAAGTGCATAACGCTGTTAACGGCTTATTGCCAAAAGTAAGTGCCCTGCCTGCGGGGATGTCTGCCGCTCAGCAAGAGGAAGCGAAAGAGCAACGGGAAACCGCATCAATTGCTGCCAACCGTAAAAAACTCAACCTGTTCAAATTCATAAAAATAGTCGGGATAAAGCGAATTAACGACAAGCTAATACCGGTTTATAACGAATTGGGTATAAAGGTAGCCACGAAAGTAGATAACAAGGGGATCTATACTTATGAGCTGGCGCTACCCTTAAAATTTTTAGGCATTGAAGCAAGGGCCAAGTCGCCGGTATATTATAACATAAAATTACTGCGTAAGTATGCAAAAGGCGGAATGACACCACCTCCACTTGCAACACGGGATGGCCGCCCGCCGCTGGGACCGGGTGGAGTTGATGTACGTATTTTAGCGGCTGATACAGATTTTTGGGGAGAGTACGCCTTAAAATAATTGCCAAATGGAGTAAATTTTTGTCATTTGCTAAATTGTTTTAAATGTATAACTTGCGTTTATAAACCAATTATAAACCCTTTTAACCCGAACAATTTTTATGAGTACCCCAAACGCTATAGCCAATCCGGCTCCATTAGGTTTGTGCGCTTTCGGCATGACCACCATCTTGCTTAACATTCACAACGCAGGCTTTTTCGAATTAAATTCCATGATATTAGGCATGGGTATTTTTTATGGGGGCCTAGCACAGGTAATAGCTGGTGTTATTGAAGCTAAAAAGGATAATACCTTTGGGCTTACCGCCTTTACTTCGTACGGCTTTTTCTGGCTGTCGTTAGTTGGCCTTTTGGTAATGCCTAAGCTGGGCTGGGCTGAAAAAACCTCTGATACTGCTATGGCTGCTTATCTTGGGGTATGGGGTGTGTTTACCTTGTTATTGTTTTTCGGCACGCTGCGTTTAAGTAAAGCGCTTCAGTTTGTATTCGGATCGTTAGTTATACTGTTTGCTTTATTAGCTTATAGTCGTGCTACAGGTAACGCAGCTATAGGCAAACTTGCCGGTTACGAAGGCATTATCTGCGGTGCTTCTGCTGTTTATACCGGCATTGCCCAGGTATTGAATGAAATTTATGGCAGAGTAGTTTGGCCATTAGGTCCGGTACAAAAATAATTTGCCGTAAATTGCGGCCGTGAAAGACTTTAAAAAATATTACGTGGTTCCGGCTGCGCCTGATGAGGTGTACCTGGCGCTAACCAATGCGCCGACCATTCAGTTATGGACGGGCGACGTTGCTGAAATGGACGCTACGCCCGGTGGCGAATTTTCTATGTGGGATGGCAGCATAGTAGGGAAGAACATAGAACTTGAGCCCGGCAAAAAGATAGTGCAGCAATGGTATTTTGATGGACAGTCTGATGAATCTATTGTTACCATAAAGCTGCACGCCGATAAGGCAGGAACATCTGTAGAGCTGCGCCATACTAACATACCTGATGCGGATTATAACGATATAAGTGAAGGTTGGACGGATAGTTACTTTGGATCGCTGATAGACTTTTATGAGGATTAAGCGATCTGCATAAACAAAAATAGCGATGGGTTTAAAACACATCGCTATTTTTGTTTATATATAGTTTTTAACCTTATGCCGTCACTTCCGGGTGAACAAACACCTGCGAGGTTATTTTCGCTCCTGCTTTTTCTAAAGTTGCAGATACAGAGCAATATTTGCCTAATGAAAGATCAACCGCTTTAGCTGCCTTATCCGGGTCAATATCTCCGTATAAATGGAACTCAATATCAACAGTTTTCCATAATGATGGTTCGACATTAGGCTCGCGGTCGCCATTTACTACCATTTTATAATCTTTAACTTCCTGGCGCTGCTTTTTCAGTATGGCAATCACATCAATTGCCGAGCAACCTGCCAAACCCATTAATAAGATCTGCATAGGGCGCACGCCATAGTCCAGGCCACCGCTTTGCGGACTGCTGTCCATTTTAACTACATGTCCGTTCTCATCTTTGGCCTCAAAGCCAAAATCGCCGCTTACACGGCTTAATTCAATTTTTGCCATATCACAAATGTAAAAAGTATGCGAAGTTAATACTTAAGCGCCGAATTATATTTGACCTAGTTTAAGTTTAATGTAATTTTAAATGCTAATATAGCGTCGCCAATATGAAAAAGACCCTTATCACTGCCATCGTCTGTTGCTTTACCTACACAGGTTTTTCGCAGGGGAAATTGATATCCTACGAAGAAATACAGTATATGCTGCACAACAACATCAATCGCGACGACAGCCTGTTGCTGGGCAAGGGTTATACCCTAAAAGCTAAAAACGAAAAGAAACGCACCCGGGAATATACCTTAGCCACTAACAGGGGAACATTTATTAATTTGATATTGCGTGCCGACGGGCGCCGTTTATTTATGGAGCTGTCAACCAATGACATACAGCAGCATGATGTGTTAATGAGCTCGATAGGGCAGTACCCGCACAAAACGGAAACTATGGGCGACATGGAAATTTATGTTCTGAAAGATTTGTGCAGCATTTACGTTACCCAAACAGAGAATGTACCTTACGACCCGATGAAGAAAAACTACCTGATACAGATAGCACCGGAGAAGAATGTTATGGCGTATGATTGAGGGGGAGAAATGAGCATGAAAAGAATTACTTTCTTTATTATAGTATGTGTTGTTTTGTCATTTAATGTGTCTGCACAAAACTCAAAATCTTTCGATGTTGAGTTTTTGTTAAATGGAAAGAAGATTACTAATGTTCAATATTATTATATAAACCAGGACACTGCATATAAGTTGCCGTATTTTAACGATAAACTGACCTTTGAAAACGATATTTTAAAACAGAAATACTTCAAAATGGCTGCTGTATTTGGCAAGAAAATGTTCAGCTTTCGGCTGGAAACAGAGGATTTTTTCTATATAAAGATTGAAGGATATAGAGAAGGCCTTAAAATGATATACAGGGTCAATCATGGCTCAGAGTACGATGAGATTGTTAAACCTATGTCTCTGGATAAGTTGATCTTTAAAGATAAATAATGCGGTAAGGAGCGCAAGTTGAGCGATCTTCACCCTGTTGTATTTTTAGCCTTTCGCAACATGCTTGTAATCATGTATTTACAAGTAATCTATAGCTAGTTTTCCTGACGAATAAGTAGTTTCATATGTAAAAGTTAACTGATTAATATTCAATAACTTACCTATTTTATTTTTTGGTAACGCATTTATTTTGGATCACCCCCTGAATTTAGTTTAGCAAACAAGCGCATCGGCACCTATTTAAACTATGACCCAAGAACTATGAACTATGATCTATAAACCATCAACTGCCGCAGGCAAGCAAACCTCCGCCATCATGCACCTTACGCTGCCGCCGCCGTTTTTTTCTATGGTGCTGATATCAGCATAAACAGGTTTACTGAAGCTGGATAGCACTTCCTTCTGCTCATCATCTAACGAATCCCATGCGGCCTGCGACATCACAATTAAACTTTCGCCGTTATTATTATAGACCTCTAGCATGTTACCAGCAAAATGGTTCATTTGCTCAAAACTGATGGCAATAATTTCTTTGCCACTCTCTGCGATGGCATCAATCACCCGTTCTGCCTCTTCGTCATCGCTTATGGCATCCAGGCAAATCACCACATATTTAGCGGCAACGGCCATTAAAACATTGGTGTGGTAAATAGCTTTGCCATTTTGATCAACCGCATTAAAAAGCACCGGTTTATACCCCGCGTGTACACAGAAAGTATCCAACACTTCTTCATCGGTACGCGGCGACAGACAGGCGTAAGCTATCTTGTTTTCTCTATCCATTACCATACTTCCAGTTCCCTCCAGAAACTGTCCCTGCTTTTCAAAACGGCTTAAATCAATTACATGATTCACTTTAAAACGCTCTTCTAACTTCCTGATAATATCCTCGCGTCGTTCCAACCGGCGATTCTCCGCCTGCATCGGATATAAAAACACATCGCCATCTTCATGGAACGATACCCAGTTGTTCGGGAAGATGGAATCAGGCGTATGTGGCTCAGGCGTATCTTCTATAACAGTTACATCAACGCCATTGTCTCTTAAAAGCTGTACAAAAGCATCAAACTCAGCCAAAGCTTTCTCCTGCACCTGCCGCTGGTCGGCATTTGCATTTTGAAACGCATTGCTTTCCGCCGTTTGCTCGTTATACCCGAAGTTTACCGGGCGAATCATTAGGATATGGGAGTTTGAGTTCATAGATGATAGTTCATGGTTCATAGATGATGTTGGTTGATAGTATGTTTTAGTTCGTCAGCAGTCATTTACCATGAACTATGAACCAAGCGCATCGCGCTCCAAAGGCATACTCATACAATGAAACCCGCCCCGCGCCCTTGAAAGCTCTGCCGACGGCATTAATATCAGCGTATCCTTCATTTGCTGCGCGTCAATCTCATCGCTTTCCAGTTTCTTAAGCAGCTCTTTAACATTAATAATTTTAAAGCCCTTTTGTTTAAACGCGCCTATGGTTTTGTCGTTTCTGTCGTAACCCAACACCACGCCATCGCGCAATGCCAGCAGGTTACAGCTATCCGTCCACTGTTCGCGGGCATCAAACGGGAACTCGTCGTTACCCGAATAAATAAAACGCGTTGGCTCTGTGCTTTCCAGATCCTTTCTGCTGATATTATCTAGCAAAGCCTCCAATGTGGCAAAGGTCTTTGGTTTTTTGTCTTGCCTAAACTGTACTATCTCGGGTTTGTCCTTGCTCTTTTTATCAGCAAACCAGTTTAAGGGTTCATGCTGTGGCTGCCCGGCTTCGGTAATACTTAATGAGCGTAACAACACCCAGACATTGCGTTTTACCTGTGTAAAAACGGTATCAATGTGCATGTAATCGCGTTTGTTAGGGATTTTAACAATGGTTACCTTCTTTACCACATCCTTCTCAAATAATAGCTTTATAGCCTCGTTAGCGCCGCTTACAGAGGTACGCTCGCTGCAACCAATTATTAAATGGCCCGGACTAACCATCATAACATCGCCGCCTTCCAAAGTGGTTTTTTCGTCGTTAGCTTCGCCAGGGCGTAAAAAGTGCTGTTTAGTCTCGCTTATCTCGATGATCTTATCTCGGTAAGCTGCAAACATGGGGTGATTAAAAAATATGTACCGCATCAACAAAGTCTCGCGTGAGCGGGCCTTTTTGGCGGGCCTATTCAGCAAAATATGATCATTAATAACCACGCCCAGGTCACGCGAAAAGATCAGATTAGGAATAGGAGCAAAGATCATTTCGGAAGCGTTTAGCGAGCCTGAAATAAAGATCTTAGCCAGTTCAACGGGAGTGGTGTCTATCAACTTTTGCTGCATAACATAGGTACAGCCCTCTATAGCGCAAACAGACGCTACCAGTTTGCTGCGGATATCGTCTTCCGTTAATATATCAGCCAACAGGGTTTGTATCTCAATTACCTTGTCTGATGCATAAAAAGCAGCGTTGTCCGGCTTAAAAAAATTACGATCATTCTCCTTTGCGTCTATATCTTTTAGTTTACCTTTTATCTTGTCAGGATCTAAAAAATAGAGTAGCAGCTTTATGTAGTAGTCGTATTCATTTCTGCGCATACTGTCCAGGTGCACAATGTCTTCAAATAGCCAGTCCTGTGCTTTTGATGGCACTACACGGCCAAGACCGCTATCCGGACTGTGGATCAATAAAGAACGCAGGGCACCTATTTCAGAGCCTACGTTTATGTTAATATCAGATGGTTGTTTCATAGTTTAGTAAGCAAAGCTATACTATTTTATGCAACTGTAAACAGGTTGATAGCCTTAACGTTATTGCTTAATATTTACTTAACAAATATTTTATAACGTTTGTGTTTTATGTTAGTCCGAAAGACCGGAAGTCGGAAAGATTTATATTAGCCGAAATTAAGAAAAATAGGTTACACCAATATCAGCACCTACCTTGTAAATCGCCATCAAACCTTTCCGAGTTCCGGACAAACCACCACAAATCCTTTTAACGTACGGTCTTTCGGACTTTCCGACTTCCGGACTATTAAACCTTTCCGACTTCCCGACTAAATACGTAATTTTGCCCCGATGAATTTTATAATTGATGCTGCTATAAAGGCAGTAAAACATATCTACCAAACTGATATTACACCTGCCGAGGTTAGTTTGCAGGAAACCCGCAAGGAGTTTGACGGGCAGATCACTATTGTTACTTTTCCGTTCACTAAGTTTTCGCGCAAATCGCCTGAGCAAACGGGTGCTGATATAGGCGAATTTATTAAAAATGAGCTGAAAGAAATTTCTGCTTTTAACGTGATCAAAGGCTTCCTGAATATTTCCCTTTCAGATCAGTTTTGGATAGATCAGTTATATAAAAACATCGCTACCGATGATTTTGCCATAAATAAACCTAATGGCAAAAAGGTAATGGTAGAGTATTCATCGCCCAATACCAATAAACCACTGCATTTGGGCCACGTACGTAATAACCTGTTAGGTTATTCTGTTGCAGAGATATTAAAGGCGGCCGGCTACGAGGTTATAAAAACCAATTTGGTTAACGATAGGGGCATACATATATGCAAATCAATGCTGGCGTGGCAGCTGTACGGTGATGGCGAAACGCCCGAGTCTACTGGAATGAAAGGCGACCACCTGGTGGGTAAATACTATGTTATTTTTGATAAGGAATATAAAAAAGAAATAGAGTTTCTGAAAGGCGAGGGGCAAACAGAAGAGGAAGCTAAAAAGAATGCTCCGCTTATAAAGCAGGCTCAAACCATGCTGCAAAAGTGGGAGGCAGGTGATAGCGAGGTGATGGAGCTATGGAAAACCATGAATACCTGGGTATATGATGGTTTTGGCAGAACTTATAAAGCCTTGGGCGTTGATTTTGATAAATTCTATTACGAATCAAACACCTATTTGTTAGGTAAGGATATTGTTGAGGAAGGATTGGAAAAAGGCGTTTTCTTTAAAAAGGAAGACGGCTCTGTATGGATAGATCTGACGGCTGATGGGTTGGACGAAAAGTTGGTTCGCCGTTCTGATGGTACTTCTGTTTATATAACGCAGGATCTGGGTACAGCGCAGCTAAAATATGATGACTTTGGCATGGATGAGTCCATTTATGTGGTGGGTAATGAGCAGGATTATCACTTTAAAGTGCTTTTCCTGATCCTGCAAAAGCTGCAAAAAAGCTGGGCAAAAGGATTATACCACCTATCGTACGGCATGGTCGATCTTCCATCCGGTAAGATGAAATCGCGCGAGGGGACGGTTGTAGATGCTGATGACCTGATATCCGAAATGGAAACCACCGCCAAAGATGTAACAGAAGCCTTGGGCAAGGTGAATGATTTTAGCGAAGAAGAAAAACAGGAGCTGTATCACATCATTGGTATGGGAGCCTTAAAGTACTTTTTACTTAAGGTTGATCCTAAGAAACGTTTATTGTTTGACCCTAACGAGTCGGTTGATTTCCAAGGGCATACAGGGCCGTTTATTCAATATACACATGCGCGGATAAAATCTGTACTCAACAGGGCAAGTATCAGTGGCGTTGAACTGGAGCCAACCGAGCTGGCGCCCGAGGAGCGCGATCTGATCGTACTGCTTAACCGTTTCCCGGATACGATACAAGAGGCAGCTAAAGGGCATAATCCGGGCTTAATTGCCAATTATGTGTATGAGGTAGCCAAAGTGTATAACAAGTTTTACCACGAGCATTCTATTTTGCAAGCCGAAGATGAACTGGCCAAACAGTTCAGGCTGCAGCTTTCTGCCGCATCCGCAAAGGTAATTAGCCGGGGGATGAATATGCTAGGGATTGCAGTACCGGAAAGGATGTAAATTTGATGTGCAAATGTGAGGATATGCAGATGTGCAAATTAAGTTTTTCATATTCTGCTTGATGCATTGTACCCGTATAGACTCCTCGCATTTGCACATCCGCATATCTGCACATCTTCAAAACATTCTGTTAAACATGGCGGTTGTAATTAGAAACAATTACTACTACTATGGCAACCAAGATCCCAAAAAAGCAAAACAAACAGCCGGGCATTGAGGCCGAAATGGACCCGCGTCCCGAGTATATAAAACCCGATTATAAAGCAGCAGGTAAACTGATGGGCAAAGTGGCCCTCATCACTGGTGGTGACAGCGGCATCGGCAGGGCCGTTGCGGTACACTACGCCCGCGAAGGTGCGGATGTTGGTATTGTATACCTTGACGAGGATATTGACGCTTTAGAAACGCAAAAAGAAGTAGAGCGGGTTGGCCGCAAATGTTTACTGCTAAAAGGCGACGTTAAAAAGAATTCATTCTGCGAAAAGGCTGTCCAAAAAATGATCACGCAATTTGGAAAGCTTAATATTTTAGTGAACAACGCAGGCATGCAAATCCCCGAAGAGGAGTTAAAAGAGATAAGCGACAAACACATGGAAGAAACCTTCCGCACCAACATATTCGCTTACTTTTATTTTGCTGATTCGGCGGTTAAACTTATGCAGGAGGGCGATTGCATTATCAATACCACATCAGTTACGGCCTACCGCTCATCGCCGCACCTGATAGATTACTCGTCGACCAAAGGCGCTATAACATCATTTACACGGTCGCTGGCAACCAATCTCGCCAAAAAGAAGATTAGGGTAAACGCGGTTGCGCCGGGCCCTGTATGGACGCCGTTAATTGTTTCCACCTTTAAAAAAGAGGACATAGAAAAGTTTGGTACGCAAACAGGCATGGGAAGGGCAGGGCAACCATCAGAATTGGGACCGGCTTACGTGTTTTTGGCTTCGGATGATGCATCTTTTATAACCGGACAGGTTATGCACGTAAACGGTGGCGAAGTAGTAAATGGCTGATGTTTAAAAGCAAACATATCCATCCACTAAAATGGTTAATGCTTGTGGTAGCTATATTGTTTGTTAATGAGGCTAACGCGCAGTATAACGACAGTACTTTTTACCACGTAAGTTTTGCACCGACTGGTTCTATAAATAAAGCCAACGGTAATACAGCTTATTTACTTAATAACAACCTTAAGTTTAATATCCGGAAAAAAGACATCTCACTTAATTTTACCAACACCTGGATATATGGACGACAAAATGCCGGGCTTACCAATAACGATTATTCGTCATTTATTGATTTCAATTTATACAAAGGCCCGGAGCATTTTTATTACTGGGGATTGTTGAATTATAACATCAGCTATTCGCTTAAAATTAACAACCAATTATTGGCAGGAGCGGGGATAGCTTATAGTTTGGTAGATCAGCCCAACGCTTATTTAAATTTGAGCGACGGGGTACTTTATGATACCAGTGATTTGATGCTATCAGGCAATACACGAGACGTTTATCACACCTATCGCAATTCCTTCCGACTGGCCATGCGCTTTAATGTTAATAGCATAATTGTTTTTGAAAGCAGTAGTTTCTTGCAAAACTCGTTCGACAGAAAGTATGACTATATTATCCGCTCAACTAATAGTCTTTCACTTAAGTTACGTAGCTGGCTCAGTATAAGCTCATCATTAAACTATAATCGCCAAAACCGCACAAGCAGTGAGAACTTGCTGTTTACTTATGGGTTGAATCTGGAGCGGTATTTTTAGGCGATATAGATCAAATTTTTACACCGAATATATAGCCAACCAGACCAGATAATCCCATGGCTAATGTTCCCCAAATGGTTATTCGTGCAATTGCTTTGCCTATATGCGAGCCACCGGTTTTAGCGGCAACTGCACCCAATATCATTAAGGACACTATGGTAAACGCGTATAAATAATACTCCATTTGCAAAACCGGACAAAATACAACTGCCAAAAGAGGCAGTAAACCACCCGCCGTAAATGATGCGCCCGATGCTAAGGCCGCTTGTATAGGGTTAGCCTGGCTAATTTCGTTTATTCCCAGTTCATCGCGCATATGTGCGCCTAAGGCGTCGTGCTCTGTTAACTCAAGCGCCACCAGCATAGCCGTTTCTTTCTTTAAGCCGCGTCGCTCGTATATCTGTGCCAGCATTTTAAGTTCCTCTTCCGGCATTTCCTGTAACTCAATGGCTTCGCGCTCTATATCAGCCTTCTCGGTATCGGTTTGCGAACTAACCGACACGTACTCGCCCGCTGCCATAGAAAGGGCTCCCGCCACTAAGCCGGCCACTGTGGCTAATAAAATAGGCTCACGGGTACTGCTTGCTGCTGCAACACCTATAGCTAAGCTCGAAACGGAAATAATGCCATCGTTGGCACCTAAAACCGCTGCCCGCAGCCAATTGCTTCTGCCAATGTAATGACTGTCCAGGTAGTTGTCTATGGTGAGCATGGTTAAGGATTTTATTTGTAGTGATTAAACATGAATTTGCAAATCAAATATCGTTTAATTTTTTTTGCGCGTGAGCTAAAAGAACAAAAAAGCCCCTCCGGTTATTCGGAGGGGCTTAAATTATCTAATCGATATAAACCTTAGAACCTCATCCCTAAAGTGAGAAATAAATTATCGTTAGTGCGGTTAACGTTGGCTGCCGGCGATGCACTGCCCAATAAATAAGGGTTGATGATCTGCGAGCCTGATACATGCTGGTATGCCGCATCAAAATAATAAGTGCCAAAACGATAACCCAAACCACCTGTTGCCAGGGTAGTGTTTTTGCCATCAGTTTTAAGGGGACTACCGAGTAATCCATAACCTCCACGAAGCATAAAGTTAGGAGCCACCTTTATTTCTGCACCTCCGCGAATATTAACAGCGCCTTTGTAAGTCTTTCTGATAACAGAGTTATCATATGAAGCATCATAACCGTCAGTATTATTAATTTTGGTCGAACTGTAATTGATATACTCAACATCGCCGGTTAAAAAGCCTGCTTTACCTAAAAATATGGAAAGACCGCCTGCGGCTTTGAACGGGGTACGCATTGAATAAGATAAAGTATAATCCGGCGAGGCGCTTGAGTATTTGGTACCACTACTTAGCTGCGTATTTAAGCCTTCACTAAAAGCATCATCAATGCTCATCCATGTAGGGCTGGTTATTTGAGCGCCTAACCTAACATTTTCTTCTATTTTGTAGATCAAACCCACTTTTGCGTTAAACCCGGCACCCTTAGTGGCCTGATACTGCGAATAGGTAGAATTATAATTCCTGTTAACAAAAACTGCCGGGGTTCCTTCACCGATATTTACAACGCCTGTTTCATTAAACATATTAGTTGAGTTATAATTTAGGCTGGCTATACCGATACCAAAACCTAAATACAGTTTGTTGCTGTAATTGGCACCCAATGAAAGATTAAACTCAGACTGCCCACCGGTACGCATAATATTGTTGGCCTGTTTTACCGAGATAGGCCGTGGGTTGTTACTTTGGTAAGGGGTTGACGATGTATTGTACGCGTCAATTAAATTATGGTCGTAAGCATAACCCTGTACAAAGTCGCCGGTAATACCTGATGAATTAGCAAGGCTGGCATAGTAATCGTTTATAGTACTTGATGTATTGGTACCGCCGAAGCTTATCTTTTCGCCGAAATCATTTGTGCGGTTATAGCCTACACCAAAGTTAAAGCTTAACCAACCTTTGGTTTTATCTGTTCCGCGGGGTGTGTTAAGCCGGCTGTAAAAAACAGCTGCTATATTATTAAGGTTGCCCGAATTTTTTGATTCGGTGGCCGATTGCCCCAAATAAGTCGCGTTGTTTTTTGTAGCATCAAACTCAGGCGTAACGCTTATCTCTGATCGTGTAAAGAAACCCAAACCTGCCGGGTTGCCGCCAACAGAGGTAAGATCGCCGCCGACGGCAACATTTGCACCGCCTATGGCTTTAACACGCGAGGTGGTTCCTGTTTGTGAGGTTGAAAACCTAACGGCATCTTTTGCATATTGTGCAAAGCTGCTTTTGCCTATAGCTGTTAAAGCTACCAGACATATTATATATTTTATTCTCATAGTTTATAGCTGATAAAAGTTTTATGGTCTAACCGGACGACCGCCGCCGCCACCACCTCCGCCGGAATTCCCGCCGCCGCCACCACCTGAGTTGTAGGTAGGTGCAGGCGGAGTGTATGAAGGTCTTACTTGCTGTACCTCAGGGCGTGCTGTATTTCCGTCGCGGGTTCTGGTATCGCGCACCGCACGTGTGGTTTGGCCGTTGGTAGTAACACTTTGCACACTCAAATCACCCGGTCTGCGACCTGGAGTAGTTTGAATTATAGTAGTTCTACCCGGTCTGATTGATGTTGCTGCAGTGCCGCCGGCATAAACAGGACGTGGATTTTGTCTTTGTCCGAAGCCGCCAACTAAGAAACCGCCGCCACCGTATCCATAACCACCATATCCGTAACCATAGCCACCGTAGCCCCATGGCGAATAACCATATCCGTAGCCCAACCCATAACCGTATCCATAAAACGAAGCGTAATAGGGGTCATAAAAATAGGGTGAATACATACCTCCATATAAGAATGGATCATAGCCATATCCCATACCATAATTGAATCCTAAACCCATGTTCCAGCCATATCCACCCCAACCAAAACGATTATAGGGCGAATAGCCATAGTAAAAGTTGTTATACATGGAGAAGGGAGAATAATAACCAAAGCGGTTTATCCTCGACGCGTAATCACCGTAGTAATAATAATCGTCATTTTGATAGCCGTTGTTATAACCGGTATTTGCCTGGTAGTTATCATCGGCATAAACAATTTGGTCTCCGGCTTTCGCCTGGGTATAGTATACATCGTCGTCATCAACGCCCGGTGTAGAAGCTAATTTCTGGCTGGTTGAGCAGGCACTCAATGCGATGGCACAGATAGCAATTAAATATTTAAGGTTGCGCTGCATAGTTTTTAGTATTGGCAGATTTTATAACGTTAGACTGATAAATTGGTTTAAGGTTTAATTAACACATGCTAATAACGTATAAATTTATAAATTTGGATGCGAAACTATAAAAATAAACAGTCACATTTCTATCACAAAGTATGAGCAAAGGGGTTATAAGTAAAGATGAAGATTACTCGCAATGGTATAACGACCTGGTAATTAAGGCTGATATGGCCGAATATTCGCCTGTAAGGGGCTGTATGATAATTAAACCATATGGTTATTCTATATGGGAAAAGATGCAGGGCGTACTGGATAAAATGTTTAAAGATACCGGCCATAGCAATGCTTATTTTCCGCTGCTGATACCAAAATCTTTTTTTTCAAAAGAAGCAAGTCACGTTGAAGGCTTTGCAAAGGAGTGTGCGGTTGTTACGCACTATCGTTTAAAAAATGATGGCGAAGGCAATATTATTGTTGATGAAGATGCAAAACTGGAGGAAGAACTCATCATCCGCCCAACATCTGAAACCATTATTTGGAACACCTACCGCGGCTGGATACAATCTTACCGCGACCTGCCGATATTAGTTAATCAATGGGCCAACGTAATGCGCTGGGAAATGCGTACCCGTTTGTTTTTACGCACCAGCGAGTTTTTATGGCAGGAGGGACATACCGCTCACGCAACAGCCGATGAAGCCATTGCCGAAACTGAGCAGATGTTGAATGTTTATGCTGATTTTGTAGAAAACTGGCTGGCATTACCTGTTGTTAAAGGACGTAAAACGCCTAATGAGCGTTTTGCAGGTGCTTTGGATACCTATTGTATTGAAGCGTTAATGCAGGATGGTAAAGCTTTACAAGCAGGCACATCGCACTTTTTGGGACAGAACTTTGCCAAAGCGTTTGATGTAAAGTTCACCAACAGAGAAAATAAGCTCGATTACGTTTGGGCCACCTCATGGGGTGTTTCAACCCGTTTAATAGGCGCTTTAATCATGGCGCACTCTGATGATGCCGGTTTGGTATTGCCTCCAAAATTAGCGCCAATACAGGTTGTTATTGTGCCGATATATAAGCACGAGGAAGAGTTGGCTAACATAACCGCTTATGTAAATGGACTTACTAAAGAGCTGAAAGCTAAAGATATATCAGTTAAGTTTGATAACCGCGATACACATCGCCCGGGTGCCAAGTTTGCTGAGTACGAGTTGAAAGGCGTTCCGTTGCGCGTTGCTATTGGCAGCAGGGATATGCAGAATGGTACTGTTGAACTGGCCCGCCGGGATACCAAAACCAAAGAGACGGTAAATCAGGATGGTTTAGGAGCTAAGATCGAAGCTTTGCTGGAAGAGATCCAACAAAATATTTATCAAAAAGCAGCTGCTTTCCGTGCTGAGAGTACAACGGAAGTCGATTCTTACGAAGAGTTTAAACGTTTGTTGGACGAGAAACCGGGATTCCTTTCTGCCCATTGGGATGGCACACCTGAAACAGAACAACGCATAAAAGACGAAACCAAAGCTACTATACGTTGTATACCTTTAGATAATAAGCAGGAAGAGGGTAAGTGCATTTTGACAGGCAAGCCGTCGACGCAGAGGGTTCTTTTTGCAAGAGCCTATTGATTCAGTTCATGGTTCATGGTTGATAGTTCATAGTATTATCGGGGCTTACCATGAACTATGATCTATTAACTATGAACTAACATGAAATTCGCAACTAAAGCAATACACGCGGGCCAGGAGCCCGATCCAACAACCGGCGCGGTGATGACGCCGATATATCAAACGTCAACTTATTGGCAAAAATCGCCGGGAGACCACCAGGGATACGAATACTCGCGTGGCACTAACCCAACACGTAAAGCACTGGAAAATTGTTTGGCTGCTTTAGAAAATGCTCAATTTGGTTTAGCTTTTTCGAGCGGCATGGGTGCTACTGATGCGGTAATGAAACTATTGCAGCCCGGCGACGAAGTTATTACCGGCGATGACCTCTATGGTGGTTCGTACCGTATCTTCACAAAAGTGTTCGGTAATTACGGTATCAAATTTCATTTTCTGGATCTATCCAATCCGGATATTATCCGCGAATACGCTAATGAAAACACCAAGCTCATCTGGATAGAAACGCCGACGAATCCAACTATGCAGATCGTGGATATCGCTGCCGTAACCAAAATAGGGAAGGAAAAAGGATTGCTAACAGTGGTTGACAACACTTTTGCATCACCATATCTGCAAAATCCTATAGACCTTGGTGCTGATATTGTTATGCACTCAGTAACCAAATACATTGGCGGCCATAGTGATGTGGTGATGGGCGCTCTAATGATGAATGACGAGGACTTGTATAAGCGCCTGTTCTTCATTTACAACGCATGCGGTGCTACTCCCGGACCGATGGATAGCTTCCTGGTATTACGTGGCATTAAAACGCTGCATTTGCGTATGAAAGCGCATTGCGAGAATGGTAGAAAGATAGCCGAATTTTTAAAAACGCACCCAAGGGTTGATAAAATATACTGGCCGGGCTTTACGGATCATCCCAATCATGAAGTTGCCAAAAAGCAAATGCGTGATTTTGGCGGTATGATCTCCATAACCTTGAAAGGTGCAGACTTGCAAGAAACATTTAAGGTAGCATCGTCATTTAAAGTATTCACATTGGCCGAATCATTAGGCGGTGTTGAATCACTGATCAATCACCCGGTTACCATGACGCATGCATCTATTCCTAAAGAAGCCCGCGAAAAAGTGGGCGTGGTTGATAACCTGCTGCGTTTAAGCGTAGGGGTGGAGGATGTGGATGATTTGCTGGAGGATTTGAAGCAAGCGTTAGCCCCCCTAACCCCCTAAAGGGGAGTTCAATAACTTCTACTATGAACACTAAAATCATAATGGCTTCCAGCGCAATAATACTTGCTGCAATTGGTATTAGCCTGATGTTTTTGCCTGAGGAAACTTTGCTGTATCTAAATATTGGAGTCTCAAAACCACTGCTGTTAATTTTACAATTGTTGGGTGGCCTGTATTTTGGTTTTGCAATGCTTAACTGGATGTCGCAGTGGTCGCTTATTGGGGGAATTTATAATAAGCCTGTATCCGTTGCAAATTTTGCTCAGTTTTTTGTTGGGGGATTGGCTTTGCTCAAGGAGATATTTAGCAATCCGGAAATTCCTTACGCATTTTGGATATTGGGAGGATTTTATGCTTTATACGCTGTGGTTTTTGGTTTACTTTTTTACGGTCTTATTCCGGTTAAAGCCGAGCAAAACTAGGTACCCTACCAATATGCAAGCTTCATTTGGCAAAGCAACACAGCTAAAAGATTTTCTCGACGCTAAAGTCGCTCAATACAACTGCCCCGATTTTATCAAGAACGATCCGGTTTGTATACCGCATCTATTCAGTAAAAAGCAGGATATAGAGATAATGGGGTTTTGGGCGGCAACCCTGGCTTGGGGGCAACGCGTTACTATCATTAATAAATGCAAAGAGCTGATTGCATTAATGGATAGCGCTCCCTATGATTTCATCATGAATCATGAAGAGTCCGATCTTGAAAAATTGCTGCATTTTAAACATCGCACATTTAACGATATTGATACACTTTATTTTATAGCTTTTTTCAGGTTTCATTATAGATTACATGACTCGCTGGAGTCGGCCTTTATGCCGCCCAACCCCTTGGACCTGAAGTACGATAGTGCGGTAGAGCATGCGCTTAACTACTTCCGTAATTACTTCTTTTTACTGCCTGATTCACCGCATCGCACAAAAAAACATGTTTCTTCGCCCTCGCAAAAATCGACCTGTAAACGGCTGAACATGTTTTTACGCTGGATGGTGCGTAAGGATAAAAACAGCGTTGATTTTGGCATCTGGAACCGCCTTAAGCCTGCCGATTTGATTATGCCCTGCGACTTGCACGTTGACCGTGTTGCAAGAAGCCTTGGCTTAATTACCCGCAAACAAACGGATTGGCAAACTGCAGTTGAACTGACTGAAAAACTACGCGAGTTTGATCCGCTTGATCCTGTTAAATATGATTTTGCGTTGTTTGGGCTGGGGATTGAGGAGCGCTGGGGATTGGATGCGATAATTCCTAAATTAGATTAATCATCAATATGGAACAGCACCCGCAAATATCGCAATTCCTAACAGGTAAATCTGCCCACACGCTTACGCTGTATCATCACTTTATAACGGAGTTTGAAAAGATGGGAGAGATCAGTGTAGAACCTACCAAAACCATGATTGGCATATCCAATACACATAAGCGTATTGCCTGGATAACGCAATTAGGCAAAAACTTTATCCATGTGGTTTTCCCGTTACGCGAACCGTATTATGATAACCTGTGTTTCCAGAAAGTTGCACAGGTGCCCGGGAGCAATCAGTTCAATCATCATTTAAGAATATTGAATACGGAGGATATTAATGAAGAAGTTTTGGGCTTTATGCGCATAGCCCATCAATTGTAAGCTTGTTTTTGTTTATAAGCCGTTTGCCGTCTGGCCTTGATATACGCGCATCAACTTTTCGTCTTGAAAATAGTAGAACTTGTATTCTGTTTTGCGTCCATTTTCATATTGAGGTATCCTGTAAACGGTATATGACCCTGTTTTTTCAACAACCTCAGCACTAGATTTATTTTGGGACTTGAATTTGGATTCAGAAATGCCAAGTTTGTATGTTGGTGACTTACAAGCGGCGAAAGCAATGGCCAGTAAGAGAATGATTTTTTTCATGATAGGTCTTTTATTATTGACATATCAGCTTCAAAAAGGTTTTGCCGTTTTTTATTTAGCAGATACCCATTCCTTTAAAACATTGTCATACAGCTTGATAATTTTTGCCGGATTACCCGCCGCGACTGAATAAGGGGGAACGCTTTTGGTAACAACAGCGCCAGCCGCCACCACACTGTGTTTGCCAATGGTTATACCGGCGGTAAGTACCGCATTTGCGGCTATCCAGCAATCGTCTTCAATAGTAATGGTAGAGACAATGGTTTTCTGGTCTTTTATGGGGGTGTTTACATCGCGGTATTCATGATTTAAACCGCTGGCCACTATGTTTTGCGCGAATATCACATTATTGCCAATGTTTACGGGGCCGATAATAACATTGCTCATGCCTATCAAGGTACCATTGCCGATAAATACATCGCCTACGCCATTATTTATGGTGCAAAAGTCTTCTATAATTGAATTATCGCCTAAACTGAACTTGTTAAAAGGCAACACATCCATGCGTGCATAACGGCGTACTTTTGAGCCTTTGCCGCGCTGGTGTACAAACGGATTCACCAATAATTTTACCCAAAAACGCGGCCTCGCCTCGCCGGGAGCAATAAGCATCCAATGGACGAAGTTTTTTAAACGCGGGTTACTATTTATCTTTTCTTTAAGCGACATGTTATTTTCTTTTTGCCTTCTCCCAGACCGAACTTTGGCGGCCCGATAAGTAACGGAATATCCCCCTTATAACCGCATAATTCATCATGCAGAAATAATAAGGGATAAAAAATATTTTGATCTTTACCTGCCTTGCTTCAAGCATCCATCCAAATAGGGACATGCCATAAAATGCCACCTGTCCGGCTAAAAACAACTGGTAAATAGCGCCTCCGTAAGTATGTACAATGGCAATGTTAAGAGCCACCAATAATATCATCAGGAAGGGCACCACCGTCCACCGCAACACCCGGTGACTAATATACTGAAACGATAACACAGGCAGCGGAAAGGGGTTAAATAAGCTTTTAAGCCATATAATAGATTGCAGGCCACCTGCAGCTATCCTGATCTTACGTTTTAGTTCTTCCTTAACATCTTCTGATGCAGTTTCCATCGCATAAGCATCGGGTTCATAAATAATACGATAGCCCTTTTTAGCAATGAGCATAGAGATCATAAAGTCGTCGATAATTGATGTAGGCGGCACATGCTCATATAGATCAGTGCGTACGCTAAACAACTCGCCTGCAGCACCCACTACAGAGTATAACTCTGAATCCCAGATCTTTAGTTTTGATTCATATTTCCAGTAAAAACCCTCGCCGGCAGTAGCATCAGACTTTTCGGTTATCAGCACTCGTTTTTCGCCCGCAACGGCACCAACTTTCGGGTCGGAGTAGTGGCGGCAAATATTAATTATGGCGTCTTTGTTTAAAAAGGTATTAGCATCGGTAAAAACCATCACCTCTGTAGTAACAGTATCTATGGCACGGTGTACCGCAGCCATTTTGCCTTTACGCTCCGCAGAATGTAAATGGATTATTTCGGGATACTTTGCAACAATATCCGCAGTGCCATCGCTTGAGCCATCGGTAATAAAAATAAGTTTGAACTTGCCTTCGGGATAATTTAATTCCAGGCTGTTCTTTATCTTTTCGGCAATAAATAGTTCCTCGTTATAAGCAGCTACTATTAAAGTGCAGGTGGGCAGGTTATCGGCAGCTGGTAGGGTGGGTTTACCCTTAACCGCCCGTTTTATTTTTATGATAAAATAGAGCAGTATGCCGTATCCTACAAAAGCATAAAAAATTATAAAAAAGCTTATCCAGAATAGCGCGATCATATAGCAATAGGGTAACCTAATTTTTTACTGTCTTTACTTTGAGTAATGTTCCACCAAATGGCTTTAAACAACCATCCAATAAAATCTGTATGCTTTATCTTTATGTACCTCAACATATTACGGGGTACAACTAAAGCGATAAAATAGATATAAAAAAATAAACGAGCCGCCAACGGCGCGTTTTTGCGAATAAACAAAATGCGGTTGCGGTTCATAAAATACTCCTTCAGTGCGCTCACTTTACCTACAGATACCGATTCTTTATGATAGATAAGCGCACCTGTTTGCAGCCAAATTTCGTAGCCTGCCTTTTTAATACGGTCGCACCAATCCAGTTCCTCATAGTATAAAAAAAAGTTCTCCGCCATTAAACCGGCTTTATCAATGCATTCCTTTTTTACCATCATAGCTGCACCATGGGCGTAACCCGTTCTGCCGGTTAGATGGTCATGCTGCCCGTTATCCGTTTCAAACTGACCAATACTGTTATTGCTTGCGGTATAATAGTTCATGTCGGTAAAACCCATGTATTGCAGCATATCGGGCTGGTCAAAGTATCGTATTTTGGGCGATACTACACCTATACGTGAATTTGAGTCAAGAGTTGCAACCAATGTTTCCACCAGGCCGGCGGTAAACTCGGCATCGTTGTTCACCAAAAAAAAGTATTCGCCTTTCGCGGCGTTTATGCCCAGGTTGTTACCCCCGGCAAAACCTAAATTCTTGTCAGAACGTATAAAAATTATATCCGGATATTTTAAGGTCCATTCGGGCACACTGTTTACTGTACTGCCATTGTCGACTACTATAATTTCAATTGCAGGGTAGGTATTAGTTTGGCTGATAGAGCATAATAATTCCTCGGTAATGTAACTTTGATTGAAATTAACCGTAATGATGGAAACCAATTTCATTATATAGATTTATGGCTAATACGAAGAATGCCTCTGCTATGTTTTGTTGAATTTATTAATTAAAATTGAGAATCAAAGCAAATACCCCAAAAGAGGAAACCGTAACCGATACAGAAATTGAATCGGCTGTTGAGCAAAAGCTCGATGAGGTTGCGGCGTTGTTGGCCGGCCATCACCTTAACAAGGAAGTGCTTAAGCGTTTTCAGCAAAAGTTTGATACTACGCTGGAAAACTGCTCAGAAGGCAACGATGCTATTAATGCGTTTAAGGTAATAGATGATATAGAGGATGCATCACGTGAGGAACTGCTTGACGAATTTGCGATGCTGTTGCTATCTAACAAGGTGGATAGTAAAGTTGCAGGCAGATATCTGAAGGCGAAAAGGATAAACAATTTTTTGCTGATAACGATAGCAGTGGCTATGGTAACGCTGGGCCTGTCAATGATAATTATTGAGGCGCCGCCATATTTTGAAATGTTTACCATTTATTATTTTACCGAAAATGATGGAGTAACATTAATGGACGTAATTGCGTGCATTATTATACTTACAGGCATTTATATTTTAGTGCGGACGCTTTACAAAGAACCTTTTTCAAACAAAGCACATGAGTAAGCAGCCACATAAAATTTTGCTGGTTGATGACGACGCGCTTTTTTTAAAGCTGATGGTTCAGGTTTTTAAAAAATCGGGCTTTAAATGCGACACAGCGCTATCTGCGGAGGAAGCTATAGTGCTGCTGGATAAAAAAAATCTTCCTGATATCATTCTATCTGACTATAACATGGGCCAAATGAATGGTCTTGAGTTTAGGAAGCATTTAATGGAGGATGAAGTTTTAAAAAACATTCCCTTTTTGTTTCTTACCTATTTTTCAGACAGCGACCTGATGATACAGGGCCTTGACCTGCAGGCAATTGATTATGTGCTGAAGAACACACCCGTAAATGTTATCGTTTCTAAAGTAAACAACATACTATTTGCGGTTGATAAACAGCGTGAGCTTTCGGAACTGGAAGTAAAAAAGGCTGCAACATCTCTCAACATTAAATCTATACCGGCCAATGTACCGCCTGTTAAAGGGTTTAGCATAGACTTTTGGCACAAAGCTTATGACGATATACCCGGCGGTGACTTTATAGACTTTATACATGTTAACGAGCGCTACACTTTCGGCGTACTTGGCGATGTGATGGGCAAAAAGTGGATGGCATGGTTCTTTACTTTTGGTTTTCTGAGTTATGTGCGCTCTGCAGTGCGTTTTGCTGCTTTTAACGGAGAATATTCTACAGCCAAGATATTGCAGCAGGTTAACAAAGTAATTTGTCTTGACGATGTGTTGAAGGATATTCTCTCCAGTTTATCATTGGTATTAATAGATAGCGAAACAGGAACTATCTCTTATTCAGGCGCGGGGGATCTGCCGCTGTTGCATTACAAACACGCTGAAAACAAGTTTGTGCATATAAGTTCATCGGGCTTGCTGTTGGGACTTTTTGCGGATGGAAGTTATACGGAACAACAAATTACCCTGCAGCCTAATGATGGATTGTTTATATTTACTGATGGGATGATAGATTTTGCCGACAGCGATGGAAAGAAGAGCGACTATAACCGCTTTGCATCGCGATTGCTTGGCATGCTGGATTCCAACACATCATTTACCGGTATGAAGGAACAGTTTGAGCTCGCGTTGCAGGGACGGGTAGATGATGAAAGCATTATCAGCATTTACAAAATATAGCTATGATAAAGATATATAAAGAATACGAGGCCAACCTTTTGCTTAACCTGCAAATTAAAGATGCCAACATGGGTAATGCCGACGACTTTAAGGCTCAGTTGTTAGCGTTATTTGATAAGCATCAAAAAAAGCGCGTCATTATAAATATGGAAAACGTGCAGTACATTGACAGCTCTTTTTTAGGGGCATTGGTATCTGTACTTAAATATGTTATATCGTTTAAATCAGACCTGATTTTAGTCGGCATGCGCAAGGATATAGCCAACCTTTTTGCACTCATCAGGTTAGACAAGGTTTTTAAGATATACGATAACTTTAACGACGCACTTGCGTAACAACTATGTCAGGTAAAATATTCCGTCAGTTTGTATTGCCCAATAAACGTGAGGCCATGATAGAATCGCTGCAGGAGATACGCGGGTTCATCAATGAGTTTTTACCGGCCCATGCTGCTACGGAGGACCTTAACTTTAAAGTTGAAATAGTAATTACAGAACTGCTTACCAACGCGCTTAAACACGTTAAAAATGCGGAAAGTTGTATGCGCATTCATCTAGACGACAATTATCTTTCTATTGAAAAAACAGATTTCGGCACGCAATTTAACCCTGATAATTTTGCCGAAATCTTTAAACAGCAACCCGGCTATAGAATATTATTGAGTTATGACGAATTGCATAGCGTATATGCTGTGCTGGAAATGAATGATACTGTGCGGTTTATTTGTGAACAAAAAAGGAATAGAAACAGAATAGATATTAATGGGGTAGCCGAACACTTCGGTATGATCATTATATCCAGGGCCGCCGAAGCCTTTACCTACCATTACGATACCGCGTCAGGACTTAACAAATTTAACGTGCGGATGCGGTTAAATTGAGATCAACATATTTACTTTTTAAAGATCTCAAGCCTGGTTTTATTACCTATCCACAAAATCAATTTTATGTTTTCTTATAAAATCAGTTTGTAATTGGTGCAAATTTTCCTCTTTATATAGCTCGTAGAATTTGTCATCAAAATCATTCAACGGATTGTCGTCATAAGATTTGCTAAATCCTTCCATGGTTCCGTCTTGATGTTCAGTTATTTTTTTGTTTTCTTTTGAATAAGTTTCATTCGCTTTCTTTGTTAAGTCTGCAAATTTCACAGCTCCAACTACTTTTAACGCTGTAGGTATATAATTATAGTACTGGCCGCTGGAGTTAAAATAAAACTGATTATATCCTCCATTATTTACCTCGGCTTCCAACTGCCAAATCATATAAATTGTTTTGCGTGGCTCGTTCCACGACATGACAGTTTCAAATTCTTTTTTGTAGTCTTTAGGGAGTTTTTCAATTAAGTTGTCGAAAATAACTTGCAACAAAGTACTATCAGGAGTTTTATCTATTATTTCTATAGTTAATTTTTTATAAATGGGACGGTTACTAAATGCTTTCATGTCGTCTGAGAACTCTTTCAATGACTCCTCATTTAGTTTTTCGTCTTTGCTTTTTGGGGCGCACCCAAAGAAATTTAATAAAGTTGCCAGCATAAGTAGAATTACTGTTGTTGATTTCATTTATCACTAAGATAATAAATTACCCGCAGAAGTCGGTGGTGTTGCAAGGTGTTGCATATTCAGACATCTAATAAATATAATTATTTAACAACCAAGTGGTTAAAAAAAATACTGTTGCAAGTGTTGCAAAGTGTTGTATATATTTCTGCAACAGTGCACGTGTAAGGGGCATTGCTACTTGCACAAAATCTTCCTGGCTTCAGCAGCAGTTGACGTCATTAAAAGCTGATATGGTTCGGAGAGCTGCCCAAATTCACATCTTTTGCATTGCGCGTCGTCTTTGTTTTTCAGATACTTAACTACTTTATCGTTGCTTACATAGGAGCGGTACTCATTGGTTTTAATACAGCCTTCGCAAGCTGCGCCACCTTCTGTAAATTGGTAAACGAAGATCAGTTTACTCCGGTTAAAATAATAGTCTTCCTTGGCATGAGCATCACCCACCCAGCCAAAATCAACAGCTATTTTAACAGGAACTTTATTCTCATAGTAATAGTCAACTTTTGTCTTTTCATCGCACATAAATTCAATGTGCTCAGTCGTAATTTTGGCGGTGTTTATGTGTTCAACCTGCTGTCTGATAAGTGCTACAGGATCTGACGTTTTTTGTACAATTGGCGCAATGGTCGTGTCTTTAATTATAACAGAGGCATCATGCCTGTTATAGTTTCGCCCGGGTTTGTCGCCACTACAGGCTACAAATAATACGCACAAAAGTATGGCAAGCTTTTTCATGCAATATACAATGCAAGAATCTAACCAATTGTGAGGCTGGTCGTCACTATCTTTAAAATAAGAACGGCATCCAAAGGATGCCGTTCTTATTGTTTTGTTGATGGTTATATTGAAACTTTTACAGTTCGGTAATCTCAATTTTTCTGTAAAAAATTTCGGCCCCTTCAGATTGAACCAGTATTTTTCCTTCACTTACTGAGGGTGATTCGGCTTCATTCACAACAATACCGTTAACAATATAGGTAATCTTGCCTTTATTGGCTATCACTTCTACGCGGTTCCATTCGCCGGTTGGTTTTTCTCCATCCTTTTTCTTTTGTACCCGGTTATAGTCCTTAGGTGTTGTGCGCTTACCGTCCATAACTACGGTGGTATACCCAATCAACCACATATCGCCTACATCACCTTCCTGTATCTGGCACTCAATAGATTTTGGCCATACCACATCTTTGTCACCGGCAGGTACAAAAAAACATATACCATTATCACGTTTTGTTGTGTCAGCATCCCTTGGCGGATACTTTTTTGTTCCCCACTTAAACTCAACCACCAAATGAAAATCTTTATAAGATTTTTCAGTACTCATGTACCCAAATTCCTGCCCGGTGATATGCAGCATTTTATCGCTTACGCTGAATACCTTTTCAGGATCATTGTTTTTTCCTTTACTGGTAAGAAAAGTATACCAACCTTTAAGGTCGGTGCCATTAAACAGGGTTTGGGTTTTGCCAACACCTTGGGCATTTACAAATTGAGTAGCAAACAAAAAACAGACTAATAATATTCTTCTCATAACTTGTTTGGCTTTGTTTATATGTGTGTATTATTTAAAGATTTTCTGAGCGATGGTACTTAGATACAATTTACAATTCATCCAGGTATGACCACCTTCCGAGATCAGGGATTCATATGTGATCTTTTTCGCATCTAATACCGGCATGTAATCATTTGTTATTACCGCATATAAAGGGTCTTCTTTGCCAACGCCCATCCAAAATAATTTTAATTGTTTGTTAGTATTTGCAGGATTAACAAAAGCGCCCGCGTTATTGCGGTCAATCTCATTTTTGAGCATACCGGGAGCAAAACCGCACACATAGCTAAACTTATCCAAATTATTCAAACCAAAATAAAGCGTAGTACCGCCACCGCCTGAGAAACCTGCTATAGCGCGACTATCTTTTTCATTCTTGGTGCGATAGCTCTTCTCAACAAAAGGCATCAGGTTATTAAAGAAATCTTTTTTAAACTCCTGCAGGTTGGGCCAATCGCGCAAGCTACTGGACCCCTTGTTTATTACAGGATAGGCGCGACCATAAGGCATAACAATTATCATGGGTAGTGCCTTGCCTTCGCTAATAAGATTGTCCAATATAATGTTGGCACGACCTACTTTTGTCCATGTTTCTTCTGTGTCTGTAGTTCCATGTAGCAAGTATAAAACCGGATATTTTTTTGTTGGATTAGCTTCATATCCCGGTGGCGTGTAAACCACAACAGGGCGCGTACCTAATTCTGGCGAATTGTAATAACGGTAAGATAGCGTACCATGCGGCACATTTTTAATAGCGTGAACCAATGGAGTAGGGCCCGGCACCTCAAGCACACTGTTTTGAAAACCTTCATTAGGAAATATCGCGCTGTTTCCCGGGTCAGCAACCTGCACACCATCAACTACAAAAGCATAAGGGTACATATCCGGCTTTACAGGGCCAAAAGTAACTTCCCAAATTCCGGTGCTGTTTTTGGTCATAGTTTGCGGCCCTTTGGCCATTTGAGTGCTCACTTTTACATCAGTAGCTTTTGGCGCGTTAAATCGCAGCGTAACCATGTTGTCTTTGCTCACCTCGTTCGACTTGAACACAGGTGGTGGGTTGGGATTTGGCTGAGCAACCGCGGCAATGCACATGCTTAAGCAGGCTATAACCGTAAAGGCCGCTTTTGCGAAGCCGGTTTTGTTTGTGTATTTCATTATAATATAATTGGTTAGGATTACTTTTTAAATATCATAATAATATTCGTTTTGCGCAAACGATGTAATTTTTGAAAGGATTTTCAAAGTGTTTTTTAAATTTAAGTGATATTATGCACTTGCAGCTTTCTTTTTCAAGTGCCCATTTACAAACACCTTTATCTCATCAAAGCCAGTTTTAAATATACTCCAATAGGTAAATTTGCTATATCTATTAAGCGCCCAGTAACCAATAATGGTACCTGTTAAAATAGGGAAAAAGGTAGCAATGGCAATGCCGTACACGCTGCCTGTTATATAAATTCCTAAAAAGTCGGTAGCTATATTAACAACCAGCATTATCCATACTTTATAAAAGTTGATCTTGGGCTGGTGGATCACATCTAATGTCAGTGCAAAAAACCTGTCAGGCGGAAAAATAATAGCAAACGTTAAAAACAATCGGAAAACATTAGCGGCTTCAGTTCCTAAATATTTGCCGCCGCCAATAATGTAAATGGGCAGATCTGCCGCTGCACAGCCAATAATTACTATCGGTATCAGCACTACGGCCAACATACCGGCATATCTTTTCATGGTGTGTATCACCAACTCACGGTTGCCCTGATTATAAGCCGTGGATAGTTCAGGCATACCCGTAGCGGCAAAGCTGCGTAGAGGTATTTCAACCAGTTGCATCAGAGTTTGTCCCAAATTATAAATAGCCAACGCAGGCGCACCCAACATGTAATTGATGATCTGACTGTCAGAAAAAGTAAACATGTTAGCGCCCAACGATGCCCCTACAGAAAATTTACCGAAGTGGTACATCTCTAATATGCCGGTACGCGTGCGCTTACTAAAAGCACTTATACGCGACCAACCCTTAATCAACACAAATAAGGTAGTAAGTGTGCTTGATGTTAAGTAAGATGCTAACACGGTAGATATGCTTGCCTTTCCAATTATAAGTAATACTGTAATAAAAACCACGTAGCTACCTTGGTTACACAATCTGATGTATAACAACCTGTCAAATTTCTGTTCGCCTTGTGCCACACAGGTAGCCAGGAACCACGGTAACGAAATAATATAATATAAGCCCGAAAACTTAAAGAACAACCTTAGTCCATCATCTTTTATCAGATCTAAAAAAGGGTAGGAGCACAAGCTTGCCAATGCTAATATACCAGTAACAGCCATACCAATAAACCAGGCCGATCCAGCAACCTCTGCAGTACGTTCTTCGCTTGATCCGGCGTAAAATTTTATAAAAGCAGTTGTTAAAAGGCCGGATCTTATTGAATCAACAAATATCAGGTTAGAAAGGAAGAACACCCAGGTGCCGGTTTGTACTATCGGAAGCGAGCGATAAATAAGCGTCATGGTTACCAAACCAAGGCCAGACATGATTATATTGCCCGCTAAGGATAAAAAATGCTTATTACGGATAAGATTAAGAACTTTTTTTAACATCTTTTCGTAAAATTACGCTGAACAAGGATAAAGAATTTATCCTGTTAAACGGTATTCAAACGAATTTTGTTCATACATGAGCCAGGATAAAACCTATTTTGAAGGTGTTACTTTATTGGTTACCCATTATAACCGGAGCAAGTCGTTAGAACGCTTGCTGAATGCATTTAAAGCGCTTAACATTGCCTTTGAGGACATTGTGGTTTCTGATGATGGCAGTAAGCCCGAAAACCTGAACAGGCTAAAGGCAGTAGAAAAGGAGTTAAATTTTCGTTTGATCACCACGTCGAAAAATGCCGGGCTTGGTAATAATATAAACAAAGGCCAGGATGCGGTAAAAACACCTTACACGCTGTACGTACAAGAGGACTTTGAGCCTAAACCAGCCTTTGCTGAACATTTTACTGATGCGCTGAGCTTTATGAAAAGCGACCCGAACCTTGACCTCGCCCGATTTTATGCTTACTTTAAGTATCCATACACAAAGCCTTATGGAAAAGGTTTTTCTGAAATGAAATTCAGCATATCGCCGCTGGCCAATGATCATTTAAAATTTTACGTTTACAGCGATCATCCACACCTGCGTCGCACAACTTTTTTTGAAAAATTCGGCAGGTATCCCGAAGGTATAAAAGGTGACCTGACCGAATTTGGCATGGCCATATCGTTTATCCAAAATAAAGGCAAGGGCATTTTCTTTGACGACTTTAACGCCATGTTCTGGCAAAAAAATTCGCCGGATGAGCCAAGTACCATGAACCGTGCAGGCTGGCGCGAAAGCAAAAATCCTATAGCCTTAACACTTAGGGCGTTGTACCTGCAATATAAACTGCTTAAGAATACTTACCAGGTGCTATTCACAAAACCTGTAAAAAAATAGATATGGCCGCTACACCGTTTAGTGCAATTACTTTATTGGTTACGCATTATAATCGCAGCCAGTCGCTGGAGCGTTTGCTAAAGGCGTTTGAAGCGCAGCAGATCAGTTTTGGCGATATTGTGGTATCTGATGATGGTAGTAAACCCGAACATTTGGATCACCTTAAATCGATTATTAATAAATACCATTTCCGCCTTGTTACAACGCCAAAAAACGCGGGACTGGGTAACAACATCAATAAAGGGCAAGATGCCGTTAAAACGCCTTATACGCTTTACGTGCAGGAGGATTTTGATCCGTTTCCGGGTTATAAAAAGCATTTGGAAAACGCTTTGGCAATTATGGAAGAGCGAAGGGACGTTGATTTGGTTAGGTTTTATGCCTATTTTAAATACCCATACCTAAAGCCGTACAAAAACGGATTTTCAGAAATGATCTTCAAAATATGGTATCCCGGATACCGTAAGTTCCATGTTTATAGTGACCATCCACACTTGCGCAGAAGCAATTTCTTTGAAAGATTCGGCAGATATCCCGAAGGTATAAAAGGTGATAAAACGGAATTTACTATGGCCATGTCTTTTAACAAAAATAAAGGGAAGGCTATGATATACGATGACCCTAAAGGTTTATTTGATCAACTAAACTCCGAAGACGAACCAAGTACCATGAAACGCAGCGATCTGCGTCAAAGCGATAACCCATTGATAAGCTTTGCGAGGGCCATTTACAGAAACGTAAAGCACACTTTCGACTACCTGACTTTTAAAACGCATAAATAACAGGGGAAGTTTTCTAAGCTGTCTTTTCCGTTAAGTGAATCGCTTTATAAATCTCCTTAACATTGTTTTCCCAGGTGTGGGTGGTGGCAAAGTTTATGCGTTCCTGCCGTTTCTCATCACTGTCTTCAGCTAAAGCTTTTTCGATCAACTTAACATAGTCTTCCTTAGTAGTACCTAAATAAGTATGATCTTCAAATACACTCATAGCCTCGGTATGTGTGGCAACTGTGGGTTTACCCATAGCCAGATATTCATCAATTTTTCGGGGATAGTTGCCAATAGTCACCTGATTTATGAGTTGCGGATTTAAACAAACATCAAAGGAATTAATATACGACGGCAGGGTAGAAGGATCTTTGCTGCCAAGGAAATGAATGTTTTTAATTTGATGCAGATTGCTCACTTTAAACTGTTCGTCTTCGGGGCCGACTAACACTATGCTCCATTCGGGTTGTGTTTTGGCAATATATTCCAACAATTCCATATCCAGCCGTATGCTTTGCAAAGCGCCAACGTAACCAATAACAGGTTTGTTTATGGGCTCCATATCGGAAGGAATAGCCAACGCTTGTTTAGCGGTAAAGATTTCAAGGTCACAACCCTGGCCAACATAATGCGAGTTAGGATTATACTGTTTACAATAAGATGCCAGATAAGTAGAGTTAGCCACACATAGATCACTCTTCTTGATTATCTCGGGCTCCATTTTTACGCCGTGCAGTTTCCAGTAGTCAACAAAAAGCAGGTAATCACGCGAATAGTAAATGCTTACAGCCGGCTTAAGCAACTCCTTCAAATAAAAACAACGGAAAATGTCGTTATCGTTAAAAAGGATGTAATTTTTAAATCCAAGTCGCTTGGCAGCTTTATCTATTGAACGTGCAAAGCGTTTATTATTTATTTTATTGAGGATGTTATAAAAGAAGTCGTTTTTTATCCAGTTAATAGACTCAATAATTTCATCGGGGTAAAGATTCCAAAGGTTTTCTTTGATTTCAATAAGGCTTTCGGTTCGGCCGTTAATTACATCAATGCGTTGTTTAACTTTAGGGTCAGCGGCGTTCTTTAATTTGGTGATACGATCTAACGGAGAATTAACGTATAATACACGATTGTGCCTGCTAAATTCCAATGCCAGGTTTTTGCAGTTGCTGCCAATTTCAACGTCCCATGGTTGCTGGCCAACTACAATAATATCCCTGTTTTTTATTATATTGTTTACTGCCATGATCAATTTACCTCTTTTAATTGGTTGGGATCTCCCGGGGCCTGCTTTTGTTTATCTAACCTATACAATATAGTAAGCATGGCCATGTGTAACGAAAAAAACACGTTAGACGGAAACTGAACCAGTGCCTCCTGCGGGAAATTAGCTATGTTATACGCAAAAACAACTAAAAGGATACCCATGCAATACATTTTCAGCTCAGGGTCTTTTATGCGGTAATAATTGTTAATGCCCGTTTTCATAACGGTAAACATAAGTGTGCAAAAAATGATCAGCCCAACTACCCCAAGTTCTACCGCCACGCGTATATATCCGCTATCCGGTTGAAATTTCGATACAACCGATCCATCTCCAAAGCGTTTACCCCAAACACCGGTGGCGCCTAGTCCAAAACCAATAGGATGGCTATAAATGTAGGGCTTAATGCGCTCCTGGTTAAATTTGCGCAGCTTATAAGAATCGTCGTCGTTTGGACGGAATGCTGTTTGGAAGCGTTTCAGGTTAGGGTCGCCCGTTGGTACGTTTATCAGCACTACTAAAAAAACCGCAGCCAGGCAGCAAAATAGCAGAACCTTTTTATTATAATTTATAATAGCAAACAGGAACAAGGCTGCGGGAACCAATACGTTGCCCGCACGCGTACCCGAATATAGCATCGATAACAGACATGTACCTGCTATAACACCCAGTACAACTTTCTTCCAGGTAGGTAACTTTCCGGCAATTAACGCAATGCAGAAAATAGCGGCCATGTTCATGTTATAGGCAAATGCCACAGGATCAGAAAAAATAGAAAATTTGCGCCAGTGCCCCGCTATGAAAAGCAGACTTGCTATTTCGGGGTCAGAGTGGAGGTAAGCTTCTTCTGCGTTTGAAAACCCTATCCACTCTTGTTTCATGCCATATAAAGCACCAAAAAAAGCCATTCCCAGCCATATCTTAAATATTAAGCGAACAAAGCTAACCGATCGAATGTTGTATAGAAAAACATAGTAACTGAGCATTACAATAGATACCGTGCGTACCGTATACATCCAGGCTGCCCTTGAAACGGCGCTCGGGTTAGCTATCTGCAATAAATTGTAAGCTATCCATATTGCTACCATTGTAGATACAGGTGCTTTAAGCAGTTCCCAATCATTGTTTCGCCGTAAGCTTATCAGTGTACCCAGCATTAGTGCTCCTTCGAGCGCATCGGCTACAACCCCTAAGGGGCCGGGTATACCGAGTCTCCCCAATAGAAACAGCATATACGCCAATACAAGCAAAACAAGTATACCGAAGCGGGGGTAGGCTACTATGCCATATACAGCTGGCGGGCCTATTATCAGCGCCAAAAACAGTCCCCCAAAAACCACCCCGAATTTTGCTATACCAACAGCTATAATAGCCGCCAATAAAACGAAAAGCCCCATTCCGGCAGGACTTTTTAATTTTTCAATTAAGGCAAAGTTTCTGACACGCTGCCTCAAGCCCGGCCTTTCTTTTTTCAGGGGTAGCGATATTTGAGGCGTTGTTGGTTCTACTTTCATTACAAAAACAAAATTTTGATAATGAAAAAATAGGTACTAAAAAAAGCAACGGCCAAAGCTACAATGCGGGTAATCTTATCTATCTTCTTCTGATTCTCCGCCTTTAACTCGGCCCCGCGCAATATCTTTTCATCCGGATTAACTCTCATCGTTTTTAACTATTTGGTCAATGGTACCGGTATAAGTGTGTTTGGTAGCAACAGAACGTTTATTGGCTGTGCGCGCTTTTAATAGCGACACCACCTGGAAGAACATAAACTTTGGAATATTAATAAGCGAACGGTATATCCGCGCGTCGGTTTCTGACCGTGCCAATGCTATATAAAAACCAGCTATAAATAGCACAAAGGCAAGCATCCACACAAAGGCAGCCGTTATGCTGATGAATATATTGGCAAACAAAAACAGCAACGAAAGCAGCAGAAAAATGAACAGGGGAGGCCTGAGCAATATTAAACCAAACAGAAACTGATTCCAGCTTGGCGTAGTTATGCCTTTGCCAACCAGCACAAAACCAAACTTAAAGTATTTAAACCAGGTATTGATCCACCGCGAGCGCTGGTTAACTAACTGGTCTGAATGGGTGGTTTTTTCGTCGTAAACCTTTGCGCGGTCAGTAAATGCTATCCTGATATTGCGCCCTACAATTTGCGATTGTAGCACTTTATCAAAACCTGCACCTTGCACATCCAAGTGTTCCAGGCATTCACGGTAAAGAGCAGTCGTAAAAGCCATGCCCGAGCCGGCGAGAGTTGCCGAAGATCCTACTTTAAATAATAGTTTACCATCATAAAAATGGTAATAAATATCCCGCGCGCCGTCTAAACAGGCGTAGGTGGTGTTTAAATTCTTCGCTTCGCGGATACCTTGAACAGCTAAATATCCTTTATAAAAGTACCTGTCCAGTTCGGTTACGTAATCGGGGTGCACTAAATTATCACTATCAATAATGGTCAGCCGCTCATGTGGTCGCTTAAAGTTGTTAATAGCATAAAAATGTGAACGGGTATTACTTGCAAGGGTGGTTTCAGGTCTAAGTACAATAACCCGATCATCGTTAAATATGAGCGTACTCACGTCGCATTTGTCGGCTACTATATAAATTAAGTAATTATTGTGCTTTAAGTTCAATAAGGATTGTACAACCGCCGGGATATGGGTAACCTGCTCATACGCTGTTACAATTATGGCGTAATCTCCTTCAACGGAAGCAAGTACGGGTGTATTGTTTTTACGAAAAAAAGAGAGAATATAAATACATACCGGTAGTACAAGGTTGTACCCAATTAAAACCTGAATCAATATCCAAATAAAGCCGGTAATTGTCATTTAAGCAGATGTTTTACTCACTATTCGCTTATTAACTCTTCTTTATTAACCAAATTAACTACCCAGCCAATAAACTTATCGTTCTGATTTTTCAGGTAGTCAACATGATGCTTACCTGCCTGGGTAATTTTCTTATTAGCTTCAAAAACAGTAAGTATTTTCTCAGCAAATAAGCTCATTTCTTTAGAGCGATTCAAGGCATCAAGAGCAGGTGCTTCAATTATTATTATATCGAACATTGTTTTTAACGATTGCAATACATCATTTATCCGCTGTTCGCTGCTTAACTCTAATATTGAAGTGTCTCCACCTTTATTACCTATAAAAGTTATCCGCTGAGTTGCCGCCGGCATGGGAGTTTCGCCATTGCCGTTAAGCATGTCTTCTAAAAACAATTTAGGTTTTACAGAATTGGTGATGGCAGGATTACCAAAATTACCATCAATAAGTAATACCTTTTTATTAACCTGGGCGTAGGCATAAGCGAGGTTAAGTGCGACAAAGGTTTTCCCTTCTCCCGCTGCTAGACTGTTGATCAATAATAGCTTGCTATCTTTTAATTCACTGTCTATTTCAAAACGGGTAGCACGCATCAGGTCCTTAAATCTTTTAAGGTCGTCGTTGCTTTGACTGTTTTCCCAAATGTTGCGTAAGTCTATTGCTGCGTCAGATAACCTGTTTAAATTACCTAATACCGGTGCTTTGGTATAATTGGCCAGTTCGCGGGCATTTTTTATGCTGTTATCCAAAAAGAAGAGGATAAATAACACAGCTATGCATGCTATAAAGCTGGCAACCCCCGCAATTATCACTAACAACATCTTTTTTGACGGTTGTGCAAGTCCGGGCTCAGCAACTTCCAGCAAACGCAATTTGGTAGTAAAACTTGCTTCTAAGTTTGCCTGGTTGTATTTCTGCAATATCTCCATGTACTCTTCGCTGGCAATATCAACCGCTCTTTCTAAGGATTGTGTAGCAGCCTCGTGTGGCACCAGGTCGTCAAATTTGCTGTTAAGCCTGTTTATTTCTTTATTAATGCTACCGGAGCTGTTTTTTGCCAGGTCATTCTGAACCTGAAGACTAAGGCGCTGGTCAACCAAATCCTGCTTGGTTGAAAGCGGATTAATAACATACTTGTCAGACAATGTCCCCAATCTATTAGATACGACATTTTTTAGTGAATCAACTTTGCGCTGATAACGTGGGTTAAAACCACTCTCCACGTAAGCATCATTTGCCGCGTGCAACTGGGCTTGTGCAGAGATCACGTCCTGTGTAACTCCTAATTTGTTGCTTTCGCTATAGCGGCGAACCCGAGGGTCAAATTGCCTGTCAATACTATCAATCGCTGCGTCGGTAGAGCGGGCCACCTTTTCAACTTCCTCACGTTTAGTTTCAAAATCGGCCATTTGCCCGTATAGTGCTTTTGCCTTTTCATTAAGGTTTAATACGTGATTACGCGTTTTATAATTTTTCAGCGCAAGCATTTTAGCGCTAAGCGTATCCCGCTTAACTTGTAATAAATTGTATAAAAAGTCTACGGATTTCTGCTGGTTGTTTTTCACCAACTCACCGTAATAACCTATAAATTCATTACAAAGCGTATTAACAACAATAGCAGAAAGTTCCGGGTTTTCCGAACCAAACTCCACGCTTATATAATCGCTGTTTTGCAGACGATAAACAAGTAACTTATCAAGCAGCGATTTATCATCATACTTCATCGAAGTAAGCAATTTATTCAGGCCATTCTGATCTTGATTAAATAAAGAAAGCGCCTGCCGCTTTTTATAAAGATCGGTATAAACTTCAATTGCATGTTTTTTGGCATCTGCATTTAACGTTTGCAATAATTTGCTTGGCTCGCGGAAAGGCTTATCGCTGGTTAAATCATGGATCATCAGCTTATAAGCAACCTGATCAAGCATTCGTTTTGAGCGAAGCATCTCCACCAGGTTGGCAAACTCCTGGTTTATTTCTGATTCCTGGGCACCACCACCAATGTCGCTTAAGCTCCTTTGGGTCTGATCGACTATTCCGGTAGCTATTTTAGCTTGAGAAAGGTAGGAATTAGCCTGGTTGCGCACTAAAAAATAAGTGATGATGACGGTAATAACCGGAATGATCACAATAGTGAACCTGTGTTTTTTTAACACGCGTAAAAAGCTGCTCAGCTCCATCTATTTAATAATATTTTCCAGTTTAGTGCCTATAAGTTCTTCAAGGTCGGCTTTTGCAATAAATACAGCAGCCTCTGCTTGTACCAAAGTTTGGTGATGCTCTGTTAGCTGTATTAATACCTTACTATAACTGTCAAAAGTTTCTTCACCTTTTTCAAACTTAAATTTTACATCTTTTAAATATGTTTCTGCATCTTCTGCAGCTCTTACTTGCAATTTTAACTGGCCCACGCGCTGAACATACAGATAAAACCTCCTTTTTACTTCAGTAGTAAGTGTTATCAGATATTCGTCGCGCTCACTCTCAACAGCCATCATTTCCTGTTTTGACTGTTTTATAATCCATGGCCTGGCTATTATATTGCCCACGTTTAAAAAAACACCTACTTGTGCACCCTTAAAATAGGTATTGGTAGGGTTAACCGGATTAACACTAACAACACCGGGCTGGTATACGTACGATAGCGTTAAAGCATCAAACCACGCAGCCTTATTTTTAGATATATTACTTGAAGCTGCTTCAACCCGATGTTGAAAATAGCGTACGCGCGGGTAATTTGCTATAGCTGTATCAATAAGGCGTTGCAGATTGATGTTGGAAAGCTCGGTAATTATACTGGCCCGGGTTGCAACGGCCTGACCATAACCGGTTTTGCAAACTAATAAGGTAAAAGAAAACAGTAGTATGTATTTTATCCGGATAACCATTGATAAGATAGTTTCATTTAAGCGGTTATAATTTATAACCCTATTAACGTTTTTTACAGGCAATGGGTTTCAATATCTATAGTAAAGCTACTTTTTTTATTCCGTTTTATAAGGTTTATCAGCAAACGAGGCATTATATAAACTTTTTAATATCGTTATCTGAATTTAGCCGCAACTATCAACTCCTTGGTTTTTGTTGAGTGATCATAAAATCCGCTCCCTGATTTTACACCTAAATATCCCGCGGCAACCATATCAACCAAAAGAGGGCAGGGGGTGTATTTGGGATTATTGAATCCTTCATATAAAACATTCATTATTGCCAGGCAAACATCAAGACCAATAAAATCTGCTAATTGCAGCGGGCCCATAGGATGCGACATTCCCAGCTTCATAACGGTATCAATCTCTGTAACGCCAGACACGCCTTCGGCTAAAGCGTAAATCGCCTCATTTATCATGGGCATTAATATACGATTAGCAATAAAACCAGGCGCGTCATTTACCTCAACAGGTATTTTGTCGAGTTGTCGCGTTACCTCCATAATTTTGGCGGTAACGTCATCCGAGGTGTGTTTCCCACGTATTACTTCAACCAGTTTCATTAACGGAACCGGATTCATAAAGTGCATACCCACAACACGTTGAGGCGATTTAGTTACAGCAGCAATTTCGGTAATTGATATAGAAGATGTGTTGGAAGCTAATACAGTTTTGTTGCTGCAAATTTGACTTAACTGCGTAAATATGTCCAGTTTAATCGCTTTATTTTCGGTAGCCGCTTCAATAACAAGTTCAGTATCTGCAGGGATATCGCTTAATAAAGCTGATGTTTTTATACGGCTTAAAGCCAGTTCTTTATCCTTTTCAGTGATGACTTCTTTGTTGATCTGTTTATCCATATTGCGCGATATGGTTTGCAGGGCCCGTTCAAGCGCCGATGGATCAACGTCAATAAGTATAACGTTAAAGTCATACAAAGCAAAGATATGCGCTATGCCATTGCCCATTGTTCCCGAACCGATAACTGCTATACTCTTCATAAATAGATTAGCCTAAATTACGATATTTTGCGACGCAATGCTTTGTTTATCTAAGGTTAAAAGTTGAGGAATAGACACTACGCGCTCACCCTTTGAATGTTTTTTTATGATCTCTTCTGAATAAGTATCGCTTTCCCCATTAAATATAATAGCTCGTACGGCGATATTACGGCTATATAAAGCCTGTAGCGATAGGATGGAATGGTTAATGCTGCCTAAATAATGCTGAATAACCAATACTACTTCAGCATTCAGTTTTTCTATCAGGTCTATCATCAGATCCTTATTGTTCAAAGGCACCATTAAGCCACCGGCACCCTCTATTATTAACGGATTGTTAGTTTGGGGTATTTCAAAAGTGTTCAGGTCAATCTCCACACCATCCAGCGCGGCTGATTTATGCGGAGAAAAAGGCTGAGTTAAACGATAGGTTTCCGGATGGAATATGGTTTTACTATTGGAAATTAAACTCTTTACCTTTATGGTGTCGCTGTTATCCAAATCTCCGGACTGTACGGGCTTCCAATAATCAGCATTTAACGATTCAGTCAAAATAGCTGCAACAACCGTTTTGCCTATACCTGTGCCAATGCCTGTTATAAATAATGGTTTTTCCTTCATACTAAAGGGTTTATTATTTCGGTAAGTTTTCTTATTTGCGCTTCTGTATTGAACGCGTGCAGGCATATACGCAATCGTTCACTACCCTCGGCAACAGTGGGGCTTAATATAGCGCGTACATCAAAACGTTTGTCTTGTAAAACGGCAGCCATAGTAGTTGCTTTTAAAGCGCTTGTTAATATAATACATTGGATAGCGCTGTTACTCGGTGGCATTACCTCCAATACCGCGGGCGACAAAGAGGCTTTAAACAAGGCTATATTCTGCTTTAACTTCTCAATTACATCGTCAGATCTGTTTAAAAGTTCCATCGCCGCTTTTATAGCTGCTACCTGGTGGAAAGGTGCGGCAGTTGTATAAATAAAAGAACGGGCGAAGTTAATAAGATAGTTCCTCAATATAGTGCCGCCAACTACCGCGGCACCATGACACCCTAGTGCTTTGCCAAAAGTTACAACACGCGCAAATACGCGGTGCTGTAAGTTAAGTTCGTTTATCAAACCCTGTTTATATAAGCCAAAGGCATGTGCTTCGTCCACTATCAGGTGCGCGTTGTAT
Source organism: uncultured Mucilaginibacter sp. (assembly GCF_946479965.1). Next base: position 90,276 of record NZ_CAMLHX010000003.1, on the reverse strand, counting down.
TTTTCAACCATCTCAACAATTTCCAAAAGTGGGGGGCTGTCTCCATCCATAGAGTATACACTTTCAATCACCACATAGCATACGCCTTTAGCATTTTTTAATTTAATTTCAAGGCTGTCCACATCATTATGAGTGAATGTGTACCTGTTTGCGTGACTTAAGCGTGCCCCATCTATGGCGGAGGCATGGATCAGTTCATCGCAAATAACGGTGTCGCCACGCTGGGGTAAAGAAGAGAGGAGCCCTACATTGGCATCGTAGCCCGAATTAAACAAGAGCGAGGCTTCGTTACCAAACCATTGTGCAATTTGTTGTTCAACGGCCTCAGTATATACTAAATTACCGGATATTAATCTAGATCCGGTTGCGCCATTAAGCGCATGATTTGCACTGCATTCACGCTTAATCGCTTTTTTAAGTTCAGCGGAACGTGCGAAACCGAGGTAATCGTTAGAGCAAAAATCTATCTGTTTATTTTCAGGTCGTAGTACACGGTAGTTGCTTTTGCTTATCCGTTCGTTTAACCTGCCTTGCATAAAGGTTTCTGCTGCTTTCAATTGGAGTAAATTTCAGCTAAAATAAAAAAAGCCTTCCGGTTTATCGGAAGGCTTTTAAAAATCTATTAATAATGACTAGCGAGGACCGCCACCTGGGCCCCTTGCAGCACGCTCATCAACCATTTTCTGAAAAGCGGTTGCTTGTTCAGGAGTCAAAACAGCTTTAATTTTTGCGTTGTAAGCCGCGGTAAGCGGAGCTCTTTTCTCTCTCACAGAAGCCATATCGCCATTGGCGGCAGTTCTTAAGCTATCCATGCTTTTGGTTTGAGCCTGATAAATAACAAGCAACTTCGCTGATTGCGCATCTGTAATACCTGTAAGTTGAGTTTTCAACTGTGTAACTTGCTCCTCAGGAGTTCTTTGTGGTCTGCCGCCTTGTGCAAAGCTAACAGCGCTAACGCCTAATACAAAGGCGCATACTAACATTATTTTTTTCATGTTTTTTTGTTTTAATATTATTTATTAACGTGGGCCACCTGGACCCCTTGCAGGTATCTTATCGAAAGCAGTAACTTGCTCAGGTGTTAAAACAGCCTTAATTTTAGCGTTAGTTCCTTCTCTCATTTTCATAAAAGAGGCCCTAACAGTCTCCTGATCACCACCATTTTGCATAGCCTTCATTAAACTATCCTGGGTTTTGCCTGCAGCTTCGTAAACTAGTTTAATCTTTGCAGCCTGTGCATCAGTAATGCCGGCAACTTGAGTTTTTAATTGCGTAACGCGTTCATCAGGTGTTCTTTGTGGAGGACCTTGTGCGAAACTTGCTGCGCTGAAGCCTAATGCCAGGGCGCATACTAATAATACTCTTTTCATTTTTCTATTCTGTTTAATTTGGTTTATTAATAATTAATTACCGCCCATTTGCTTAAAACGTTCGTTCATCGCATCAACTTGCTTTTGGAAAATAGGAGCTTGCTCAGGCGTTAAAAAAGCTTTTATCTTGGTGTTTGAAGCATCAAGCATTTTAATTACTTTAGGAAAGTTGGCTTGCATGTCGCCACCAGAACTCATTAAACTATCTATGCTTTTGGCTTGCGCATCATATATAACTTTAGCTTTTGCAACTTGTGCATCTGTTAATGACAATGATGTTTTTAACGCGGCTAATCTTTCTTCGGGAGAAGGGCCTTGTGCAAAACTAGCGGCGCTTATACCTAATACAAACGCGGCTATTAATAATATTTTTTTCATCTCGTTTTTAATTTAATTAATTGCCACTCATCTGTTTAAGGCGTTCGTTCGTGGCATCTACTTGTTTCTGAAAAATAGGCGTTTGCTCCGGCGTTAGTATAGCTTTTATCTTTGCATTGGTGGCTTCCACCAATTTTATGTACTTAGGCATCATTGCAGACATATTGTCACCAGCAGCACTTCTCAAACTGTCCGTGCTTTTGCCTTGCGCATCATATATCACTTTAGCTTTTGCCACTTGTGCATCGTTTAAGGATAATGACGTTTTTAACGCGGCTAATCTTTCTGCGGGAGACGGTGGGCCTTGAGCAAAACTAACGGCGCTTATACCTAATACAAAAGCGCATACTAATAATACTTTTTTCATGTTCCTTTTAATTTATTAGTTACCTGGCTGAAATTGTTTGAAACGTTCGTTACGGGCATCAATTTGTTTTTGGTAAGCTGCAACCTGCTCAGGGTTAAGAACAGCTTTTATTTTGGCGTCATTAGCTGTCATTAATTTTTGAAAGCCTTCAAAGCCGCCTTGCATACCACCACCGTTCATCAAACTGTCCATTGATTTCGCTTGCGATTCGAAGACCAATTTCAACTTCGCCGCCTGGGCATCAGTAATACCGCTAACTTGGGTTTTTAATTGTGTAACCTGTTCTTCGGGAGTTCTTCTTGGCGGACCTTGAGCAAAGCTAACGGCGCTTATACCTAATCCAAACGCTGCTACTAATAATATTTTTTTCATTTTTTATCTTCTATTAATTAGTTACCCATTCTTTGACGCATTGCCTCGGCTTGAGCATCAACTTGTTTTTGGAAAGCAGTAGCTTGTTCCGGGGTTAAAACAGCTTTAACTTTTGCATTGTAAGTAGCTGTTATAGGAGTCATTTTAGGGAACATGGATTGCATATCATCTCCAACAGCTGTTCTTAAGCTGTCCATGCTTTTTGCACGTGCCTGGTAAATAACAAGTAATTTTGCTGACTGAGCATCAGTTAATCCGGTAAGTGAAGTTTTTAAAGCCTCAACCTGCTGTTCCGGTGTTCTTCTACCCGGGCCTTGGGCAAAACTTGCCGCAGTAACGCCTAACGCTAAGGCGCATACTAATAATACTTTTTTCATTTTTTTCGGTTTATTAATGTAATTGTAAAAATAAAGATAGGGCGTATTTGTTTTACAAACAACATGTAACTAAAAAGTTGCCGCGCAAGTGTTGTTTATACAATTAAAAATAAAACATGTAATGTCTATGTAAATAGTAGATTTTTTTCTTGTTTATTTAAACAATCGCTGTAACTTTATTTTGATATTTATCAACACATCTAAATTATAAAATCATGAGTTTAAGATTAGGCGACAAAGCCCCAAATTTTCAAGCACAAACCTCAGTAGGAGAGATAGACTTATATGAATACCTTGGCGATGGCTGGGGTGTATTGTTTTCGCACCCGGCAGATTACACGCCTGTATGTACTACCGAATTGGGCGCAACAGCGGCACTTAAAGACGAGTTTGCCAAACGTAATGTAAAAGTACTGGCGCTGAGTGTTGACTCTGTTGAATCGCACAAGGGCTGGATAAAAGACATTAACGAAACACAAGGCGTTGAGGTTGATTTCCCTATAGTGGCCGATGAGGACCGTAAAATTGCCGAGGCTTATGATATGATCCACCCGAATGCATCTGTAAATGCTACTGTACGTTCATTGTTTATTATTGGACCTGATAAAGCGGTTAAGCTGATCATCACTTATCCGGCTTCAACAGGGCGTAATTTCCAGGAAATTTTGCGTGTTATAGATTCATTACAACTAACTGCATACCATAGCGTTGCCACACCTGCCAACTGGAAAGACGGCGAGGACGTGGTAGTAGTGCCGGCTATTAAAACTGAGGACATCCCGGCTAAGTTCCCTAAAGGTTTCCGCGAGGTTAAACCTTACCTGCGAATGACACCACAACCTAATAAATAAATTATTTGCTTAAGTAATTATTTTATTATATTTGAAAAAACAGCGTATAGTTATTCCACTGATTATTAATACCATTTGTAATTCAGTTAGGGTTAGTTATATATCTTACAAGTTAATTTTTTTTAATACGATAACTTAATTATGAAAACTGGAAAAGTAAAATGGTTTAACACACAAAAAGGTTACGGCTTTATTATCACTGATGACGGTAAAGATCTTTTTGTGCACTTTAAAGATGTACAAGGCGGCGTAAATGCTATCAAAGATAACGACAGCGTAGAATACGATGTGGAAGAAGGAAGAAAAGGATTGCAGGCGGTAAACGTAAAAAAGATCTAATTTACTGTTGCTTACAAAAAACCTCTGTTAACGCAGAGGTTTTTTTTTGTCTTGTAAATTTAAATACTTTACAAATTCCACTACATTAGCGCAGCTAATTATCGCAATTATATATGACCACCACCACCGCGGCACAATCTAATCGTAATGTTATTTTTTTAGTAATTGTAGCCGCCCTGGGCTACTTTGTTGATATATACGATCTGCTAATTTTTTCCATAGTAAGGGTAAAAAGTCTAAATGATATCGGCGTCCTTACAAAAGATGAGGTATTCGCAAGCGGAACATTTATCATTAATGTTCAAATGTTCGGTCTGTTGTTAGGTGGTATAATTTGGGGTATTGTTGGCGATAAACTCGGGCGCATAAAAGTTCTGTTCGGGTCTATATTATTATACTCTGTAGCCAATTTTGCTAATGGCTTTGTTCAGGATGTTAATACATACGCCGCCATTCGTTTTTTTGCGGGGATTGGCTTGGCGGGAGAACTGGGCGCTGGTATAACATTGGTTAGCGAGACCATGAGTAAAGAAAAACGCGGCTATGGCACAATGATAGTTGCTGTTGTTGGTCTTTTTGGCGCTGTGCTGGCTAATGTAGTGGCTAAACATTTTGGCTGGCGCAATGCATATTTTGTTGGCGGTGGTTTAGGTATATTATTATTGTTGCTTCGTGCAGGCACTTTTGAATCGGGTATGTTTAAGCAGGCAGAAAAAAGTAGTGTTTCCAGAGGCAATTTCTTCAGTTTATTCACCAATCGCGAGCGATTTCTTAAATATTTATACTGCATATTATTAGGCGCGCCATTGTGGTTTGTTGTTGGTATATTGGTTACGCTATCACCTGAGTTTGGTATAGCACTGCATGCAAAAGAAGCACTTAGTGCCGGCGACGGGATTTTATATACCTATATTGGCATATCGGTAGGAGACGTGGCTGCAGGTTTATTGGCGCAGGCAACACGCTCCAGACGACTTACTATGCTGGTATTTTTGTTGATATCAATAGTAAGTGTTGTAATTTACTTAACGTCGTCAGGTCTGGATAGCTCACAATTTGTTTGGATCTGTTTCTTTATGGGATGCACCGTTGGATACTGGGCCACCTTTGTTACTATTGCATCCGAGCAGTTTGGTACTAATCTGCGGGCAACTGTCACCACCACAGTTCCTAATTTTGTACGCGGGGCACTTATCCCAATTACCTGGGCTTTTGTTTACTTTAAGGGCAATTACGGCATGATCAGCGCAGCTTATATCATGATGGGTATTCTTACCGCCTTGTCATTATTTTCATTGAGTCAGCTTAAAGAAACTTTTGGTAAGGATTTAAATTATATCGAGGAAGATATATAATTGCCATCTACAAAGTTTTGCGTCTCTAGCAAAATAACCGCATTTTTGTGCCGATGATTACTAAGGAACAGATAACGGCCGACTATCAGGCAATTCAGGACGAAATATGCCTGGCGCTTGAAGGTTTAGATGGAAAGAGCAAATTTGAGGAAGAGATTTGGGAGCGCGAAGGTGGCGGCGGTGGCCGCACGCGGGTTATTCAAAACGGAAACATTCTCGAAAAAGGCGGCGTCAATTTTTCTGCTGTTTACGGCAATCTACCCGAGGTGATGAAAAAAGCGCTTAAGGTTGATAGCGATAATTTTTTCGCTACCGGCGTATCTATAGTGATCCATCCTAATCACCCGCTGGTACCTATCATCCACATGAATATACGGTACTTTGAAATGCCATCAACAATGGACGGGGCAGACCCAGTGCGCTGGTTTGGAGGTGGAATTGATCTTACACCACATTACGTTTTTGAGAATGACGCGCGTTTTTTTCATCAATCGCTAAAAGCCGTTTGCGACAAATTCAATGCCGACTTTTATACCCGTTTTAAAACCTGGGCCGACGATTACTTCTACATAAAACATCGGGAGGAGACACGCGGCATAGGCGGTATATTTTATGATAAGCTTGTAGATAATGAACATATACGTCTGGAGACCATCTTTGAATTTTCAAAGGCGTTGGGCCGGGCTTTTGCGCCAATTTATTCGGAATTAGTTAACCGCCATCGAAATGAACTTTATAGCGAACAACAACAGTTATGGCAATCCCTGCGCCGCAGCAGGTATGCTGAATTTAACCTGGTGTATGATGCAGGCACAAAATTTGGATTGGAAACTAATGGTCGTATAGAATCAATTTTAATGAGCTTGCCACCAACTGCAAAGTGGGTTTATAATTATCAGGCCGAAACCGGCAGCGATGAAGAGAAAACTCTTTCACTGCTAAAAAAAGGAATAAACTGGGTGTAGTATGAAAAAGCTGATCTATGTAGTTGCAGCCTTGCTCATCTTTTCTTCGTTTGCGCAGGTATCTTCCCTAAAAGGTACATGGCAATATGCGGGTGGCATAAGCAAAGGAAAATTTTATGCTGCTCCCGATGGATTTTCACAACAAAGAAAATATACCAAAGATAAATTTGAGGCTTTTTTGCTGGAAAAAGGGGAGAAGCCAGTAAGGTACGAAGCAGGCGGCTATTCGCTTAAAAAAGATTCGTGTTTTGAAACACAAACCTACAGTTTAGAGCCCTCAGTATTAACAGGAAAGATCATCCGCTACCGTTATACCATAAAAAACGATACGCTTTTTTTAAAGGGTAAATTACCCAACGGAATAGAAGTTGAGGACTATTGGAAAAAAGTAAAATAGATTAGGTAAACGCCCGTTTATACACCTAATTTGTTACTAATTTGGATGAGATAAACCAACTATTTTCTTAACTTCGCAGGTCGTATGAAAAACCGTGCTACGCACCCTAAATTTATTGAAGAAACTTTCTAACAAAATAAAATGGCTGAAGGAACAGAGAACGATAATAACAATCAAGAAGACAAAATAATTTCGATAAATATTGATGAAGAAATGCGATCGGCGTACATTGATTATTCAATGTCGGTTATCGTATCAAGAGCCCTACCTGATGTACGCGATGGCTTAAAGCCGGTACACAGGCGCGTGCTTTTCGGCATGCTTGACCTGGGCCTTAACAACAATAAGCCCTACAAAAAATCGGCCCGTATTGTGGGTGAGGTAATGGGTAAATATCACCCGCACGGCGACTCGTCTGTGTATGATACCATGGTACGTATGGCACAGGACTTTAGCCTTCGCTACCCTCTGGTTGAGGGCCAGGGTAACTACGGCACCATTGACGGTGATAACCCTGCGGCAATGCGTTATACCGAGGCAAGGTTAGAGAAGATGGCCGAAGAGATGTTGGCTGATATAAACAAAGACACCATTGACTTTCAGCTCAATTTTGACGACTCGTTAGAAGAGCCGACCGTTTTACCAGCAAAATTCCCTAACCTGTTGGTTAACGGTGCGTCAGGTATCGCGGTAGGTATGGCCACTAACATGGCACCGCACAACCTGTCAGAAATTATTGATGCCACTATAGCTTTAATAGACAACAGGAACATAGAAATAAGCGAACTGTTGCAATATGTAAAAGGCCCGGATTTTCCTACAGGCGCTATAATTTATGGCACCGAGGGTCCCCGCGAAGCGCTGGAAACAGGTCGTGGTCGTGTGGTAATACGTGCCCGTGCAGAAATCGAAACTTATGGTGGCGGCGATCGCGAGCGCATTATTGTTAGCGAGATACCTTACCAGGTAAATAAAGCCAACATGATTGAGCGTACTGCCGACCTTGTTAACGAAAAGAAGCTGGAAGGTATATCTGCAATTCGTGATGAATCAAACCGCGAAGGTATCCGTATAGTTTATGAGATCCGTCGTGATGCAAATGCTGCTATTGTTTTAAACAATTTGTTTAAATATACCTCACTGCAAACGTCGTTCAGCGTAAATAATATAGCGCTTGTTCATGGGCGGCCTATGATGCTTAATTTGAGGGATCTGATCCATCATTTTGTTGAGCACAGACACGAGGTAGTGGTTAGGCGTACCAAATTTGAGTTAGCTGAAGCTGAAAAACGTGCCCATATATTAGAAGGTTTATTAATAGCGCTGGATCACCTGGATGAAGTTATTAAACTTATCCGTGCATCGCAAACACCTGACGAGGCCCGCGAAGGCTTGATAAGCCAATTTGGACTTTCTGATCTGCAGGCCCGCGCCATATTGGATATGACGTTGCGCAGGTTAACCGGCCTTGAGCGTGATAAGATCAAAGATGAATACGAGGGCTTAATGAAGTTGATAGCCCACCTGAATACCATACTAAACGATGAAGGTTTGCGTATGCAGATCATCAAAGATGAGTTGTTAGAGATAAAAGAAAAATACGGCGACGAGCGTAAAACTGAGATAGTTCACTCATCGGCCGAAATGCAGTCGGAAGACTTTATTGAAGATGAGGACGTTGTAATAACCATATCGCACGAAGGTTATATAAAACGCACACCGTTAACCGAGTACCGCAGGCAGGGCAGGGGTGGCAAAGGATCATTAGGCAGTAACAGCCGCGATGAGGATTTTATTGAACACCTGCTTATAGCATCAAACCATAACTACATGCTGTTCTTTACAGAGCAGGGTCAATGTTTCTGGTTGCGTGTATTTGAAATACCTGAAGGATCGCGTACATCAAAAGGACGTGCTATCCAAAACATTATCAACATCCCTAAAGAACAAAAAATAAAGGCGTACATAAAAGTGGTGAATTTGAAAGATAAAGATTATCTGGAAAATAACTTCATTATTATGTGTACCCGTAAAGGTGTTATCAAAAAAACATCGTTAGAGGCTTACTCACGCCCAAGAGCAAATGGCATTAACGCCATTAACGTAAACGAAGGCGACTCATTATTAGAAGCTAACTTAACCAGCGGCACCAGCGAGATTGTAATGGCGCTTAAATCTGGCCGTGCTATACGCTTTAACGAATCGACAGTAAGACCGATGGGACGTACCGCGACAGGAGTGAGGGGTATTACTTTAGATGGTGAGAAAGACGAAGTTGTAGGCATGATCAGTATTGATAACCCTGAAACAACGGTATTGGTGGTATCAGAAAAAGGCTACGGCAAACGTACTGATATTGATGATTACCGTGTTACCAACCGTGGCGGTAAAGGTGTAAAAACACTTAACGTTACAGATAAAACCGGCGATCTGGTTGCAATAAAAGGCGTTACTGATACTGAAGATCTGATGATCATCAATAAATCAGGTATTATAATACGCATAGCCGTTAGTGAATTAAGAGTAATGGGCCGCGCTACGCAAGGTGTTAGATTAATTACACTTAAAGGAAATGATGAAATTGCTTCGGTTGCTAAAATAGAGCATGATGAAGATGACGAGATCGAAAATGCTGAAGCAAGCGACGCAGGCGAAAACAATACAGGGGAAGGTGCTGTTGATAACAATGATAACCCCGGCGAAGTAACGGAATAAATAGAATGAGGATTCGTAAAATCACTTTTTCGGTTTTACTGATAATGTTCGTCACACCCCATGCCTTTTGCCAGTCGGAAGTGCTAAAGGGTGTGGTAAACAGCCTTGCCCGTTATAAAGACCACAAAGAGATAAAATATCTTGCGGCAGCTAAAAAATCAATTGATAGTTTATTTGCGGTTAACAACGATTCGACCAATTTTGAAAAGAACGTATATCTAGCCGTTGTAAACAGCTCAATTTTATATGTTGATTCGCTTAATTCACTTAATCAGCCACCCAATCTGTTAGCTAAAACCACGCGGTTAATTGATAAGTTGAACGAGAGCCGTAAAAAAAAGGGTGAGTTTGAAAAAGATCTGGCATTTGCAAATACCTGCCTTGCTAATGTTCATATACGAAGCGGATTTAATCAACTTGTAAAATCAGATATTGTTAATGCTCAACGCCAGTTTCTGATGGCTAAAAAGTTTGCGCCGGATTTTAAACCACTTGATGCGTACCTGGCCTATGTAAACGCAGGCTTGGGGAATTTACCTGCAGCTGCAAGTTTTTATGATAAACTCCCTGATTCTGAAGGCCTGTGGGCCGATCATGTAGAGGCGGCCTCGGCAGTTTACAAAGCAGTGGGTGATACCGCTAAGGCGATAAAATTACTAGAACGTTTCAGAAAGAAATTGCCCGAAAATAGTTTTCTGTTGCTTGATGCCGCTAATATTTACAACAATAAACAGGATTATGCCTCGTTAGAGCCATTATTACCCGGTTTGCTTGATATTAATCGAAATAACCCTGATATTGTGTTTATTGCAGCAAATTGCTTTGACAGATTAGGAAAGTACGATAAAGCTGAACAATTATACCTTAAAGCCGTTGAATTGAACAGTGCAGCATATGATGCCACTTTTAACCTGGGCCTGCTTTATTTAAAACAGAGTACTAAGGGAGATGGGAGAGAGGGCGAAAAAATAGCTTACGCGGCAATGTGGCTGGAAAAAGCGAATGAAATTGCACCGAATAACGTAAGTTGTTTAGATGTACTACGCTTGTTATACAAGCAAACGAGAAATAGAACCCAATTAGATAAAATAAACAATAAATTAAAACAGTTAACCAATTAGTAACTAAAATGAAAATAAGAAATTTATTTGTTAGCACCGGCCTTGCGATTTTATTTGCAGCACCGGTATTTGCACAAAAAGGCGAACTTTCAAATGCAAAAAGTGCATTTGAAACATATGACGCCCTGAGAGCCGCAAACAACGGGCCCTTGGTCAAAAGCACGCTTAGCAAAGCTAAAATAGCTATTGATAAAGCCTCACAAAACGAAAAAACATCAACATTACCAGAAACTTATGCTTTGAGAGCGGTTATTTACGCTCATACCGCTATGGCCGACAGCATAGAATCTACATCAGCACCTATTTATGGTGCTGCAGAAGAGGCTCTTGTTAAGGCAAAAGCGCTGGACACAAAAAAAGAAAACGAAAAATTTATAACGTCTGCCGAATCTGCACTGGCACAAAGCAAGATGAATGCAGGTGTCATTTTTTACAGGGAGAAAAAGTACGATGATGCGTATAAAGCTTTTGAGGCAGCTCAAACATATGCAAAAGGCGATACCTCTTCGATTTACTATGCCGGTATTTCAGCAGCTGCTGCTAAAAACTACAAGGCAGCTATTGATCAATATAAAAAGTTGATAGGCACCAATTTCTCTGAGAAAGACAAAGTATATCTTGATCTGTCTTCGATTTATTTAATGGAAAAAGACACGACTAACGCTTTAAATATTGCTTCAGAAGCTGTTCAAAAATTTCCTACGAACACTGACCTGCGTAAAAGAGAAATAGAAATTTCTTTGCAAACAGGAAAAGTACAACAGGTGCTTGACAAAATTATAGCTGCTATTAGTAATGACCCGAAGAACAAAACCCTATACATGTATGCGGGTTTAACTTACAGCCAGGCAGCTGACGTTAATGCGGTAAAAATTTCTAAAACTAAAGATGCCGCCACAATTGCAGCACTTCAAAAAGAAAAAGCAGGAAATTATGAGAAAGCTGCGGAAATGTATAAAAAAGCTATTGAGATAGATCCAAATTATTTTGATGCGGTTTTAAATATAGGTTATGTTATTTTAAACCCGGCTATTGATACTTATAATGCTGCGCAGCAATTGCCTGCCGCCAAACAAAAAGAGTACGATGCTGCTCTGGTAAAATCAAAAGCACAGTTTGATGCTGCAAAACCGTATTTAGAAAAAGCCACTGAACTGCAGCCTAACACGGTTGATGCCTGGAAGAATTTAAAGACCTACTATATAGGTGTTCAGAATGCTGCAAAGGCTAATGAGATACAAAAAAAGATTGACGAGCTGGAAACTAAAAAATAGAGAAGTAGCCTGATATTTTAAAGCCTGCAGTATTTTGCAGGCTTTAAAAAGAATTAGTTACTTAACATAATGTTAATTATGAGAATAATTAAATCATGTGTTAAAGGGAGGAATTAAGGCTTTACTGTATCGCGCTTGGCTGTATCAGTTTTTACCACCGTATCGCGCGGTGCAGTCGTTGATGGGCTATCTACAGCCGTGGTATCTGAGCCAACTGTTTCATTAACGGAACTGCAGCCCGCTGCAATTGACCCGATCAGTGCCGCGACGAATGCGAAACTTAAGATTTGCTTTTTCATAGGATTTCAGTTTTTACAATTATCAATTAATCAACTAAATAGATAACCGCTCCTTAAATTTATTGTTTGGCATTTTATAATTTTGTTAGTTTAAACATATTTTTTTGCATATTTAGCTGTAATGTTAGTCTCGGCCGGCCTGTTAAAGTGGGCATTGCGGTTTTATCCGCCTCTTTTTTTTCAACGAATATGGGTTGTAGATATCGATAAGAATTTCACCGGATTACAGATGAAGATCAGTAAGAGTGCCTTTAACAGTAATTATAACCGGTCAATATTTGGTGGAACAATATTTTCGGCTGCTGATGTGTGTTATCCTGTTTTATTTCATCAGTTGCTGAGCCATAAAGGCTACAAAATTGCGGTTTGGTCGCGATCTGCTCAAATACATTTTCTTAAGAAAAGTGATGCTAAAATTAATTTCAACATTAACTTATCCAACGAAGATATAATTGACGTTGAACAGGTTTTAGCCGAAAAGGGAAAATACAACAAGGCCTACCCTATTGTTATTTATAATAACAACGGCGATGTTTGTGTTAATATGATGTGCGAGGTTTACATCCGTAATTTAAACTATATAAAAACCACAAATGAAGAAGGTGTACATGAATGATGAGGCATTCATTAATAAGGGTTTTACTATTTCTACAGATAATAACCTGTTGGATCTGGGTCTTATTCACAATTACCTGGATAAAGATTCCTATTGGGCCAATGGCATACCGTTTGATAAATTAGAGCGTTCTATTAAGAATTCCCTTTGTTTTGGGGTGTATTTTGAAGGAAAACAAATAGGATTTGCACGTGTGGTTACGGACAAAGCGACATTTGGATACCTGGCCGACGTTTTTATACTCCCTGAGTTCAGAAAGCAGGGGCTTTCAAAATGGCTTGTTCAAACTATTATGAACCATCCGGACCTGCAGGGTCTGCGCCGCTGGAGCCTGGCTACGGTTGATGCACACGGACTTTACGCTCAGTTTGGGTTTACAGAAATTACCAATCCTGAAAGATGGATGCAGATATTTACGCCTCACAAGGTCGCTGAAAATTGAATTGATGAACGTTAAGAAACAGATCTTTGAAGGCGAAGGTGTAACACTCGACTTTAAGAAAACTATTACCAGCTGCGAGAAAATTGCCCGTACAATGGTGTCGTTTGCCAATAACGTGGGCGGGCGGTTGCTTATTGGTGTTGCTGATGATGGTTCAATTAAAGGTGTAAAATCTGAGGATGAAGAGCGGTACATGATAACAAAGGCCGCGCATATCTTCTCTCGCCCGGCCCTTGAACCACGCTTTGAAGAGATTTATGTTGACGATAAATTGGTGTTGATCGTCGACATAGAAGAAAGTACCTTAAAGCCCCACGCGGCGCTAGCCGAAGACGGTAAATGGTGGGTATATGTAAGGGTGAAAGACAAAAGCGTTTTAGCAAGTAAAGTAGTGGTTGATGTATTGAAACGCTCTGCCGATGCCACGGGTGTTTTTATTTCTTACTCTGAAAAGGAAAAAACCCTGCTAGAATATTTAGAAACCAACCAGCGCATTGATGTTAAGCAGCTGTGCGACCTGATAAAGGTTGGCCGCCGCGCGGCCCAGCGCTTATTGGTAAACCTGGCACTTTCGGGCATAATAAAGATCCATACTTCCGAAAAGGAAGAATATTATACCGCCGCATAATGTTTACTTTTGCGAACGTCTGCTGTTTGCAAAATGAAAATTACCTTTAAAAAATACCGTAATCATTACCGGGATAACCTTACGTTGGCTATTCCTGTAGTTATTTCACAGCTGGGGCACACGCTTGTGCATGCTTCGGATAGTATTATTGTGGGGCATTTTGCAGGTACAGTGAGCCTGGCTGCAGTATCATTGGCCAGCAGTATTTTTGTTGTTTTTATGGTGATCGGCATAGGTATCTCCTATGGCTCAACACCGCTGATAGCGCAGCATAACGCGCGTCGCAAGTTCAGGGAGTGCGGTTTGCTATTATCCAATAGTCTTTTTATTAACGTTATAACCGGTATAATACTCTTCTCCATAATTACCGCCGGCTCAGCCTACGCGCTGGATCATCTAAAGCAAGATCCCGAAGTAATAGTTCAGGCTAAGCCGTTCCTGATATTGCTTGGTGTGTCCATCATCCCCATGCTTGTATTTAATACGTTTAAACAGTTTGCCGAGGGTTTGGGCTTTACCAAACAAGCTATGCTGATATCTATATGGGGCAATGTGCTTAACATTTGCCTGGGGATAATATTCGTTAAAGGTATGTTCGGCATAAAGCCAATGGGCATTGTTGGCGTGGGTTACAGCACGCTTATTGACCGCTGCACAATGGCTATTGTAATGGGTATCTACGTTTTTCGCTCAAAATATTTCAAAAAATACCTTACTCATTTTTCCATCAAAAACATCGACTGGCGCAGGTGCCGCGAAATACTAGGCATTGGCGGACCGGTTGCCATGCAATATGGCTTTGAAGTAAGCGCATTTAGCGGCGCGGCTGTAATTATTGGCAGCATTGGGCTGGTGCAGTTGGCAGCGCATCAAATTGCTATTAATCTGGCTTCAATTACCTACATGATGTCCAGCGGTCTTTCGGCAGCGGCTGCAATCAAGTCGGGTAATTATTTTGGCGTGCGAGATCATTCGGGATTACGCAAATCTGCCAATGCCAGTTACCACGTTGTAATAGGTTTTATGATAATAACGGCTTTGTTTTTTACATTTGGCAATACGTTTTTGCCCTGGATCTACACTTCGGATAAGGCCGTTATAGCTGTTGCAGCACAGTTGCTTATCATCGCGGCGATTTTCCAATTATTCGATGGTACACAAGTTATAGGCCTGGGTATATTACGTGGCATGAGTGACGTGAACATTCCTACTCTGATAACATTTTTTGCCTATTGGATATTGGGTTTGCCTTTGGGGTGGTTGTTGGGCATTTATTTCGACTGGGGTGTGTCAGGCGTATGGTACGGGTTAACGCTGGGGCTGTTGGCATCCGCAATATTGTTATACATTAGGTTTAAAATCATCAGTCATAAACATCGCCAGGCCGACCGGGCCGCACTTGTTGCCGCTCAAGATTAAAAGTACAAGTCGTTAGCCACCTTAAAAGTCGCGCAATGGGCGTCAACAATATCTTTAATTTGGGGCGAGTACCCCCCTCCCATACTTACCTGAACGGGAATGTTATTGGCAACGGCCGTTTTAAAAACAAACTCATCACGAAGCTTGCACGCCGCCGCACTTAAAGCTAGTTTACCCAATTTATCGCTTTGTAAAACATCCACACCCGATAAATAAAAGATAAAGTCGGGTTGATGCTTGCTGATCAATTCAGGTAAGGTTTTCTTGAGAATGCCGAGATACTCATCATCTCCGGTACCATCGACTAGTGCTATATCCAGATCAGACCGCTCTTTTCTGTAGGGAAAATTATTAGCCCCATGCATCGAGAAGGTGAATACCCTGGGTTCATTTTCAAATATCTGCGCCGTTCCATTGCCTTGGTGTACATCTAAATCGATCATTAAAATGAGGGAGGCTAAATTATTACTTAATAAATACCTAGCTGCAATGGCCTGATCATTCAACAAACAAAATCCTTCACCCCAATTGGTGCCGGCATGGTGCGTTCCCCCTGCTACATTAAAGGCGACGCCATGCTTTAAAGCGTAAACAGCGCCGTCAATTGTTCCCCGGGCAATGCGGCGTTCGCGCTCCACCAAAAGCTCGTTTAATGGAAAACCAATGCGCCTTTGCTCCTTTGCAGATAAAGTCAAATCCCTTAGTTGCTCCCAATACGCTGCATCATGCGTAGCTAAAATGATGTTTTCCGCAACCATTTCAGGCTTAAACAACGAATCTGGTGTTATTACCCCTTCATGGAGCAATTGCGCCGGGATCAAATCATACTTCGACATCGGAAAACGATGGTTCTCCGGCAATGGGTGAGCATAAATAGGATCAAAAGCTATTTTAAGCATTAAATTAAGCGGTATAAGCGACTTTTTCCTTAGCGGCGGCCCGAAACTCGTTTACAGAATAGTCTTTCATTTCAGGCCTCTATTAATATTTATTCGGCTTGCTTACATAGACATCACCCTTAACAAAAAAACGATACGGCAAAAGGGCATCTTCCTTAGCATAAGCCACACCAACACGCGGTACAGCCGCTATCTGGTCATCAGCAAAACTTAAACCTCTGTCTTCCAGCCAAAGCGTATCGCTTTGTAAACATATGCCGTTTATTTTTCTGTTGATACCCAAGGCCTGTGCAACTGACCCAGGTCCGGAAGTGATGTTAGGCTTTAACGCCAACATATTCCGCCTGTATAGCATCGCCTCCAAGCCCTCTGTTGGATGAACGGCGCGAATAAGCACCGCACGCGGATCACCCTCAACCGAAGCAACCACATTAAACATTTCGTGTATGCCATAACATAAGTAAACGTAGGCAACACCACCTGCTTCAAACATGGTTTTGGTTCGTGGAGTTAACTTACCGCCGTAGCTGTGCGCGGCTTTATCAAATACACCATTATAAGCTTCTGTTTCAACAATATATCCTACACTAATTACACTATCAATATAGGTAACTAAGTACTTTCCCAATAGCTCCCTGGCCACTGTTACTACGTCTTCGCGTTGGTAAAATGATAAAGGCAGTTTCATTTTTTACGCAGAATTCCTTTCAATATTTTGTTGATCTCTTTGGCCTTATCAAATATCATAATATGAGTTCCGCCTTTTATTAGGGTAGCATCTTTTATCAGCTTATAGTTAAACACTCTATCCTTATCGCCGGTAATGTGGTAAACATTAGGCGGAACGGTTGTGTTTTTCCATTTCAACACCGCCCCCATGGCCCATTTTAAGAATACAGGAGATGTTTTGCTCAGCATATCCTTAAATAACCACAGCTGTTGGGGCGACATGCCGCCGAACGCCGGTCGGATCAGCCCACCTAAATGAGTAAATACTTTCCCGGGGATTATCTTAAAGAATGGTACCATTTTAAAGAACGAGAAATAACCCGGTACTTCGTCTATTGTCTTAATGCTGGATATCAGGATGACTTTATTCAGCGGTATCAGCTTAGCTATTTCAATGGCCATCATTCCGCCCAGAGAGTTGCCAATTACTATAGAATTATAAGTGATATTATATTGTTTTATAAGTCTTTGCGAATAAGTAGTTAAAGTATCACTTACATCCGGTTCTATCCAGTCTACGGGTATTACCTCGTCATCATCGGGCAGTTCTATGTTGTTATAAATACGGGTATCGGCCCCCATGCCGGCTATCAAAAATATCTTACTCATTAAAGCTGATCAGTTTTAGTATTTCGGTAAGATACCTTTCGTCTGTACCGTCAAAATGTGCCGCATGCTCACTGTCTACATCCAGCACCGCGACAACATCGCCATCATTGAACAATGGAAGAACGATCTCTGAGACCGAAGCTGAACTGCAGGCAATGTGCCCGGAAAATTGTTCCACATCAGGCACAATGATGATTTGTTGTTGCTGCCAGGCAGTACCGCACACCCCACGACCGATTTTAATACGCGTACAAGCCACAGGGCCTTGAAATGGACCTAATACAAGTTCGTCGCCTTTTACCAGGTAAAAACCCACCCAAAGCCACTTAAACTGCTCTTTTAGCGCCGCGCAGATGTTGCCGAGGTTGGCAATAAGGTCCGCCTCGCCAGTTATGAGTGCTTCAATTTGTGGTATAAGCGATTGATATTGCTCCTCTTTGCTTATTGAGGTGCTTATTTGTAGGTCTTCTGCCATATTACAAAGGTAGTTATGCCGCCTTTAAACTAAATAGGACGAATATCATTTTTTATGTTTTATTTAGTGACGATTGAATTTTCAAAGCCCACAAAAATGAGAGTAATAGCAGAACTGCCGCACCCCGATTTTAAGATCTCCATATTCAGCATGAACCAAAAGTTTATTGTGAAGATAGAGCGGGGGATACTGGAGCAGAGTTATAAAATTCCGGAGATGGATTTGACCGACGGCGTGAACAGTGTTTTTGAATTATTGGATGAAGAGTTTTTGAAGGCAGTGACTGCCAGATTCAAAGAAATGGCGGTTGATTTTAAAGCGGCGTACAATAGGTATAACTACTGATATATAAATAATTGAAATACAACTATTTATATTTTTTAATTTTTCTAAACAAAATTATATTTGGTGAGGTCTGCTTGAGTATAGGGCTAATAGGCCTAACCGAATTAAATTTTGTTCGTATATATAAATAGTTGTATATCAATGATATTATAATACTTATATATTAAATTACTTTATATTCTCCCCAACCCATCATCTCCCGCGGACAAGGGTGCGGTCTGGCTGGCGGAAACGCTGAAAGAAATAGCCACGCTCACACCTATTTAAGATATTATTTGAATAATAATCATTGAGCCTATTATTACCATGCCTATACTATATATCAGAGCACTCTTTTCATATCCCAATTTATCGCCATCGCCCCGTAAAAGAATTCTCAATTGTAAAATGGTGCTAACTATTCCAAATATCAGTAACGCAACTCCAAACAGCGTATATTTTACGTCCATAGTTTATAAATAAGCATGTGTAATATAATGAAGATTTAGGAGTAGGTTACAATCATTAACCGCGTACTGCCTATCGTATAGCGATTGCTTCGTTCCTCGCGATGAAGATCTGGAATATCTAATTAACAATATCCCTACTATCCGTTATTTCATACTTCGGTTTAGAACCATCCGTTGCAAGCACGTTTATAAACTTAATGTTATAGGCGTCCTTTATAACTATCCTTCCATCCTTAGGCATAATTATATTTTCAAATGTTACATCATGAAGCTGATGCCCTACTTGTTTAAATCCGTTCAGATCCATAACCGATTGCCGCAAGTTGGCTTTTGAAAGATCGATATTACGAAAAGTGAAATGCTCAAAAATAGGCTCCCACGTGGCTGCCGCCCCATCGTTGTTGTAACCTAGCTTTGAATAAATGGTTATCCTGAGCAATTGGCAATCAGCAACGGTAACATTGCGTACATATCCTCCCCGCTCCTTTGTGCCTTTAATCTGCATGCCATAAAGTAAACTGCCTGTTTTACAGTCCTGTACAAGCACGCCATCTACCCCACCAGACATTTCGCTGCCAATTGAAATACCATGACCGGCAATAAAGTTGCAGTCGGTAATGCGCACGTTGGTAGTTGGCCGGGCTATTTTATCTCCTTCGGGGTTTTTGCCCGATTTTATGGCGATACAATCGTCGCCGGTAAGAAACGTACAGTTGAAAATATAGCTATCGTCAGACGAATCGGGATCAATACCATCCCCATTAAGCAAAGTACTGGTGATATCAAGATCATGACAGGTAACGCCTTTGCTGTAAATGTAATGGATCGTCCAGCAAGGCGAATCTTTAATAGTAAGGCCCTGGATATCCACATTCTTGCAGTTCATTAAGCAAATCAGCCGTCCGCGGCCACGCAAACCCGACTTGGCTATCATGGCTTTACCCAACGGATCGCCGCCGCCGCTCAAAATACCTTCGCCTTTAATGGTGAGTTGTTCTACTACATAACCGCCTTTGTTGTTCATTTTACCTGCGTTGAGCAAACTGGCATAGGTATCTAACTCCCAGCCCTCAAAACGGTTTCTGAAAAATGGCAGGTAATCCGCGTCGTTGGTACTGCCTTTCAGCGTGGCGCCTTTGGCTATATCAAGCGTCATTTTACTTTTTAGATAGAGGGCGCCGCTTATAAAAGTACCTACAGGGATTAAAACTGTGCCATTTGCTGGGCAGGCATCAATTGCCGCCTGTATGGCTTTGGTATTAACAGTGGCGCCATCGCCTTTCGCGCCGAAGGTAAGTACGTTAAGTATTTTGCCTTGCGCGCTTGTTTTGAATTTAACGGTAAGCCCTGTGGGTGTAAGCTTGCCGTCTTTGCCTTCTGCGCTTATGTTGCAGGTATAGTTGGTTAATGGCGACAATTGATCAAACCGATAGTTACACCGGGCGGATGTAGCAATATCTTTTTTATTAATGATGAGGTGATAACGAACAATGTCGGCACTGTTAGCGGGTTTGTCCCAAACTATTGTTGCCGATGTCGCTGTTAATGTACCGGGGGCTATCAGTATTTTTTTGGGCGATGCTGCAAATACCGCTGTTGTTAAAGCTAAAAGGAAGTAGAATTTCATGGAGATGTAATTGGTTATGGCTAAAATAGTTAATATCCGGCGAAAAATATTGAGCTTAGGGAATTTGGTATTAAAGCATATAGCTACCACCAAGACAAGTTTAAACCTATAGTGATTTTACTTGCGCGGCCTGCTCCTCAAGTGATCCAAAATGATCCAAACTGATCCAAAAAAGTGTCGATTTTTACTTTTTTCAATTATCTGATAATCAATATGTTAAATCTGATTTACAGCTAATTTTACTGACTTAAAAGTAGTTTCACTTTTTGAAAAATAAAAAATTTAAATATCTATTTTTCAGCTATTTATAAAAAATGATCCGGTTTTTTTTTGTGAGACGCATTTTTTTTGGATCACCCTTATATAATTAATTTGCCAACAATGCTGCTACCAAATCGGGGATACCAACAGTTGCCCTCTCCTCTATTTTGATGAGGTTGCTAACCCTTGCATCCGGAATATTGGGATCGACAATATATTTAGGTACGGAACGAGGAACGGCATTTATCAACCCTGCCGCCGGGTAAACCGCCAGCGACGAGCCGATCAGGATAAAGATATCAGCGGCGGCGCATAGACGAATGGCTGGTTCAATCATCGGTACAGCCTCGCCAAACCAAACCACATGCGCCCGCAGTTGGGACCCTAACTCGCACTTCTCTCCCATCTTTAGTTCCCACCCTTCAATGGGATAAGTAAGCTCAGGATCAATACTTGACTGCGATCGGGTGATAACACCGTGCAGGTGCATTACATTGGTAGAACCTGCGCGCTCGTGCAGGTCGTCTATATTTTGAGTGATGATGGTAACGTCGTATTTGCTTTCCAAGTCGACAAGCGCCTTATGCGCGGCGTTAGGCTGCGCTGCTAATACGCCTTTGCGGCGCATGTTGTAAAAGTCCTGTACCAATGTTGGGTTGGCGGCCCAGGCCTCGGGCGTAGCTACTTCATAAATGCTGTACCCTTCCCATAGGCCATCGCTACCTCTAAAGGTTTGCAGGCCGCTCTCTACGCTTATGCCGGCGCCTGTTAAAACAACTATCTTCTTTTTCATAATCACAACATCCCATAAAAAAAGCGACCAGTTGCCTGATCGCTTTAAAATCTTATTTAATTAAAACTTATAACGCCAGTTCTGTGCGGGTGCGTAATGCGGTGTATTTCTTCTTGGCCAATTCAAACCCACCAAAAAGGATTAGACCGAAAACCGCATCGCCCAGCAGCATATTCTTCTCAAATGGAATAGCCGCAACCAGCGCCGAAGCATAACCGGTAAGCGTTTTAGGGTATAAACCGCCTGCGTCGTTTATCCATGGCATATCCATTATTAACCAGTGTATGGTTACAGGTGCCAGCAGGATGATCAATGAGGTACCAAAGTTTATATTCTTTATCCTTGATCCAATAAACACCATCAGGCAGAAGCATACACAGTTCCAAAAGGTATCGCCATTTAAAAATATCCAGTTGTTGGTATAAAAATGGTTGATCACCACGTCGCTTGCATAAAGCGACAGTAGCACCACAACGTAAGCTTTCCATTTGTCAGTAAAATATACCCCGCCAAACATAGCAATAGCACCAACCGGACTAAAGTTGCTCATAAACTTGTACTCATAGCTTACCAGGCGCATGGCCGTAGCTGCTACAATCATTAAAATTAGAACAATGGTGCGGGTGTTAACTTTTTGTAGTGACATACTTTATATTGATGAAGTAAAATTAGTTATTTATCGCATTAAATAAAATGGCAATAATCTACTTATTGATAAATGCGATTTTACCCGGATTGATGCCCGTAGCAACGGTGTAAACCTTTTTCCCCGTAGCATCGTAAGCATATAAACTACCGTCTGATGAGTAATCTTTTGCATCAGAAATAAACAGATAGCCGCTTAAACTATCAAAACTTATAGCATAAGGCGTTGTAACGCTTGTGGCATCAGTAATAAAATTAGCCCGTTCCATAGTTTGTGTTTTGGCATTGAACAGGGCTATCTTGTTATCCGCAGTTGGGAAATAAACATAATCTCCGTGTGCTGCAATTGGCATGCTGTAACCCAGGTTTACGGTTGGTTTTGACTTAACCAAATCAGTAGTGGCATTTATAATGGTCAAGCCGGCCGCTACATCAGCGTAGTTACCAGCTGAAAGCACGTAAATGTTATTGTAGCCATCCGCAACCATTGATATCGGGTTATCAATAACCGTTATCTTTTTTGCTTCTGTAAGGGTAGTAAGATCTATCACAGAAACTGTTTTATCAAAGTTATAGCTTGGGTCAAGTCCTCCTGAGTTGGCCACATACAGTTTAGCATTCGAAATAGCCATTTGCTCAGGGTTACGGCCAACCGTGATAGTTTTAGTAATAGCAAGCGTAGCTGTATCGATAACAGAAACGGTGCCATTATACGAGGTTACAAAGGCGTTCTTCTCATAAAACACAACAAACCGCGGTTGAGCAATGGTTATTTGCTTTGCCAGCTTGGCAGTCTTCGCATCGGTAATATTTACCCGGTTGGAGTTATTGGCTACGATATACATCTTGCTGCCATATATGCCAACATCGTTACCTGTATCGCCCAACTTGCTACCGTTGGCTGATTGATATTTGTCGGCAACCGTGGTTTTAGAGCCGTAGTCATAATAGGTTAATGTGCTGTTATTCTGATTAAAGTTACCCTGGTTAAGCACATAAACACCTTGTGTAGGAATTGTTGGCTCAGGCTCCTTACCTTTTTTACACGATGCCAGGACAGCCACAAAGCTTAGCGTAATTAACAGATAGTGCAGTTTAAATTGTTTCATGGTTATATGTTATATAGTTATTTGAAATGAAATTCTGAATGATCTGCCGGGCATGGGATAACTGCGCACTACCACATAATTTGTATTATAGAGGTTGTTGAGTTCTGCCGATAACATTATCGGATGCATCATATAACTTCCCTTGTAAATAAGTGATAGATCTGCAAGACCATAGGCCGGCAGGTAGTCATCTTTGTAGGTTGTATTGTTATTATTGTTGTAAAAACGCAGTGAGGAGAATATCTGGTTATAGTACACTCCCCAGCCTTTTCTACTTACGCCGGCATTTAAGTTGACAAGATGCTCCGGGGTATATGGCAATTGGTTTTTATAGGTCGCTTCAGTCGGATTGGTCATATTCATGGCCCGCTGATAAGAGTAATTGACAGCTAACAATCCTTTATATAGGCCGCCTAATCGACTTTCTGTACGCATGCCAATATCAGCCCCTACTCCTTCAGTCTTAGCTATATTCAGCGCCGAGCCGGCATACACATTAGGTGTGTAGATAATCTTGTCCTTTACACTGTTATAATACACGTCGGCAGTTAACGATAGATACTCTACAGAGCCGGGCAAGTTCTTAGTATAGGCGAAGCCAACATCATACTGATCAGCAAACTCGGGGCGCAGTTTGGTATTAGTTATAAAGTTGTAATACAATTCGTTGAAGGTCGGCGCACGGAATATATTCTTGTAAAATGCCCTTACGGTCAGCGGATCATTGATTTTATAAGTGGCCATTAACGTTGGCGAGAACACATTGCGGCTCGGAATGGTACTACCACTGGCAACGCTCTCGTTTATATTGCTGTTGAGCAAACTTCCCTGCAAGGTTAGCTTCCCGGCCTTAAAGTTGGTAGCCAACACATTCAATAGGCTGGTACGGGTGGGATATTTAAATAAAGGCAGGTTAGCCGTCATGCTGTTTATTACCAGATCGGCAGCGTAGGATACTTCCCAGTTTGTTGTGATCAGGTACGCCAATGATGCCGATTGGTAATACTCCTGCTGCCTGAAATGCTGATCTAAAAACCCGGCAGAGTTAAAAAACTCCGGATTATAATAATGCAGGTAGTTGTTAGCATATTTTGCATTAATAAGTAATGAAAGGCCGCTTTTCCAGCCTTTTTTATAGCCTGATTGTACAAAGAAATCATTATTCCATATCCGTTGACCTTCGGGCGGCTGCACGCCCAAAATTACAGGGCCCGGCAGACCCCTATTTGCATGATAATAATTTACCCGTAAATTGAATTGGCTGCTATCACTGCCAACCCAATAAGCAGCGCCGTCAATCTGTTGTATTTTTACATCAGCCGCTACCCTATCCTGGTGAATGTCTTTGTTGCCATCATTAATAGTATACCCATATTTGCCATTCGCGTTTTCGGTATATCCGTTTATTATAAACGACCATTGATTACTTAACCGTTGTTGCCATTGCAGATACGGATTGAAAAGGCCAAATGACCCCGCCTTTACCCCCGCTGTAATTAAATAAGGTTTTGCAGCTGTAAGCTCAGGTTTTATTGTTTTGATGGATAATACAGTTGCGGAAGCAAATGACCTTGCAGGCTGGTTGATATCAGAGGGCTGACCGTTATAAAGCGCGATCTCCTGAACATTATTAAGGTTAAACTTGCTCAGGTCTATCTGCCCGTTCTCGGCATCGTTAATTTGTATGCCATCAAGCAATACCGCAGTATGGTTAGCGCCCAACCCACGCACCGACACCGTTTTAAGGCCGCCAACACCACCATAATCTTTAATGCTAACTCCAGAGAAGCCCCGTATCGCATCGGCTACGTTAAAGGCGCTGTAGCGGATGAACTGTTCGGCTTTTATTTGTTGGGCCGGTGTAATGCTTTTCAGCAACTCTGCCCGCGATGAGGAGATAACAACCTCCTTAAGCTTTTTAGTAGTATCTGATTGTGCTAAAGCTTGCTGAAAAGGCAACACAGCCAACACCAACGCCAATTTGCGAGGTACTGATTTAGCATAAAAAGCCTTTGTTATAGCTGTTATTTTCACGGTTGCAAGTAAAACTTACAGCACGCGGGAGCAGAATGAAAACACGCCGGTATTACGTAGAGCATTTCACATTCAAGCTTCAATCCCCGAAAGCTGTGAATTAATATGGCTATGGGCAGGTCTTCTGACTTGCTCCCCTCCTGCCCGGTCTTCCCATCGCGTTAGCAAATAGTGACCATTTGATTGGACATTTGGTTATGGAGCTTACAGCTGCGGGACAGTTACAGATTTACACTGTATTCCCTTTTAATTCCCGGCGATGTTGCCACCTTCCGCGAAACCTAAAGCATGGCAAATGTACAATAAGTATTAACCAATGGCAAACATCGCTCTGCCCAATCACACTTTTTAAAAACCGTATGGCTTTTATACTGTTAGTTAAGCATTATGGCAACAAGAGCAACATTACCCACTATACAGAGTTACAAGAGCCTTCCGCTTAAGGAAGACGAGATCAACCTTAACTGGCCGGAGCGGTATATTTCTATCGCTGTAGGCGTTAAAATGACGTTTTCCGGTCTGAAGGGCCTGTTTAAAAGCCCTTTGTTTAGTTTGTTGAAGCTGGGCGCGGGCGGATACCTGTTAAACCGTGGCATAAGCGGTCATTGCGATATTTACGAGTCTATTGGCAAAAACAGCCAGGAGCCGGTGGATGTTACCATTAAATCGGCGTTTGTTATTGATAAGCCCCGTAAGGCGGTTTATGATTTCTGGCGGAAACTGGATAACCTGCCCATGTTTATGAACCACCTGGAAAGCGTGGAGCAACTGGACGATACCCGCTCCCATTGGGTATTGCGCCTGCCTACCGGCGTTGGTACCGTAAGCTGGGATGCCCAGATAGTTAAAGATAAACCCGGCGAAGTTATTGGCTGGAGCTCACTGCCCGACTCTATTATTGACAATGCCGGCAAGGTATTCTTTAGGGATGCTGCTGATGGCAAGGGAACTATTGTTGATGTTATTATAAGCTACCGCCCGCCCGCAGGTGGCGTTGGTGCCGGGATAGCTAATTTATTAAACCCGGTATTTAAGAACATGGTTGATACCGATGTGCGCAACTTTAAGCAATACATGGATATTGACAACAGCCTGAAACCCGTACACCGTAACGGCACGGCCAATCATAAGGTAGAGGCCAAAAGCTAAAGATAAATACACTCACAGAAATTGGAAAAGGCCCCTAAGTTCGGGGCCTTTTTTGTTGGTATTGGGGTGATCCAAAAAATATGCGTCTCAGTAAAAAATGGCGGATCACTATTTTATAACTAGTTGATATTTAAATATATACGCATTTTAGTTTTATAAAATTGAAACTACTTTTATTCAGTAAATTTAGCTGTAGATTAATTGTAAAACATTGATTATCAAATAATTGAACAACATAAAAATTGACCCTTTTTTGGATCATTTTGGATCATTTTGGATCACTTTGGATCACCCCGGATCAGTGAGTTTGGAGCCGATAAAATTGTAGGCGGTTTATCTTATTTAGCGTTGTAGGTAACAATGTCCATGCCCGGGGAGTTAACCGGACAGAAGAATGCATCGCATTGCCAAAAAGTTTGATCTAAGGGCCGGTGAACAATATCTACCACATCAACCAGTCTGAAGCCCTTGCTTTCCATATATTGGCATATCTCCCAAAATAAAAGCGTATCCTTAGTAATTTTATAGCCGTAACACTCAATAATAAACAACGAAACCCTGTCGAAGATCCCGGCGCAGCCTTCTAATATCGGGAGTTCAAAACCATGAGTATCCAGTTTTACAATGAACGGGCCGTCCAGGCCCAAATTGGCCACCTCTTCGTCAATACTTGTAACCTCAATTAAACGCGACCTGGTAGCATCTATCGGTGTGTCGGTTATCATGCTGGCATCAAGGCAATCCGTTACCTCCATACTAAACGAGCCGCTTTCTTTGCCTGCCCCTTTCGGCACAAAATGGAAGCCGGGTGTCGACGCAGATAGGTTGGTTAATAATTCAATCCGCTCGGCTAATGGCTCAAATAACACATAATCAGCATCGGGCCAAAGCTGTTTTGCTGATAACGACCATAAGCCCTCGGCTGCACCGATATCTAATACCGTTTTAACAGCCGTAAGCCCGCGCACATGCGACCGCTGCATGGCACCCGTCATATTAAGCTCGCCAATGTTAGGATAAGGGCCCGTAACAACTTTGCGCCTGCGCAGCTCAAACCCCATTTTTTGTAAAATCCGCTTTACTACCGGTACTATCATAATAGGCAACAGGGTTATAAATGTTTAAACTCTTCAGGGCACTCCTTGCCTTCTGCTATCGCAGCTTGTTGCATATATAGCACCAACTTCTGCAACATCAGTACCGACACAACTAAAGTAATATAAATTCCTATATAAACGAGCCTGAACAATCGAAGAGAAAACTCTGCTTTTGGGGGAGTTTAGTTGGCGGTGGTTTTTTGTCATTGCGATTGACGCGGAATTAAATACACGCGGAACACCGTTGGTTTAATATTAAATACAAAAAGCCGTTTACCTTGCAGTAAACAGCTTTCATTTAGCAAGATTAATTGCTACTTTATTTTTGAACTGATATGCGCGACACGCCATTTCGTGTCATTTCTAACAAGATCAAATGCTAAGTCCTCATTTGTGTTAAGCAGCGTTAAATCGACATGAGCAGTATCATTATTTGCCTGGAATTTATTTATTCTCATATACCTTTTCTTATATAAAGTATCACCCGGCACATACACTTTAATTTCAGCAGCACTTGTATCTTTAACAGATATCTTATTTTTTCCCCAGTGCAAATCAGCAAGCCCAGACGAATTAACATTCTTTATTAAAACAATTGTGGCCTGATTTAAAAAATCAAAATCACTATCACGATGCAATGAGTCCAAACAGCTTTGTATGATTACCGTGTTGTTGGTTGCGGAATACTTGCAATTGCATAAAAAGAGCACCATTAATGCAAATAATATTTTTTTCACAATTTGATACTAGAAGATCATTTATTGTTGATGCCTCAGAAAAATACTATGATTGGTACAAGTTAACTTACAGTAAATTTTACTAATGTGAATTAACAGTATCTGAAATTGGACGAAGAACATATGGTCTTCCGTATTTAGTTTTATACAATTTTCTGGCAATAGAATCCAACTCTTTACTATTATAGTATTCCAGGCAAATCTTAAAAGCTCTTTTACCTTTTAAGTCTCCCGGCGCTTCAGCAACATATAAGACTGAATCTTGCTTTACCATTGCAGCAACTTTTCTGGCAACACTGTTTATATCTTCCAGATCCAAAAAGTCTATTGCATTTACGGCACTTTTATCTTCGGCCAATAGTTTTCTAATTTCAGGAGAATCATTGAATGAATATTGTATGCTCTGGACAAAAACATTCATTTTATATACATAAAAAAATTGCTTTCTTTCCATTCGCTTGTCGCTTACATAAATATCATTTTCGGAGACGTTTTTTTTTGCTTTTTTTACTGTGTGACAGCTAAAAAATAGTAACGTAGCCGCTACCAAAATAAAAATTTTCATAGTATAATTTAATTATTGTAAAACCCATAAGTCAATACTATCAGTAAATTTTGTTATATCGCAACCTCTATCACAAATAGAACCTGTGAATAAATCAGCATGACCACTCGCTACCCAATTACTTGCTAACATTGAATATATACCTTTTTTACCTGCCATTAAATTAGGGAAGTTTTCTCCATTTGTACCACCATCTGCTTTTGTAAAATGGTACGTAGGCTGACCAAATACTTTTTTAAGGTAGTTATTTAGGTTCTTCGCACTCAAAAAATAATTTTTACCGTCAGCCCCTTGTTCTGTACCGGCAAGTTGTGGAATCAATTTTCCAGAATAATTTAACGCCCTGCTTACACGTAAAGCGCAAGCGTTTGAATAGTTTCTAGGATTAGATATATGGTGTGCTAAAATTTGCCCACCAATTAAATTATAAACAGCGTTTGCATCGATGTTTGGGAAAGCGGCATAAAAATCGTCATAAGAGGGTAGCGTTTGTTGAGTAATTTGTAGACCATCCCAATAACTTTGATCAAAAAAATCTGGTCCATCCTCTCCCTCAGAAAGCATTGCAAATTGATTTTTGAAATCATCAAGCAACACATTTGGGTTATTTTTCAAATAGTCAATCGCCCAATTAAAATATTCTGATTTTTCTGCATCACTAAGCCCGGCTAAATTAACATATGCATTTATTAAATTAAACGCATCAACATGTTGGTTAAGCCATACACGTTTAGGGCCATTTAACCCATATTTTGTAGCTGCTTCACTTATGATTTGACCTGCAGTAGTATTTTCCGGAGGTATTATTGGACATCCAGGTAAAGTCATGACTTGAATGCCTCCGGTTGCATTTAACCCGGGACAAGGGGTACCACCACTATCGGTTGCATAAGGCTGCCACCCCGAACCGTCGAAATATCCATTATAGCCTAAAAGATAACTTCCATAAACGAAATTGTAACTACTCCCGCCACTTCCGCCACCACCACCGCCATCACCACCCCCACCGCCACCTGAACAAAGCACTCCACCTAAAAAGACGCACCAGGTCAAAATAGTACCGTTCATATATTCAGTATAAGTGCCCGGTAGCCCAATATTATATCCTATCCACTCAAAAAACCATACGATAGCGTTCCAGATATCATTAAAAAAAGAAGCCAGGCTATTAATTTTAATACTTTTACTATTATTAGAAAGCGAAATAGGTGTAATGCTGCCTTTTGATGTTACATAACTTTTGTCAAGATCCTGATAATATACATTATCTGACTCGAGAGACCATTCAAGTAATTTACCGGTCCATATGTTGTTCTCTCCATTCTCATGGTTACTGTCTGCAGGTACAAAGTTTAAAAGTACCGCTTTTAAACTATCGCCAGGGTTCAACTTGTTTTTAAAAAAGTAAAGGGTTGGAGGATGATTTGGGTCAAAATTGTTTAGCGTCCCCTGTGTCGTGGTGTTTCCAGATGACATCACTTGTTTCCCCCCGCTATTCAGCGGCCCAGAAACATTTGTAATGGCTTTAATAGGTATTTTTACGACTGCAACGCCGCCAACACTCGCTTGCATTGCTTTTGTCCAATCAGGAGTTAAATAACGGCCAACGGGATTTTTTGCAAACCAAGTATTAAGCGCTGCGGTGCTTATTTTTACGTTGGCACTTCCTGTTTTTGATACAACTTCGGATCCATCGTCCAAAGAACTGGTAGAAACATAATGGCTAAGTTGATTTTCTTTTTTGCATGAGCCAAATAGAAATACTACGAGCAGAAAATACGCGATTGTTTTTTTCATTTTTGTGGGATTAGGTAAGGGTTTTTACGGCAGTATGTAAAAAAAGTTACATTTTTTTACATATAATATTTCTCACCGTGCTGGAGCAAGAATGTGGCGGACTGATGGATTGTTTTTGTTTGTAACTACCCGTTAAATACCTATTTTAGTAAACCCCTAATCACACTGTGCGCGAACTAGCATTATTTTAAGCGGGTAAATAAAACCACTGTTAAGATAAAAACAGCTATTCTATATTTATTATCCGTACATATGGCCGAACCTACTATTCCCGCAAGCAAATCGAAGATAGCCTATATTGACTATCTAAAAGTTATCCTCACCATTTTGGTTATTGTGCACCATGCGGCGGTTACCTACGGCGCTCCCGGCAGCTGGTATTATTCTGAAAAGACCACGCTACTTGGGGTCAGTCTTTCCCTTACAACGCTGGTAGCCGTTAACCAGAGTTTTTTTATGGGATTTTTTTTCTTCCTGTCCGCTCTTTTTATTCCTTCGTCCTACGACAAAAAGGGGCCGGTAAAATTTATCACCGACAGGTTGTTGAGATTAGGTCTGCCGTTACTTTTTTATTCTCTTATTTTATCACCCTTTTTAAGCTTTATTCCCTATAACTATACCGGTACGCATCCAAAGATAACTTACCTCCAATATCTAAGCGGTTTTGACAGTTGGATCAGCTTTGGTGTGCTTTGGTTTGTTGCAGCCTTACTTATATTCACGCTGTTGTATGTGCTTTTCCGGCTGATAGCTAAGAAATATGAATTGAATTTACCTGCGCCCACATCAACACAGATATTCCTTTTTGCAGGAGTTATTGGCCTTGTAAGCTATGTTGTACGCTTGTTTTTTCCCGTAGGTTGGGTACTTGAGCCTTTAGGATTCCAATTGGGGCATTTTCCGCAATATATTGTCCTATTTATATTGGGCCTTATAGCCTCGCGCAGCAAATGGCTTGAGAAAATGGAGTTAAAAACCGGTAAGCAAATGCGACGAACGGCTATTTACCTGGTCGCAATCGGGTTCCCCCTGTTTTTTGTTGTACAACAATTGCTTAATTTTCCCCTAAGCGAATTCACCATAGGCGGTCACTGGCCATCGCTATGGTATGCACTTTGGGAGCAGTTTACCGGTTTCAGCATTGCTGCCGCATTACTTATAATCGGCAGGTCACGCCTGAACAATCCCGGTGCATGGTTGACAAGCATTTCGCGTACAACATTCGCCATGTATATATTTCATCCCCTGGTGCTTATTGCATTAAGCGTAGCCCTACATAACCTGGCAATAGAACCGGGGTTAAAGTTTTTGATAGTTGCACCTTTGGCCGTAATTGGTACGTTTTTGCTGGCGAAACTTTTGGTTAATGTGCCGGGTTTAAAAAAGATAATTTAATAGGTACGCAGTTCCCGCGCTTGTTGGTGATAACACGCAACAACGCCTGTATTAACATAGGTGCACAAGGCACTAAGTTCCTTTTGTTTATCGATTTATTATATTTGCCTTATCTAAATTTTATCAATATGAATATTAAAACACTTATCCTCGCACTGTTGATTGCCACCTCTATTCAAAGTTGTTCAAACCGTAATACCGACGATTCAAATTCTAAGCCCATTGCCAGTGATGCAGGTGGTAAAAAATACACTCTTTTCTTATACCAAGATAATTACGACGATCCGAGCGGCAAAATTACACTTGATAGTACGGCTACTCCTCTAACTGCCGACAATGATACAGTAGCCTATCTTACTGCTTTAAAAAAATTCTACAATCAGAAAGTTGTCGAAAGAAAAAACGCTCATTTTGGTCAACCAAGATCTTTCATGATAACCGATAAAAATGGAATAGATTTAAAAATTATATTGCCCGGCAATTTAACTCAAGGATTAAAAACTCAAGTGGAAAACATACCGGACGTAAGGAATATGATAGAGGAGTATAAAAGAGACAGTCTGTAATGCATCACAAAACATAAGACGTCCCTAATCAACTCGCCCAACGCTGCATTCTTGCGCCAACCTTAGGTTAGTTCAGAAAAAGTCATAACGCAAAAAAGGCCTTCCAAATCCTCGGAAAGCCTTTTAATCTGTGAAATCACCAACGAATCGGTGAAATCTTATAATGTTATTTTACTGCGTCAACAACTGCTTTAAAAGCGTCAGGGTTGTTCATCGCTAAATCGGCCAATACCTTACGGTTTAAGCCAATGCTTTTAGCGTTTAATTTACCCATTAAAACGGAGTAAGAGATACCGTACTGACGCGCACCTGCGTTGATACGTTGGATCCAAAGAGCGCGGAATTCGCGTTTTTTGGTCTTACGGTCGCGGTAAGCGTATTGTAAACCTTTTTCTACTGTGTTTTTAGCAACGGTATAAACCTTGCTGCGTGAACCCCAATAACCTTTGGCGAGGTTCATGATCCTTTTCCTGCGTCTTCTCGACGCTACGGCGTTAACTGAACGTGGCATTTTTTGTTGTTTTTGGTAGTGAGTGCCGTTTTACGGACTTTAATACTCTAATACCTGGTTAATTAATTTGTTAATTACTTTCCGATTGCAAGCATACGCTTAACGTTACCCATATCAGCATCAGATACTAAAGTGCTGCGGGTAAGATTACGCTTACGTTTAGTGCTCATCTTGGTTAAGATGTGGCTTTTGAAAGCGCTCTTTCTTGCAATTTTACCGGTTCCAGTAAGCTTAAAACGCTTTTTAGCACTGGAATTGGTTTTCATTTTTGGCATGTCGTTATTTATTTTTGTTAGTTACAGGCGTTTCTCAACGCTTTATCTTCATCTGCACATCTGCTAAAGCATCTGCACATCTTTAATTCTTAATAAACAAACCTCATCTGCACATCCGCACATCTGAAATCTGCACATCCTTATTTTTTACCTACTTTTGGAGCAACGGTTAAAAACATCCGTTTTCCTTCCAGCTTTGGCAATTGCTCTACCTTACCTACCTCCTCTAATGCCTGTGCAAAACGCAGCAGCAATATTTCGCCCTGCTCTTTGTATACAATTGCACGACCTTTAAAGTGTACGTAGGCCCTCACCTTCTCGCCTGCTTCTAAAAACTTGGTGGCATGTTTCAATTTAAAATCGAAGTCATGGTCATCAGTGTTCGGTCCGAAGCGTATTTCTTTAATAACCGTTTGTTTGGCGTTGCTTTTTATCTCTTTAAGCTTCTTCTTCTGTTCGTAAATAAACTTGTTATAGTCTGTTACTTTACAAACCGGCGGAACAGCGTTAGGCGATATCTCAACCAGATCCAACTCTTGCTCTTCAGCTATCGCTAAAGCATCTTTTAACGCATAAACACCCGTTTCTACATTATCGCCTACCAAACGAACTTCGGCAGCTCTGATGAATTGATTAATGTTGTGTTCAGCTTCTTTCTTCTTGAAAGGAAGCCTTGGTCCTCTGTTGAATGGTTTGTTTAATGCCAAGTTATACGGTTATTTCTTTTATTATTTGTTTTTTTAAATCTTCAATACTCATGCTACCCAGATCCCCTTGCCCATGTCTGCGAACGGAAACCTCATTTTGTTCAGTCTCTTTTTCGCCAACTATCAGCATATATGGGATCTTTTTAACTTCAGCGTCGCGTATCTTCCGCCCTATCTTCTCGTCCCTGAAGTCAATTAGCCCGCAAATATCGGAATCTTTTAACTCATCTGAAAGTTTTTTTGCATAATCTTCATACTTTTCTGAGATAGGCAATATAATAAACTGTTCAGGCGATAGCCATAGCGGGAAATTACCCGCGCAATGCTCAATTAACACGGCAACAAAGCGCTCCATTGAGCCAAATGGCGCACGGTGGATCATAACCGGGCGATGCTTCTGGTTATCGCTGCCTGTATACTCCAGTTCAAAGCGCTCAGGCAGGTTATAATCTACCTGTATGGTACCCAATTGCCATTTACGGCCAATGGCATCCTTCACCATAAAGTCGAGCTTAGGGCCGTAAAATGCGGCTTCACCCAACTCAACAACAGTGTTTAAACCTTTTTCTGCAGCAGCTTCAATAATAGCTGATTCTGCTAAAGCCCAGTTCTCGTCAGTACCGATGTATTTAGCTTTATTTTCAGGATCACGTAGCGATATTTGAGCGGTATAATCCTCAAAACCTAAAGCACCAAAAACATATAATACCAGGTCGATTACTTTCTTAAACTCTTCTTTCACCTGGTCAGGACGGCAAAACAAATGCGCGTCATCCTGAGTAAAGCCACGTACACGGGTTAAACCGTGCAGCTCGCCGCTTTGTTCGTAACGGTAAACGGTACCAAACTCTGCCAAACGCACCGGAAGGTCCTTATAAGAGCGTGGTTTTGTTTTATAGATCTCGCAATGGTGCGGGCAGTTCATCGGTTTTAAAAAGAACTCCTCGCCTTCCTGCGGTGTTTTTATGGGCTGAAAAGAATCGGCCCCATATTTTTCATAGTGACCCGAAGTAACATACAAGTTTTTATGCCCGATGTGCGGTGTAATAACCTGCTCGTAACCAGCTTTAACCTGTGCCTTTTGCAAAAAGTTAGTTAAACGCTCACGCAAAGCAGTGCCTTTTGGCAACCACAAAGGCAGGCCCATACCTACTTTTTCAGAGAAAGCAAACAGCTCCAGTTCCTTACCTAATTTACGGTGATCGCGTTTTTTGGCTTCTTCCAGAATGCGCAGATATTCAGTCAGTTCGCTCGCTTTAGGGAAAGTAACAGCATAGATACGGGTAAGCTGCTTACGGGTTTCGTCGCCGCGCCAGTAGGCACCGGCAACACTCATCAATTTAACAGCTTTTACAAAGCCGGTATTAGGGATGTGCGGCCCGCGGCACAGATCAGTAAAGTTACCTTGTGTATAAAAAGTGATGGCACCATCAGGCAGGTCCTTTATCAGGTCCAGTTTGTACTCATCGCCTTTTTCGGTGAAATAAGCTATCGCATCGGCTTTGCTAACAGGTTTACGGGTAAACTCCTCTTTAGCCTTAGCCAGCTCCAGCATCTTGTCTTCTATCTTCTTAAACTCTTCTGATGAAAAAGGTTTATCGCCAAAGTCAACATCATAGTAAAAACCGGTCTCAATTGCCGGACCGATACCAAATTTGGTACCCGGATAAAGTGCCTCCAGCGCCTCGGCCATCATGTGGGCCGATGAGTGCCAGAATGTTGCTTTGCCTTTAACATCGTTCCAGGTCAATAATTTAACCTGCGAGTCTTTTTCGATAGCGCGGTTGGCATCCCAAACCTCGCCATCAACTTCAGCAGCTAATACGTTTCGTGCTAAACCTTCAGAGATAGACAGCGCTATCTGCATAGAAGTAGTTCCCTGTTCGTACTCACGAACGGAACCGTCGGGTAGTGTAATCTTGATCATCTACAAACATGATTTGGCCTCACCCTAAGTCCCTCTCCTTTAGGAGAGGGACTTCATTTGAAGTCCGGTTTTTAAATTTTACTTTTAGTCGATCGCCTACTAACGCGATCTTAATTTTGTGTTGCGAATTTAGGAATTTTATCGGTTATAAAAAACCGATAGCGCTATGGTTGGTTAAAATTACATGAGCAAGATTGAATTGATTCAGGGCGATATCACCAAAATAAAAGCCGATGCCATTGTTAACGCGGCCAACACCAGTTTATTAGGTGGTGGCGGAGTTGATGGTGCTATTCATCGCGCGGGTGGAAAAGCTATTTTAGAGGATTGTTACAAAATACGCGAACGCCAGGGTGGCTGTAAAACCGGCGAGGCCGTAATAACTACAGGCGGTAATCTCCCCGCAAAATATGTTATACACACTGTTGGCCCGGTTTGGAGCAAAAGCAGTACTCAAAAAGCTGAACAATTATTGACTAACGCTTATAGAAATAGCTTAAAGGTAGCGATAGATAACGGCGTGGAAACTATTGCCTTCCCTAATATAAGTACAGGTGTGTATCATTTCCCGAAGCCTGATGCGGCAGAAATTGCAGTAAAGACAGTAAATGATTTTTTGGCTGATAACGAGCAGATCAAAAAAGTAATATTTGTTTGTTTTGACGCGGAGAATTACCGGCTATACCAAACGCTTTTAGGTTAATACCGTTCAAGCTTCTTTCTTTTCCATTTAAAGGACACCTTATGGCGCTTTAACCTGCTTGTCCAGTTATCAAATTTGCCGCCAACCATGGCTGCGCCACCAAACGCGAAAATGTAGATAACTAATACTACAAAAATTCCAACTACATAATGTTCCCAATTTCCCATCGCTTCAAATCTTAATGTAAACGCATAAGTCAAGCATCATGCCAGTAACGGCTAAATGAGCAGATATTGCGTTAATTCAGCTTTTCCTGGTAGTTTTCTCGTACATGCTGGTTAATATAGGTGGTAAGCCCCGCTCCTTCCCGGGCTAAACGTTGCATTTGAGTAATATGCGTTTTGCCGGTGCTTTGAATAGTATACAGATATACCGAGCCATCCCTGAATTTTATACTGATGCCATCTGGGACGATCTCATAAGCTATAACGCCGGTGTTTTTTTCTGCTGATTGGTAGCGTTGCATGTTGAAAACAAAGCAAAACAGCTGCCAACAAATAAAAATCCGAAATCGAACATTCGAAATTCAAAATCACACTCAAACATTCCCCCAACCATGCGTCAGCACATCGGCTAAGTGCATGGTTTTAATAGAGAGGTTGTTTTTATCGATATAGCTTTGCAAGTGCAGCAGACAGGAAGCATCAGTAGAGATAATATAATCAGCGCCGGCTTCCATGGCAAAATCAACTTTTTGCTGAGCCATTGCGGCTGATATAGCGTCGAACTTAACCGCGAAGGTACCGCCGAAGCCGCAGCAGGTATCGCCTTGTTGCAGTTCAAGCAATTCTAATCCCAATACGTTTGATAAAAGTTGACGCGGCTCTTCCTTGATCTTGCACTCGCGCAGGGCGCTGCAGCTATCGTGGTAAACAGCGCGACCTTCCAACTCGGCGCCAAATTTGTCAAACTGAATAACATTCACCAAAAAATCTGACAACTCAAAGATATTGCCTTGCACATTTCTACAATGGTTATGCACCATGGTGTTGGTAAACAGATCGTTATAATAGTTCTTCACCATGCCGGTGCATGATGCTGATGGCGTAACGATCACGCTGTCATCTGAAAAACCATCCAGAAATTTGCGCCCCACCGTTTTGGCTTCGTCCCAAAAACCCGCGTTAAATGCCGGCTGTCCGCAGCAGGTTTGCTCAGGGTTATAGTGTACTTCGCAGCCCGCCTTTTCAAGCAGTTTTATGGTATTAAATGCGGTATCCGGAAAAAGCTGATCTATAAAGCAGGGAATAAACAATTCGGTTTTCATCGCCGGCTAATTTCAGAAAAACTTTTGAGTAAGCCATAAGGCAATGTGTTTAGATGCATCAACATTATTTTTGCAACACCATAACGCCATTCATTATAAGCGTACTACCCTTCTCAGCAACAATATTATACACCTTTTGAACACCTTCCGCATGTTCATTTTTCTTTAGAACCGTGTATGTTTCGTACTTACCGCTTGCTTCGTCAAGGCAAAGCACCTGCTCTCCTAACTGAATGTCGCCTATTTTGCTGTTGCCGGTTTTAGTAAGCATGGGGTGATTAGGCGTTGCCTTAACCACTTTTGCAGATAAATTAACATTCAGGCCAGTAGCAGCCTTATGCTCTTTTGCCAGCACCAATACCAATTGCGTAAGCGCATAATTTTCAGGCTCGTGTTCTGTAAGTTCATTAACAACGGTAGCAGACGATTGATGTGTAACCGGGTCAATGGTGATCACCTTATCGCCGCTTTTTACGTCTTTTAATTGTTTTTTTGAGCCGTTACTCATTGTAACCAATTCATCCCCCGGGAA
This sequence comes from uncultured Mucilaginibacter sp., assembly GCF_946479965.1. The sequence goes on along the minus strand of NZ_CAMLHX010000003.1, from coordinate 51,788 downwards.
ACAGATAGCTGTGCCGTATTTAGCAGACTCCTCTTTAGAAACCTTACCGCCATTTATCACTTTATATTGCTGAAAACTCAACTCTTTTGATAGCACATAAGAAAGTTTGAGTATAAAGTTCTTCTCTACCTTGTTAATGTTATCAATATCATCAAAGTAAACCTCCCAAACTGCGGCATCGGCAGTAAAATTAGGTACAAGCGCCTGGTATCTTTTGCCGGTTTCGGATGTATAAAACACCATCAAGCCAATCTCCTGCATACCCTCACGGACGATGAATTTGTACAGGTCTATGCGCTTTTTAAGGCCGTCGCTACCGGTAATAAAATAAGCCGGCCGACCTTCATACCTATCCAAAACATAAGTGTTTTCAAACTTAACATAAGTATCTTTGTCCAGATCGGCAATGCTAAAGGTTTTACCTTTTTTATACTCAGCCATAGTTAAAGGCCGTGGATTAGGCGTTGCTGTTTGAGCAAGCGCAAGGTTCGCTGTAACAACAAAACAAATCATAATTAGTAAGCTGCGCATAGTAGTATTGTTATGATATCTGTTTAAAAGCCTCAGCAAAGATCTTCATTTCATCCATTGTACCGATGCTTACCCGGCAGTAATGTTGGTCTTTTATTTGCCAGATGCGAATACCAACACCACGTTTACCCATCTCTTCGGCAAACTTGCGTCCTTCCATCTTAATCGGAAACAGTACAAAGTTAGCAGATGATGGTATGTAAGTATACCCCTCTGCTTTTAATACACTGTACAGATACTCTTTTGAGGCGATGGTTTTTTTAAGCGCATCCTGCAAAAAGGCAGTTTCGTTATAGCCTGCTATAGCGCCCGCTACCGTTGTGGCCGACATATTAAACGCGCCGGATGTTAAGTTACTCAACATCTCGGTTGTTTTAGGCTGTGCAATTAAATAGCCACAGCGCAGGCCGGCAAAGCCATATAGTTTAGAGAATGTACGCGCTACGATAACATTTTGGCCGGCTAAAACGGCACTCATCATACTGGCGGCTTTTGGGTCGGGCAGGTAATCAATATAAGCCTCATCAACAAAAACAGTGGCTTTTTTAGATACCCGCTCAATAAAGGCTTTCAATTTTGCCGTATCTAAAACAGTGGCAGTTGGGTTGTTTGGATTGCAGATATAAACCAGGCCGGTATTGCCGTCCACTTTAGCTTCCATTGCATCCAGGTCGAGTTTAAACTCCGGCGTTAGCGGTACTTTGATCCATTTTCCTCCGAAACCTTCTGCTGTTGATGGAAGGTCTTCGTATGATGGATCGCCGGTAATGATACTTTTTCCGCCTTTGCTGTACTCCATAGCCGCAGCCAACAACAATGGCGATGAACCGGCATTCATCAGGATATTTTCGCGCTTTACACCTTCAAAGGCGGCAATTTTATCAACTAACTGCCCGTAAAGGTCCATCGGATATCTGAAACCAACATCTATCGTATCCTGAATAGCTTTTTTGACAGCCGGCGACGGACCGAAAGGGTTTTCGTTGGCGCTTAACCGGGCCTTTATCTCAGCCGGAATGCTCTCCAAAAACGTTTGCTCTTTTATAGCAGTGGTTTTTACTCTTTTCAATACCGGCATTGCCGATAATTTTTCTACGCCACCGCGCAGAAAAGCCGCGCCACCGGCCATTAAAGCGCTGGTTCTGATCCAGGTTCTGCGATTGATGTTTGCCATATCCTTAAATTTAATATTGTCTGTTAACCTTTAATGTTATTGGCCGGATAACTTACCCGCTGCTCTGTTACCCTTGCATGCACAGCCGCAACTACGCTGCGCGCCGACTCAAATGCGCCTGCCATCCAGGCGTTTAAATACGTTAGATGCTCGCCTGCAAAGTATACCTGCTTATCGGGCTTTAACAGTACCGGGTAATAATTTTTGCGTGTTTCGCTGTCGTACTCCGCCCAGCCACCCAAGCTGTATTTGGTGTTATGCCAGCTTACCGAGAACGACTTTTCGAACTCCTTATCATATTGTGGATGGATCAGCCTACCCTTTTGCAGCGCCAGTTTCTCGCGGTCGGCATAGCTTAGTTTGCCGGTGTTGTGGGCCTTTTCCTCAAAGTTATAGTAGCCTATTAGTATCCCTTTTTTACCCAAATAATCGTTGGATGGGTAAAATATCTGGGTGAGCTCATTATTGGTATGCGTTATTCCACCATAGATCTGGTCGTCCTCTTCCCAAAATCTACGTTTAAACTGCAGGCCTATCTTGCCTGTTTTTATATAAGCGATATAGTCTATCGCCCTGCTTACATCGCCTGAAAAATTAGTGTTGATATTACTTAGCACAGGCAGCGGTATGGTGCAGATACACAGGTCGCCCTGCAATTCGTGCGTACCTGTCGCATCCCTATAGATTACTTTAACGCCTTCGGGTAAGTTGGTTATAGCCGTAACCTCTGCGCCCAATTTTAGCATGGTAGCTACTTTGGCTTGCAAGGCTTTGGCAATATTATCCATGCCACCTACGGCCTGAAACATGGTCATTTGCAGCTCATAGGTATACTCGGCCACATTATAAAAATCCGGATCTAGCAAGCCTGAATGCAGTATATCAGCTAGTTTGTTCGCCTCTGCTACTTTGCCCGATTGTGCGCCTGCGCCAGGTGCTTCGGTATATCCACGCCTTGCGGATGCTTTATAAAGCTTGTCAATGTCCAAGCCACCCTCGGCAGCCAGGTACATCATTACTTTCTCTACATCCTCTTTGCTTAGGCTGGCATCCAATCCGCTTTTATCAATACTTTTTGACAGCAGTTCTGTCATGTAGCCACGCATATCGTTATGCACTTCGCGGGCACGTATTTTTTTGTTGGATAAAGGTCCCTTGCCTTCTGCAAAATAATAAGCGCCCTCGTTAACATTGTTATACACCTGGATAGGTACACCCAATTCCTTGCAATAATGCAGGGTAAGTTTGTGGTGATGCGGAATGCGTGAGGGACCGGCGTTGAAATACATACCCGGATCGAAAGTTGCAGTTGCAGTTGGCCTGTCAATTTCTGTGTTGGTGCTGCCGTTGCGGATGCTGAAACAGCGACCGCCTGCGCGTTTGCGGGCTTCTAAAATGGTGCAATTGTAGCCTAATTTGGTGAGCTCATAGGCGCAGGTCATACCTGCTAAACCTCCACCTAAAATGATGATTTTTTTACCATCGCCGCTGCCGGGTAGATCGAAAGCGTGTGCCTCGGATGACTTTAACATACCCAAAGCCAGCATGGCCGGATACGCCGCCCCCGCAAGCATAGCGCCTTTACCTAAAAAATTTCGCCTGGTAAATTTTTCCAAGTTAAACAGCTTTAAAACAGGAAGTTTCAGTCAATGAAAATGCTTTTGGCATTTATAGGCGGAATTTATGAAAAAAGAAAGATAAAGCGAAATAGTGCGGAACTATTATAATTAAATGAGGTTATAAGCTTGCGCGAATTTTACGGTCTCGAAATTGTTTTTTAACCTAAGCTTTGCTCGGATGTTCTTTCTGTGCGTGTTGGTGGTGGCAATTGAGATAAAAAGTTTATCAGCAATTTCTATCGAGCTTAAACCCAGCGCCATTAATGCAAGTATTTCTTTTTCGCGTTTGGTAAGACTTAAAAAAAGCCGATTGCTTTGGCGCAAGAAGGAAATTTCGTCAACCAGGCGGCCCACCTTGGCTGTAATATGATGCACAGGATCAAGTACGCTGGCGGTTGTTAGCAAATGGGTGGCATCTCCGTTTTCATCCCTGTTAAAAACACGGGTATTACTTACATACAACTGCCATTCGGTTGAATGGGCGGTACGCACCTGTTGAAAATACGATATCCTGTCCGCAGCGCCTTTGGCTTTAATAAATAGCATTACTTTAGGCACAACGTCCTCAGTGCCATCGCTATTAAAATATTTGAGGTAATATTCTTCGGGTTTTAGTTGCTCCAACTCCTGGTGACTGGTGCCTAATTCATTTAGCCCGGTACTATTCATGTAAACAATTTGCATGGTGTCAACCCGGTGAACAATAATGGCAACGGGTAACTCATCAGCAATTTTTTTTAGATCATCAAGTCGGCTTAAAAAAGTATCGTGTTGCGGCATAGAATCATACATTGCCCAAAATACCTATTGCTGCGTGTTATTTCAAGCTTTTTTGCATTTGATAACGTAGTTTTTACTAACTGTCTATTTTGCAATACAATATAAATTGAACGAATTTTAAAATATGTTTGTAAACAAATTCGTCTACATATATATGTATCCAACCTTATTAGCGCTACATTCTTTAACACGTTGGCTGGTATTGGGCAGCCTGATTTTTGCCATTTTCAATGCATATCAGGGATGGTTATTAAACAAACCTTATTTAAAGTTTGACAATTCGGTTAGGCACATTACGGCTACAATAGCACATGTGCAGTTGATACTTGGTATCAGTCTTTATTTTATAAGTCCTATAGTTTCTTACTTCTTACATAACTTCAGCACTGCCGTTCACGAGCGTATCATTCGCTTTTTTGGTATGGAGCATATTGCTATGATGCTGATAGGCATTACAGTTATCACTATTGGCTCCGTTAAAGCGAAACGAAAGGAAACCGATAAAGAGAAATATAAAACAATGGCGATCTGGTTTACGGTTGGTTTGCTGATTATTTTGAGCTCGGTGCCCTGGTCGTTTTCTCCGCTGATAAGCCGGCCTAATTTTAGAGGGTTTTAAAAATGGTAAATGCGTTATTTGAACAATACGATTAAACAAACTGCTGCAAATTCCCCATCCATATTAATCCAACAACTACCATTAACAAGCCCCAATAACGCACTTCGATCCACATCATACTGTTTCTGTTTTTTTCGCGGGGAAGTTTAATTTTCTTTTTGATGATGTCACCTTCAACAATTGTAGGTCTTTGATTATCGTAAAAAAACAACAATGTCCCTGAAATGGTGAGCGCGATCGCTCCTACAAAGTCTCTGTTGATGGGAAGAAATTCTGCCAATTGGAATAAGACAAAGGCGGATAACATAGGCAGCAATATTACCCAAAATCCCTTTCCTTTAAATTTAACTAAATGAAGCAGCATGGTTAAAGATATTAAAGGCTGTGGACTTTGCCTAACGTGATGATATAATATTTAATATTTTCGAGCTACCTTACGTTAAATATGAAAAAGCTTTTAACCCTTCTACTCCTCCATATAACTTTTACTACCACTTTCGCCCAAACTTTTAACAATCCCCTGCTGCCATCAGGCGCCGACCCATGGAATATTTACAAGGATGGCTATTATTATTACACCCAAACAACGGGCCGCAACCTAACAATATGGAAAACGAAGGACCTTACCGAATTAAAATCGGCAGAGAAAACAGTGGTATGGACACCACCTTCAGGTACCACCTATGGCAAAGAGATTTGGGCACCGGAACTTCATTACTTACAAAGCAAATGGTACATGTATTTTGCGGCTGATGACGGCGTTAACGATCATCACCGCATGTATGTGATTGAAAACCCTTCAGCCGATCCTACAAAGGGCGAATGGACCTTTAAGGGCCAGGTAAGCGATGCCGCAAATAAATGGGCCATTGACGCTACCGTGTTTGAGCAAAAAGGCAAAATGTATATGCTATGGTCTGGCTGGGAAGGCGATAAAAACGGGATGCAGAGTATCTATATAGCCCAAATGAGTAACCCATGGACGATAAGCAGCAAGCGGGTAGGATTATCAAGTCCGACTTATAGCTGGGAAAACAACAGCGGAATTGGAGTTTTGGTGAATGAAGGTCCGCAGATATTAAAGCGTGGCGATAAGATCTTCCTGATCTACTCCGCAAGCGGCTGCTGGACGGATTTTTATGCTTTGGGTATGTTAACAGCTTCGGCAAATGCTGATTTGTTAGACAGCCAATCATGGAAGAAATCGCCACAGCCGTTATTTTCGCAAAATCCGGCAAATAAGATCTATGCGCCGGGTCACAACTCCTTCTTTAAGTCGCCTGATGGTAAGGAGGATTGGATATTATACCATGCCAATGCCAACCCCGGCGATGGTTGCGGCGGCAAACGCGCACCACGTGCTCAAAAATTTACATGGAATAAGGATGGAACGCCTAACTTTGGGGTGCCGTTAAAAGATGGTGAAGCAATGAAAAAACCATCGGGAACGAAGTAAATGCTGTTGCAAAGTGTTGCATGTTTCAACATTTACTTTTCACAAGATTTTAATAATCAAGGTATTACAAAAAACGCTGTTGCAAGTGTTGCAAAGTGTTGTATATATTTCTGCAACACGCTGCTTTGCTATGAGGATTTGTCTTGATTTTTTAACCGGCCAAGAGCCAGCAGCCACGCCAATCCTATCACAAAGAAAAAGCCCAGGGCTAAGATGGAGTTACGCATACTGCCTGTAAGATCTTCTATCAAAGCAAAACTGAACATACCACCAACAATAGCCAGCTTCTCGGTAACATCGTAAAAACTGAAGAATGAGGCTGTATCAGTAGCATCCTGGGGCAGATACTTTGAATAGGTGGACCGGGACAACGACTGGATGCCTCCCATTACCAAACCAACAACAGCAGCCAACAGATAAAACTGTGTAGCGGTAGTAATAAAGTAAGCCAACATACAAATCAATATCCAGATCGTTACAACACCTGTTAGCACAGGCACATTACCATGTTTTGCTGATAATTTAGACATTAAATTGGCACCCAGTATGGCCACCAGTTGGATGATAAGGATAATGGTTATCAAACTGGTTGTTGGTAGATGTAACACCTTTGCCCCAAAGCCCGCCGCTGCCAGCATAATGGTTTGCACGCCCATGCTATAAAAAAAGAATGCCGGCAAATAGCGTTTAAGTAAAGGCATTTGTTTTACCTGTTGCCAGACCTTACCCAACTCAATAAAGCCGCCACGTAAAACGCTAACCTGTTTATTAACCATTTTTGCCGTTCCACCAGGTAATACTTTAAACGGAATTTGTGCAAAGCCGATCCACCACAACCCTACTAGCAAGAAGGACAGCCGGGCCGGAAAGCTTTTATCAGTTATCCCAAATGTCTCCGGAGCTAGTACAAACACAAAGCAGATCACTTGAATGATCATGCTGCCTATATATCCGTAGCTAAAGCCTTTGGCACTAACAGCATCCTGTTTATCAACAGTAGCTATCTCGGGTAAATAAGAGTTATAAAATACAAAACCGCCACTATATCCTATCGCTGCTAATGCGAAGCAAATAATACCAAGTTCTAAATTATCTAACTTAAAAAAGTAAAGGCAGCAGCATGCTGTAGCACCCAGCCATGTAAAAAACTGCATAAAGCTTTTCTTGCTGCCACGATAATCGGCAATCGAGGTCAATACCGGAAGCATCAGTACAATAACCAGGTAAGCTGCCGCCAAAGCATAATTTGATAACGCTGTGTTAACAAACCTATGACCGAAGAAGCTAACCCGATCGCCGTTTTCGGCGTTCTCTGTTATCGCCACATAATATGCCGGAAATACTGTGGAAGTAATTACGAGGTTATAAGCCGAATTGGCCCAATCAAACATAGCCCAGGCGCGGATGGTCTTTTTGTCGTTTTTAGCGGTCATGGTGGTTAAAGGTAAACAAATGTACTATTTGTACTTAAACAAAAAAGGCCCCCGATAAATCGGAAGCCTTAGTCTATGTAGTAAATAGAAATTACTTGGTAAAATGGCCGATGATCAAGCTGGCTAGCTCAACACCAATACGTTCCTGCGCCTCGTTAGTTGCCGCGCCAATGTGCGGGGTTAACGAGATTTTAGGGTGAGTGATGATCTCAGCACGTGGCGTAGGCTCGTTATCAAACACGTCTAACGCCGCGAAAGATATCTGACCGCTGTTTAAAGCATCAACTAAAGCTAACTCGTCAATAAGGCCACCGCGTGAGCAGTTAACCAGGCCAACGCCTTTTTTCAATTGCGCTAATTCTTCGGCACCTAAAAGGGCTTTGTCAACAAAAGGTGTGTGTAAAGTAATAAAGTCTGCTGTTTTGATGATCTCGTCTAAAGTGGCGGTTTTAACTGTTACGTTAACTTTAGTACCACCTGTACCTAATGTGATCTCAACTTCTGGATTGAAAGGGAAAAGGTCATAAGCAATTACATCCATACCTACGCCGATAGCTATTTTAGCTACCTCGCGACCGATACGGCCAAAACCAACTATACCTAAAGTACGACCACGCAGCTCAACACCTTTAGCATAAGCCTTTTTCAGGTCGTTAAATTTGGTATTGCCTTCAACCGGCATTTTGCGGTTGCTATCCTGTAAAAACCTAACACCCGTAAACAGGTGACTAAATACAAGTTCGGCCACTGATAAAGAAGATGAAGCTGGGGTATTGTAAACCCCAATGCCCTTTTCTTTAGCGTAGTCAACATCAATATTGTCTACACCTACCCCACCGCGACCAATCAATTTCAGATTTGGGCAGGCATCAATTAACGCTTTACGCACTTTAGTTGCGCTGCGCACGGTAATGGCATCGTAGTTTTGTAATTTAACAGGCAGTTCGTCCTGTGGAATGTTATTGGTATCCACTTCGAAACCTGCATCTTCTAACATTTTTTTGCCGATGGGATCAATTCCATCGTTAGCTAATATTCTGATCATTGTTGGGTTGATTGGGTTGTATTAAGTTGATTAGGTTGATTAAGTTGTTGTGGCAAACCACTCACTTAATCAACTTAATCAACCCAAAAACTAATTACTTATTCTTCTCAGCAAACTCCTGCATGACTTCTATCAGCACATAAACGCTATTGATAGAAAGCGCATTGTAAATTGATGCACGGAAACCACCTACGCTGCGGTGACCTTTAATGCCGATAATCCCTTTTTCGTCGCAAAGTTTAAGGAAAGGTTTTTCATGCTCAGCATTCTCCATTACAAAACACACGTTCATGTTTGAACGATCTTCGGTTGCGCAAACAGGTTTAAAGAATGGGTTACGCTCAATTTCCTCATAAAGAACGTTAGCCTTCGCTTCGTTTTCTTTTTGGATAGCAGCAACACCGCCTTTTGATTTAACCCAGTTTAAGGTTAACATGGAAACGTATATAGCAAATACCGGAGGGGTATTGTACATGGATCCATTGTCTATCTGTATTTTGTAATCCAGCATCGCAGGGATCTTGCGATCGGTTTTGCCTATAAGGTCATCTTTAACAATAACCAGCGTAGCACCGGCAGGACCCATATTTTTTTGAGCGCCCGCGTAGATCAACCCAAAATCGGCAACATTAATTTCGCGGCTGAAAATATCAGACGACATATCGCAAACTACAGGTATTGGTGATTTAGGGAAACTATGCAACTGAGTACCGTAAATTGTATTATTTGATGTAAGATGCAAATAAGCAGCATCAGCAGGTACTTCGAAATCCTTAGGGATATAAGTAAAGTTAGCTTCCTTAGAAGTAGCAATTACCTGTACCTCGCCAAAGTATTTTGCTTCTTTTAATGCTTTATTTGCCCACACACCCGATTCAACATAAGCTGCTTTTCCGTTACTTAGTAAAAGGTTGTAAGGCACCATTGCAAATTGTGTACTTGCACCGCCTTGTAAAAACAACACTGAATAACCTTCAGGAACATTTAACAATTCTTTAACCAATTTAACAGCCTCGTCAAGAACAGCCTCAAATTCGGCTGAACGGTGGGATATTTCTAAAATAGAAAGGCCTATGCCGTTAAAATCGATAACTGCCGCGGCAGCTTGTTTTAAAACTTCGTGTGGTAAAATGCCGGGACCGGCACCAAAATTATGTTTCATATGATTTGAAATTGGTATCTCAGCAAAATACAGAATTAACAACTTTGTATTTTGGTGAGGCAAAGGTAATTAATCTGACAAAATATATTGAGATTATTTACATTTATTTAAAAAAAATACAGCTTTATAATAATACAGGCTTTTATTGAAAATTTTTCAATATTACAATTTTGCTTACTAACAAGCATTATAAAGATTGTAACTTTTTGGGGTGTTTTAATGTTGAGATTATGGCCGCCGGATCGGCCGACGAGAACACCGCGCTGCCTGCAACCAGCACATTTGCACCGGCATCAATTAATTTTTGCGCATTGTTGTTGTCAACGCCACCATCTATCTCAATAAAAAGACCGGGATTGATAACCTGGCTTAAAGCTTTTACCTGCTTTATCTTTTTATAAGTGTTTTCAATAAAATGCTGACCGCCAAAACCGGGATTAACCGACATGATAAGCACCATGTCAACATCAGCAATAATATCTTCCAGTACACTTACCGGCGTATGAGGATTAATGGCCACCCCTGCCCTGCAGCCCAACTCTTTTATAACCTGAATGGTTCTGTGTAGATGCGGACAGGTTTCATAATGAACCGTTATTCCGGCTGCGCCCGCATCTTTAAAAGCTTTAAGATAGCGCTCGGGCTCAACTATCATTAAGTGAACATCCAGAGGCTTCCGCGCATGTTTTTTTACTGCTGATATTACCGGAAAACCAAAAGAGATATTAGGCACAAATTCACCATCCATCACATCCACATGAATCCAATCGGCTTCGCTGTTATTGATCAGCTCAATATCACGTTGAAGGTTGCCAAAATCGGCAGCGAGGATAGATGGAGATATTAGATGGTTATTAGTCATTGTGTCATTGGTCATTGATACCGTCGCAAATATATTAAATGCACGTCAATGATGAGAATAAATGAAAACTAATGACCGGTAACTTAATGACTAATGACAAATCAGTCACAATTCTGGAGTAATTCGTGGTATTTTTTCATCAGCACCATATCATAGCTAACCAATGAGTTGTAAGCTTCGTTAACCAGTTCGGTTAATATGGACGCACCGAGCTGCCCTCCTCCATTAGGAATAGATTCATAGTATGCAATCAATTCTTTAACCCGGATAATTTCATATAACAACAATTGCACAAGGTCCGCCTCAGGTCCTGCGGCTTTACCTGAACTATTGTTATTATTAAGAAAATCCAATGGATCAATTGGAGTAGAAGTCATTTTCAAATTCGGATCGGATTCAATATTGGCTTAAACAATTTAACTCTTAACTATACCAAAGTTTGAAAGGATCAGTTTTGTTTTAATTATTTTAAAAAAAAGTGTTTAAACAGTAAAAGCCCTATTGCTAAGGCTTTTTACTGAAATATAAAAATCACAAATTGTTAAAAATGTTATTGTTGAGGAGCTGGTTTAGGCAACAAAGCTTTACGGGAAAGCTTGAATTTACCTTGCTTGTCAATATCCAGCAATTTAACACGCACTTCATCACCTATCTCGAATATTCCATCCATCGTTTCAAAACGTTTGTGGTCAATTTCTGATATGTGAAGCAAACCATCTTTACCAGGCATAATTTCAACAAATGCACCAAACGGCATAATTGATTTTACTTTACCTTCATAGATCTCGCCTATTTCGGGTTTTGAAGCGATGGCTTTGATACGGCTAACAGCTTTATCAATGGCCTCTTTATTATCAGCGAAGATCTGAACGATACCCTGGTTGCCAACTTCTTCAATGTTGATGTTAGCACCGGTTTCGCGTTGCATTTCCTGGATAATCTTACCGCCGGGGCCTATTACTGCACCAATAAACTCTTTATCAATTTTAAGGGTGATAATACGTGGAGCATGTGGTTTGTAATCCTCGCGCGGAGTGGTAAGGGTTTTGGCCATTTCGCCAAGTATGTGTAAACGACCATCTTTAGCCTGGTTTAACGCGTTGGTTAAAACCTCGTATGATAAACCGTTTATTTTAAGGTCCATTTGTACAGCAACTATACCGTTTTTGGTACCTGTTACTTTAAAGTCCATATCACCTAAGTGATCCTCGTCACCAAGGATGTCAGAAAGGATAGCATATTTAGTACCCATTTCGTTAGTGATCAAACCCATTGCGATACCAGACACCGGATTGGTTATCTTAATACCTGCATCCATCAAAGCTAATGTACCGGCGCAAACCGTAGCCATTGATGAAGAACCGTTTGATTCAAGGATATCAGAAACGATACGGATAGTATAAGGGTTTTCGTCAGCCTCAGGCAATACTTGTTTCAATGAACGCATAGCCAGGTTACCGTGACCAATTTCGCGGCGACCAGCACCCCTGTTTGGACGAACCTCACCGGTTGAGAAACCTGGGAAGTTATAGTGCAACAGGAATTTTTGATAACCATTGATGAACGCGCCATCAATCATTTGCTCATCATCCTTAGCACCTAAAGTAACTGTGGTTAATGATTGTGTTTCGCCACGGGTAAATACTGCAGAACCGTGAGCAGATGGCAAATAACCAACTTCGCTCCATATTGGGCGTATTTGAGTGGTTGTACGACCATCTAAACGTTTGCCTTCATCTAATACAAGGTTACGGATAGCATCATACTCAACATCATGATAATATTTTTTAGCAAGGAATTTAGTGATATCATCTATCTCCCCTAAAGTTGCTATATACTCATCACGGATAGCTTTGAACTTAGCAGAACGCTCATCTTTACCGGAAGCTTCACCTGCAGTAGCGTAAACTTTGTCATAAGTAGCAGCGTAGATAGCTTTTTTTAGCTCTTCGTCGCTGTGCTCATGGCTGTAAGTACGTTTTTCGGTTTTACCGCATTCAATGGTCATCTCTTTTTGAGCTAAACATTGCAGTTTTATAGCAGTGTGGGCAAATTTAATAGCCTCAACCAATTCTTCTTCCTGTATCTCTTTTGATTCGCCTTCCACCATGTTGATGTCGTGCTCAGAACCAGCAACTATAAACTCTAAAGTAGCGTTAGCTAATTGGCTTAAAGTTGGGTTAATAACCAATTTACCATCAATTTTAGCTACGCGAACTTCTGATATAGGGCCATTAAAAGGAATATCAGAAACAGCAATAGCTGCTGATGCTGCTAAACCTGCAAGGCAATCAGGCATAATATCTTTATCAGCTGATATTAAGCTGATCATTACTTGTGTGTCAGCATGATAATCATCAGGGAACAAAGGACGTAAAGCGCGGTCAACCAAACGTGAGATCAAAACCTCATAATCTGATAAACGTGCCTCGCGGCGTAAAAATCCACCCGGGATACGGCCTGTAGCCGCGTATTTTTCCTGATAGTCAACAGAAAGCGGCAGGAAATCAACGCCTTCTTTAGCATCAGGTGATGATACTACTGTAGCCAATAACATGGTGTCACCCATTTTAATTACTACTGATCCATCAGCCTGTTTAGCCAGTTTGCCGGTCTCGATCTCAATGGTGCGTCCGTCGCCCAGATCAATAACCTTTTTAATTACTTTTAAACTCATCTTGTTTTCGTTGTGATACGCTTTTCATCTTTTAGAGCGTACCGGTTTTTATTGTGTGTAAATTATTTCATCAGAAAGTAAAAAAGCCATCCCCTAAATTTGAGACGGCTTTTTTTGAAAACATTTGAAGTTTACTTAATGATATCCCTAAGCTGTAAAGCTTTGATGATAGCACGGTATCTTGAAATATCTTTTTTGTATAAGTATGCCAGCAATCCGCGGCGTTTACCTACTAATTTTTGCAGTGATAACTGGGTTGAAAAATCATGTTTGTTCTTTTTCAAGTGACCGGTTAAATGTGCGATGCGGTAGGTGAATAATGCTACCTGACCTTCGGTTGAACCTGTGTCGGTTGCTCCCTTACCATGTTTTGCGAAAATCTCTGCTTTCGCTTCGTTACTTAAATACATTACCTGAATAATATTAAAGCTGTTAAATATTTTTGTTAATAGTGGGTGCAAAGGTAAGTTTAATAATGCATATATACAAGCGCTTCCTTTTATCAAAAAAAGGATTCTACAGCGGGAGTTTTACCAATACTTTGTATCATTATATGCTTTATGAAACTCATCAAGTACAAAGTCATAGTTAAATCCTGTGGGTAGATCCACTTTTTTAGTTTTAAGGTTAATCCTATAAATGTCATTTATAGGGTGGCGATTTTTTTGACTATCAAAGTACTCTCCAGAAAAGTAAATGAAATAATAATCAAGTTTAAAATTACTGACTTTAAAAAAATCGTGTATCATTTCCTTGGGTTTTGAGGAACTCAACTGCGGCATTGTTATCAAAGTATATGAATTAGACACTGGTTTATAAGTCATACCCTCTCGAACTAAAAAATAATACTTTATTTTCACGGAATATGCAATGTCTTTATCATTCTTGAAGCGCATAGTGAAGCGTCTTGTATCAAAAGGAAGTTCCTTTAAAAGTATAGTATCAATATAAACCTCGGGTGAGTATTTATTTGCACTCAACTTTTTTATAGAATCTTTTAACTGACTTATTCGTTGCGCCTGATCAGTAATTATATATTTACTATTTTCACTTAAAACCGCTCCAAAGTCTGATATAATTTCTTTTGTTCGAGCTCTAAGACTGTCGTTTGCGCTTTTATTTATTTTCTTGAGTGTATCTCTAAGTTCTCTATCTCTTTTTTTATTTATTGAAGATGAATTTCTATTTTCTGCGGCCAGAGCGTTTTCAGAAAGCTTGTTTTTGATTGTCGAAGCCATGTAACCTAGATTACATGCAATTATAATCAAGGCGAGTTTTAAAGTAGTCGCTTTCCAAAAAGTCATTCTAAACTGAGCACTAAAATCGTCTATCAGCGCAAAGACTATAAGAATGAATCCAGAAATCGCAAGCCATAAATCACAGTCCGCGGTAGTACGAAAAATTTTATGGGGCAGTTTACTTGTGTCAAACTCATAACAAAAAATAATCGTTAGTATAACTATCGATAGTGAGAATAAAGTCTGCAAATATTGAGTGCTCCCTTTTAAAAATAAATATCCCTTCTTTAAAATTTCTATCAATAAAAGGAAAACCTTATTAAATGCAGCTTTTATCTGCCTTAAAAATCTCATTTATAAATTCAAATTAAAATATCGGTTTGATAAATATACCTATATTTTAATGTTTAAATGTCGCTCTACTCCTTTTACTTTTAATAAACAGCATCGCCATCAACGCCCCTAAAAAACCAAGACCAGCCGAGATACGCATAATACCCACGTAGGCGTGGATAAAACTTTCTTTATAATACGTTTGTATTTCCTTTTTTTGCTTTGGTGGGATATCAGTCGGAACTTTAGCATCGCCAAGGTTAGCGGCTTGTGCCACAATCCGTTGCTTTTGTTGGTGGCTTAAGGATACCTGTTCTACCTGTTTGGTGAGCGTTGATGTAAAAAACAACACCGCCAGAGCACCAAATATCGCGTTAGCAAACACGCCCGAAATGCGCGTCATGGCATTATTAACGCCTGATGCTGTGCCCGAAAAGTGGTCGCTTACCGAACCCATTACTGTGGCAGTAAGCGGAGCTACCGTGAATGACATGCCGAATCCTAACACAAATACACCGGGAAAGAACGTTGTCCAGTACTCAGATGACCCATTGGTTTGCTTAACAAAGGATAGCATGAATAAACCAGCACCTGTTAATGCAGGTCCGCCGATTAAAAACCACTTGGGTCCGTATTTATCGGCCAGGCTGCCGGCATATCGGGCTATAGTTATCATCAGCACCGTAAATGGCAGAAAAGTTAAGCCTGATTGCAACTGGCTATATCCCTGCACCTGTACCAAATTAAGCGACAAAAAAAGCATTCCAGCGCCTAAACCTGCATACAAAAAGAAGGTGAGTAAGTTAACCCCCGTAAAAACGGCGTTATTAAACAGGTTGAGCGGCATCATGGGATGTTTACTCTTTTTTTCAATTACAACAAATATCAGTAGAAATAATAGTCCGGCAGCTAATGAACCGTACGACTGAAAATGGCTGAAACCAACAGCGGGTATTCTCAAAAAGCCGAAAGTAAGCAGTGCCAGCGCCAGTGCAATGGTAATAGCTCCGGGAAAATCAAGCGACTTATCGGCATCCTCGTCCTTGGTCTCATCTACACGAAAGGCCAGCATTATAAATGCAGCAATACCAATGGGAACGTTGATGAAAAATATGTAGCGCCATAAACCGGCGTCGGCCAAAGCGCCGCCCAATATGGGCCCGCCCATAGTTACCACCGTTGTAAAAGCCGACCAGGTGCCTATAGCTTTGCCCCGCTCCTTTGCGTTAATGGCTGATGATATCAGGGATAAGCTGCCCGGGATCATGAATGCGCCGCCTATGCCTTGTACAGCGCGGCAAATTATCAGCATAGTTACACTGCTTGAGATACCGCAAGCCGCCGAGCCAACAATGAACAAAATAATACCGCCCATAAAAACCTTTTTGCGACCCAGCTTATCGCCCATGGCACCTCCTATTAATATCAACGAGGCCAGCATTAGCAAATAAGAGTTAAGCACCCAGAAAAGATCTGCACCTGATGCGTTCAGGTTCTCCTGCAATGCGGGCAATACTACGTTTAAGGCAGTACCATCAATAAAAGCCATGGCAGATGCAAGTATGGTGGCTACCATTACCCATTTGCCTTTAGCGCTGCTTAACGAAACTGTAGCCATTGTTGATTAACCCTTAAACATAAAGGTATGTTTTAAAGCTTATAAACAACAAAAGCCATCTGCGTGGGGCAAATGGCTTTGCTTATAGTAGCACGGCGTATTACGCGTTGGCTTCGGCGTATTTTTTAAAGTTGTTCAAAATCATTTGCCAGCCGCCTTGCTGCATCTCAATTGGGTTTTGGCTTTCAGGCTCAAAAGTTTCCTCAATTTGGGTCGCATTTCCCTCGTTGGTAAATTTCACCCAAACTTTGCGGCCGTCGCCCATGGTGTAAGCTATATAAGCGTGCTCCTGAACATCGGTATATTCCCCGCCAAAATCAAAGCTAAAGCTGCCATCTTTTGCAGCCATAGTGGTTTTAAAAATACCGCCGATACGAACGTCATTATCTGAATAAGGTACATGCCAGTCGTCAGATGCGAATGCCCAACCTTTAATATGCTCGGGCTCGTTCCAAAATTGCCATACTTTTTTTACCGGCGCGTTAACTGTTGCAGTTACGGTGATTGTTTTTTGTGCAGTTTCCATTGTTATAAATTTATGTTGTGATTTTTGATTTGTATACCACAAAGATATACCGCTCAAAATAAAACAGGCATGGGGAAAAAGGACTATTAAGGGGGGATTTTTGTAAAAAGTATTACTTGATCCACTTGGGATACAGTTTATATATTGGCATAAATCGTTATATTTACTGAGTAAACCAACACAAAACCTAACAACTTACACATAACATGGAAATAACAACATTAGACAAAGCCGGAATTGATCTGATAGCAAAATTTGAAGGATGCGTATTGCATCCGTACAAAGACCAGGTAGGAATACCAACAATAGGGATAGGAATGACCTATTATCCTGAAACCGGAAAAAAAGTTAGCATGGCAGACCCGGCTTTTGCCAGCAAAGAAGAAGCTTATCGTCAATTTTCATTATTAGTAAAACCCTTTTGTTTGGCTGTTTATTCAACAACCAGGGATGATCTGAAACAACGCGAGTTTAACGCCCTGGTATCCTTAGCTTATAACATCGGCACGGCCGGTTTTAAAACATCCACGGTACATCGCCTTGTAAATGAAAACGTAACAGGGGAGCCGCTTAAAAAAGCATTTTTAATGTGGAATAAGGCCGGCGGAAAAGTGATAGCGGGATTAACTAAAAGAAGAGAACTGGAATATAATACTTACGCCGGTATAAAAACGCCGTAATATTTAAACAACGGCCTGATAGTGTTCAACCACAGGGAAAGGATCATAATAATGATGCAATAGCTTTTTCCATGGTTCGTATACGGCCGATTGCCTGAAACCGATAGTGTGGGCCTCCAAACTCTCCCATTCCACTAATAGCAGGTATTTACCGGCTTGCTCAAGACATTTTTGCAAACTGTGCTTTATATAGCCCGGGACAGAACTAATGAATTGTCCTGCTATTTTAAAGTCTTTCTCAAAATTGTCCTCCTTACCGGGCAGCACATATAGTACAGCCGCCTCAAGCACCATGGCCTATTGTCCCTTCAATCAATTCGCCATAAAAATCTGTTACACTCATCCCGGCAGCACGTACTTGTTGTGGTATCAGACTGTTTAATGACTGGCCCGGAGTGGTATTAACCTCGATAAAGTAGAAATCATTGGTCGCTTCCTCTAAAATAAAATCAACCCGTACCATGCCGCGGCAATTAAGGCGCTGGTAAACTTCGGTCACTATATTGACGATTTGCTCACGCTTCATAACCGGCAAGTCTGCCGGAGTTATTTCTTCTGATACGCCAGGCGTATATTTAGCTTCGTAATCAAAAAAGTCTTTTGAGCTTATTATTTCAGTAATAGGCAATACGGTTATCTTACCGTGCATATGTACAATCCCAACACTAAACTCGCGCCCTTTAATAAACTCTTCTACTAAAATCTGGTCATCTTCGTGGAATGCTTTATCAAGAGCATTGCTTAAGCCATTTGGCTTGTAAACCTTGCTCATGCCAACACTGCTACCGCCGTTGTTAGGTTTAACAAATAGGGGAAACTTTAAAGTAGCAACTACACCGGCAATATCATGCGGATCGCGTCTTTTCAATTTAACAGAACTGGCTATATGCAGATCATGTATACCGTGCACAATGGCTTTAGTATAAGCTTTGTTCATGCTAATGGCCGATGTGGTAACATCGCAGGTATTATAAGGCATGCCTATCAGGTCAAAATAACCCTGTAGTTTTCCGTCTTCGCCGGGTGTGCCGTGTATGGTGATAAAAGCAAAATCAAATTTTACTTTTTCGCTGTTTACACTTATGCTGAAATCATTCTTATCTACATCTACTCCGTTAGCGCCATCATCATAAAACCAACGATTGCGGTCAATTAAAATGGTATATACTTTATACTTAGCAGGATCAAGATTTGCCGCTATGTTTTTCGCGCTGTTTATTGAAACTTCGTATTCACCGGTAAACCCACCGGCCAGCAGAGCTATGTTTTTGGTTGCCATATAGCGCCAAATATAAATATTTTTAGAAGCCAACAGCTTAAAAATAATAGCTTTTGAGCCGTAGTTCTTTAGCCCTGATCTGTCTAATTTTCGCTGCCGCTGAATAGTAATTTCAAAAATTTACCTATGTTTGATAGCCCTTACAGGCAAAACAAACTCAATTGGCAAAATGAAGAAATTATTGGCCTATCTTAAAACCAGCTCCTTCCGTAAAACGGCGTTATTCGCTATAGGGTCGGTAATATCAGTGGTTTTAATAGCCTTTTTTAGTTTAAGTTATTATACAGATCATGGCTCGGGCGTGCCGGTTCCACAATTAACAAAACTTAGTATTGATCGTGCTATAGACATTTTAGAGCAACAGGGGTTTAATTATTATGTTGACACGATTTATGCAGGCGATGAAACTCCTGGCACTATTGTACAACAAGATCCTGATGCGGGAACGCTTGTGAAAAAAGGAAGAATAATCTACCTTACCATGGCCGCCTTACAGGCACCACCGGTAGCTATGCCGGATATTGAGCAAACACAATATATTCAGGCCGTTGCTACCCTGGCTAATCTGGGCTTAAAGGTCGGCGATACTACTTACCGCTCGGATATAGCCCGCGATATGGTACTTGAAGTTAAACTGAACGGCCAGACAATAAAATCGGGAACTAAAATTCCTAAAGGATCGCGCCTTGACCTGGTTTTAGGAGATGGAAACGGTGCAGGCGAATTGCCAATACCTGAAGTAGTTAATCTTGATCTGGATGAGGCCCGCGTAGCTATAAAAGGTGCCGGATTTACCTTAGGGAACATTACCTACCAGGGCGCCATTACCGACTCCAGCCGCCTTAAGGTGATAAGCCAATTCCCGGCTCCAACAGATTCTGCCAGCACCACAAGCATAGGCAGCCGTATAAACTTAACTGTTACACAAGGCACCGGCGATGGAAATTAACGCGGCAGATTTTAAGCAACGCTTAACACAACCGGATGGCATTAATATTCTGGATGTACGCGAGGTTATTGAGTTTCATACCTATAACATTGGCGGTAAGAATGTACCATTGTCTGCACTTATTGAAAATATTGAGTCCCTTCAGTATAACAAAACAGACGAGATAGTAGTTATCTGTAAGGCGGGCATCCGCAGTAAAACTGCGCAGGCAATTTTGCTTCAAAACGGATATCGAAATGTTAAAAACTTAACCGGCGGGCTTTTGGCAATGCAAAGATTACCGCAAACCACTACAATTTAAACAATGACAAAAAAAGCATCATCGGGTTCTTCAATAAAGAAGTTCATTATAGCGCTGGTAATTTTGATAGTTGTTGCCTTAGGCGGCACAATGCTGTTTTATTACCTCAAGTTTTTCGGCCCCAATGTAACCGGCAACGAGGAGTATTTGTATATCCACACCGGCGAAGATTTTGACAGCGTATATAAAACCATCCGTGATAAAAAAATTGTAAAAGACAGCACCAACTTTTTGTGGGCGGCGCAGAATATGAAATATCCCGGCCGGGTTAAACCGGGTAGATACCGCCTAAAGGAGGGAATGAGCAATCGTAAGTTGATCAACATGCTTGCATCAGGCGCTCAGGAGCCCGTTACATTCGCTTTTCATAATATCAGGCTTAAAGAACAGTTTGCCGCTTTTGCAGGTAATAAGCTAGAGCCGGATTCAACCGAGATCATTCGGCTATTGGATTCAACGGATTTTATTAAACAGTATGGCTTTACAACAGATAATGTGTATGTAGCTTTTATGCCTGATTCTTACGAGATATATTGGAACACCACGCCCGAAAAGTTCTTCAAGAAAATGTATACGCATTACCAGAATTTCTGGACAAAAGAGCGAAAGGCTAAAGCCGCCGAACTTAATTTGACACCTGTGCAGGTAAGCATACTGGCTTCGATAGTTGATGCGGAAGCTTTGGTTGATGCGGAAATGCCCACAATAGCCGGTTTGTACCTCAATCGCCTTAAAAAAGGCATGAAACTTGAATCTGATCCTACAGTTATATTCGCGATGAAGGATTTTACCATCAGGCGTGTGCTTAACCGTTACCTTTCAGTACCATCACCGTATAACACTTATGCCAATAAAGGCTTACCGCCGGGCCCTATTATGATGCCGTCGGTAAATGCGGTTAATGCGGTTTTAAATTATAAGCCAAGCAATTATATTTATATGTGTGCTAAGGAGGATTTTTCCGGCTACCACAATTTCGCTGATAATGTGAAAGATCATAATATAAATGCGCAAAAATTCAGAAAAGCGCTTAATGAGCGTAACATTAAAAAATAATGTTTGAGCATTCTACCAAAATAAGGGTTCGCTATGGCGAAACCGACCAAATGGGTTACATGTATTATGGTAACTATGCCGGGTTTTACGAGGTGGGCCGTGTAGAGATGCTGCGCAGCATGGGCCTTACCTATGCGGGCATGGAGGCATCGGGTATAATGATGCCGGTAATGGAAATGAGTTGTAAATACTTAAAGCCCGCCCGGTATGATGAAGAAATAACCGTAAGGGTTATGTTGGACAAGATGCCGGGAGTTACTATTCATTTTAACTACGAGCTATTCAACGAAAAACAGGAACTTATTCACGTGGGCGAAACACTGCTTTGCTTCGTAAAAATGGCTACACTGCGCCCTTGTTTACCCGATCGGGAATTTTTAGAAAAGCTGAAGCCTTTTTTTAAGTAAATTAGCAATTAATGAGATGGATACATCGCCTTTTGCTTAGACATGCGGAGTTTTACCGGCGTTTTGTTAAATACCTTAAGGCATTAACACCTTCGTGGTTTGGCGGCATATCTGTATATGTAATACTTGTCTCGCTGGTTAATGAATTCTTAGAAGAGTCGTTACTCAACCGTGCATCAGCTTTAGCTTACAACTTTATGCTGGCGCTCTTTCCGGCAACCATATTTCTGTTTACACTAATAGCCTATATACCCGTAACCCATTTTCAGGATAACCTGCTGGAATTACTGCAAACCATTTTGCCAACTACTGCTTATATGGCCTTTCAAGCCACTATTGTAGACATCATAAAAAATCAAAACGCAAGCTTGCTTTCTGTGGGCTTTATTACGGCACTTTACTTCGCGACTAATGGTGTAGGGAATTTAATGCGAGCATTTAACGACTCCTCCCTCCTGCTTGAAAAGCGAACCTGGCTTAAAAGACGTGCCGTAGCAACTTTGCTTACCGTAGTGATAAGTTTCGCGCTGCTTACTGCAATTGTTGTTTTAATTGTTGGGCAAACCATTATCAGTAATATGCAGGAGCGCATAGCAAGTGACAGCAGCTTTTGGATCTATTTAGTCACGCTTTCGCGCTGGATCATCATTATAGGACTATTCTTTTTCAGTATATCCCTGCTTTATCGCTATGGCCCCGCGCATAAGTTAAAATGGAAGTTTCTGAGTCCCGGCTCGGTGTTGGCAACAACACTTGCAGTGTTAACGTCAATAGGGTTTACTTACTATATCAACAATTTCTCATCCTACAACAAGATCTACGGCTCTATCGGCACGCTCATCGTGGTTATGATATGGTTGTACCTAAATTCGCTCATTCTTCTCATTGGATTCGAGCTAAATGCCAACATTGATCTGGCCAAACGCAACATAAAAGTAGAGAAACCGCGTTTTAACAGCTTCCGAAACCAACAATTTAAGACGTAAATATTTGGCTACCTGCTTGTTAAGGTTATATTAAAAAAACTTGAAATCTAATTTGCCAATTCGGCCCGGATTTGTACTTTTGTCCCCGGAGAGCTGGCAGAGTGGTCGATTGCGGCAGTCTTGAAAACTGTTGACTGTAACAGGTCCTGGGGTTCGAATCCCTAGCTCTCCGCAAGATTCAATATCAAACGAAAAAGCCTGCAAATCAAATGATTGCAGGCTTTTGTATTTTAGAGCAAACTCTTTTATTTTTTATTCATCAATTTACGGCATTTGCTTCCCTCCCGCTCCTCCGATTGCAATATGCCTACTGCAGCTTATTTAATATTGGTGTTTTAGCGCTATTTAAAGAATGAATGTCGTTTTTCAGCAATTCAAATACTACAATATCATTTCGCCCTTTTTTCAGCCACTCAGCCGGTAAATAAAGTGTTTGCTGGGGTCCTACAGACCAGTACCTGCCTAAATTATGGCCGTTAACCCAAACCACTCCTTTGCCACAATGGCTCATATCAAGATAGGTATCAGCAATCCTTGAAAGATTGAAGGTACCCTTTTTAACTGTTGGCCTGTCGCTCTTTATTTTGGTGTTGTAAACTATGTGACTTACATTACTGAAAGGCAAACTATACATGGCCCAATTATAAACCTGCTTGCCATCAAATAGAACATTCTCAGTTATGCCTTTCTTATTTTTTAGCAGGTATGGCCCGAAGTTAATGCGGCCAAGATTTTCCACAAGGATATCCAGCTTTACCTTACCGGCAGGTAAAGTAATTTTAAGGCTATCCTGATTATGCCTGCGATCTAAAATGCCCACACGCTTACCATTTACCATTATAATTGCATAATCGCGCAGGTCTTTAAGCTTAAGTACACCGGTTTTGCCACCCGCTAAGGTGCTGCTGTATAACACAAATCCATAATCCTGGTTTAAGTCCTCAAATGTAAGTGGAGTTTTACTTAGCACCGGTTTTGGCAGCAAGGTTAACAGATCAGCGCTTTTGGTTAACCTGATACCGGTTATAGCAATAGTTGGCTTAGCGGCAGGTATCGGCGGCAGGGTTTGCCCCGCGGGCAAATGCTTAGCTATAACATCCCTAAATAGCATAAACTTACGTGTAGCATTACCGGCCTCGTCAAGCGGGGCATCATAGTCATAGCTGCTTATCTGTGGCTCATAAGGGTTTTTATCGTTATAATTAGCACCGTTCATAAATCCACGTGTGGTACCTCCATGAAACATATACATATTTATTGAGATGCCGGCTGAAAGTACACTGTCAAGCTTGGTAGTGTAATTCTCGGCAGGTACCGTATGGTGTTGCGTTCCCCACCAATCAAACCATGCCGGATACCATTCCGCTATATAAAATGGCCCTTTGCCGTCGTGATTATCCCTGATCAGCTTTTTTACTTTAGCAGGGTCGTCAATACCATTTGCAGCGGGCAATAAACCGGGCAGATGCCCTTTAGCCACATCCTTAGCCGGATCGCAAGTATATAATAAGCCGTCAAAACCAGCCTCTTTAAACAAGCGCTCGTTAATGGCCAGGTACTCCTTATCGCTACCATAAGAACCGTATTCGTTCTCAATTTGAACCATCAGAATATTACCACCATGGTTTATTTGCAACGGGGCCAATTGTTTACCTACTTCTTTAATATAGTTTTCATATTCTTTTAAATATTGAGCTTCCTTACTGCGTACTACTAAGCCTTTTTCATTTTGCAACCAATAAGGATAGCCACCAAACTCCCATTCGGCGCATACGTATGGGCTTGGGCGCAATATCACCCATAAACCTTCTTCGCGGGCTATCTTAACAAAAGCGGCCACATCATTATTCCCGCTGAAATCAAATTTTCCCTTTTGCGGCTCGTGCAGGTTCCAAAATACATAAGTACCAATCGTATTCAGCCCCATGGCTTTGGCCATCTTCATCCGGGGGCGCCAGGCCTCGCGCGGCACACGCGGATAATGCATTTCGCCTGATATCATCTGAAAAGGTTTACCATCCAGCACAAAGGCCGAATCGCTCAAGGTAAATGTATGCTGTTGGGCTTTAAGGCTAAATTGCGATAGAAGGATAGCCAAAAGCGTTATAATTTTTTTAGGAGTCATGGTTGAAAAAAGTATAATATAATTGGTATTGTGTTACTGAATGGTTGAGCCCGATTATTTGGCTAAATTGATGTATTATTTGATGTTCATTATTTAATAACGCCTGTTAAAGTGACTACAGAACGGGACGGGATGATAAAATTTTTATTTTTAACAGAACCAATGCTGCTTGCTTTAAGGTTATTAGTTTGCGATGTTGTATAGGTCTTTACCAGATCAATATTACCATTGACATTTAAGTTAATAGATACATCATTAGCATTTTGATTGACGAAAACCGTTACCAAGCTCCTGCCATTTTTAAATGCCGAAACCAATAACGGATTATTCAAAGCGGCGTTTTCGCCTACTTTAACGTCAACTCTTACAGCACCGGGCCTTATAAACCTGCTATAATTACCCAAGGCCCAAAGCATTTTGCTATCGTAGTAATTGCCGTCTGTTTTGTTTTTGTCTACATAGATAAGTCCGTCTTTATAATTATAGGCAGATATGGCGGTCCACCAGTGCCAGGCCGATGCATTGGCCACAGTCAGATCGGTATGGATAACACTTGCCACGTACAGTGCCGCGTCAATGCCCAGATCGCGTTCTTTGCCATCTATCTCGCCGGCGTTATCGCCTAAAATGCAGTATTCAGACTGCCAGAAATCTATCCTACGGGCGGCAGCGCTATCGGCCAAACTTGTACGTGTTTTTATTGCCAATGCCTTTGGAGAAGTAGTAAAATAGCTGTGCCCGGCAATAGTTTTACTCACACCCGGCAGATCACCGATATAATTGGTGGATACAGGGTTGAAAAAATCATTCAGTTGATTATCCTTGTCCGGTTTATCATTGGCGGCAAGCAAATAATTAATACTTCCGGCTTCTGATACCATCAGCTTTGCCTCTATTTTATTTTTTATGAAAATCTTGTTAACCGCCTTCACTATTCCCGCTATTTCTGAATTAATATAGGGGCTGCCTTCCTGTCCACCATCACTCCAATCCCATTGGGGCTCGTTTACCGGACTAATGTAATTTAACTTAACCCCGCTCGTCTGCTCTACCCCCTTTACAACTCTTGAAAGATATTCGGCAAAAGCGTTATAGCGGTCGGGAGAAATGTTTGTTTTGCCCGCGTTTGCAAAAGCCTTGCCGTTAATGGTAAATTGTATTGGCGGACTGTTAACAAAGCCCAAGAACTGATTAACACCACGCATCTTAGCAGCCTTTAAAAACCATACCTGTCCAGCTTGTTTTTGCCAGTTATAAGTGCCGTCAGCATTTAAAAATGATTCTGCCCGGCGCCATTCGTCTTTAATGCCACTTTGTGGGCCTTGCTGTGCGCTGCCGGCACCGATATTAAACCGCCATAATGATAAAGCAATGCCTTTGGGTGAGCCATCGGCAAGTGTATCAGCACTGAAAAGCATATCGGCAATTTTATTTTTCTTCTCGTCGGGCCAATTGCCAATGAACTGGCATGACCAGGCATCTGACGCGCCGAAATTGTTGATATGCTGATATTTTTTTGACAGGTCGATATTTACCGAAACTGGGTTGTCCTGCGCCCTTGCAATAATGCAGTATAGCATTAACAACACAGCAGGAACAGCTTTTTTAATATGGTTATGTATGATTATCATGTTAAAAAATAATAACACAGTATTACACTGTGTAATTGGCTACAGTTTAATTTTATTGCTGAACTATCGTCCATTGCTGGTTATTGGCACCATTCGACGGCCATTGTATAATACCGGCACCATTGGCTGTTGACGCGCCATTTACATCCAGGGCTAAACTACTTTTGCGATTAATAGCTTTGAAAATTCCGGTGGTAACCGGGGTAAGCTGCCATTGCTGGTTGTTGCCGCCATTCCATGGCATTTGTATAATGCCTGCCCCGTTAGTGGTAGAACCGCCATTCACATCCAGCACAAGCCCGCTGTTACGGTTTATTATTTTATAATAACCGCCTCCGTTATCGGTAACTATCCATTGCTGGTTATTGCCACCATTTTGGGGCCATTGTATAACATCGGCACCGTTAGCTGTTGATTCGCCATTCACATCTAATGCTTGGCCGCTGTTTAGGTTTATTAAGCGGTAGTAGGCATTTGGATAAAAAGTATCTGTACCACCTACACCCAAACCCCATCCATACCGAATACGACTTAAGCCTGACGCGTTACTGGTTGATACCGTAATACCACTGCCGCTGCCGCTGAGCTGTTGTATAGCGTAAGTATCGCCGGTACGTATGCCGGGCCAGTAAACACTGCCCATACCGTAGCTGCGCGCCACATTAGTAAGGCCTTGCATGTAGGCTATTTCCGGGTCGGCACCTATTGCGCCAGTGTAATTTTTGCCTCCCGTCATTGGGATACCAAATTCGGTTAAAACCGCACGGTTGCCGTAATTACCAATATTGCTTTTAAAACGACTTTCCCATTGGGCGGCAGTAGTATTACTTCCATCACTAAAAAAAGCGTAATCATGTATAGATAACAGGCAATTAGTAAAGCGGCTATCGGCCCCTACACCTTTAATATCTTGTGAGTAGGATGTGCCGCCTATTAATATATGCCCCTGCGGCACTGTTGGGTAATTGCTGAGCCATTGGGCGCAAATGGCAGTCCAATCGGTTAGCGAGTAGCCATGTGGTTCGTTAAATATCTCAAAGTAGACATGAGGGTTGCTGCCGTACCGGGCAACCACTGCTTTCCACATCAGCCAAAATTCTGTCATGTTATCTACTTTGCCATCAGCCAGCGATTTGGATTCCCAGCATGCCAATATTACGTTCATGTTTTTACTGATAGCTTTATCAATAACCCCAATGTATGAACCCCACCAGGCCTGCGATACTGTTGAATAATTTACCGGTAAACGGATGGTGTTAGCGCCTGTATTGGCTTTAACACCCGTTAAAACCGCATCGGCCGTTGCTGATACAGCAGTATAACTATCCGAGGATGATAACGCACTTAAAACCAAAATACCATCGCTAAAGTTATCTCCGTCTGCAGCCCAATTTACACCCTTCATCGGCCCGGCCGGGGGCTCATCAGCCGTAACCGGAACAGCAGGAAGATCCGTTACTTCTGTTTTCCCGCCTCCATTCGTAACAGGGGCACTATCTTTTTTACACCCGGTCATCAATACACCAGCTATTAGCAGTAAACAAAATATCTTCTTCATAAGTAAGCCGGTTTAGTACTGTATAAAACAGAAGGGAGCATTACACTCCCTTCTGCCTGTTTATTGATAAAAAGGGTTTTGCGCTAATTGCCCGGCCGATGCCTGGATCTCGGTTCTTGGTATTGGCAACCAGTAGTGCTTTGTTGAAAACGAGCGGCCATCCAGCGCTACTTTTGGCGTATAAATAAAACTACCATCAGCAGCCTTGGTAATTATAACGCCGCCAGCGGGTTTGTTATCCGTAACGTCGGCGATCTTCCAACGGCGCACATCATAAAAACGATGCTCTTCAAACGCCAGTTCCACGCGGCGCTCGTAACGTACAGCATCACGCATTTGTGCCTGTGACATACCGGCCGCCAAATTTGGCATGTTGATGCCGGGGCGCGAGCGAATAAGGTTGATTGCTGCACGTGCGCTTAAAGTAGACCCTGTCGGAACCGCATCCGGCCCATAAGCCTCGTTAGCAGCCTCAGCAAAGTTTAACAGGATTTCTGCATAGCGGAAGTATATCCATGGATGAAAGCCGGCGTTACCCCACGGATTCTCAAGCGGATATGCATCATCCATGTATTTGCGAAGGTAATACCCTGTTTTAGTTGTATTCCAGTTGCTATTGCCGTCTTTACTATCTTTTCCGCCAGGTATAAAGGTTTCAACATTACGTCCTCTATATGGCGAACCATTGTGTAATACAGTAGCATCAAATCTTGGGTCGCGGTGGTCATACGGATGAGTTGGATCGTATCCGGAAGTAGGATCTGTTATTGGTTTACCATTATCCATCTGATAATCATCAACCAGATTTTGGAGTGGTGTGTTACCGGCCCATCCGCCGTAACCATTTGGCCCATTTGCAATTTCCATATGGGTATGGTTATCATTTTTAGTATAAAGGCGCTCAAAAATCACCTCGTTCGTTTCGTTAACCAAAAACATGTTGTTATATCCGCCGCTATAAATGCCATATTTATTAAGGCTTATTACGGCCTGTGCTGCATTTACAGCGTCGGCCCAGGTACCTGCGCCATCATATAACGGGCTGGCAGCATAAAGTGCCAAACGAGATTTTAATGCAAGTGCTGCGCCTTTTGTAGCGCGGCCCAATTGCCATGTCTGGTCGTTATTTCGTGGCAATTTTGCAGCAGCTTCATCTAATTGAGCTATTGCATAAGCAATGCTTTCTTTAATAGTTGCACGCTTAAATAATGCTGGATCCTGCAGGTTATCGCTCAGCTCATAAACTTTATCGCCCAGCAACACAGCGCCACCATAGTTACGGATAACATCCTGATACCTGAAAGCCCTTATGAATTTCAATTCGCCTTCTATACGTGCTTTGTGGCCCGCGCTCATGGTTATCTTAGGCAACACGCTCAATGCATAATTACACTCGCGGATACCGCGGTAGCTGCGTGCCCATAATACACCGGCTCCACCCAAATTTTCGGGAGCAAGCTGGCCGCGCTGTACCAGCCAGGTATCATCATCGTTATTGTAGATAGACTCATCACTTAGCGAGCTCCACATGCTGTACTCAAAACCTCTTCCAAAACCGGGCACGGTACCGTCACCTTCTTTGTTTTGTAATTGCGTGCCCAAATACCTGTTAGTTACGTAAGCTTCAAATACCGAAGTATCTGCTTCTACCGCAGCGGTAGATATTCTATCTGTTGGCTTTACCGCCAGGAAATCTTTTTTACATCCGACTATTGCTAATGTCGTTACTGAAAAAAGGTAAAATGCTATTTTATAATTTTTTCTCATGACTGTTAAATTAAAATTTCACGTTTGCGCCTATGTTGATTATGCGTTGCTGCGGATAAAACTGACCGCTGCCGCTGGTGCCCTCGGGGTCATAATCTTTAACTTTTGTTATCGTAAAAAGGTTAAATGCACTTGCATAAACACGCAAGCCTGCTATTTTCATTTTAGATAAAACGCTTGACCCAAAGTTGTATCCTAACTGTACGTTCTTCAACCTCAGGAAAGACGCGTTATCAAGCCAAAAGGTGTTGTTGTACTGGCCGCCGCTTATTGCGCTGGACGCGCGCTCTGTTACCCGCGGATAAGTGCCGTTGGGGTTGCTTGCGCTAAACCTGTTATCGGCCCAGCTGCTGTAAAAGTTACCAATGGTACCCGTCTCAGGTAATACGTATTGGCTCACTTTAGACTGGCCTGCAAACAGCATGGAAAGATCAAAGTTTTTGTATGCCGCGTTTAAGTTAAAGCCATATGTCATCAATGGGATGTTGCCATACTTGGTACGCTCGCGGTCGTCCGCAGTGATCTTACCATCGTTATTAAAATCCTCGTATTTCAGGTCGCCAACTTTGGCACCCGGAACGTGCGGATACGCAGCTAATTCTGCTGCCGTGCGGAAGATGCCTATGCTGTTATACAAAAGATAGGTTCCTAACGGATGGCCTGTTTGGCTTTGATAATCTAAAGCACCCTTTGCTTCGTCTATAAAGATAATCTTGCTTTTTGCGTAAGTGATGTTACCGGAAACCCCCCAGGTAAAATCAGAGCCATTATTACTATTGTATCCCAGTGTGGCTTCAAAACCTGTGCTGTTTACTTTACCAATGTTTTCAGATGGTACAAGTGGATCGCCGTTATATGGATTTACGATGCCCGAGGTGGCAGGTAAAGATGCATTACGGTTAGCCAAAATGCCTGAGCGTTTTTGCTGGAAGTAAATAGCCTCAAGTGTAAAGTTTCTAAGGAATGTTGCATTGATACCAATATCAAGCTTGCGGGCAACTTCCCAGGTAATATTGGGGTTGGCCAGTTTTACAAGGTTGATGTTTGGCTGAATAATAGCTGCACCTGCATTAGCATCATACGCTACAAAGCCGTTACCAACAATTACGTAGTTGTTAAAGTATTGAAAACCGTTTACGGCATCGTTACCCAATGAACCATATGATGCTCTTAACTTCAAATCGTCAATAAATTTCACGTTGTCTTTAAACCAGGTTTCTTTAGATATACGGTAACCAACGGAAGCAGATGGGAAGTATCCCCATTGTTTTCCTTCAGGGAAGATCGAGCTTCCGTCTGCCCTTAACTGACCTTCAAACAAATACTTTTCATCGTAGTTATAAGCAACCCTGCTAATGATACTGCGGCGGTTATAGTTTGCGCTGTAGCCCGAATTTAGGTAATCTGTTGCAGCGCTACCGCCCTGTGAAAGCTCGGGCAGTTGCGATGACAGGTAATTAAACCGTGTTGCATCGAAATAATCAGTATGACTTCTGCTTTGCTCGTAACCAACAAACGCGCTAATATCATGCGCTCCAAAGCGGCGTGCATAGTTCAGTTTAATGTTTGAAGTGATAAGCGACTGATTGTTTTGAGATTCGAACAAAGTTGCTTTTTGGTTATTGCCTCCTACCACTGTAGTTGAGTAGGTATTTGCTGCCTGGTTGTAAGTGTACAGGTTATAAGGTGTATTGAAGTTTTTGCTAAAGTTGAACGATTTATCAACAGAGAAGAAACCATCCAGTGAAAGCCCCTTTACCGGTAAAAGATAGCTGCCCCTTAAAATTGCATTTAAAGTTTGTGAAGGGTTATTTGCTGTTCCGCCAATATCTGTTACCTGTACCGCTGGGTTGTTATCTTCAATACCGCGTGTTGGATATCCGTTTGGATAGAACGCGGCAACGGTTGGTTTTGAGCGATAGATAGCCCTAAAGATACCACCTGCACCTACCATTGGAAATTTACGCTGCTCTTGGCGGCCTGATAAAGACAAGCCCACTTTTAACTTGCTGGTGATGTTTGCATCAATGTTGGAACGAAAATTATACTGATTGTATTTGGTAGCGCCATTTTTATAGATGCCGTCCTGGTACAGGGTACCCAACGACACAAAATATTTTACGTCATCACTGCCACCTGTTATTGATAAGCTATGCTGATTTTGCAAAGCCTGCGATTTTAAAGTTGTTTTCAACCAATCGGTGTTAGGAAAGTTTATCGGGTCAGACCCGTCTCTGAATTTTTGGATCTGGGCTTCTGAATAGGTCTGATTAGCGCCGCCGCCGCTGTTGGCATCAAGGGCAACCTCATTCATAAGCTGCGCATAAGTTGCTGCATCGGCCATTTTAGGCAAACGGGTTGGCGAACTAAAGCCTTGATTAAACGAATAGTTGATAGTTGGTTTACCTGTTTTACCTCTTTTAGTGGTAACCAATATAACGCCGTTAGCCGCACGGTTACCGTAAATAGCTGCTGATGCATCCTTTAGTACAGATACACTCTCGATATCATTAGCATCAAGGCGTTCAAGTCCACCTATCTGGCCGGGGATACCATCTACAACAACCAATACGTTATTGCTGCCGGTTGTTGCCAAACCTCTTATCAATATGCCGGAGCCATCGTAACCTGGCTCGCCACTGCGGTTATTTACAATTATACCAGAAAAACGACCGGCGAAGGAGTTGGAAAGATTGGGTTGGGGACTTTTTACCAAGTCTCCACCCTTAACCATCGATATTGAACCTGTAAGCGTTGCTTTTTTCTGTGTGCCGTAACCCACAACAACAACCTCGCTCAGGTTTTTTGCTTCCGGCGTAAGCGATACATTGATAACCGTTTGGCCACCTACAGCAACCTCCCTGTCCATGTAGCCTATATACCTGAACACCAGGACAGCATTACCGTCGGCCACATTGATCTGGTACCTTCCTGCTGCATCTGTAGTTACGCCGGTGGATGTGCCTTTGATCAGTACACTTACGCCCGTTAAAGCCTCGCCTTTTTCATCAGTAATCTTACCTGTAATTGCTAAATCGCTTTTATACAACGAGGCTTTGCTGACAGTAACAGCCGAAACCGGCATCACCCCCGTTGTTAAACCTGCAATCACCATACCGGTAAATAAAAGTAAGCGGCCGGGAAATTTTTTCCTGTGCGGAGAACACGTCATTTGTAATTCTGATTTCATATAATTTTTTAATTGATTTATGATTCGTATCCAACCGATCACATTCTTGCAGCAAAAAGAATCAGTTAAAACTATAAGTAAATCCGGATTTACTTAGCTTTTAATTCTTAGCCTCTGAAATGATAAATGGTTATTTACTTATTAATTGGTAGTGCTAAATTGGTGTAATTTGGCATACTGCTGTGAGGGGTAAACTCTGCAATCAAACGGGGGTATTTCAGCAAAAAGGGCTCATAATCGAAATTATGAGCCCTTTTTAAATACAATCATCTTTTAATTTAATTTTCTTTGATCATATGGCGGTTTATGTTTTGATCTTTATGAAAAGAGTTGCGGTACTTTTTAATATACTCAGAAGGGTTTAGTCCAAACAGTTTACTGAACTGTTCCCTAAAATATTTCAAATCATTTAAACCCACTTTGGCGGCTGTTTCAGAAACGGTGCTGTCGGTGCTTAGAAATATTTCGGCGGCTTTTCTTAAACGAATGAAACGGATAAAGCCATTGGCCGACTGACCAGAAATTGATTTGATCCTTCGGTAAAGGTTTGAGTGGCTCATTCCTATTTCGTTTGACAGTGTTTTAATATTAAACTCCGGATCGGTTAGATGCCGTTCAACAATATCCAGGCACTTTTGTAAAAAGTCTTTATATTCATTTGAAATTTTAAGTGTGTTTGCTTTTAAGGTGATCTCGTTAAAAAAGTATCGCTGAAGGTTGTTCCTTGTTTTAAGAATACCTTTTACGCGGGCTATCAGCATTTCATTTTCAAATGGCTTACTGATGTAATCATCTGCTCCCCCTTCTATTCCTTTCAACTTGATCTCGGAGGACGTGATCGCGGTAAGCAATATAACCGGGATATGATTCAACTCGGGATCTTCTTTTATACGGGCGCAAAGCTCTATCCCGCTCAAACCGGGCATCATCACATCGCTGATAACAATATCGGGCATAACATCCGAAACCATTTTCAGGCCCGACTCGCCATCATAGGCTTCATATACCATATAGTCGGCTATAAAAAGCTGCCTGATATACCCGCATATCTCTTTATTATCCTCGACAATGAGCATGCATTTAAGATCGGATGTAATTTCAACCTGAGCCTGATTAATCTTGCTACCCACCACCGGAAGCACTCCATCACCTCCCTCTTCCATCAATTCGTTTAAAAACACAGACCGGGGCGGTGCATCATCAGTAATGGTTGCCGATTTTAAATGATCGCGCCCTTTAAGTAGTTCAAGATTAAATATTGTCCCTTTACCTACCTCACTTTCATAACTTATTTTGCCGCTATGCTGTTCCACATAGTTTTTAACCAGGAATAAGCCGATGCCCAATCCGCCTTTTGACAAGGTATTGTACTGATACTCCTGGTAATATCTTTGGTATAGCTTTTCGCCGGCTGTTTGTGTAATACCGCAGCCGGTATCCTGTATACTAATATTAATTTGATCTGCCGTTTGATTTATACTCATAGTTACTCGTCCGCCGGCATCAGTAAATTTAACCGCGTTTGATAACAGGTTGAACAGAACGATCTCGATCTTTTCGCGATCGGCTACTAATTCTATATACTCATCGGTACACAAATAATCTAACTGAAGTTGTTTTGCTTTGGCCTGATGAGAGAAGCATAAAAAAACCTCTTTGCTTAAATCAACAATATTGATCCTTGCTAATTTCAATTCGTCCGCATCGGCGTCGGCTTTCCTGAATAATAACAGCTGATCCACCAGGCTTAACAAACGTTTGGCATTGCGATTAATCGTATTGAGATTTTGCTGATCCACATCGTTATTACCGGTATATAAAATTTCTTTGAGCGGATTAATGATCAGGGTTAAAGGCGTCCGGAACTCATGTGAAATATTTGTAAAAAATGATAGTTTCTTTTCATGCAGCTCTTTCTCTTTTTCAGTTTCAATATGCGCCAGCTTTACTTCGTATTTAAGTTTGGCCTGCCTGTTATTATAAAAAATGTAGCCATAAACGGCTGCAACAAACAAAGAGGCATAAATGAGGTAAGCCCACCAGGAAAGGTACCAGGGCGGTGTTATAATAACGGTTAGTGATTTTCCCTCATTGTTCCAAACACCATCGTTATTTGATGCTTTTACTTTGAATACGTAGGTACCAGGGTTTAAATTGGTATAAGTAGCTTTACGCTGCTCACCAACATAGTTCCATTTTTTATCGAAGCCCGCCAATTTATAGGCATAATTATTCTTCTCGGTATGGGTATAGTTAAGGGCGACAAACTCTATCGAAAAAACACTTTGGCTGTATTTTAAAACTATCTCTTTTGCATTTTGAACGGGTTCTTTAAGCGGACTGTTGGGGCCGGGAATAATTGATTTGTTAAATACCTGCAAATCGGAAAAGTATAGCGGGGGAACAACTTTATTATAATTGATAGCCAGGGGATCAAAAGATACCAAACCAGCGTTACCTCCTAATAAAAGCTGGTGGTCATTCACCTTGCATATTACCGTGTTGGCGAATACACCGTCCCCATCGTCAAAGTTTTTTATCGAATTAGTTTGCGGATTAAACTCTGATACCCCCGTTTCGGTTACGACCCATAAATTACCATGGTTGTCTTCAACCATTTGCTTAAACACATTGCTGGCAAATCCATCGTTTTTAGAAAACACCTTGAAGGAGTTAGTACCCTTAACATATTTATTCAATCCATCCTGAGTACATATCCAAACGTTATTATGCGAATCTAAAAACAGATTATGGATATCATTATTACTAATGCCGCCGCTCTTTTTGTCGTTAACCATGTAATGGTAAAACTTTTTTGAAGCCTGGTCGAAGCGGTTTACACCGCCGCCTTCCGTGCCTATCCAGATATTATTTTCAGCATCTTTTAGCAAGCAGTACAAGTGATTGTTGCTTAAGGAATAAGGATTATTCTTTTGATTAAAATAATGGTTAAAAGTATTAGTTTGGCTATAATAAATTTTAAGGCCGGCATCAGTTGCCAGCCAGTATTCGCCCGGGCTTACTTCTAAAATATCCCGGAATACGTCCTCATTAAAAAAGCTGCCTAAACTGGAATGATGTGAATGATGAATAAATTTGCCCGTTTTATCATTGTATTCATCAAAGCCAAATTCTGTAAGGTTCCATAGCTTGCCTTTGCTATCTACGTACAGTTTATTAATCGCATTGCTGCCGATACTTTGTGGATCGCCGGAATGCAAAAAAGCTGATGATAGCTTTTTGTTTAATTGAATAACCGTGAGCCCGTTATTTGTACCTACCCAAACCGCATTATCTTTAACCAATATACTTTTAACGGTGCGCTTTGCATCTGCAAAGGGATAGAAGGAAAACTTATATTGCTGCTTATCCAACTTGGTTAAGCCCTCCCTGGAGCATATCCAAATAATACCATTTTTATCCTGCAATAAACCAGCCTGCTGAAAGCTCTTAAAATCATTAATCTGCCGCCAATCGTTGCTTTGGGAGTTAAACCAATAAAAGCCATCACTACCACCCAATACCATTAAATGGTGTCCTAAGTTGAGTATCCTAAAAACTCCTTGATTTTTATTTCCGACAGACGGAAACGAGGTGAATTTACCTGTGCCTGTGTCAAACCTGAACAAACCCTTCCAATAAGTACCTATCCAAATTTTTCCTTCTTCGTCCAGGCTAAGGCTCCAAACATCGTTGGGGTTCTTATCGTTAGCTTTTTGAACCTGCAAATAGTTTACAAATGTTTTTTTGCGCTTATCAAATTTATTTAACCCGCCACTCCAGTTACCAAGCCAAAGATTGTTGTCCTTGTCTTCAATTATCGCATTTACCGATTTCCCTTTTATCGCGTTTGCATCGGCAGGGTTAGGTTGAAAGATCTCGAAACTCTTACTCTTTTCAATAAAGCGGTTAAACCCATCATCGGTACCTATCCAAATATTATTGTCTTTATCAGCCAACAGGCACCATATTTTATTATTGCTTAAAGATCCTGGTACTTGTTCTTGGTGATTAAACCTTTTAAACTTTTCGGTAAGTGGATCAAGCAGGTTAAGGCCATCCTGAGTTCCCACCCAAATTCTCCCCTTTTTATCCTCAATAATAGTGTTGATGTAGTTATTGGCTAAACTGGTAGTATCGCCGGGAATATTTATAAATACTTTAAAGGCATAACCATCAAAGCGACAGAGGCCATTTTCGGTTCCAACCCAGAGGAATCCATTCTTATCCTTAATTGCGCAGGTAGTACTGTTTGAGGGAAGCCCGTTGTTAGTATTATACGTTTTCGTCGCATAATTTTTAAGTTCAGGAATATTATTGCTTTTGGGTTTTTCAAGCTGAGCGTGTACGATCAGAGGCAATAAAAACGAAATTAAAAACAAAGTAATATTTAATTGCCTCATCCTGGATTATTAAAGATTCGCCGGTAAAGCCGGTTCAATAGTTTCGATCG
This sequence comes from uncultured Mucilaginibacter sp., assembly GCF_946479965.1. The sequence goes on along the minus strand of NZ_CAMLHX010000003.1, from coordinate 14,333 downwards.
GTTAATTGGTATATAAAACCAAGCAGTAAATATAATCATTATTGACTTTGGCTAATACAGCTTTAGTATGAGGCAGTTAAACAAATCCTTGGCTCTCCGCCGGTTTTGTAGTTAAGCGGTGCCTCTTGGGCCTAATTACATTTTTCTACTCCCCTAACATAAAATAACCTCTACTTGCAATTACTGAATACATATTGGTATATTAGCATTCAACCTCATATGCGTTAATTAGAATTGCATTCTAATTAACGCATATCTATAACCGAACTTACACTTTTTACCATGGATATCGTTACCGACCTTACCGCTGAAGCTATTTCCTATATTACTTTATTTCAGGATATTTTAAAAAGCAATCCGCCTATGGAATTCTCAGGCGATTTGGACAGCCGCGAAGACTGGTCTAAAATTGTTACTGAATATTTTAAAGACAAAACGCTAACGGCAAACCAGGAAGAACAACTGCGTGACCTGGTTTGGCACAGCCCTATCAAGTATGATCCGGGGATGTTGAAAGAGAGATATGTTGCCATGACTGCTAACCTTATGCAATGGCTCTCTGACAAGGTTGAACCCAAATCCTCCGACCAATCGTTGCTGACATGGTTCAGAACATTGTTCATCAAACAAAATACTGATACAGGCATTTTTCAACCACCATACCAGTGGCGTCAACAAATAAGGGCGGTTTTATATGAAACACCAAAAGAGCGAATAGCGCTGGCTCAAATACTCAATTATATGCCGGTTCAGATAATACTGGCGCTTTTTGGTAAAGATCAACCTTCTTACCTCATCCGCCTTTATCAGGTGTATGAGTTTGAGGGAGACAATCTTTTTTCAACGTTCGATAAACAAAAGCATAATGAATTTTGGGATGCAACGGTAAAGGTACACCGTCAAAAACGGCGTTTTTTGGCAACTACACTGCCTGAAAGTAATAATATACTGGCCGCAGAACAACTTTTGGTTAACGACGGCATGTTGCTTCAGGAACTTAAGTATCGCGAATTTACGCTGCCGTTTGAGACACTGTACCGGGATGAACTGATTGAAGTGGCGGCAGCACGAAAAAAGCGGATGACAGAAGCCGCAATGGTATCAGCTCAGCAAACAGACAAAGAGGCTGCAGGCGTTTTACAGGCCGATAAGGATATTATTGAACATGATGAGGTTTTTGACCCTCTACATCGGGCACAGGATATGAAACTTATGGGCCTGGCATTTTCAGGGGGTGGAATACGCTCGGCTACGTTCAACCTTGGCATCATTCAGCGTTTAGCCAGCCTTAACTTGCTACACAGGTTCGATTACGCTTCTACTGTATCGGGCGGTGGTTATATCGGCGCATGGCTTAACTCATGGATAAAAAGGACAGGCTCTGTTAACAAGGTAAGCGACCGCCTCTGTCCGGACAAGTCTGCCGATCCGCTGGCAGATGAAGTACGGCCCATACGCTGGCTGCGCATGTTCAGCAACTACCTTTCTCCCAACGCATCCATCATGTCGTCAGACGCATGGGCATCCGGCATGACATGGTTCCGCAATACGTTCATCAACCAGGTTGTACTATTGCTTTGTCTTCTTACGGTTTTGCTGTTTATTGACAATATTTATTACTCTTGGCTGGCGCTTGTAACAAATCAAACAAAAGCACCGTCGCAATTATCAGTAGTTATCGTAACAGGGCTGCTTTTTATTCCGGGAATAGCTTGTGCCGCAATTGCCATGAGCTCGTTTTACCGCACGCCAAAAACGAGTAAACAAACATTTATAAATGAAGTGCGCGAAAAACTAAGGGATTCTTTCCTGTTTTCATTATCAGGTAAAACCCTCACGCCGCATTTCCTTGTCATATGGTCTTGCATTTGCGCGCTTATCGTCAGTTCTTTTATTGTTAAATATCAGCCTGGAGTAAAGAGTTATAATGCATCGCTATTTAACTGGATCACTTTTTCCACCTTCGTTGCTTTTCTTGTTGTGGCAATATGGGGGAATTATCATAAGCGTGAAGAACTTAAATTGGCGGGGCTTGCCAATGTTAAAGCCGGAAAAAACAGCATTGTAAGCACAATCAATAACTGGCAAATACTGTTAGCTATTGTACTTTCTTCGGCCGTGGCATCAATAGCATTTACGGCCATGTTAAAGAGTGCTGCCTACGTTCCAGATATTATTTGCATCAGCTGCGCCAAATTGAATACATCATATGAAATATTAGACAAGGTGTCGCCCGCTTCAGTCATCTTTGTAATTGGGGTTCCCCTCATCATGGAGATGTTTGCCATTGCCGTGGTAATACGGATGGCCCTGATGGGAAATCTCTTCCCCGACCATAGAAGAGAATGGTGGGGCCGCGTAGGCGGATATACTCATCGTTTTATTTTAATGTGGATATTGGTAGGCTTTATTACGCTTATTATGCCAAAATTATGGCACTCTTACGTTCTTCCGGTTGCCTGGGGTGGTTGGTTGGGCGTTATTACGTTTGGCGTAAAAAAAGCATTTGAGGCCCGCGAGGAAACAGCAGAAAAAAATTCAGCTATTTCCTCTATGTTAATAAAAGCGGTACCTTTTATTTTTATGATAGGCGTACTACTTATTGGTGCGTGGCTGCTTCAATACCTTCATCCGTTCAGCGCGGTTATTAACGAGTGGTTAGCAGGTACCGGCATATTGCCCGAGAGCTATTTTTCCAGAAGCCGAGTCGTCAACATAGGGGATGTGGTTTTAACACTAATATTTTTAGCGCTTACTTTATTATTAAGTTGGCGGGTTGGTGTAAATGAATTCTCCTTACATCACTTTTATAGAAATAGGCTGATAAGGGCCTTTCTTGGTGCCACCCGTACCCGCGAGGACAGGATAAAAACAGCCAATCCCTTTACTGGGTTTGATACCAACGATGATGTGCTTCTCAAATCAATGTGTACTAAAGAGGGATATTTTGGCCCCTTCCCTATTATTAACGCCGCACTTAACGCTACAGTAGTATCAGCATTGGATCGCCAGGATCGTATGGCAGAATCATTCATTTTTTCTCCGCTTTATTGCGGATTTGATTTTAGCCCTACGCGTTCATCCACATATAATATAGATTCCGTTTATGAGTATGGATACCGGCAGACAGATAAATATGCCAACGAGAACGGCGGCCCTACCCTCGGTACTGCAATGGCAATTTCAGGCGCGGCTATAAATCCTAATTGGGGTTACCATTCTTCACCTGCGATGGCATTTCTGCTTACGCTGTTTAACGTAAGGCTTGGTTGGTGGATGGGAAACCCGCGTTTGAAGAAGTGGAAGAACTCTGATCCAAAACTTGGGCTGGTTTATCTTATGCGCGACCTGCTCGGAAAGTCAGACATTAACATGAAGTATGTATGTCTTTCGGACGGCGGGCATTTTGATAATATGGGTTTATACGAGCTTATCCGCCGGCGTTGCCACTATATCATACTCGGCGATGGTGAGCAAGACGTGAAAGGCACCTGTGAAGGACTGGCGAATGCTATAAGGAGGTGCCGCATAGACTTTGGAGTTGAAATAAACGTTTTGCCGACAGGTGATGATGAAAACGATAAGCAACCCACTAAAACACATATAACCTACTTCTCAATCAAATATCCGGGCTCTAAAATAAAAGGTAAACTTATCTATATAAAAGCAGGACTAACAGGTGATGAGACCGTTGATATAAAAGAATACGCGGCCGCAAATCCGGATTTTCCACAACAATCAACTAACGATCAGTTTTTTGACGAGGCGCAATTTGAAAGTTACCGTAAGCTTGGATTTCATTCCATAAGAGATGAAAACGAACTGGATCTGCCCTAATAGGTGTTGGACCCAACGTTGGTAAAAATTCCTGGCGAATATGTCTGTTGCAAAGTGTTGCATGTTGCGACATCTGATATCTGCAATAAACTGATAATCAAAAATTTGCAAAAAAAGGGTATTGCACTTTGTTGCAGCTGTTGCATATATTTTTGCAACACCCTTTTTTATCAACGTGGTATATTACCCCACCTGCGATTGCGCGTCAATAACCGCAATATTAACCATATTCACTATCTCTCTTACTGTACTACCCATTTGCAGTACGTGTACCGGTTTATTAAGTCCTAAAAGGATCGGTCCTATCGCTTCAGCTTCCCCTAACTCCTGGAGGATCTTATAAGCAACATTACCCGACTCCAGATTAGGGAAAACCAAGGTGTTTGCCGGTGCATCTTTTAACGTACTGAAATCAAAATTCTCTTCGAGCAGTTTAGGGTTAAGAGCAAAGTTTACCTGCATTTCGCCATCTATAACTATATCAGGATATTTCTCGCGTATAACACGCACCACCTCTGCGGTCTTTTCCGGAATCTTTCCATCAGTAGAACCGAAGTTGGAATAGGATATAATAGCGATACGAGGCTCTACATTGAATTTTTTAACCGCGTCGTTAACCAACACAGTGATATCGACCAACTCGTCTACAGAGGGATCTTTATTGATACTTGTATCGCCTAAAAATATAGGGCCGCGTTTGGTTAGCATCATGTAAATGCCCGCTACCCTTTTTACCGATGGCTTGGTACCTATTATTTGCAGTGCTGGTTTTACCGTTACGGCGTAGTCCATTGTGATACCCGAGATAAGCGCATCAGCATCGCCAAACTGAACCATTGATGCACCGAAGTAGTTACGGTCCAAAATTAGTTTATTGGCCTGTTTTCTGCTCATGCCCTTGCGTTGCCTTTTTCTGTATAGAAACTCAGCATATTGCTTTAACTTCTCGGTTTCTAAAGCAGGCTCAAATATTTGCACATCGTCCAGATCAAGGTTGTTCTCATTCATCAATGCCTGGATCCGTTCCTTATTTCCCAGCAGGATAGGTATAGCTATCCCCTCGTCTTTAACAATTTGGGCAGCTTTTAATATCTTATAGTTATCCGCTTCGGCAAAAACAACCCGTTTAGGCGCCGATTTGGCTTTATTGGTCAAGGCCCGCAACATCACATTTTCTACCCCCATGCGCTGATGCAACTCTTCCTCGTAAGCATCCCAATCAGTAATTACCTTTCTGGCTACGCCAGATGCTATAGCTGCCTTTGCTACCGCCGGCGACACCGTGCTTATCAGCCGCGGATCCATTGGTTTAGGAATGATGTATTCCTTGCCAAATGTTAAATGCTTAACATTATACGCCTGGGTAACAGATTCGGGTACCGGCTTTTTAACCAGTTCGGCAATAGCATATACAGCGGCTATTTTCATTTCCTCGTTAATGGCCCTGGCCCTAACATCTAAAGCTCCTCTGAAAATGAAAGGGAACCCCAAAACATTATTAACCTGGTTAGGAAAATCAGATCGGCCGGTTGCCATAATAACATCATCACGGGTACGCACAGCAAGATCATAAGCAATTTCCGGATCCGGATTAGCCATAGCGAATACGATAGGATTAGCTGCCATAGAAAGTAACATTTCCGGACTAAATGTATTAGCGCTCGACAGGCCTATAAATACATCAGCACCTTTAATTGCTTCATCTAATGTGTTTAGTTCCTTACCGTTTGTAGCAAATTCTGATTTTATAGGTTCGAGGTCCGCCCTATCGGCGCGGATCACTCCTTTCCTATCCAGCATTACAATGTTTTCTTTCTTTGCGCCCACGCTCAGGTAAAGACGCGCACATGATATCGCAGCCGCACCCGCACCGTTTATAACGATCTTTACTTTGCTGATATCTTTTTCCTGGATCTCGCAGGCGTTGATCAAAGCGGCAGATGAAATGATAGCGGTCCCGTGCTGGTCGTCATGCATAACCGGAATATTCATTTCAGCCTTTAACCTTCTTTCTATTTCAAAACACTCAGGGGCCTTAATGTCTTCCAGGTTTATACCACCGAAAGTGGGTTCAAGTATCTTTACAGTATTAACAAACTCGTCAATATTCTTGGTATCTAACTCCAGGTCAAACACATCTATGTCAGCAAATATTTTAAATAACAACCCTTTACCTTCCATCACCGGTTTGCCTGCCTGCGCGCCAATATCGCCCAAACCTAATACAGCCGTGCCATTACTTATTACAGCAACTAAATTTCCTTTTGCAGTATATTTATAAGCATCTTCTTCATTTTCTGCTATTCTCAAGCAAGGCTCGGCAACGCCGGGAGAGTATGCCAGCGATAGATCGCGTTGTGTTCTATAAGGCTTAGTTGGGATGACCTCTATCTTACCCGGCCTACCCATAGCATGGTAGTCCAGCGCGTCGGTCGTTTTGTTATTGTCAGTCATAAAGTGGTTATGGTTGATTTAATTTTCAGTCAGCTTTAAAAAGGGAAATCTACAAATTATTGCCATTACTTAGGTTGCTGTTTAAGAAAATAGCGTGAATTACCGTATTTCTTACGAATACGATCAGCGCACTACTAATAACCAAAGCTGAAACTATTTGCTTAATAGATAAAACTGCCATCGCCCCGGCGCTGTAAAACTCTGCCACCGCGCTCCGGCCTTCCGCTCCATTTTTGCAGATTTAACCGCAACCCAAACAGAAAATATCTGCTTAATGCGTTGGAGAGCGTATTGGTTACCGCCTGTGAGGTTACCGTTTGTTGAACAAAATTGTTTTGATGCAGCAAATCAAAAGCATTAAAGGTTAGCACCAGGTTTCTGCGTGCAAAAAACTCTTTCTCAAAACCGGCATTGATAATAAGCGGACTGGTGTTATAAGTGCCTAACCCCGTAACATAACTTTTGGACACCCTGTAGTTAACCTGGAAAGTTTTAAAGAAATACATGCGGCTTGTTACCACAATGGAGTTGGTTTGTAGTGAAGTAGCAGTAGCATTAGTGGCGTTTGAGAATGTGCGCGAAAGCCTGTATTCAAAATACGGATTTAGTTCGAACCACTCAGCGGGGTTTATTTGTGGGCCAACGCGCTGGCTTATATTCCAGGTTGTGGTATTGTAACGCTTCCCTTCGCTCATGCCATAACCAAAGTTATAATCAACGCTTCCGTTTAAAGCAAACACATAGGCGCGGTTATTAAAGCTTTTAGTAATGTTATATCTGCTGCCGAATTGCTTTGCACCGCTAATGTTTACGTAGTGTACCTCGCTGATAGTTCTGTTTCTGCCGCCGCCTATTGGCACTGCTTTACGGTAGGTATCAGTGCTCACCTGGTTATCTATCAGGCTGCCATTCAGCGTAAGCGAAAAATTAAACTTTGAATTAGCCAGATAGGTGTTGTAGCTGGTATTGACCGAGTGCGTAAACGTTGGTTTCAGATCAGGGTTACCAATAATAATGTTATTGGGGTTGGAACGATCTGTAAAGGGCTGAATTTGCTGAAAGTTAGGTTCGGCATTGCGGCCATTATAAGTGATCTGCAAACGTTCTGTACGCGACCAGCTATAACTATATCGCAGTACAGGTATAATACGCGTATAAGTGCGCGAGGTCGCCTCGGGCAGCCCTGTAACATTGTTAATTTTTGAACCACTGAGGGAGAAAGGCACCACACCAACCCCTAATGATAAACTATGCTTAGTACCGTTATAACGGTAGTTAAGCGACAGGCGTGTTTCATTTATTGAATAGTTATAAATGTTATCCATTTTAGAATTACGCACTATCGTGCCGTCGGCCCTTACCGTATCTGTCAGCGCGGTATTGTCATATATCGCGTAACGGCTCTCACCTGCAAATTGGATCAGCGAGTTTTTACTGATCGGCTCTACATAGGTCAAGACACCGCGATAAGTAGTATTGTCACTTTTGCGGTCGGTTAACACATGCGAAATTGAATCGACCAAAAGGGTGTTTTGTGTTTCATCAGCATAGTTTTTAGTATGTGTGTTAGCATCTGTGCTCCCGTCAGTTTCTGAACGGTTTACACTTAATTGCAGCGATACGTTTCGTTTAGGTTTTTTAAACGTATGCAAATACAATGCTGTTAATCCATACGCTGTGTTGCTGTTGGTGCTTTTAGTAAGCGATTGCTCTAACTTATGTTCAAACCCGGTGGTGGTATACTGGTTGATATTATCTGTTAGAGAATTGGAAACGGAATTGGAACTGGTGGTATTAAACGTAGGGTTAATTTGCAGATAATTGCTGCTGTCCAGATCGTGATCTATCTCAAACGCGAACCGATGGCCATTACTGGTGGACCCGCTGGTTTGATCGTTATTGAAAAAACTGGGACCTATGGTTGTAAAACGTTGGCCAAAGCTTTTATTGATGACGTTATTATTGCTGTAAGTGTAGGCATAACTGCCAACCACCTGCGTTTTTTTACTCCATTGGTCGCGGTAATTTAGTGTTGGGGAAGCTGTTTTGGTAGTTCCGCCGCTTCCACCACCACCGCCGCCTGTATCACCTGTTGATGCAACACCGTTTACCGTATTACGAAAGTTAGCTATAACACCCAATTGCCTGTTACCATTTATACGCTGCAAAAAAAGCTGACCGTTATATCTATCATTACTACCGTATTGCGCGGTTAAGCGCCCCGTTGTACCTACCGAGCGATCTGCCCTGGTAGTTACGTTCAATATCTTCTGCGGATCGCCGTCTTTTACACCCGTTCGTGCTGCCTGGTCGCCATAATCGTCAACTATCTGCACTTTCTCAATAATATCGGCGGGTAAATTTTGTATGGCCTGCGCCACGTTACCGCCCGAATATTCTTTGCCGTTAAGTTTCGCCCTGGTAATGCTTTGGCCCTGATGAGTTAACGACCCATCGGTTCCCACCTCCATACCTTCCATCTTTTTCAGCAATTCATCCAACGTGGCGTTGGGTCGAACTTTATAATCGTCGGCCCGGTACTCAACAGTATCCACTTTATATACAATACTAGGTGTGCCGTCAACTTTAACTTCGTCTAATAAATTCTCCTGATTTTTAAGCTCAACCGGGGGCAACACTATTCTTTTGGAAACATCACTGTTTAAATATTTTTTCAGAAAAGGTGCGTTACCCAAAGCTTTTACCTCTATCAAAAAAGTAGCTAATTTCACTTCCTTAAATATAAATACACCGTCCTCGTTGGTAGCCGCTACCAGGCTGTCTGCTGTTGATTTTAAGGTTACCACCGCACCAACAATAACTTCGCCCTTCGCGTCTTTCACCACGCCGCTTACTTCCCTGCTTAACAATGGTGGTGGCAACACATTAGGCTGACGAGTACGCCCAGCAGCAGGCACCTGGGCAAATAGTCTGCCCGATAATAACAGCAACAAAACTGAAAAATTGAATAAGGTTTTCAAGGTTGTTGCTATAAAATGGTAAATGTTATTGATGCACGAAAGTGTACCGGCAGGCAGATCGATCTTTTCATATAAACATTTAGGTTAAAAGCTGTGGGCTTAATTGATATATGAAATTACGCGGAATTTGACACGATATTATATTGTAATACAATTGTTGCCGTGCTGTTATATCGCGCTGCCTGTAAAATACTTTTGGCACAGCTGCATGCAACTATAGTAGCCGATTAATTGGGATTAACATCATAATACCTTCCACCTTTTTCGTCGGGGTGCTTTATAGTCTGTGAAGAGCCATCTACATCGCACTCAAAAAAGAAACGCGAGATCTTAAATTTATGGTATAGATAAAACTGAACATAGGACATTAAAATAGCATAGGCAATATATAGATCGTCATTTTTTAAAACAGCTATGACTACCAGGCTGACATTGAATATAAAAAGTAAAATGAAAATCAGACCCGCTAAAGATCTGTTTTGAGAATTTTTCATAACAAGTAAGAGTACGACAGTGAAAAAACAAACGTTTTAAAACCGGCCCCGGCCAAATATGGCAGGGCCTTAACTGACGAAGTCCTTACTTGTAGTTTGGGCGAAAAAGCCAAAATGAGAATGAACAGGCTCCAATAAACCGTATACGGCAAATGATACCGACATTTTATTGCGCTTATACAGCAGACTATTTGATGAATTGAGAAAATGGATCATTGTTTTACTTATCAATACAGTGAAAAAACTGAGTTTTTAAACCGGCCCCTAACCACATTGGTGGCGGGGCTTAATTGATGAAGTCCTTACTGCTTTTTAGAAAAGCGTATTGCAGATGATGATTGATAAAGCGAAAACCAAACAACACAGCGCAAGCCATTATGCAACTCTTTGCATATTCCGCTACCTTTTTGCTGTATGTTGATATGCCTTTAAACATGGCTATTAACTGTTTGGTTGTATATAGACGTTAAACGCCCGCAATGGTTTAATATTGCAGGCGTTACAATTATAGTATAAACGGGGTTATTTAAACAATTTCAGATCAATAGATTTTCCCATTATTACATAGCCGTGTTCATTAGGATGAAGATGGTCATTGGCGCCTGATTGAGCCGCGTCTAATAAAATTGCAGGATCCGCAGGATCTCTCAGCGTTTTATCGAAGTCAATAAGAGCGTCAAACTTGCCGCTGTTACGTATCCACTCATTAACCTTTTGGCGTGCACCTTCAGCATGCACACTATAGTAACCATTCCCCTTAAATGGCATAATGGTAGCGCCATAAACTTTAATACCTCTTGCGTGGGCGTCTGTTATCATTTTCTCGTACGCGGCTATCAGGTCGGTAGCTACTTTATAGGCAACTGTGCTATCTCTCTTATTACCTAAGTCGTTCACACCTTCGTATATTATCACCCATTTTATACCCGCCTGGTTAAGCACATCATGTTCAAAGCGGCTAAGGGCGTATGGGCCCAAACCGCCTCTGAGTACAGCGTTACCGCCAATACCCATATTAAGCACACCCACGTTTTTAGTAGCCGGATTGCCCAACAACTCCATTGCCAATATATCCGGCCAACGGTTTTGTTTGTTGGTGCCTGATCCCCGGCCGTCAGTAATAGAATCGCCGAAGGTGGCTACTGCACCCGCATTTTTTGATTTGTTTTCTACATCTATACCGAGAATGTTATACCAATGGTCGGTTTTAACGGCTGTAGAATAATCTGTATTAGCCGCTGTCTGGTTGCCCGGCAGAATATATGAGGTTGTGCGAGAACCCGGATGCCCCGTTACAGTTTGCGATGTTTCACCATAGGCTATAGTTATGGCGACTTCCATGCGTGGCTGTAGCTTGAATTTGATCGGGTCTGATGTGATCTCAACACCCGGTGCCATGGTAACTTCTTCTTTCCCATCGAACTTCAGTGTTTTGGTGGTAGCTTCATCAATGGCGCTCCCTCCTTTTGAAACAGCTATCTGCACTGTTTTAATAGTAGTTGGTGTTTTACTGAACTCGTTAGAAAGTCTGAGACGGATCTTCTTCCCCCCTATAGAAACCGCAACTACTTGCCGTATGGTATTGTTGGTAAGGCCGGGCGCAGGCGGCATGTTATTCGGCTCCACCAGTTGGCGGGCCGTGCCCCATGTGCCTACCCAGCCTTTTTTTGCAGCTTGTGCATTAGCTGTCTGGGTATAAATTACTGTAAATAATATAAGCGCGCTCTGTTTTAAAACGCGTAAAAACGTATTGGGCCTATTAAGCATGTTATAATTGGTTTAAAGTTTAAATTTAGCACAGTTGGCTTTAATTAGTGATACTGAAGTGCAATTTTTACGAAAACGTAATAGCTTCGTAAGCAAAGATCAAACACAAAAAATGCCTTCCCTGTTAGCGGGAAGGCATTTTACCCTGGTTAGTACGTTGACTAATCTTTGCTTTTTTGTGACTGATGAGCGCTATCCTTACTTGAGGTAGTAAAAGAAGGCTGACCGCCTGAATTACTTATACCGCGTTGTTTTTGTTCTTCGCGATGATCTGTAAAAGCCCTGTCGGCTGTTGATTTACCTTGATGTTTCTCGTTGTTTTTAAAATCCTGTGCTTTCATAGGTTTTATTTTTAGTACGATATAACAGTGCAACAACTGTACCGAAACCGCCGCCTAGTTGGTAGTGGCAGTAGCCGGAGCTTTGCCTATCAGGTCCATAAACTGATCCAGTTTGGGGGTGATAATAATCTGCGTGCGCCTGTTCCTGCTTTTACCCGCATCGGTGGTGTTTTCAGCAACCGGGTTGTACTCGCCGCGGCCACCCGCTGTTAAACGTTTGGGATCAACACCATAAGTGGTTTGTAAAGATTGAACAACTGAAGAGGCACGTAAAGCACTCAGATCCCAGTTATTACGGATGTTGGTTTGCTTGATAGGGACATTGTCTGTGTTACCTTCAATTAAAACATCGTAAGTTGAATAGTCTTTAATGATCTTTGAAATTTTATCTAAAGTACTGCCGGCTTTATCAGATATTTCATAGCTACCTGATTTATATAACATATTGTCAGACAACGAAATATATACAACTCCTTTAAGTACCTGTACATCAACACCCTGCATTTCCTCGCGGCTTAATGATCGGGTAAGGTTGTTGGTCAGTACGGTATTAAGCGAATCACTTTTACCCTTTGCCGCTATCAGCTGTTTGATGTATTTGTTTGAAGAATTGATCTCGTCAACCAGTTTTGAAATATTGGCACCACCCTGGGTGTTTCCGGCTAAACATTTACTTAAAGCGTCCTGTAATCCGGCCAGATTTGATTTTTCAGATGCGATCTGCTCCTCTAAACTTTTCACCCTCGACCGTGAACCTTCCAGTTCGCGTTGGGTAAGGTCGTAACTTTGTTTAAGTTCGCTTTGTTTTTTTTGCAGATCAGCATAGTTTGTCTGCAATGCAGTATATTCTTTCTTGCTGACACAGCCCTGGCTAATAACAGCAGTAGCAAATAGAACGGCTAATAATATCTTGGTTTTCATAAGCTTGTTGTTAGTTAATATTTCGTCATATTATTATTAATGACACTGAATATTAACAAAAACACTGCCGAAAAGTTTACCGGAAGGCTGCCTCGGTCGGTCTTAAACGAGTTTGATATGCTTTTTAAGCGGGGTTAATGCAGTTGGAGATACAGCCTAGCCTTGTATGAAAATATATGTAAAATATATAAATAGTTATTTTTTATAACGGCCAAATCAATTCAAGCTGTTCGCCAACTTTTAATTGTTGCCATTCTGTATCAATCAGTTTTATTCCTTCAGTGCAGTTATCCAGCCACTCCATATCGGTTTTAAGGTCAAGGTGTGAAGTATATATCGCAAACTCTTCCTTTTTTATAAAACCCATATAAACCGACTGCACCGGCCCTACAATCTTTTCGATTGCGCGTAACCCCGGAGTCAACTCGTTTTCCTTACCTGAGAGTTCACTAAAGCTATACCCCTGCGCCAGCATACCCCAAAAGCCATCGTTATAATCAAGGCACTGCTCTACTACAAAGTGAGTGATATCATGAATGAAATAGGTTTTAACATCAAGCCCGGTAATAAGGGTATTAACATTATCCCCGGTTAATTTATATTCTAAAAGATAAGGCGATGCTTTTTTTATCTGAATCTTCATTGCCCTGCAATTTCATCAAAAGTCTTCAAATTTTATTGCGTCGGAATAAACTTGTAAATTTTACCATCGCTATAGTTCAATATATACAAATTGCTGTTACCATCTTCCCCGAAGGATGATAAAGTACCGCCGCTTACTTTACCAATTAAATCATTTTGGCCTGCTTTTTATTTGTATAAGATAGCGCCCATATATTGCCCGATACATAGTCGCCATAAATATACCTGCCGTTTAACCCCGGCAGGTTTTTATCCCTGCATACATAGCCACCGGTAATACTTGCGCCCAAATCTCGTCCGTAGGTAAGTATGGGCAATTGTAATCCGGTTTTATCACAGTCGGATACATAACAGTCGTTTCCTTCCATCAGATCCCACCCGTAGTTACCGCCTTTTTCAATAATATCTATTTCCTCGGTTTTATTCTGGCCAACGTCTGCCGCCCAAAGCAAACCGGTAGTATGGTCTATACTGAACCGCCAGGGATTGCGCATGCCATAAGCGAAAATTTCTTCGCGCAAGCCGGTTGTATTACCTTTAAAGGGGTTGTCGGGCGGAATTTTATAAGGCGTGCCTGCTCCGGCTCCGCTCACATCTATTCGTAAAATTTTGCCCAACAGCGTTTTGTTGTTCTGTCCGTTTTTCTGAGGATCGCCGCCGCTGCCTCCATCGCCAGTAGCTATATACAAAAAGCCGTCGTTGCCAAATGCCAATTTACCGCCATTATGATTTTCAAAAGGCTGCGCAAAAGTCATTAAAATTTCCTCGCTCGCCGCATCGGCTTGGTTAGGGTTACCCGCGCTAACTTTGTAACGCGCAATAACGGTTTCAAGTGAAAGGCTCCGCCGCGTGTAGTTTACATAAAAGTAACCATTGGTTTTATAATCCGGACTGAA
>NZ_CAMLHX010000002.1 GCF_946479965.1 uncultured Mucilaginibacter sp. | reverse complement strand
TGGCGATAAAAGTGAGCCGATCAGTTATCGTAATGTGTGGTTGAGAGAACTGTAAGCTGCTTAGTAAGTATCGATAATAATTTAACCCTGCGTATGACGAATGCGCAGGGTTTATTATTAATAGATTTTTAATTCCCTAAACCTTATATTCCGGTTTCCCGGCCCTCATCCAGCTAACAACAGACTTTATTTCACCGTAGCTATAATTTTCACCTAACACTTCTTTTAACGGTGACAGTTTATCGTCGCCGTACTTTTCAATAACGTCCTGTATAGGTGGTATTTTCTCAGGGTTCACAATGGCCGTTATTTCCAATTCCCGCTGTTCAATAAAATAAGCTAAATGACCTTCAATTGTAGCAGTAGCCAAACCGCGATCAGCTGCTATCTCGGCAACTGTTTTACCCTGCTTATATAAAGTGAAACTTTCGCTTTGCGTGCCTGCGCCCTTTCTTGCAGTCCGACCGGTACTCTGTTTACGTTCCCGTTTTGCTTTCTTTTGGTCGATTTTGGATGAAAGCCCTTTTTGCGCGCTATAGCTTTTTACCGGGGCTAAAAACTCCCGCCCATAACGCGCTAATTTTATATCGCCAAACCCTGAGATAAGCCGCAGTTCATCCAAACTTTGCGGTAAATAAGTAGCCATTTCCAATAAAGTACTGTCGGCTAATATCACGTAAGGCGGTACATTCTCATTCAAAGCAATATCGCGTCTAACGCTTTTAAGCTCGTTCATCAAATCAGCCTCAAACGGTACCTCAACATATTCTTCTCGTTCCTCCGTTACTTGAGAAGCGATGAATTGCACCTTTTCCGTTCCTTTCAATACAGCTTCACTTTTATCAGTTAACTGCAACACCGGGTATTCACCATCAGATGCCTGCAGATAACCTGTAGCAACTAATTCGCGAATGTAACGCTGCCAATCTACTTTGCTTATATCTGCACCAATGCCGTACGTTTTAAGCTGTTTGTGTTCTTCACGTATCTTCTCACTTTTAGATCCTCTTAAAAATTCAATAACATAACCTGCTCCAAACCTTTCTTTTAACCGGGCTACAGCGGATAGCGCCTTTTGAGCTATCAGCGTACCATCAAAGCGCTCTACTTCGGTGAGGCATACATCGCATGCTCCACAATCGTCTGGCGCTTGCTCATCAAAATATCGCAGTAAAAACTGTCTTCTACAGGTTTGCAGCTCACTGTAGCGCACCATGTCATCCAGCTTTTTAAGCATAATCCTGCTTTGCTCCGGGTTATTCTCAATCTTGGCGAATTCCTTCAGCTTTTGCGCATCCCCGGGCGAATAATACAGCATCGCCGCCGATGGTAATCCGTCGCGCCCGGCCCTTCCCGTTTCCTGATAGTAACCCTCAATGTTTTTGGGCAGATCAATATGCACCACGTAACGCACGTTTGATTTGTTGATGCCCATGCCAAAGGCAATGGTAGCCACAATTATCCTCACGTCATCACGTAAAAAAGCTTCCTGGTTACGTGCCTTGGTTACGTTGTCCAAACCTGCATGGTAAGCTTCGGCTAAAAAGCCCTCAGCCTTCAGGTCCGCTGCCAGCGCTTCTGTTGATTTACGGGAAAGGCAATAGATTATACCTGATTCATCTTTCCGCTTATCCAAAAAAGCCAGCAACTGTTTAAAGCTGTTGCGTTTTGGAGCAACGGTATAGGTGATGTTCTCCCGGTTAAAAGAAGAGATAAAGACCGCAGGATCTTTAAGGTCCAATTTCTCCAGAATATCCTTTTGGGTAAGTTTATCAGCTGTTGCTGTAAGCGCGATAACAGGTACGGAAGGGAAGTGCTGTTTTAAACCGGCCAACATCAAATACTCCGGCCTAAAATCATGACCCCAATGCGATATACAATGCGCTTCATCAATGGCTATCTGTACCACAGGGAGAGACTTTAAAAATTCAATAAGCTTGTTTTCGCCACTAAACAAACGCTCGGGTGCCAGGTATAGCAATTTAATTTGATTAGCGCGTAATTTTTCAATCAACTGCCGCTGTTCATCCGGGCTTTGAGAAGAGTTTAAAAACGCGGCAGGTATACCATTAATGTTCAGGCTGTCAACCTGGTCTTTCATTAATGCGATAAGGGGAGATATTACAATGGTTAAGCCCGTAAGCAGTACCGCCGGCAACTGGTAACACAGGGATTTTCCACCACCTGTAGGCATCAGCGCCAGCACGTCTTTGCCGTTTAATATATGCGCTATAATCTCGTCCTGTCGATGCCGGAAATCGGTGTATCCAAAATATTTTTGTAAGGCTTGGTTAGGTGTTATACACAAAGCTAATAATTTTAGTATATTGATATGCCATCTATTTTTATTTAGTTCATCAAACTGCCGGTGAACGACACTTTGATCTTTGATTGAAAGTTGGCGATGATCTTAAAGATTTCTTTCAAAGTAACCTGCTCCAACTTGGAAAGTTGGTCAATATCAATGTAATTGTCAGGAGCGGAGTGATCCTGCATTATTTGCTCGGTTTGCTTTTTAAGGCGCAGGTTCATCAAAAAATAATAGGATTGGCTCAGCTCGTGATATTCAGCATCAGAGAAGATACCTTTAGTTTTTAATACTTTCATGCGCTCGCCGGTGTTTACCTCGAAGATCCGGTTTTTAAGAGAATACACCCGCACCAAATCAACAATCGGGCTCATCGCCCTTTTAATGTCAAACACTTCTCGACTTCCCTTTTTAAAAGTGCGGATATTGTTGAAGAAGGTTAATGGTGGCTCATATTGCAAGGCATTTTGAGCCATATAGTGAAAAAGCTTTTCCAGCGGGTGTTGTAGTTTCTCATCCAAAAATTCATGTAGCTCGTCCATTATGGTATTGTCGCCATAAATGGTGCGGCAATCAAAAAATGTAGAGAAATTGATCACCGTCTCGGGGATTGATTCATCCATCCAGTACTCGTAATTGCGTTTCCAATGCGAAAGGGAATGTGTCCATTTGGGGTTTTGCGCCATAAAATCGCCGGTGCAGTATACAAATCCGATATAGTCAAGATCGCGGGATACCCGTGTTGCCATATCTAAAAAGTAAGCCCTTACTTCTTCGCGGTGCTCATTGGCTTTATCTTCATAAATAATGGCGTTATCCTGATCCGTTTTAAAGGTTTGCTCTTTGCGCCCCTCGCTGCCCAGCACCATAAATACAAATTTGGCAGGCGGTTCGCCAACCTCGGCAATTACATTTTCTATAACTTTTTGAGCAATGGTATCAGCAACGGTGGTTATTATCTGATTAACGATCTCAGCATTAACGCCACGACCCAACAACTGGGTTACAAACTGCGGAACGCCCTGCCACTTACGCTTTAACTCCTCGGTAGAAACCGCTAGCTTAACCGATTGGATAAATACCAGCGGCGATTGCGCCTGTTCGCTCAATAGTTTATTACGGCTGATAAAACCTACATGCTGCCCTTCTTTTTCTATCAGGATATAACGGATCTTGGTTTGGAACATCTTCAGCAAGGCCTCATACACAAATGCATCGGCGCTTATGCTAATAATAGGAGTTGCCATTACCGTTTTCACTGCCTCAGTTGTGTTATGTTGTTGTGCTATCACCTTGTCGCGGAGCGTAATATCAGTTACATAGCCAATTATCTTTTGAGCATCGTCCAATATAAACAGGCAGCTGGTTTTTTGCGTAGCCATTAGCTGCGCGGCTTTAAATATAGGCGTTTGTTGAGCGCATGATACCACGGCCCTGTATTCAACACTATCTATGCGGCGCGAGTACATCTGCTCCGCTGCAATATAACTTTCAGTAAATGATGCCGGTTGCTTAAAGAAGTGAACAAACTCCTCATTCTGCATACGTTTGCCAAACTCGGCGGTAAAATGCAGGAAGAACTCCTCATATGCTTTACAAAGCACACGAAATTCCTTTCTGTGCAGAAAGTAAACGGTTGTACCCTTTTTAGCAATTACAGTGCGCAGCGATTTGCGCCTGTTAAGCAACACCGATACACCGCCATAGCAAAAGCCGGGCTCGTGCGTTTCTACCAGGCGCTTGTTACCCGTGCTATCATAAAAGAACGATTCATAGCTGCCTTCAACAATAATGTCAACGCCCTTCATCATTGTAACATCCTGCTGATAGATGGTTGTGTCTTTTTTATAGCTAACCTCTTTTAATTCTTTAGCTACACCAACCAATACATCTTCCGGAAGTGTATTGAAGGGGGTAACAGTTTTCAGAAATTCCAGTTTGTTATTCATATGCTGTAGATGGTGAATAGCAATAACAATATAACAATTAGCATGGGTAAAAAACAACCTGTTGGCTTTTTTGCCGGTACGCGCTGTAGCTCAAAGTCTTTATTTTGTTGAGCGATGCTTGCTTCGGATATTTCGCCGCGGTCACGCAGTTCAAAGAAAGATTCCGCTGTTGCCCGGGCATCGTGCAGGGCATCATGCTGGTGTTGCAGATCAACCTTAAACAGCATGTAATACAGATCCCCAAGGCGCAATTGCCGGGTTGACGGGCTGCGGAGCAGTTGTGTGGTGGCAACCATTGTGCAAAAAACAGGCAATTTGCCTAAGGGGTTATACACGCCTGTCCGATGAAAAGCAGCGCCTAGCAGGTAGTAATCCAATTGCATAAAATGGCCTATAATGGTCGGCTCATATTCTACCAGGTCATTGGCCAGCATTTCCATTATCTCGCTTTGGGGCTTACCGTTCGAGGCCAGAAAGTCAAGGGTAATGCCATGTGTATCCATTGCCGATTGGGTAATGGTAACGCCTTCGGCATTTATATAATGGTTTTGCTCTTTAACCAAGTTGCGCTGCTCATCATATATAAGCCATGCTACCTGCACTATATGCGGCCAGTTAGCGTCTGCACTGTAGGGTAGGGTCCAGTTGCCGGGCAGGCCCGATGCTTCGGTATCAATAAATAAAATGTATTTGCTCAAATCGGGTTAAATATAAACAGATTTGTTAGCTGTCAGCGGGTAAATTTTTCACTTGTTTTCACTATGCAGCGTTTCACAAAAATATGAAACATAGTGAAACGCATGAAACGCTATTTTTTGCTATCGTTCTTGCTATCAACCGGTTAGCGGTTCGGTGTGAAACAAAAAGAAACGACTTATAAGTCAGTAAGATTAGCTGTAATATTATGATAATTTGTTGTTAATCAGTATATTGTAAATAAGGCGTTTTGCGTTTCATAGTGAAACGCCTTAAACAAAAATAGCGATGGGTTTTAAACCCATCGCTATTTGTATGTAGTGTGTTATAAGTGACTTACACCTGAACAGCTGCTGCTGTTTTTTTGCTACGGCCTTTCATGTAAAATAACAAGCCCGTAAATGCAACTATTAATACAATTGGGATGATTAGCGTAGCATTTAATACGGCCTGCCCGGCAGCAAGCGGATCATCACCGGCACTTTTCTGAACTTTATCATAATAACTGCCCATAAATAACATGAATATACCTACTGAAAACATGCCTGCGCCACCCATAAGGTTTAAGCCTAAAGCACCTGTTTCCGGAATATGGGTGTTTACAAAACCAAGCATAGTAGGCCAGAAAAAGGTTACACCCATGCCAAATATCACCGCGGCAAAGTACAACATCGGACCGCTTACGGTAGTAAACATGTACAATCCTAAAGCAGCTAATATTGCAGACGTCAACAATAATAATTCAGGACTAACCTTTTTAAGTATTGGCTTGGCAAAAGCCCTTCCAAGTATCATTACACCTGTTTCCAACGTTAACAATAGCAATGCGTTGTCTGAAACGTTTCTTAACAGTACATCTATAAATGTACCGGTAAACAACTCGGTTGTTGCGGTACCAACCATGCAAATTATCATAAAAATAAATAGCGGGTTAAGAACGGCTTTAAACATTCCTGAATAGCTAACTCCCGATGCCACGCGCTCAGTAACAGGGAAGTCGAGTTTTGAAAACAGAAACCCATAAATAACTGTTGGTATTAACATAGTACCAACTTGTATTTGCCAGCTGTTTACGCCCAATTTGTTGAGCAAAACCACTATTAAAGTGCCAATTACTATCCCACTCGGAAACCACAGGTGAAAATGGTTCAGCTTAGTTGTTTTATTATCGGTATACATACCTGCAACCAATGGATTACAAGCGGCTTCAATTGTGCCGTTTGCAAAACCTACCAGTAAAGTGCCAATATATAACTGCGTAAAATCTTTAGCAAAAATAGTAAGGGCTATACCTGCAATGTGGAACAAAAAAGCAAAAACAAGCAGGCGTTTCATGCCAATAAGGTCTACAATAAAAGCGCCCAGTACTATTACTGCTGAAAACGCCGTGAAAGCTGTAGAAGCAATGGATGCTAACTGAGATTTGTCAAGGCTAAACTGAGCCCCCATAGTTTCTAGGGTACCCGCCCTTATACCAAAGGAAAGGCCGGTTACCATTAAGGCAAGACAACTTGCCGTAAATAATTGTGAACGATTGATTTGCATTCTTCTTTTAATTTTAGGTTTATAATCGGGTTTTATTAATTGCAATATAAAAGTACGGCCCTGGTTTTTAAACCAAGGCCGTATTAAAGTTTGTATTAGCTAATGCCTAATACTTTTTTATTGAATTCCTCGTCAGAACCTGTGCCTGCAAAGTCGTCAAATGCTTTTTCTGTTACGCGGATAATGTGATCCTTAATAAAGATAGCACCTTCTCTTGCACCATCTTCAGGATGTTTCATAGCACATTCCCATTCCATAACGGCCCATCCTTCAAAGTTGTACTGTGCCATTTTACTGAAGATAGATTTAAAATCTACCTGGCCATCACCTAATGAACGGAAACGGCCCGCGCGCTCAACCCAGTTTTGGTAGCCGCCGTATACTCCCTGGCGACCGGTTGGATTAAACTCTGCATCCTTAACGTGGAACATTTTAATACGCTCGTGATAAATGTCGATAAAATCCAGATATTTAAGGCACTGTAACACAAAGTGCGATGGATCATACAATAAACAAGCACGTTTATGATTGTTTACTTTTTCAAGGAACATTTCATAGCTGATACCATCATGTAAATCTTCTCCCGGGTGAATTTCATAACAAACATCAACGCCGTTTTCATCAAATACGTCCAGTATTGGTTTCCAACGCTTAGCCAACTCGGTAAAACCTGTTTCAACCAAGCCTGCAGGGCGTTGGGGCCATGGGTAAACTGTTGGCCAAAGCAAAGCACCGCTAAAAGTAACATGCGCGTTCAAGCCTAAATTTTTTGAAGCCTGAGCAGCATATTTTAATTGCTGCACCGCCCATTCCTGGCGTGCTTTAGGGTTTTTATGATATTGAGCAGGAGCGAAGCCATCAAACAGGTCATCATAAGCAGGGTGTACCGCTACCAGCTGACCCTGTAAGTGAGTAGATAGTTCGGTTATCTCTAATCCGTAGCTTGCAACTTTGCCTTTTATCTCATCAGCATAGGTTTTGCTTTCAGCTGCTTTCTGCAAGTCAAAATAATTACCTGCCCAGGTAGGGATTTGCACACCCTTAAAACCCAGACCGGCAGCCCATTTGCAAATATCATCTAAAGTATCAAAAGGTGGTTTATCACCTAAAAACTGTGCTAAAAATATAGCAGGTCCTTTAATAGTTTTCATAGAATTTTATACAGTGAATTTAGTCCATTTCATTTCTGATTTACCCGAAGCAATAACATTTTCAATAAATGCCATGCCTCTTAACCCGTCACTAATACCCGGAAAATCTTTTGCCTCGGCAGGCGCTTCTACACCCGCAATACCGGCTTTAACAGTTAAAGCGAAGTTATGGTAAAGATTTGCAAATGCTTCCAAATAGCCCTCAGGGTGACCGCCAGGAGTACGGGTATTATGGCTGGCGTATGAGCTTAGGTAGCCCGCGCCTGTACGCCATATTTCGGTTGGTTTATCAGCATATTTAACTTTAAGGGTATTAGCATCCCATTGTTCCCACTCTAAGCCCGCTTTATCGCCGTATACCCTTATCTTAACGTTGTTTTCTTCGCCAATAGCTATTTGCGATGCGGTAAGTACAGCGCTTGCACCGTTGCTCAGTTTCATCAAAACAGAACCATCATCATCTAATTTACGGCCCTCAACAACAATGTTCAGATCGGCGCAAAGCTGGGTAACCTGTAAGCCGGTAACATATTCGCAAAGGTTAAAGGCGTGCGTACCTATATCACCCATACAGCCTGCTATACCGCTTTTACCTGGGTCAGTGCGCCATGAAGCTTGCTTGTTGTCCTCACCTTCAAGGAAAGTGCTTAACCACCCCTGCGGATATTCTACATATATTTTACGGATGGTGCCCAACTTACCGGTAAGCGCTAACTGACGCGCCTCTTTTACCATAGGATAGCCGGTATAAGTGTGTGTAAGGCAGAATAATTTATCAGTTGCGGCAACAACTTTTTCCAGTTCTTTAGCTTCGGCTAACGAAAAAGTCATCGGCTTATCTAAAATAACGTGGAAACCATTCTCTAATGCCATTTTAGTAGGGCCGAAGTGAGCATGGTTTGGCGTAACAATACTTATTACCTGTACGCGCTGATCTTCAGGAAGTTGCTTTTCTTTTTCTATCAGTTCCTCATAAAAACCGTAAGCTCTGTCGGCCGCGATACCAAGGGCGATACCGCTCGCTTTAGATTTTTCTGCGTTGCTGCTAAAAGCGCCGCAAACCAATTCATAGTCATCGTCAATACGGGCGGCTATACGGTGTACGGCACCAATAAAGGCACCTTGTCCGCCACCCACCATTCCAAGTCGTAATTTCATTTTTTAGTTCTGATTTTTAGTTTAATTGGTAACAATGCAAAGCTGACACTTTATGTTTAAAGTGTCAGCTTTTTATAGCAAATGCAATTAACAATTATACTATTTTTTTTGATACTCAATAGGAAATATTGGAAACAAAAGATCAGTATTACTAACAAACGCTACTTGCTTGCCGTCGGGCGAAAATGAAGGTGTATTGATGGTGCCCTGGCCGCCGTATAAATAGGCTATAACCTCTGACTTGCCACCGTTTATAGGCATGCGCTGTAAATAAACATGCCTGTAAAAAGGGTGATCCTGCGGACCCACTTCATTTAGCAGGAAGGAGATATAAACGATGAATTTTCCGTCGGGCGATATGTGCGGAAACCAGTCATTAAACTCGCTGTGCGTAACCTGGGTTTGCTCGCTGCCATCAGGTTTCATGCGCCATATCTGCATGTGGCCGGTACGTACAGAGTTGAAATAAATATACTTACCATCGGGGGTATACTCGCAGCCATCATCATACGCCGGATCAGTTGTTAATCGGGTTTCAGTACCTCCGTCCGGAGAGACGCTGTAAATATCAGAGTTTCCGTTGCGGGTACTCATAAATACAATGGCCTTATCGTCCGGCGACCAGCTATGGATATAAGACGGAGCAACCGTTGTTATACGTTTAGGCTCGCCGCCGGTAATGGGTACAACATAACCTATAGATCGGCCATTATCAGGCCCTCCACGTACCCCAAAGCTGCTTATAGCCAACCTTTTGCCGTCGAATGATATTACGTGGTCGTTGTTGTTACGTTTAACTTCGCCGGTGTTTAATAGGGTGGGCTTATTGGTAGCAAGGTCGTATGTATACAACAGGTCATCCTGGTTGTATAATAGTTTCTTTCCGTCCCTCGTCCAGTTTGGTGCTTGTATAGATTTGTTGTATTGATAAATAACTCGCCTGTTTTTTGTAGCCAGATCCAGTATTTCAACGTTACTGCCAATGTAATCGGTATAGGGTTTAAAATCGAGTTTGTTAGGTACGGTAATTCTTACATTGCTGAACACTGCTTTTTCTACCGCTTTAGCATTGTGCGCGCATAAAAATATACCTACATAAGCATCTTCTTCAATAGCCTCAGTGGTGAGCGAATCGAGGGTAAACGGATCGCCCTGCTTTGCTACCCACATTCTATATTTATTACCGCGGCGCTCCAGTTGAATAACATCTGCGTTTTCTACTTTTGATATCACCTGCCGGGTGCTGTCGTTCTCTTTTAAACGATATTGCATAGCAACCAACTTGCCGCCATGCGTAGTAACGTCAACGTGTTTTGATCCTGCATTTAAGTTGGAACGCACCATTACACCAACCTTACGGTATTCGCTGGCACCTTTGCTTGGCAGAAAACGCACATTGGCAGTTAAAATAAAGTCGCCTTTAATTTTACGCCATAAAAAATGAAAAGCATCTGTTGTGGCCCATACGTTTGCACCCGAAGAAGTTAGCGTGTACTGCTGGGTTTGAGCGTTATAAGTAGCCATGCCTTTAGGTTTTACATCGCCTACATCACCCTGGCCTTCAAATATGCCAATGCCTTGTGCGTTCGCGCTGTAATTGATACAAATTACAAGCGCGGAAAAATAAAATACTTTCCTGATCATGATGATTTTAGTTTTATTGAGGGATAATCGGTTTACTAAAGGTAAATATTCCATTAATAAACAGGCTACTAATCAATTAAAAAGGAGACACAGTTTCCCGTGTCTCCTTTGTTGATCTTGATATATTTTTGCAGCTGTTAAACCGGCATTGCAACTTCCTCTTGCAGCTCTTCCTTCACTTCTTTCTTAACTTCATCGGTGCATGCAATAGCAGGAGCATCACAATATTGTTTATAGAATTGCTTTTTTGAATCGTTGTATGATTTTACAGCGCCTATTATGCTCATAAACTTTATGTAATACCATGCGCTATCTACCTGGTATGGCTTAAAGCCAGAGCGGGCACTTTTCGGGAACAAATGGTGGTTGTTATGCCATTCGCCGGCAACAATACCCGGCCACAGTTGATTAATAGACATGTCGGCACGATTATAATCTACGCCATCTCTACGTTTATCTTCGCCCTTACCGTGTCCTTCATAATTAAAGGTACGTACACCCACGGCCCAAAAGCCCGCAGCGCCAAAAAGCGCACAAGCTAAACCTATACCGCCCATAAGGTAAAACGCAGTAAACCAGAAACCCCAGCTTAAAGCAACACTAATTAAAGTGCGGGTTGGGTTAGCTAGCGTACCCCATTTTTGATATTGGGCGTAGGTATTAACATTTACGCCGGTGTGTTTCATCAAGTTTACACACTTAGCATAATCGGCTTCGCTCATGTTGCGGTTTATAGGCTGATGATTTACATCTGCCAAAAAACAATACAAAAAGCCGCCGCCTGCATTATACGGGTCGCCGGGTTGATCAGACAAAGCGTGATGCACATGGTGCGATACAGCATAGATCTCCTCAGGAATTATTTTAAGGGTAAGATTTTGGGTGAAAAAACGCCAAAACTTATTGGTGAACTGATATGCTCCGTGTGTGCAATACCTATGGTGCCAAATAGTACCGTGCGTGCCCATTACAATCATGCTGTAAAAAAAGGCAGCCAGCAGCAGTTTGAAAGTGAAGTATTTAAAAATGAAGACAAAAAGGAAGGGTGCAAGCACCACAATCATCATCCAGCTTAAAAAGGAAAGCCAGTTTTTTTTATCCTTGAAAATATTTAGTCTGGAGAAAAACTCAGTAAAAATTTGTTTTGGGGTTGGCTTTGCCAGGTTACCACTCTCATCACTCCATCCGTACGCAGGTGGTTCCAGTACATTGTTTAAAAATGCCATTCAGATCGTCTAAAAATTAATTTACATTATTAGGGTTTGTAATCGGAGTGTAATATATGCAAATTAATTATCTTGAAAGCTTTTTTATTTTAGCGAAAAAAGTTTTAGAGGTGAATTATGGCGCTATCTCGCACCTTTCTCCCGCCAGCATTTCCTGGCAAAGGTCGTATTCATCAGGTACGGTAATGCTGTTTACTTCCTGTTTGTAGCTCTGTTTTATTTCCCGGCGACGCTTAGCCTCAATAAACCGGCGCACCTGATCACGGTTTTCAAGGATAAGACCCGGTATCATAACGGGCTTATTATCATCGTCTTTGGCCACCATAGTAAAGTAACTGGTGTTGGTGTGCTGTACAGTATTGGTTTTTATGTTTTCGGATATTACCCGTATACCAATTACCAATGATGTTTTGCCCACATAATTTACCGATGCCATTAATGAGACCAATTCGCCTACTTCAACAGGTTGTAAGAAATCTACTGTATCGATTGATGCAGTTACACAATAATTGCCCGCATGCTTTGCCGCGCATACATAAGCCACCTTGTCCATCAACGAAAGTAGAATGCCCCCATGGATCTTACCGCCGAAGTTAGAATAGGAGGGGATCATCAATTCGGTAATTACGGTTTCAGAGAAACTAACTGATTTATAGGGCAGGTCGTCGTTTAAGGCAGCCATGATAGATTTTAGTTGCGGGGTTGTGTTCGTGGTGTTGTATAATAATTTATAATATTGTGAAAAATTAGTGAAGTGAGCAAGTTTTTTATTTTAACAATGATGTTTTGCGGTGTGCAGGTTTGCCTGGCGCAAACAGAGGTGATCCGCAAAAACAAGATCACGGCACTGGTAGCGGAAAAATACAGCACTATTATAGCTGCCGACAAGCAGATAAAGCAGGGCCTGTACCAGGCAACGTACAACAAAAAAATAGTTTTGGCCCAGGGTAAATATGCCGACGACAAACGGGTAGGTATGTGGCGCTTTTTTGATAAAAAACAAAGGCTTGCGCAGGTATTTAACTATGATACCGGTAAGCTGGTATTTGAAGCGCCCGAGGATGAAAGCTCAAATTTTAAATATGAAATAGATACCAAGAACACTGATTCCATAACCATCACAAAGCCGTTAAAAAAGGGCGGGCGCTACTTTGGATATGTACCTTACTTACGGTTTTTTAAATCACAGGCCGGTCTGCAAGGGTATGATCCTGGCGATGTAAGAATAGTGATAGAACTTTTCATAACCTCAATGGGAAGACTTGCCGAATTTAAAATGCACACAATAACGCCCGACTATAACAACTTTTTTTCAGTTGATCCCGAAAGCCTCTATCCCGAAGATAAAACGTTTATGCCGGCTACCTATAACAATGCGCCCATATCAAGCCACATTTTTATAGTTTGTTATATAAACAAACATGGCGAACTTGATATGGACACAGGAAATTAAATATCTACAATCCGGGTGGCTTTGGTGGTGCCGGCGGTCTTTTTAAATTTAACGGGCTACCTGGTGGCGGCGGTGGCGTTCCCGGGGCAGGCAAACCTGAACGTGTACGTCTGCGTACAGGTTTCCGGCCTTTCTTAAACGGATTTATTTTCTTTAAACCAGCTCCCGCTTTTTTAAGCACTTCGCCGGGTGGCGGTGGTGGGGGCGGCGGGCCCTGCGCTTTTACAATATCTGTAACATGTACCAACCCAAAGGACAGTACCCCGGCTGCTATATATCTTAATAATTTCTTCGCTTTCTTTTTGTTGGATGATTGCATGGCTGTTGTGTTTTTTTGTTTAAGCAATGCAACTATAACAACTTTTTGCTGGTTTTGTTGCAACCAAGTTTTCCACCTAACAAAAAGGTGGTTCAGAACTGACTGAACCACCCGCGAATTTTTACAATGTTATTTCTTCGCCAATGTATACTCACCCCAAAAATCGGTAGTTGAAGCTACTGCTCTGCCCATTGGTGGCGGCGGTGGTGGAGGCGGACCATTCCCGTCAAATTTAGGTGTAAGCTTTTTTGGTTCATTTACCTTGACCTGGTAACTGAATGGATTTGTGCCATTGTCAGGTAATGAAAGATATTTTAACGGTATGGCTAACTCATAAGTGTAAGCAAAGTTTTCATCAAACCGCGCGGCTACTAGTATGCCATTTTCGTTATAAATGGGGATTTCCGCGGTATTTATGGTTTTAATGCCAGATAGACCTATAACCTTTGCTTTACTGCCAAGCTCTTTATTCAGATCGTCGGCAGTTACCTGTTGTGCACCGGGATTATGTTCTAAATTACGTTGATCAGTTAATAAAATCATATTCGTTAATCGGGACATGCCCTGCTGATCCAATGATGGATAGGTAACAGATATTTGCCCATCGCTTTTTTTGCTAAGTGTTGGATTGATATTTAATGATATCCCTCCACGCATTATTTTTCCGGCTATATCCCGCAATTTGGTTTGTATGGTTAAATACAGGTTTTCATCATCGTTTGATATAGTATAAAATAACTCCGTAGCGCTATTTTGCGCTTTAAATTTATTATCCCATTCCGTTGCCTTTCCATCAATTTTTAGGTTGGCAGGTGCACGAACGCTTTCTTTTTGAACGTTGGGGAGTTTTTGAGCATTAGCTGTTGTCGTCGCAAAAGCGATTAATGCATATAGAATTTTTTTTGTCATAAGATTTAGATTTTATTTGGTTTAAAAACAGTAGTTATAATTGCGTTATCAGGCTTGTTGATCAATCATTATTTAAAGATTCATTCGTTGCGCCTCCCTCATTACTATTTTTATTTAACAAACTGCTTGTAGGTTTAGCAGGCCGTGCGGCAGGAGCCATAGGCGGCGGTGGCGGCATCTTGTCATGGATCTGCATACTTGGAAATGTATAGCCATATTTATCCTTAAGCAACTCTATTTGCTCTTTGGTAGCAGAATTCCTGAAAAAGTCTTTTTCCTCACCGTTTTTTTCGTGTATTATAACCCTGAAATTAGTCTCCTTTCCATCTATCAGATACCCGGTTTCTTCATATTTATAGCCTTTCGATGTTGATCTTAATTCGCCATTGGCCAAAGGAGGAAATTTTACAACATCTTGTTTTGGTGGAAACTTTACCTGATCAACTTTCGGTTTCGGCGGTTCAGGTGGCGGAAATTTCACTACGTCAATTTTAGTTTTTGGCGGAAATTTAACCTGATCAGCTTTTGGTTTCGGCGGTTCAGGTGGCGGTGGCGAAAGTTTACTTAGCTCCTTTTTTTTGCCTACTGCATAACGTGGCGGAAATTTAACTACGTCTGTTTTTTTAGCCCTAATTTCAATGGTAGGAACTTTCTTAGCTTTTTTTGATCCCGGCGGCGGCGAAACCCACTTTACATCGCTCATTTTCACTATGGCATATGACATAGTTCCCTCGGGAAATGAATATCCATACTTTTCCTTTAGTAAATGAAAGTCTCGGGCGGGAAGAGGGTCGGATTTGAAAGTCACAGGTGCTTTCCCCGATTCAAATAAAGTAACACTACATCTTTTATGCCCGCTTTCTGTGTAAATGGTTTCTTTATATTTAAAGCCTTTTGATGTTGTTAATGTATCCGGTAATAAAGCGGTTTTCGTGGTAGGTGTAAGGTCTACCCACGCGTAACTCTTACTAAATGCCAATGTTGAGGCGCACAGTAAGCCTGCGCAAATGGGTAGGGCCACTAGATATTTTAGTCTGGCTAATTTACCTGAGCGTTGTTGATTTAACATGATAATTCTCTTTTTTAACAGGTTATAGTTGAAGAAGGAATGCGTTATAGAAGAACCACCTGCGCCATAAGCGTTGTTCACCAAAAAGGATGAATAGGTTAAAGCATCTGCTTCGGTAGCGGCAGTTTGTTCATCGGCAATGTATTCGTGCACGGTTTTTAAGCTGTTCTGCAACAAGTAAATGCAGGGATTAAACCAGCATATCACCTTAAGTAACTCTAAAAACATAATATCGGCAGAGTGTTTTTGGCGGATATGCACCAATTCGTGCGTAATAATGGTGTTTGCGCCCGCAGCACGGGTGCCTATAAAGAGATAATTGAAAAAGGAGAAAGCTACATCAGTATCTTTCAGATATATCATTTTGTAACTACCCAGTTTAGCTTTAGTATTTCGTGTTAACTTAAATACCGAGTACAATTTAAGCGTTAGTAGTAGCAACACAATTACTGCCCCCGCCACATAAGCCAGCCATAAATAATCATTGATATTAAATACGGGCGCGACGGTGGCAACAGGCGTGCTTATAATGCTTGAAGGCTCCATATACTGTATAGTTTGGGTAGCCGGATAGGAAACCACCGGCGTATTATCTGTCAACCCCGGCTTTAACGCTCCAACCTGTAAAACAGGCAATACAAAAGCCATAACACAACTAAGCAGTAAATAAGCCCGGTTTAGTTGATAATGGGTTTCTTTAACTAAGAAAACGCAGTAGGCCAGGTAAAATACGCACAGGTATAAATTAGCTTCTGCCAGGTAATACAGCCAGTTCATTTCTTCTTCTTTTTTAGGTCCTCAATTAAATTGGTTAACTCATCCAGTTCATTTATGCCCAATTTCTTCTCATTGGCAATAAACGATACCAGGCTTTGATAGGAGTTACTGAAATAGTTGGTCATCATTTTATCAAACGTAAACTTACGGTAGGCAGCTTCGCTTATAAATGGAAAGTATACATGCGAGTTACCATAGGCCTTATGGTCAATAAACCCCTTGGTTTCCAGTACCCTCACAACTGTTGATACTGTATTATAAGCGGGTTTAGGTTCGGGCATCTGCTCCAATATGTCTTTTACAAGCCCTTCTTTTAAGGTCCATAAAATCTGCATTATTTGTTCTTCGGCTTTGGTTAATTCTTTGATCTTCATTGCAAACTATTTAAGTAGTTGAATAAAGGTAAAACTATTTTTCTAGTTTGCAAACTATTTTTGTAGTTTTTTTTGTGAGTAGTGATTAGAGATTGGTGATAGAGATTAGCCGGTCGCTTTGCAACATCGCACGCCGGTCACTCAGCATCAATCTCTAATCACTAATTAACCAATCACCGCTCATCCTAATCTTGCTAAAAAAATTTGCAAACCTCCACATCTTAACATATTTTGCACCTGCACATTTGCACATCCGCATATCTGCACATTTACACCATGTCACAACTCCATCAAATAGCATTAACTTTTTTAAAAAGCACAGGTCCAACATCTGCCAGGTCATTACTGAGCTATTTTGGCGATGCCGAAGCAATATTTAAAACGCCTGCAAGTAAAATACTGAAGGTGCCCGGCATAGGAGAGAAGAGAATTTCGACGCTGAATTTTGATGAGGCTTTACAAAAGGCGGAGGATGAGTTGAAATTTATTGACAAGCATGCAATTGACGTGATCTTTTTTACAGATGCCCGATACCCGAAGCGTTTAAAGAATTGTATTGATGCGCCGGTTTTATTGTATGGTAAGGGTAATGCCAACCTAAATAATCAGCGTGTTGTAAGCATTGTTGGCACGCGTAACGCTACGGAATATGGCAAGGATCTTTGCCGCCAGCTGGTTGAGGAGTTAAAGCTATATGATGTTTTGGTATTAAGCGGTCTGGCTTTGGGCATTGATGTAGCTGCGCATAAAGAATGTTTGAAACACAACGTTCCGACGGTTGGGGTAGTTGGCCACGGATTGGACAGGTTATATCCCGCTGCCAACCGACAAACAGCGGAGAAGATGCTGGAAAACGGAGGTTTACTAACGGAATATCCATCCGGAACGATACCTGACAGGGAGAACTTCCCGGAGCGTAACCGGATTGTCGCCGGCATGGCCGATGCGACAATTGTAATTGAAGCCGGCATAAAAGGGGGCGCATTAATAACTGCCGAAATAGCTAACTCCTACAACCGCGACGTCTTCGCGTTCCCTGGAAGAATAAATGACGTGTATTCCGAAGGATGCAACTTTCTTATTCGTAATAATAAAGCGGCTTTACTAACCTGCGCAGCCGATCTGGCTTATAGCATGGGCTGGGAGCGGAGTGAGGATAATAAACCTGTGGAACAATTTATGCTTCCGTTTGATCTCTCGGCCGATGAGCAAACCATATTTAACGTTATACAGCAACACAAAGCGCCGGTGGCTATTGATGACCTGAGCCTTAAAATAAACATGCCCATGAGCCAGATAGCCATGGGCCTGTTAAATATGGAAATGCAGGGCTACATTCGCTCGTTGCCGGGCAAAATGTATAAGGTTTCTTGAGAATCAAGAGACAAGAATCAAGAGCCAAGAAAAATAACTAATTCGCAAAAAAATAAGAGTCAATAATTAAAAGCAGATTGTTATTAAACAAATCGGATTAATTCTTGACTCTTGATTCTTTTTTCTAAAAAGTTAAGCTCTTCTAATAACCCCTAAAAGCAATGCGACAATCGCAATAACTAATAAAACGTGGATTATGCTTCCTGAAGAGTAAACAAAGAATCCTAACGCCCAGCCAATTACTAATATAACGGCAATAATGTAAAGTAAGCTTCTCATGGTTGTAAGTTTTTTTAGTGAATGATATCACCACAAGCACTAAAACCATTCCAATCAGCAGTATTGAAACAAAAAAACCGCTCTGATAGCTATCACAGCGGTTTTTTATATTTTATTGGTGCCTATTAGTACTCGTCCTCGTTAAAAAAGAAGTCATCTTTTGTAGGGTAATCAGGCCATATTTCTTCAATATTCTCATATGGTTCGCCGTCGTCTTCTAAAGCCTGCAGGTTCTCAATAACTTCCACAGGAGCTCCGGAACGGATAGCGTAATCAATTAATTCGTCTTTTGTGGCAGGCCAGGGTGCATCCTCCAGGTGAGATGCTAATTCAAGTGTCCAGTACATATTTTATCTGTATTTTAGTTTATTAATGAGTTTTCAATTTTCGCAAAAGTATAACATTTTTATATCGTTTATCAATATATTTTTTTAATTTTTTTTACGTTCCGGAATCCATTGATTTTCAGCTATTTTAAGTTCATTTGCCAATTTGCGTGCTAACACAAACAGGTAGTCGCTCAGCCTGTTCAAATAAATTATCACCACATTTTCAACCGTGCTGGTCTCTGCAAGCGATGTCGTTATTCGTTCCGCACGCCTGCAAACACAACGTGCTAAATGGCAATATGATACAATGGTACTACCGCCCGGTAAAATAAAATGGGTAAGGTCGGGCAGTTGCTCGTTCATTTGGTCTATTGTTTTTTCCAGCAGTTCTACTTCTGCAATGCCTAGATCAGGAAGCTTCATCTTTGAGCGTTCCGGGTCGGCAGCCAGGTGCGAGCCTATTACAAACAACGTTTCCTGTATTTGTTTTAATATTTCTTTATGGCCGGCATCTATTTGCTGATCGCGGATCAAACCAACCCAGGAGTTTAGCTCATCAACCGTTCCGTAACTTTCTATGCGGATGTTATGCTTAGGCACACGCGTGCCGCCAATAAGAGAAGTAAAGCCTTCGTCGCCTGTTTTAGTGTATATCTTCATTATTTATTGTTGCAGCTAAACTTAGTTAATAATTGGTACAATATTTTATATGTAAATTAAACAACGGTATTTTTACCGGGAAATTAAATTTACGTTTCAGTATGTCCTCTCTTTTGAAAAGATTATTGCTAATTATAATTTGCACTTTAACGCTGATGAGCTTTAAATGTGGGAACGAAAAATATAAAATACCTGATGATAATTTACTTCTACCTCCATCATATATAACTGAAAAACAGTTTAACGACCTTTTTCCACAACGCGATACTTTTTACACCTACAAAGCCTTCAAGCAAGCTGTGGATGAGATGGGTTCAATTAAGGTAAAAGTATCGCGCAGGGCTTTATCTGTTTACCAGATAATAAGGACAGATAGACTAACCGGCAAAGATGCAGTAGTGAGACAAGACATAGACTGGAACGAGCCTTGGGCCAAAGTAAAACCGGACAGCGTTTTTACCGTGGATTACGGTGGGTTTTGCGCAGCTTCGGATTCAATAACGAATAAAAAAGAACTGGCCGCATTTTTTGCGCATATAGCGCATGAGACAAGACACGGCGAAAACGGCACCTATACAGATGGCTTGATGTTACGCCATGAGGCCAACACATCGTTAGAATATTATGGTGAGAGTGATGAGTATCCGCCGGTGACTGGCAAGAAGTATTATGGCAGGGGCCCCATGCAGCTAAGCTATAACGGCAATTACGGCAAAGCTTCTGACTGTATTTTTGGAGATAAGAACGTTTTACTGAATGATCCGGATAAAGTGGAGAACGACGCCGTTGTCGCATTTAAGGTTGCTATATGGTTTTGGATGATGCCCGAAACGCACAAACCATCAGCCCATGATGTTATGATAGGCAAATGGCAGCCCAAGGCCGTGGATAAGGCCCAAGGCAGAACCCCCGGCTTCGGCATGACGATCAATATTATAAACGGAGCAGTAGAATGTAATAAAGGTGAAAACGAGGGGATGACTGACAGGATAGGCTTTTATCAGCATTTTTTAAGCAAACTTGGCGTTACTGATGCTAACTGCGCCTGCTCATGTGGCAAAATGCAGTTTTATACGTATTCGAATTAGTTTAGCATAGATCTGCCAGGCGGTTAACAAAATCAGCTATATGCGTAGCTTTTTCTGGTGAGAGAGGGTGGTGGCTGCCAATTATTAATGTGTGGTCAACTATCTCTATCACAAAATCATCATCACGTATATCCATTACAGCATTCCTGAAATTGCGATCAATACTCTCCCGGGCTTTTTGCACATCGCTCACAATAACATAAAACATTTTGCTGAATGCTTTATCCTCGTCAAAATCAAGCTCAATAGGGTGTATCAGTTCGATGATTTTGTCTCTTAACGTCTCCGGACGTATTAAAACCCGTCCGAAATCTTTTTTTAAATAAGCTAAAGCCCAGGTATGGTATAAGTAAAAGTCCTCTGTAGGGCTATCTTTTTCGGGTAAAGCTTTGTGCCGGGTTTCTATAAATAAAAGGTAAGAATCGCTGCGCTCATGTTTCATTACGTACGAAGCGCGCTGATTTATTTCGATACAGTTTCTGAAGGCTTCAAACTCCTCTAAATGAAAGTTGATATGCCCGGTAAACTGCAGGTTAAATCTGCTTTTAACGGTAGAATAGATGTCTTTAAAATTATCAATAGTGGCGCTGTTAAGCCCGCTAACATCAAAAGGTAAATTATCCATTAGTTAAAAGTAGGCAATCTGTTTGTTAAAACCGCGTTGTGCCGGCATTAAAACAAATTGAAAGATCTATTTGGTAAGCTTTGGTTTTGCAGCAGACTCATCGGTTTCTTCCGGTTCTGTTTCCAGAGCTTTTATTTTGCTCCTGTCAACGGTAACTATGCTGGTATTGGTGTAGTCTTTTTCAATTAAACCGTCGCGCATACGTACTATTCTGTGCGCGTGCTGGGCAATGTCTTCTTCGTGCGTAACCAGTATGATAGTATTGCCTTTAGCGTGAATATCCTCTATAAGGCCCATTATTTCAATTGATGTCTTTGTATCCAGGTTACCCGTAGGCTCATCGGCTAAAATAATGGAAGGGTTGTTGATAAGCGCCCTTGCCACGGCAACACGCTGGCGCTGCCCGCCCGAAAGTTCGTTTGGTTTGTGATCTATACGATTGCCCAGCCCAACATTAGTTAATGCCTGGCGTGCGCGCTCCTTACGGTCTTCTTTGTTTACCCCGGCATAAACCAGTGGCAGGGCAACATTTTCTAACGCGCTGTTACGCGGCAATAAGTTAAATGTTTGGAAAACGAAGCCGATCTCACTGTTACGTACTTCTGCAAGTTCGTTATCACTCATGTGGCTTGCGTTAATGCCGTTCAGGATGTATTCACCTTTGGTAGGTGTATCCAAACAGCCCAATATATTCATCAGGGTTGATTTGCCCGAACCTGATGGGCCCATCAATGCCACAAATTCACCTTTATTTATTGTTAAGGATACAGACTTTAAGGCATGAATTACTTCGGAGCCTATTACATATTTTCTTCCGATATCCTTAATGGTGATGAGTGGCTTCATATATTATTTTATTGGTTTAGACGGCGTATAATTGAAAATGTTACGGGAATTGATAAATTGTATAACTATCCTATAACCTTAGCCACTAAAAAATATTGGTCGTTGTGTTTTGGCGCGTTTTCAAGCGCTTGCTCTGTGGTAATATCCTGCCTGGCCACGTCTTCTCTCACAGCATTCACCTCGGTTGACATATATACTAAAGGCTCAACACCTGATGTATCTACCTCGTTCAATTTGGCCATAAAGTCTAAAATACGGTTCATATCGCCAATCATTTCCTGTTTATCATCCTCATGCAGTTCCAGGCGGGCCAGGTGGGCTATTTTGTCAACGGTTTCCTTATCAATATTCATTTTTTATTCAAATTTCTGTTTGATTATGCTGTGCACCCTATCGCGCAGTGCATCGGCATCATCTAAAGTTAAGTGCGCCGTTTCTACCGGCTCATGTACAAATATATTACAAATACCTGGTTTGCTGCCATGCTGAAGCCCGGTATCCCATAAAACTTTCCATGTATTAAGCAAAGTTATCGGAATTATAGGCACTTTCAATTCAATAGCCAGCCGGAAAGGGCCGTTTTTAAACTCGCTTAATTGCGGAGGATAATCATCTGGTATCCGCCCCTCCGGGAAAATAATAACCGATGTTCCTGCCGCCAACGCTTCTGATGCTCGCTTAAAAGCACGATAGGATGACATTTTACTTTCGCGATTAACAGGGATATCCACCGTTTTAAAAAACAGGCGGGTTACAAAGTGGTTAAGCAGTTCCTCTTTACCCATAAAACAATGGTTATTGTTTTTTACGAGTATGGTCATGGCCGTAATATCCAGGTTAGAAGTGTGGTTGGGGCATATAATATAGGTACGGCTCCAGTCGATAGCTTTTTCGTATTTAAAACTATAAACTATGCCAACCAATAGCGAACTTATAAACCCCCATGTGCGCCTGATGGCGTTCATGTATTTATAATTGGCGGTGTTGCGCGATAACAAGTAAAGAAACGGAAAACATAAGGCGTAGGTTAGGCCCACTGATGCTGCGTATAAAAAGCAGTGAAACCTCCTCAATATTATTTTCATCGACACCAAAAATAGAAAAAATACTTACTTTCGCCGCTATGGAAATTGTTGTAAGTGGTATTCGTTCTACCGGAAATCTGCACCTTGGAAATTACTATGGTGCCATACAAAACTTCGTGAAAATGCAGCACGAGTACAATTGCTTTTTCTTTATAGCCGATCTGCACTCGCTTACAACGCATCCAACGCCTGCCAGCCTGCATACCAATGTTAAAAGTGTGCTGATAGAATATCTTGCTGCCGGCATTGATCCCGAGAAAGCTACCATATATGTACAGTCTGACGTACCCGAAATTGCCGAGCTGTACCTATACCTTAACATGAACGCCTATTTAGGCGAACTGGAGCGCAGCACATCATTTAAAGATAAAGTACGCGCTAACCCAGAAAATGTTAATGCAGGGCTATTAACCTACCCGGTGCTGATGGCTGCTGATATATTGATCCACAAAGCAACCAAGGTGCCTGTGGGGAAAGATCAGGAGCAGCACCTGGAGATGGCCCGCACATTTGGCAATCGTTTTAACAGGTTATATAACAACGAATATTTCCCGGAGCCCTATGCTTTTAATTTTAGCAACAACCTTGTAAAAATACCCGGACTGGACGGTAAAGGCAAAATGGGCAAATCAGAAGGAGAGGGCAACGCCATATTTTTAGGTGATGCGCCCGAAGTTATCCGCAAAAAGGTAATGCGAGCTGTTACTGATAGCGGGCCTACTGTTGAGAACCAGCAAAAACCGGAAGAGATACAAAATTTGTTCGATCTGATAAAGGTTGTATCTACGCAAGATACTTACGATCATTTCAACAACTTATACAACACCTGCCAGGTGCGCTACGGCGATCTGAAAAAGCAACTGGCAGAGGACATGATCATCGCCACAGCGCCTATCCGCGACCGTATAAACGCCATAGCCGCTGACAATGACTATCTAAGCAAAGTAGCCAGAATGGGCGCTGAAAAGGCCCGCGAAAGTGCATCGCGCACCATAAAAGAAGTACGCGAAATAATTGGTTTTCGTAGTTTTTGATAGTTCATGGTTCATAGATCACGGTTCATGGTGTATTCTTTGGTTCGTTGTTGATAGTTCATAGTTCATAGTGTATATTAGTCGATAATTTTAAAAATAGGGTCATAATCATGCTATCCATGAACCATGAACCATCAACCATGATCTAAATGCACATTGCTATTGTTGGAAATATAGGAGCGGGCAAAACTACGCTCACCGAAATGCTGGCCAAAAATTATGGCTGGGATCCCCTTTACGAAGCCGTTGATAACAACCCTTACCTGGAAGATTTTTACAGCGACATGAAGCGCTGGAGCTTTAACCTGCAGATATATTTCCTGAACAGCCGGTACCGCCAGATCATAGAGATACAAAAAAGCGGGCGCAATATTCTTCAGGACAGAACTATTTATGAGGATGCCTACATTTTTGCAGAGAACCTGCACGATATGGGCCTGATGACTACCCGCGATTACGAAAACTACACATCCATATTTGATAATATTACCGAGTACATAAAACCACCTGATCTGCTGGTGTATCTAAAAGCATCGGTACCAACACTGGTTAACAACATCCAGCGTCGCGGCCGCGAGTACGAGATTGGTATCCGCATAGATTATCTATCAAAACTGAACGAAAAATACGATAAATGGATAGCCGGCTATAACTTGGGTAAGCTATTGATATTGGATAAAGACAACCTTGATTTCGCCAATAATGTTGAGGACATGGGTACTATTGTTCAGGCTATTGAGCGGGAAGTTAACGGACTTTTTTAATAAGGAATATCAATAACGTAGCATGAAAAGAAATTGCTTGATTTTTGCGATTTTATACCTTTTAGTTAGTTGCAAGTCGGTACCCGCTGGGTTTAAAGAGTTAGATGTAAAAGCGTTTGAAATCACTGTTCCAGAAACCTGGGTGTATGAAGATCCCGGCGATGTGGGAGATTCTTTTGGAGGACAGATAACCGGCCCTACTGTTTTGTTAAATTTTGAATACAGTGCAGCGGGCTATGCCAGCAACCTTATGCAAACGGAGAACGATTTCCTATCTTCGGGAGGGTGGCGGGAAGCGTGCCATTTTTGCCAAAAAGACGTAACTTATACAGATTCTGCTAATGTTACCGCTTTAAAGCAAAGCGAAATGAACATGAAACATATTAAGGACCCATCCTTAGTAAAAGTAAAGCCTTACCCGGTTGAGAAAGTTGAGCGTATCCATGTGCCTACTACAGAACAAAAAAAGTTATTCCCCTATGCTGATTTTGTGGCAGATCTCAGTAATAAAGACAGCGTTAAAAGTATACCTTTAATGGTGCCTATGGTTATCAAACTACATAATATAAAAGTTGATTCTACCGACAAGTATGTAATAAAAACAATTTGGCCCAAAAAGCCGGGCAGGGGGATGACGGGCGTTTACATTAAAAGCCGCACATCGCGGTTCAACTTTCAAATGAATGGTGTTGATCTATCTGCGGTAGACCAAAAACTTGCCTTAGCTGCTTTCAAAAACATCACTTTTAAAAAATGAGTATCCTTGGCATTATACCGGCGCGTTACGCGTCTTCCCGCTTTCCGGGTAAGCCTTTGGTTGATATAGCCGGTAAAAGCATGATACAACGGGTATATGAGCAGGCTGCTAAATGCGCCGACCTTACCGATGTGATGGTTGCCACTGACGATGACCGCATATTTAACCACGTTATCCAATTTGGTGGCAAGGCTATAATGACCGGCGACTATCACCAAAGTGGCACCGACCGTTGTGCCGAGGTTGCTGCTATCCATACAGATTACGATGTTATCATCAATATCCAGGGCGACGAGCCTTATATAGACCCTGAGCAAATAAGCAAACTGGCAGCATGTTTTGCCGCGCCCGATGTGCAGATAGCTACACTGATTAAACGCATAAAGAACGAGCAGGAACTGCATAACCCCAATTCGCCCAAGGTGGTGGTAAACAAAATGAACGAGGCGGTTTATTTTTCGCGCTCGGCTTTGCCACATATAAGGGGAGAACAGCCTGAAAACTGGCTGGAGTTTTATACTTATTATAAACACATAGGCATCTATGCTTACCGTGCCGATGTTTTGCAGCAGATAACCAAACTGGAGGTTTCCGCTTTAGAAAAGGCCGAAGCATTGGAGCAGTTACGCTGGATTGAGAATGGCTACCGTATAAAGGTTGCAGAAACAGATTTTGAAACTTACGCGGTTGATACACCTGCAGATTTGGAACTTTTACCCTGAACTGTTATTTTTACAAGCAAAATACAGCTACAGTACTGCGCTTTGACAACCTTATCACCCGTATGAAAAAAATCAAAATATTTATAGCCTTAGTTATAATCGGTATATCTGCCGGTAATGTATTTGCGCAGCCTCAAAAAAATCTCGGAGTCAATCATAGTTATCAGCCTGTAAAAAAAAGCAAACCCGACTATGTTATACTTGCTAATAGCAATGACACCCTGTTTTGCGATATTAAAATAGGATTAATTTCACTGAAACCCAGTTATAAAACTTTTGAAAAAGGGGCTAAGTCTATAAAGATAACTCCTGAAAACGTAAAGGAGTATTACACCGGTGGGAAGGATGATCTATACCAGGTAATATTTACTAAAGAGGAAGATGATAGTATTTTTTTTGCCAAGGTAGTGGAGCGGGGCAAAATAAATCTTTTTGAAGTTGCCGTCCAATACACTACGGGAGGCTATGGCTTTGGAGGGGGTGCTGTAGGTGGCGGAACAAACACAACCTGGTATATATCTAAAGGCTCTAATAATGCTGAACCAATAAAATTCAGTAGCGCGTTAAGTAGCGATAGGGAAAAACGTAAAACCCTTTTGGAGGAAATGGTGGCAGATAATAAAGATGTTGCCGACCGTTACGCCGCCACAAACAAAAAGTTTACGTTTAATCACATCAAAAACCTGGTGCATTTGTACAACACCGGTGTTTGGAACGATTGATGTTTCAATTAATTATTGTAACGCTGCCGCTTAAAGTCTGCACGCCCTTTTGGGCATTAATTATGTAATAGTAG
Source organism: uncultured Mucilaginibacter sp. (assembly GCF_946479965.1). The sequence continues at coordinate 129,686 of NZ_CAMLHX010000002.1, read as the reverse complement.
GTGCCATTCGGTAGTTTTTTTCCTTTGTAAACACCATCCCAGGGGCTTTGATGGCCAGTACTTCTGTACACCATTTCGCCTGATCTGTTAAAAACTTTAACAATCACACTTTCGTCGCCGTCTAAACCTTCAATTTTCCAGGTATCGTTATAGCCGTCGTTGTTTGGCGTAAAAGTGTTGGGTATATATATCATGGCACTCGCTGGTAATATTAATAGTTTGAGTAGCTGTGCAGCCATTATTGTCGGTTATCTTTAAAATTACCGGGCCTGACACCCTGGTGGTAAAGTTTGCGCTGCCCGATTGCCCGTTCCATTCATACTTGACAAAGCCAGGCGGCGCTTTTAAAGTAACACTTTGATTTCTTAATTCGCAAACTGTAGCATCGGCTAACTGCAGGGTAGGATTTGCAACAAACTGTACATCTATATCTTCAGTTACTGTACATCCGGCAGCGCTTGTTATAGTAGCGCTATATTTGCCCGACGAGTTTACGGAAATTTTATCGCCGATCTCCCCGGTAGTCCATTTGATCGCACCTCCAGAATAAGTTGCCTTAATTTCTATCTTTTGCCCATCGCAAAGCGTAGTGGTAATGATTTTTTCAAGTTTTAACGTGGGTATACTTTCAAAGTTGAGCGCATAACTGGCAGATGTGTTGTCGCATGCAGACAGCTTACTGCTAAGCTTTACTGCGTAATTGCCGGCCTGGGTTGCTGATATACTGGTTTTATCTTTTTCAGCACTTAACACGGTGCCATTAAACAACCAGTTAATGGTATACGTGCCATCATTAATAAAGTTGGTGGTTAATACTGCTGATTCGCCCACACAATAAATTAATTTGTTAGCAGATATGCCTGGTTTGGGTACACTGATAAAATTTAAGGTTAAAGCAGAGGATGTATTATCGCAGGCTGCGCTATTACTGCTCAGCTTAATTGTATAAATGCCACCCTGGGTTGTTGTAATGCTCGTTTTATTTTGCTCTCCGTTTAACACATTACCATCGCGAAACCAATTAAGTGTGTACGATCCATCGTTTATAAAACCTGTTGATAATGTGGCTATTTCACCAATACAATACGCTGTTTTGTTAGCCGATAATGTGGGCTGTGGCACGCTTATAAAGTTTACTTCTACTTCTTTTGTTGATACCGATGTGCCTGAGCAACTGCTTGCTTCGACTTTGTACTTTCCGGATTCCGTTGTATTTGACACAGCGGTTGAGTTGCCATTTAATACACCATTTTTATACCATCTGTAGCTGTACTTACTGTTTGCATTGACTTGCAAGGTGGCTGATGTTCCCTGGCATTGGTTGATTTTGTCGGGATAATTAAATGTAAGTACGGGTGTAGTAATTACATTAACTTTCAAACGGCGGGTTTCTATCGTGACATTTGAACATGGGTCAATTATCTTTGCATAATAGTCTCCGGCGCTATTTATATTTAGCGAGTTCAAGTTTTCTCCGTTTATTAACTGTCCATTTTTATACCATAAAAAAGCCAAAGCATTATATTGAACATATTGAATACGCGCCGTTACAGATTCGTTTTCACAAAGGTCAACATCGTCTAAGCTAAATTGTCGCCCATCAACATTTATAGCTTGCAACTTAAAATTCGGATCGATATAAGGCTTGTAATCTTGCACTAAAAAATAAAGGCCATTTGATGTTGCTATCCAAATGCCATCTTCACACACTTCACCATGCGAAAATATTAATCGCGATCTTGAAAATTTATAGGTGTCAGCATTTACTGCTATATCATTAACACTTATATTACCCAACGCATCGAAGTGAGAAAAAGAATATTTAGCATTGACACCTTTGTGATATTGGGAATTACTAAAATAAAGGCCATCTGCTGCACCAACAAGTAAGTTTTCCTTGACCAGATCAGATAGCAAATCACTTTCATGACTGAACTTTCTTAACCCCATTATTGATGTTATTTTGTTAATATCAACGCCGTTAAGATAGGTTTCGTAAGGTCGGTGTGGGTCAGACGAGTAACTCCAATAATTTTGAAACAAGCCTTTTTCTGTAGCCCAAAAGTTGTTAGCGAACAATGAAAATTGTTGACTTACATCATAAGGGTTACCGACAGAAATATATGCAGATTTTACGAGGTTACCGTGTACGTTACCTGTAAATACCTCCCCTCCGTACACTGTATGCCCAAGTAGTTTAGTAATATCGTAGCTTATAAAATTAGGATCGTTATTATAGCATCTGCAAAAATTGGTGCCGTGAAAAATTAAGTCACGATATGATTTTTCGAATAACCTGCTATCGGATTCTACATCAGCAGGTGTTACAATTTCCGTTTTATAATCATACTTAAAAATACCTTTATCTGTTGTTATAAAAATCTGATACAGGGGATTTAAAAAGTAGTTATCCGAGTTATTATAGGCGTTATTTACACCAACTCCGGTTACGCTGCCTTTAATTCCGTTTATAGCAGAAATTAATTTAACACCGCCGTTTTTATACTGGATTGTATTTACTGATTTGGTGGCTATAAATACTGTATCCTTACTTACACCGGCTATATCAATAAATTGAAGATTATTGTAGGTGTTAAAAGTTGCAGTGTAGTCATCAATATCGCGTGTTATACTATTTATCCGGTACACTTCGTTGTTTTGAGCCAGAACCCACAAATACGGATCGAATACATCGCGATTTACTTTTAGTATATTTTTACCACTTAAAAATGTACCACTTATATGCAGGTCCATGTCCTGCTGGCTGTATGAAGTTTTAAAAAGAAAAGTTAAAATGATAAAGGTTAAAAGGAAAAAAAGACGCATTAAGTAAATTTAGGAAGCTAAAATAAGCTAAAATTGTTATTTCACAAGTCGCAAACTTGCCTGTCTAAGCTGTCTTTACCTGTTACATAGCGTTTTATAATCATTATCTGCTAACTATTTTTTAATCCATAAACTCCCAAAAAATTTCTTAGTTTTGTATCCCGTACACAAACAAAAAACATGACCAAATATATATTTGTTACGGGCGGTGTAACCTCCTCGTTGGGGAAAGGTATTATATCAGCTTCCTTAGCTAAATTGCTTCAATCACGCGGTTATCGCGTAACCATCCAAAAGTTCGATCCTTATATTAACATTGACCCCGGAACGCTTAATCCTTATGAGCACGGCGAATGTTATGTTACCGAAGATGGTGCCGAAACCGATCTGGACCTTGGTCACTACGAGCGTTTTTTAAATACGCCAACCTCTCAGGCCAACAACATTACCACCGGCCGTATCTATCAAAACGTGATCAATAAAGAACGCGAAGGCGCTTTTTTAGGCAAAACTGTACAGGTGGTGCCGCATATTACCGATGAAATAAAACGCAACATGCGTATACTTGGCGAAAGCGGCGAGTATGATATTGTGATCACCGAGTTAGGTGGTACGGTAGGCGATATAGAATCATTACCTTATATCGAAGCTGTTCGTCAGTTTAAGTGGGAAGCGGGATCTGGTAATTGTATAGTTATTCACCTTACGTTGGTGCCATATTTGGCTGCCGCTGGCGAGTTAAAAACCAAACCAACCCAGCACTCGGTTAAAATGTTGCTGGAGTATGGTATACAGCCTGATATATTGGTTTGCCGTACCGAGCACCATTTAAATATGGATCTCCGGAAAAAGATCGCTTTGTTCTGTAACGTTAACATCAATGCTGTTATCGAATCAATAGACGCGCCATCAATTTATGATGTGCCGCTGTTGATGTTAAAAGAGCAATTGGATAAAACGGTATTAACAAAATTAAAGCTGCAGCATAAGGTTGAGCCTGATCTGGAAAACTGGAAAGATTTTCTCGGTCGCTTAAAAAACCCTACATCTGATGTTTGCATTGGGCTGGTGGGTAAGTACGTTGAACTGCCTGATGCTTACAAGTCAATAATAGAATCGTTTATACATGCGGGCGCTAAAAACGAGTGTAAAGTGAAGGTAAGGTATATACCATCGGAAGAGTTAACGCCTCAAAACGCAATTGAGAAGCTGCAGGGGTTAGATGGTGTATTAGTAGCTCCGGGTTTTGGCGAGCGGGGTTTTGAAGGAAAGATTGCCGCTATTAAATATGTGCGCGAAAATAACATACCATTTTTTGGTATTTGTCTGGGTATGCAATGCGCGGTTGTAGAGTTCGGCCGTAATGTTTTGCACTTAGAAGGTGCAAGCAGTACAGAAATGAACCCGGATACGCCTAACCCTGTTATTGCCATGATGGAAGAACAGAAAAAGGTAGTAAACAAAGGCGGTACCATGCGTTTAGGGGCTTATCCATGCGATATTAAGAAAGGCAGCAAAGCAGCCGCCATATATGGCAAACTGAATATAAGCGAGCGCCACCGCCATAGGTATGAGTTTAATAATGCTTACTTAAGCCAATACGAAAAAGCAGGGCTGGTACCTTCTGGTTTTAACCCGCAAAATAACCTGGTAGAGATAGTTGAATTAAAGAATCATCCGTTTTTTGTAGGCGCGCAGTTCCACCCCGAATTAAAATCAACAGTTGCTAATCCGCATCCACTTTTTATTAACTTTGTCGCCGCTTCAATGGCTTATGCCCGCAAGAAATAGAAGTTTACTGTATGGAGGATTTTGATTGGACCTCATTCACCAAGCGAATTGCTGTTAAGGCAAGTTTAAAAACCATTTACAATGCGTGGACACAATCCGGCGAATTGAAGAAATGGTTTTTAGAAAGGGCTGAGTTTTATAATGAATCCAACAACTTACTTGCGCCTGATGAGCCGGTTATGGGCGGATGTTCCTATAAATGGTATTGGTATTTGTTTGCCGACCCCATGCCCGGAATGATCAAAGCGGTAAACGGAAAGGATTTTATCCAATTCACTTTTGAGGGCGATTGCCTGGTTGATGTAAATTTAACTGTGAATGGCGATTATACGGTTATTGAATTAAGGCATTATAATATCCCTACAGACGACAGATCAAAAAAATATGTAAGATTAGGCTGTTCCAACGGATGGGCTTTTTATCTTACCAATTTAAAATCTATTTATGAGGGTGGTATAGACTTGAGGAATAAAGACGAAAATTTAACAGTGATGATCAATAATTGATTGTAACATCATCAATAAAAAAAGATCATAACAACATAAGCAAATAATGGATAGAAATACGTTTACAGGATTATTCCTGATCATGATCATCATTGCCGGTTCGGTTTATTTAATGAAACCGACGGACGCTGAGATCCAAAAAGAAAAACAGCGGGTACACCTGGACTCGTTAAAAAAGGCCGGTAAGGTGGCTCCAGCTACGGCCGTTGTACACACAGCCGCAGATACTGTTGCGAAACCTGCAATTGATTCAGCAGCGTTAAAAAGCCCTTTCGGAGCATCATTAGCCGGAAGTGAACAACTGATCACTTTGGAGAATAAAGACATTCGCATAAAATTGAGTACTCGCGGCGGGCGCATCTATTCGGCCGAGTTGAAGAACTTTAAAACGTTTGATAAAAAGCCGCTTATTTTATTTGATGGCACTGACAATAAGTTTGGCAGTACAATTACAGCAGGATCTACTATTGTAAACACTAACGACAGGTACTTTACTACAACTGCCACCAACCTACAGGTTGCCGCGCATGATTCTGCATCGATAACGTTGCGCTTGAGCTACAGCCCAACACAGTATATTGATTATATATATTCATTGAAAGGCGAGGGCTACAAAGTTGGTTTTACCGTTAAACCGGTAGGCCTTGATAATGTGGTTGCTAACAGTAGCATCTTTAATTTAAACTGGGAGAGCAGCGCCAAAAAACAGGAAATGGATATGAACCTGGAGCGTCAGTATTCTACGGTTTATTATAACACATTTGACGATGGTGTAGATTGGTTAAGTGAAACCAAAGACGACGCTAAAGAAGTTGCAGATCATAAGATACAATGGGTTTCTTTTAAGGCGCATTTCTTTTCGAGCGTATTAATAGCAAAAAAAGGTATCAGCAAAGCCAACATGGCGGTGAGCATGGATACGGCAGATCATGTTGATATTAAAAACATGAAAGCTACCCTTGCGGTAAACCGCGATGTGGATGGTTCGTTCCCGATGGAATTTTATTTTGGCCCCAACAAATTTGATCTGCTGCAAAAACAAGGTTACGATTTGGAAAAACAAATAAATTTAGGTTGGGGGCCGCTTAAATATATCAACCGTTTTGCGGTATTACCGGTGTTTCAGTTTCTTGAAAAGTTTAACTGGAGCTATGGCTTAATTATTTTGGCACTTACCGTAATATTAAAAGTGGTTTTATCGCCTCTTACTTATAAATCATACCTGTCAATGGCTAAAATGCGCGTGCTTAAGCCGGAAATAGACGAGATAAAGGGTAAAGTAGGAGAGGACAACCCAACATTGCTACAGCAAGAGACGCTGAAAATATATAAGAAGGCGGGCGTAAACCCGCTGGGAGGATGCTTGCCGTTAATATTGCAAATGCCAATAGTTATCGCATTTTTCAGGTTCTTTCCGAGTTTGTTTGAGCTAAGGGGCGAAAGCTTTTTGTGGATGCATGACCTTTCTACGTATGATCCTTTCATTCAATTTGGTTTTACCCTTCCGTTTATAGGCAACCACTTAAGTTTGATGTGCGTTTTGATGACCATATCAACACTTATTTACACTTATTTTAACAATCAGATATCGGGCGTTACCGGTCAGATGAAATATATTGGCTATATAACACCAATTATATTCTTAGGTGCGCTTAATGCTTACCCGGCAGGTTTGAACTATTATTACTTTCTGGCCAACATGTTCACCTTCTTGCAACAATACATCATCAGGTTGATGGTAGATGATAAGAAGATCCATGCGCAGATACAGGAGAATAAAAAGAAACCTGAAAGTACCAAAAAGAAATCGGGCTTTGCTGCCAAAATGGAAGAAATGATGCGCCAGCAACAGCAGGTAAAGGGAAAAAAATAGAAATTTTTGTCCCGATAACTATTGGGAAGAGATTAGATATTAGGGTCGCAGTTTCTGCGGCCCTTTTTTGTTTTCGGCTGCAATATTTACCTGATCCAGGGTGATCCAAAGTGATCCAAAGTGATCCAAAAAACGCAGAAAAGTCACCTATTTTGCGATTTTACAACATGGTTATAATCAGACAGTTATGATAATTTTGTAGCTAAACTTCCTGACGAATAAGTAGTTTCATGTAAAAGATATAATTTATTGATAATCAATTTCTTATATAAACGAGTTTGATGTTTTTTCTCTGTGACGCATATTTTTTGGATCACCTCGAAATAACAAAAAAGGCCCACAAAATGCGAGCCTTTTAACCTAATAATTTTAACGTGCTATATTGCCACCTTAACAACCATCTTCTTGATGAGACCCTGGCCAATCATAGGGGCATGTACATCTTCCGGATAGAAGATAACAAACTGCCCGTCTTTCATTCCAAAGTACATATCAGGCGTGTGGTCAAAAAAAGTAACGTCTTTTTCTTCGTTGTAGCCCTCGCCTTTTGCAATGGTACAATCCTGGCGGGGTTTCCAGCCAATAGTTTCGTTGCCACGGATACAAACCTGTATATCAATATTCTTGTTGTGGCACTCAAACTTCTGCAAAGCAACCTCGGCAGCTTTTCCCTCACTGTCTGATACGATGGCTTTAACGCCGGGTGCTATCTCAAACTTACCCACCTCAAGCGCGTTTAGGTCGGTCGAGTTAAGATAATCAAAGGCAACCTTAAAGTTAGGGTGCAGGCTGTAGTACTTATCGCCGTTATTTAGTGTGTCTAATATCATGTTGTTTAGTTCATGGTTGATGGTTCATAGATCATAGCCGATTGCGCCATGAACTATGAACCATGATCTAATAACTATCGTTGTACACGGCCTGATCCGTCACCTTTAACCAGCTCTTTAACCTCGTTCAGAGTAGCGTGGTTCAAGTCGCCAGGAATGGTGTGTTTCAAAGCGGAAGCTGCTACGCCAAATTCGGCGGCATCACCCAAAGCCATACCGGTGACCAAACCAAATATAAACCCGCTCGCGAAAGAGTCGCCGCTACCAACGCGGTCAACTATACGCACTTCGTATTGTTTAGAGTGATAGAACTCGTTGCCATCATATACCAAAGCGCTCCATCCGTTGTCAGAAGCACTGTGGCTTTCGCGTAGGGTAGAGGCTATATATTTAAAGCCAAACTTCTCTTTCATTTGCTTGAAAACGCTTTTGTAGCCGTCTAGGTTCAATTCGCCCTTGGTTACATCAGTACCTTCGCTTGTAAAGCCCAAAGTTGTATCAGCATCTTCCTCGTTGCCTATACAAACATCAACATACTGGCAAAGCTCGGTCATTACTACGCGGGCTTTTTCTTTGCTCCATAATTTTTTACGGAAGTTAAGGTCGATACTGGTAGTAACGCCTTTTGCTTTTGCAGCTTTAAGGGCAGCTAAAGTAAGTGCCGCAGCTTTATCGCTTAAGGCAGGTGTGATACCGGTGGTATGGAACCAATCTGCTCCTTCAAATATTTTATCAAAATCAAACTCACTGGCATCAACATCAGCAATAGAAGCACCTGCACGGTCATAAATAACCTGTGAAGCACGCATTGATGCGCCTGTTTCTAAAAAGTAAATCCCTAAGCGGTCGCCGCCGCGTGCCACAAACTGTGTATCAACACCGTAGCGGCGCAAGTGGTTAATAGCAGATTGACCGATAGCATTGTTAGGCACCTTTGATACAAACACGCCGTTCAGACCGTAATTGCAAAGGGCTGCGGATACGTTAGCTTCGCCGCCACCGTAAGTAACGTCAAGGCTGTCAGACTGTACAAATCTCTTAAAATCAGGAGTTGATAACCTCAACATTATCTCTCCAAGGGTTACGACTTTTTTAGACATCGTTATTTATATATTTAATTTGAAAATGAATATTAGACCAAATTGGTTGCTTTTTATCAAAGTCACCAAAACTACATTAAACCTAAATAAATAGGAAGCTTTTTAGCTGAAAAGTTGCCGCTAACGTTTTCGTAAACAAATTGCAAGTAATGCCGACTTGACCGTGGCGTTTTAATATTTGTTTTCTACTTTTACCATCCGTAAATCACATAAAAATTAACCGGTTAAATAAACATGGATAAAAAAGCCACCATATTAAAACTGATACAGGAGCAGGGCATATTGCCTTTGTTTTTTCATCAGGATGAAGAAGTTAGCGTAGATATTTTACGTGCCCTGTACGCTGCAGGTGTAAAAACCATTGAATACACCAACCGCGGCGAAGCCGCTCTCAGAAACTTTGTAAAACTACGCGAGGTTTGCGATAAAGAATTAGGCGGAATGTACCTCGGTGTTGGTACAATTAAAGATGCTAAAGCTGCCCAGGCCTTTGCCGATGCTGGTGCAGATTACATCATCAGCCCGGGATTGGTGGAAGAGGTTGTAGAGGTATCAGAAAAGAATGGTTTGCTTTGGGTACCTGGCTGCATGACACCGTCAGAAGTTATCAGAGCCGAAAACCTGGGTGCGAAAGTTATTAAGTTGTTTCCTGGTAATATATTGGGTCCGGCATTTTTATCAAGTATAAAAGTGTTATTCCCTAACTTACTATTTATGCCAACCGGCGGTGTTGAGCTAACTAAAGAGAGTATTGGCGGCTGGTTCAAAGCAGGTGTATGTGCTGTTGGCATGGGTAGCCAACTGGTAAGCAAAGATGTTATGGACGGTAAAAAATATGCTGAACTAACTGAGTCTACAAAAGAAGCTATCGCGATAGTTAACGCGAGCAGATAATATTTCCTTTAGCGGTGGGCGTACCGGCCTGCCGCTATTCTGTTAAACTTACCTTATAAGTATATTGCAATAGCCTGGGGACGTTTACATTTTCAACTGTTTTCCAATTGTTTTTTTCGTGGATGAATTGCGGCTTCTCTAGACCGGAGCGTTCAGCAGCTTTGGTATAAAATTCTGCCCTTGAAGGATGCTGCGGAGCGGTGGCGTTATAGATATGTCCGAAGCCTTGTTTTTCTATTATCGCGCAGCTTATACCTAAACAATCTGTTAAGTGGACAAGATTGACGGGCGCATGGCCGTTTGGAATATCCGTTTTACCTGCAAAAAACCTTCCCGGATCGCGCCCGGGGCCTATTAAGCCGGCAAAACGTATAATAGTGGTTGTAAAACTGGTTTCCCGTTTCAATATACCTTCCCCTTCAAACAAAATTTTGCCCGACTCACTGTCCGGATTGGGTTCATCCAATTCAGTTACAACGGTATTACTATCCCCATAAACCCCTGTTGAGCTGACGAACACCACTTGTTTAATATTATATTGCTTTATAATACTAACCAATTCTTTTATCTGCGTTAAGTATTCTAAACCCTTACCGGCACGTGCCTTAGGTGGAATACTTATCCATAAGACATCGCAAGCAAAAAAATCATCTTCAATTACTTTATTTTCCTGCGATAGATTGATAAGATAAGGGCATATACCGTCCGTCTCAAGCAATGGTATTTTTTCGACAGATGTAGATGATCCCTTTATTGTTATGCCTTTTTTAATGAGTTCAATAGCCAATGCCTTGCCATACCATCCGCAGCCTAAAATACTTATTACCATTGTGCAAATATGTTGTTTTAAGTTGAATTAAACCTTTACCAGGTTTGTTACGTTAACACAATTAGTATTGCATACTTATATACAAATATTGCATATTTGTCCTGTCAGCGATGATATATTCGCTTGACAAACCGTTTATAGATCAAAGTAAATATGGATTTAAAATTTTCGCATGTAGTTAAAGCGGCATCGCTATTGGTAATCGTTTCGGCGTTTACAGCATCTGCACAAAAAAGGGTGTTGGTTTTTACCAAAGTGGCGGCCTATGCCCATGATTCCAGACCTGCGGCGGCGCAGGCTATTATGAAAATCGGACAGGAGAACAACTTTGCAGTTGATACATCATCAGACGCAGGGAAAATAGCTGAGAACAACTTAAAAAAATATGACGCGGTTATCTTCGTAAGCACAACAGGTGATTTCTTAAACCCATACCAACGCGTTGACCTGCAAAGATATATTCAGGCAGGGGGCGGCTTTGTAGGCATACATGCTGCCGCTGATGCATTATATGACTGGCGCTGGTATGGTCGCATGATTGGAGGATATTTTTCCTTTCATCCGGCTCAACAAATGGCTACAATGACTGTGCTTGATAAAAACCATCCTTCTACCAGCATGTTGCCAACTGAGTGGAAACGCAGGGATGAATGGTACCATTACAAACTATTTAACAAAAGTGTTAAGGTGCTTATCAACCTTGAAGAGTCTTCGCTTACTTATGATGGTAATAGAGGTGATCGCTTTAAAATGGGAGCCAACCACCCAATAGCCTGGTATCATGAATTTGAAGGCGGGAAAGTTTTTTATACAGGTTTAGGACATACCAAGGAATCGTACAGCGAAGATCTAATGGTTAAGCACATATTGGGCGGCATTAAATACGCTATGAATCATCCTGCTTTAGACTATACAAAAGTGAAAGCACAGCATGCTCCTGATGAAGCGCGTTTTAGTAAGAATATACTTTCCGTAGGTAAATTTACGGAGCCTACTGAAATGGCTATTCTTCCTAACCTGGATATTTTGATAGTGCAGCGTAGGGGAGAGATCTTAAAATATAGCCAGGCAACAAAAGCCTTAACACAGGTAGCTAAACTCGACGTATATTTTAAAGAGCTAAAAAAAGCCACTCACCCTATAGAGGACGGTTTATTAGGGATACAACTTGACCCTGATTTTAAAACCAACAATTATTTATACGTTTACTACAGCCCGGCAAGCCCTGACAATAAACCTGTTAATTATCTATCGCGTTTTACTTTTAAGAATAATGTATTTGATCTTAAGAGCGAGAAAAGGATTTTGGAAGTTAAAACAGACCGCGAAACCTGTTGCCACACAGGCGGCTCAATCGCGTTTGGCAAAGACCATGAGTTATTCTTATCTACGGGGGATAATACTTCGCCATTTGATGAGGAAAATGTACCTAAGGGATCGCCAAACACTAACTCATTTGCTCCGCTGGATCAGCGCCCGGGGTTCGAAGTTAATGATGACCGAAGAGCGGCTGGTAATACCAATGACCTGCGGGGTAAAATTCTTCGCATCAAAATTAAACCTGACGGCACCTATGAAATTCCGGATGGCAACCTTTTTGCGAAAGGAACAGCTAAAACACGCCCTGAAATTTACGTAATGGGTAATCGTAACCCTTACCGTATCTCCATTGATCCAAAAACAGGATTTTTATATTGGGGCGAGGTTGGACCGGATGCTCAGGCGGATAGCATGGCTACACGTGGGCCCAAAGGATATGATGAAGTTAACCAGGCGCGTAAAGCAGGCAACTTTGGCTGGCCATTATTTATCGGCCCAAATCTGGCTTACCGTGATTATGACTATGCCACAGGCAAATCGGGCGCGGCATTTGATCCTTTAAAGCCAATCAACAATTCTCGTAATAATACCGGCTTAACAGTACTTCCACCGGCTCAACCCGCGTTTATATGGTATCCTTATGTAGTATCCGCTGACTTCCCTCAAACAGGAACAGGCGGTCGTACCGCAATGGCCGGCCCTGTATATTATGGCGACCGGTATACGAAGCCAGGCTTGCCTACATATTATAATGGCAAATTGCTTATTTATGAATGGGTTCGCGGCTGGGTAAAAGCTGTGACCTTAACACCGGAAGGTGATTATGATAATATGGAGCCGTTTATGGAGAGCACCAAGTTTAACGCACCGGTTGATATGGAGGTTGGACCCGATGGAAAGTTATACATACTTGAGTATGGTAACGGTTGGTTTGCTAAAAATCCGGATGCGGCAATTTCCAGAATTGATTATAGTGCCGGAAATGTAGCTCCGCAAGTAACTGCTATAAACGCTAGCAAACCTGCGGGTAATATACCTTTTACGGTTACTTTCACAGCAAAAGCTACTGATGCAGAAAATAATAAAATAGTACGGTACAACTGGAGCCTGGGTAACGGAATTAAACGTGTAACTACAGTGCCCAAACTAACTTACACTTACACAGCAAAAGGAAATTACACCGTTTCTGTAACAGCTAGTGATGCCACAGGCACCGGCAAAAGCCAAAGTACAAATGTGATTGCGGGAAGCAGTCAGGCGGTTGTGGCTGCCGCGAATACGGCTAAACTTAATGCTCCCGGCAGAGCTTTAATGATGAGTTTGGATTGCCCTGCTTGTCATAAGACTGAGGAGAAATCCATCGGCCCGGCTTTTGCTGAAGTGGCAAAAAAATATCAGCATAACGCGGTCAACGCAACTAAACTGTCTCAAAAGATTATAAATGGAGGTAGCGGTGTTTGGGGTGATGTGGCAATGCCTCCGCATCCCGCGCTTAAGCCGGATCAGGCTAAGCAAATAGTAAACTGGGTATTCTCATTGGCCCAGGCAAAATAGGTAAAAACAAAAGGCTGAAGCAATATATGTTTCAGCCTTTTGTTTTTATACCCTGTAAATCGGTACGGCAACCTTTAAGCAACTTTTTTGTTACGATCGGGGATAATGACAGTAATTTTTTTAATTGTTAAATAAACAATTAAAAAAAATGCCATTTTGCGGCACAATTATAAAGTAAATTTATCATGAAGCAGTTTTACCGGTTTTCGGCGGTGGCGGCTGTTGTACTGGCAGGCATAATGTCTGCGCAGGCGCAAAAAGCAGCAAAGGTCGATTCCTCCTTATTTTATCAAACCGTTCAAACTTACGTAAATCCGGTATTACCCGGAGACCATCCGGACCCCACGCTACTTAAAGTTGGCGATGATTTTTATCATTGCGGCTCCAGTTTCCATTTTAACCCATACTTACCCATTTATCATTCAAAAGACCTGGTACATTGGGAAATAATAAGCAGAGTATTACCGGCCGCTAATGCCGGATTTGTTACTGATCGCCCATCATCAGGCATATGGCAGGGTGCTATAACCTATTTTTATGGCTCTTACTGGATCTATTTTTCAGCTAACGGACAATGGTTCTCAAAGGCAAGTTCACCAAAAGGGCCTTGGTCAACACCTGTAAAAGTCAATACCAATCCTGAAACAGGCAACCTGGGATACGACAATTCCATTTTTGTGGATGACGATGGCAAGCCCTATATGGTGATTAAAAACGGCCAGAAAGTTAACCGCCTGCAAGAACTAGGTAAAGACGGGCAGTTAACTGGTAAAGTGATGAATATGGACTGGATAAACGCCAAACTACAATACAGTTGGGCAGAAGGCCCTGTAATGTCAAAACGGAACGGTATTTATTACTATTACCCTGCCGGAGATGTTTCGGGTGGGCAATACGCTATTAAAGGTTCGGCTTTAACTGCCGATTCAACTAAATGGGAGAGGTTAGGTAATTTCTTTAAACCTATTACTGATGCTAAAGTAGGCTTTCGCCGTCCTAATCACATTGCTGCACCTGTGCAAATAGCTAATGGAACGTGGTGGACAATAGGGCAGAGTTATGAAAAGTATGATGGTGATGATTGGTCGGGCCTTGGCCGGCAGACCGGTTTATACCAGGTTGTTTGGGAAGGTGACAGGCCATGGGGCGTAGCGCCAACTACTCAACCTGTTGTTAAACCAAAATTGCCAAAGTCTGGAATTGCGTGGCGGGCGGTTAAAACGGACTATTTTGATAACCCCTCCCTTGACCTTGCCTGGCATTTCCTCACTAAAAAAGCTTCTACAAAATACTCCCTTACGGCTAAAAAAGGTTGGGTAAGGCTTAATGCTGATACAGCAACCACGCATTTGGTACAAAAAGAAACAGACCATTTTTATACGGCTGTAACCAAAGTTGACATTGATGCCACCGCTGCCGCAAATAAAGCGGGAATCTACCTGACCAGCGGTAATCAACGTGTTACTGTTAAATTATATACCGGTTATGACAACGGCAAAAAAATAGTTTTCCAGATGGATACCGCCACACGCAGTGCCGCCAATACAATAGGCAATGTAATATGGCTCAAATTGGAAAGATACCAACACCGTTTAACCGCTTTTTATAGCCCTGATGGCAAGAAATGGGCATCGCTGGGTGCGCCCATAAGCGCCGTTAATCTGGACAAGGCCCAACCTAACTATAACTCGTGGGTGGGCACAAGTGTTGGCTTATTTGCAGAGAATAAAACTGCCGATTTTGATCTGTTTATTTGTAAGGATGGTTCGTCAGAAATACCTGCAGAAAGCCACAGTAACTATTTCGGCGTTACAACTTTAACTAACCAAGCCGGCAACCCGGTAACTAATACTTCTAAATTAGGCGGATGGTTTATGATATCGGGTGTAGAGTTGGGAAAAGCAGCCTCTTCAGTAGCCGTTTTGGCGTCGGCAAAAACTCCCGGCCAGTTACAGATATATGTTGACGATATTCAAACAGACAAATTAATAGCCACTGTACCGGTAAACGCCACAGGCGCGAATAGCTGGAAAAGCTTTAATAAAGCACTAAAAGGCATAGCGGGGCAGCATGATATATTTGTAAAATTTCCTACAGGTGCAGCCCAAAATATTCAAATAAAGAGCATTAAATTTACCAATAAATAAACTTAAAAGAATGAAAGCAGTATCACACATCAAAGTAGTTGCCTGCGCAATTGCTTTATCATCAGTATTTGCTTTACCCGCTTTATCCCAAGGCGTTGTAAAACAAATGCCTGTCACTTTTGACGTTGAACGTACCGGTATAAAACACGGTAAAATTGATTCAGTAACCTGGAACTCAACTACTGTTGGAACTATGCGTAAAGCTGTAGTTTACACGCCACCGGGCTACACGGCAAGTAAAAAATATCCTGTACTATACCTACTACATGGCATAGGCGGTGATGAAAAAGAATGGCTAAATGACGGCGGCCACCCTCCGATTATAATGGATAATCTTTACGCTGACGGAAAAGCTGAACCAATGATAATTGTTATGCCTAATGGTCGTGCTTCAAAGGATGATACTCGGTCAAATTCAATGTCGGGACCGAAAGTTCAAGGTTTCGCTACTTTTGAGAAAGACCTTTTGGTAGATCTTATCCCTTTCATCGAGAGCAAATATTCAGTATTAACCGATAGAGAGCACCGTGCAATAGCAGGCCTTTCAATGGGTGGCGGACAGTCGCTGAACTTTGGATTGGGTAATTTAGATAAATTTGCCTGGGTAGGCGGATTTTCGTCCGCTCCGAACACCAAACCGGCTGAGCAATTATTCCCCGATCCGGAAGCCGCAAAAAAACAATTAAAACTGCTTTGGATATCATGTGGCACCGAAGACGGATTAATTACCTATAGCAAAAGAACACATGAGTATGCTGCGTCAAAAGGCGTTCCGCACATTTATTATACCGAGCCAGGTAAGCATGATTTTAAAGTTTGGAAAAACGGCCTTTATATGTTTTCCCAACTAATATTTAAACCAGTTGACGTTTCCTCGTTCCCTAAATACGTTTATTCTGAATAAAAAATTATACGTCTTGCGATAATAAAAAAGCATCCTGAAATATTCAGGATGCTTTTTTATTGAATTGAAATTAAAGGTTTATGATTCATTCTTTCTGGTCTTTTGTGACCTGATCAATCTGCGCGCTTATTCTACGTATCATCTGGTCAAGCTCACCAGCCGAAGTTTTTAGATGTTGGAGCACTTGCTGTTGCTCGGCGTCAGAATCACAGGCGCTTACCAGTTCTACCAATCCGAGTATAGATGCAAGTGGCCTTCGCATTTCATGAGATTCCATCCAGGCTATATCCTTAAGTATCGTATTTTGTTCCAGTAACGATTTTTCTTTTGCCTTTAGGTCGTTTATATCGCGTACAGCGCCAACCATTCGTAAAGGCTTGCCGTCTGCATCATAAGTAATACTCGCCTGATCGTTAACCCACCTGTAGTTTCCATCGCCACAATCAACCCTATATTCACACTGATATTTATTGATGCCTTTTTTTAGCGTGTCGGCCATTGTATCAGTTAGGTCAGGCAGATCGTTTTTATGAACGAGGGCAAGCCAGGCGACCGAGGGGTCCTCGGCCTTTGAAATATCAATAGCTGAAAAATAGCCAAAGCTCTGTGTATAAGAAACTTTGTTATTGGCTAAATCAAACTCATATAGCATGTCTTCTGTTGCCAACGCCGCCTGGTCGTAGCGTTCGAGAGCGTTTTGTAGTTTAATATCTTTTTCTTTGCTTTCCGTTATATCAGAAAAGTAAATGGCTACGCCGTCTTTGGTTGGAAAGCAAGACATGCGCAACCATTTTTTTAAGGTGGTACTATACTCTTCAAATTTAACAACAACATGTTCAGCTAATGCTTTATTTATATTAGTATAAAATGCAGAACTGCCGGCCTTGGGCCATAATGCCAGGAAGTTTTTACCTACAATATCTTGTTTTCTATAACCGGATATCACTTCGTGCATATTGTTCACCATACCTATATTCCAGTTTCTGTCTAGGGTAAGAAAGCCATCACTTATACTATTTAAAGTGTCTTCCAAACGAGCCAGATAATCATTTCTTTCAACCTCCATACGTTTTAGATCGGTAACATCTTTGGCTAATACCATGACATTATTTTTCCGTCCGCTTGTTAAACGATGCGATGTGATTTGTACATCAATAAGTTGTCCATTTTTCTTACGATGCACCCACACACCTGAACAATTATAACCGTCTTTAAGATTTTTAACTACTTCGATTATTTTTTCTGAATCAGTAGACGGACGAATATCTGTAATTTTCATTTTTTTAAATTCATCCCAGGTATAACCGTAATGACTTACCGCTGCATTGTTAACCGCTGTAAAAAACAGCGTCTTACTGTCATACATCCACATAGGGGAGGGGTTATCATTAAAAAAACTTCGATATTGTATTTCGCTGGCTAGCAAACGCCGGTCATGAGCGCTGATAAGCTTATATAGCATAAACCCGGTAAGCAACACAAACACCGACCCTTTTAACACATTAACAACAAGGAGATTATCGGGAGTTAAATATAAATGCAAGGCTTGCACCAGCTTATCACTTACCGCTATCCAGGTTAAAGCCAAAGCAATATAAATGGCTACTATTTTAAACGCACCTGATCTCATCCTAATGGTTATATAATTGGCGGAGTATTGAAAACTCCAATTAAAGGCCAGTGTTTTGTACGTGTACTTTTGTTTAAAGTTTAATAAAATGTCTTATTAAAACTGTTTTTTCAAATTGAGCCTTCTCTGATACGTTCGCGATGCGCCGAGCCCCAAACAAATAATGCGGTTAATACGTCATCCAAGGTGTCTGCATAAGGGGTAAGTTGATATTCCACAACAACCGGGGTGCCGGTATGTACGTTTCTTTTAACAAAGCCATTTAACTCCAGGTCCTTAAGTTCGCTTGCCAATACTTTTGCTGATATGCCGGTTATAGCGCGCTGTATCAGGTTAAATCTGGTATGGCCTTCACGCAAAGCAATAATTACGCGTAATTTCCACTTACCACCAATAACGTATAATGCATCGCCTACGGCTGTAAGGTGTTTATTGCATTCCTGGGTACTTAGGTGTTTTTTTGTCATAATCATCTTGCTTTCAATTGCTATACAAAAGGTAACTACTTACCTTTTGTATAGTGCTAACCTTTTGTAAGTAAATGTAGTTAATTTTGAGCAATCAAAAAGATAAAAACTATGAAAAAGATATTGCACATTATTTCAAGTCCGCGTGGCAAGGCATCATTCAGTATAAAATTAGGAAACGCCATTATTGCAAAGATAAAAGCGGCTCATCCCGACAGTGTAGTTACTGAGGTCAATTTAGTTGAGCAGCATTTTCCGCATCTGGAGGAAGCGCATTTAACCTCGTTTTTTACTCCTGCAGAAAGCAGAAGTGTTGCCTTACAGCAAGCGGTTAAGCATTCTGATGACGCGATACAGGCCCTTCGGGATGCAGATATTATTGTAATTGGTGCGCCTATGTATAATTACAGCATACACTCCAGCTTAAAGGCATGGTTGGATCACGTTGTGAGAGCAGGGGTTACTTTCCGTTATGACGCAAACGGACTGCAAGGATTGCTTGGAAATAAAAAAGTTTACGTTGCCGAATCCACCGGTGGTATTTACTCAGAAGGACCTATGCAGGGCAATGATTTCGTAGCGCCTTATTTGAAAACCGTTTTAGGTCATATTGGCTTAACAGATCTGACTGTGTTTAGAGTAGAAGGTACATCATTGCCGGCGGTGAAAGACATTGCGTTGGAAAAAGGCATAGCCAGTATTCATTTAAATTAAGATTTGCTGATATATAAAGAGAGCGCCCGAAATGGGGCGCTCTCTTCGTAAAAGGCTGTATCTGTATTTAAGCCAAAATGATTGTTTATTAACTTCGCTCTTTTTCATAATGAAGCGCAATTACGCCGCAGGCAAAGGTTTTGGTTTCTATCAAGTTGAGTTTTGTAGTTTCCGGCACATCTTTAAATAGTGGTGTTCCTTGACCAATCAAAATCGGATTCAAAAATATCCAAAACTCGTCAATTAAACCTTCACTTAATAAAGAATGAGAAGCCCGTGGACTACCGAAGATCAAAATATTTTTTCCCTCCCGGTTTTTTATTGTATTGATGTTCTCTGCAAGATCATTGCTGATAATGGTAGTATTGACCAATCCTTTTTCACTCATTGTTTTTGATAGGACAATTTTGGGAATTTGTTTGTACCATTCAGAGTGTTCTTTATCGTGCTTTGATGCATTTGGTTGCTCGCCTGCATTGGGCCAGTAACTTTCCATCAGTTCATAAGTTACCCGTCCGTAAAGAGCAGTTTCGGCTTTGTCTGTAATCGTTGCAACAAAGTCAAATATCTCATCGTCTACCTTTATCCAGTCCATTTCTCCATTAGGCCCTGTAACAAAGCCATCAAGTGAGGCATGCATAAAATATACTAAGTTTCTCATTTTATTTCTGTTTAGTATTTATAATACATTCATTTGCTTTATATAACTAAGCAACAACCGTTTGTGCTTTATCTGGATTTCGCTTTAATATCGCTGCGGCTATAAGACTTATAACAAGCCCGATAGGTAATACTTCCAAGTAAGTAAGCACTATAACGCCCAATGGGTTTTTGTACATGTTAATATACGTAGCCATTTCGTCTGTTTTACTTTTAAGCTCAGCCGCTGTAGCACCATCCTTCGCAGCTTCGCGTAATACATGTGCTATGTATTTATCCATAAAGTCGGGTATAAATACATAATATTCCACCAGCCAGGTAACAACGTATACACTTGAAGCAATAAGCGCTATATACAGCCCAACTTTAAACGCTTTGCCGAAACTTATATACCCACCATTATAGTTATCGCGCACATTTTTTATGCCTACAAAAATAAAAGCGAAAGCGACCAGCATAGAGCCGTAGCCAAGCCACATATTGCCGCTAAAATCCTCATTATTATAGCATAGCGTAGTGGAGGTGACTAAAACAATTAAAAGGATCAGCCCGGCCATTGATCCAAATACCAGTACATTTTTTTTCATGATGATTGTTTTAAGATTTCTTTGATTGAAGCACAAAGTTGGCGAGCACAAACGTTTTTATACTCATACTTTAGGGTGATTTTGATAATTATGACGTATTTAACACTAAAGTACTACGGTATTATGCCCAACCGCTGAGCCATTTCAACTGCCTGAGTACGGCGTTTTACTTCCATCTTCTCAAATATATTTGATGAATGAGTTTTTATGGTATTGAGCGAAACGAACAGTCGCTCTGATATTTCTTGATTGCTTAGTCCCTGGGCCATTAACTGTAATACATCTAATTCCCGTGAGCTTAGGTTTAACTTATTAACTTCATGCAGATTTACTTGAAAATCAGCCATGGCTTTATATACTGCTTTCTCAACAACAACGGTTTCCACTTTCGGCTTTGTCAATTTCAATGCTAACCATATTCCTAATGTGGTAAAGAAGACAGCTATGGCACCGACGTACAATTCAAACGCATGGTCTACTAGGATCAACTTAAATTCAAGCCATTTTAACAACACTAGCAGACCGGCAAGAGCAATGCCATATAATATCACTTGTTTGTTTTTGTTGATCAGCTTTAAATACATAGTCTTCCTTCGAACTTGAGTTAGTGAAAATACAAATAATTGATATTTTCTGTTAAGGCAGTTCGCTGAATTTTACCCAATAAATATCATCGGCACCGTTGCCGGCGCTGCTTAGTAACGACGTTATTGTGGGATAGTCCTTTTGTTTGCCGTTCTGCAATATTGGATTAATGCGCGGGCTGGTAAAAAACAGGGATTTCTTATCAGGCGTAACATAAGGGCAATAATCCAACAAAGGCGAATTAAACGGCGCCGGCAAATGTTTTGCGGGTAACCATTTTCCGGCTGCATCCTTTCGTGCTATATACAGGTCTCCGCGACCCATATCGTCAGCTCGCCCATAGCAGGTAAATATTATAAATTGTCCATCGGGATCAACAAAGGCATTAAATTCGTCAAATTTGGTATTTATATCTTCGGGCAGACTAACAGGAGCTGTATAGCCTTTATCGGTTAGTTTACATTCAACAATATCCTCGCTGCCCTTGCCGTAAGCTGCTTGCACAGTAAAATACAGATCGCCGGTTTTGGTAACACTGGGATAAAATTCATCTTTTGCAGAGTTGACTGTATTGCCTAAATTTTCGGGTTCACCATATTTACCATTAGCCAGACGTTTAACTTTCCATATATCGAAATCTTTTTTTGCTTCTCCAGCTTTTAAGGGTCTGTCTGACGAAAAATAAACTATTTGACCATCAGGGGAAAATGCGGCCTCCAGATCACGGTATTTGCCCGAAAATGGCGCTACCATAGGCTTGCTCCATTTGCCATTCTCCTTCCGCATGTACAAAACAGTACTACTTATAAAACGCGGCTGTTGTAACGTAAAAAACAACTCGTTGCCCGACGGCGAAATGGTAAAATCGCGATTATTCAATCCGTCGGATATAATTCCGGGCGCAAACAGGCGTGGCGTATCTGCGGGTAATGAAGCATCCGGGTAAGTTATCTGCCCCTTTACCTGGAGAAAAGTAATCAATGTGATGGCGAAGACTAGTAAGATTCTATTAGGCATACCGGCAATTTTTGGTATAAGTTACAAAAAGTATTTAGTTTAAATGAGTAATTTTAGAACCTGAATCCAATGATGAGCACCTCGACTTCTGCCTTACGTACTGTAAATGTTACCCGCTATGTTACGCCACTGCGCGAGGGCGGTTCGCTGCCTGCCATTGCAGAAGCTGATGACGATTTTTTGTATGTGCTGAAATTTAGAGGGGCAGGGCAAGGCCCAAAGGCCCTCATTGCCGAGGTAATAGGCGGGGAGCTGGCCCGAGCGTTGGGTTTTAAAGTTCCCGAAATTGTATTTGCCAATTTAGATACTGCCTTTGGCCGTACGGAGCCCGATGAAGAAATACAGGATCTGCTAAAGGCAAGTGTGGGCCTTAACCTGGCATTGCATTACCTATCAGGGGCTATAACTTTTGATGCCGTTGTTACGCAGCCTTCGTCATTGTTGGCCTCGCAGATAGTATGGCTGGATTGTTTAATTACCAATGTTGACCGCACACCCCGTAACACCAATATGCTGATGTGGCATAAAGAGTTATGGCTGATAGATCATGGAGCTGCTCTATATTTTCATCATTCGTGGGATAACTGGCAGGAGCAAGCCACACGGCCATTCGTACCCATCAAAGATCATGTATTGCTGCCTTGGGCGACACAGCTAAATGAGGTTGACGCTCAGTTTAAAGCGATATTAACGGAAGATAAGATTCGGGAAATTGTTGATATAACACCCGCTGAATGGTTGGAGGACGAAAATCTTACAGCAGTACAAAAGCGAGAAGTGTATACTCAGTTTTTGATTATGCGCCTTGCTGCATCTGCTACCTTTATTGAAGAAGCTAACTATGCCCGTGAAAAACGTTTTTGAGTACGCCGTTATCCGCGTTGTACCCAGGGTAGAGCGCGAGGAGTTTATAAATGTGGGCGTGATACTGTTTTGCAAGACCACAAAGTTTCTGCAATGTATTATAAAGGTTGATGACGAACGGCTTACGGCTTTTGCAAATGGACTGGATATTGCTGATGTGAAGGCTAATTTAGACGCCTTTGCCGAGATAACTAAAGGAAACGCCACTTGCGGCCCTATAGCTGCTTTGGATGAAGCTTCGCGGTTTAGATGGCTTACGGCTACCCGTAGTACCATTGTGCAGGCATCAAAAGTGCATCCGGGTTTAACCGCCGATTGCGAAAAGACACTACAAAGGCTGTTTGCCGAAATGGTGGCTTAACTACAGCTGCTCTTTTACTTCCAGTAAAAATTTCTTGAGGTTTTCTAACGAGGCAATTACACGCTGGCTATCTTTAACGTCGTGCATGTTTTGTTTAAGGTGATCTTTGGCGCCGTTAAGAGTGTAGCCCTTATCTTTTATCAGGTGGAAGATGATCTTGAGATTCTCAATATCTTCGGGAGTAAACAGCCTGTTACCTTTTTTATTCTTCTTGGGCTGTAGTACTTCAAACTCTTTTTCGTAAAACCGTATCAGCGAGGGATTAACATCAAACATGGCCGAAACTTCGCCCATGGTGTAGTATAGTTTGCTGATATCGCGTTCTTTATACGGCATACACAAAGGTAATACTTTAATTTAAAGCGGGGAATTACTCACCCCGCTTTAAACCATATTTTTCTATTTTACTGTATAAGTGACTTCGTTGAATATCTATATCGTCAGCGGTTTTTGATACGTTCCAGTTATTCTTCTCCAGCTTGAATTTGATGTACTCGCGCTCTGCGTGGTCTTTATATTCCTGGAAGTTTTTGAACTGGTTAAAGTCTGTTTGCGGAGCGGCAGCAGCTGTGGCTGCATGTGCCGTAGCGGTAACAGGCGCTGATGGGTTGGCAAACAACCGTACATCATCCTCAGTTATGGTCTTATCGCTTAATATAATTAGGCGCTCAATCATATTGCGTAACTCACGGATGTTACCGGTCCATGGCAGGGCCTTTAGGGCTTCCATAGCGCCTTCTGACACCTTTTTAACCGGCATGCCGTAATCACTGCATATCTCTTCTAAAAAATTCTGGGTAAGCAACGGAATGTCATCCTTGCGCTCACTTAATGGCGGTACATGTATCAGTATCACACTCAAACGGTGGTAAAGGTCCATGCGGAAGTTACCGTCTTCAATTTCCTTGAGCAGGTCTTTGTTGGTTGCGGCGACAACACGCACATCCACTTCAATCTCTTTCTCGCCGCCAACACGGGTTATCTTACTTTCCTGTAAGGCACGGAGCACTTTGGCCTGAGCGGACTGGCTCATGTCACCTATCTCATCCAGGAACAGCGTTCCGCCGGAGGCCGACTCAAACTTACCTATACGCTGCTTTACAGCGGAGGTAAAAGACCCCTTTTCGTGACCAAATAGTTCGCTTTCAATCAGTTCAGACGGTATGGCGGCGCAGTTTACTTCTATTAACGGGGCATTTGAGCGGTTTGATTTCTCGTGCAGCCAGCGTGCCACCAGTTCTTTACCGCTGCCGTTGGCACCGGTTATCAGTACGCGGGCATCGGTAGGGGCAACGCGCTCTATGGTTTCTTTGATCTTGCCTATTGTTTGTGATTCGCCTAGTATTGGCCTTACTTTAGATACTTTGCGCTTTAAAACCTTGGTTTCTACCACCAAACTGCCACGATCTAACGCGTTGCGTACGGTTATAAGCAAACGGTTCAGATCAGGAGGTTTGGATATAAAGTCGAATGCACCTTTTTTGCTGGCCTCAACCGCTGTTTCCACCGTTCCGTGGCCGGATATCATAATGAAAGGCAGATCTGGTTTAAGCAATAAACCCTCGGTAAGCACTTCCATGCCGTCCATGCGGTTCATTTTTATGTCGCACAGCACCAGGTCGTAGTTATTTTCGCTTATCATAGACAGGCCGTCGATGCCGTTATCTACATCATCAACCTCATAATCTTCATATTCAAGTATCTCACGTAACGTATTGCGGATCGCCCGCTCATCGTCTATAATTAATATTTTAGCCATGTGCCGTTTAAGTAGTTGTTAAGTGCTAATATAGAGTTTGTATTGTAAAGTAAACACTTTTTACCTGCGGATGTTTGGATAAACTAAAAATTTAAGCGGAGGGTGATCCAAAATAAATGCGTCACCAAAAAAATAAAAGGCTATTTTATTGAATATTAAGCAGTTAACTATTTAATGTGAAACTACTTATTCGTCAGGAAAATTAGCTGTGTATTTGTTGTAAGTGTCTGATTATAAGATAATTGTAAAAGATTAAAATTAGCTGTTTTTCGGCGTTTTTTGGATCATTTTGGATCACTTTGGATCAGTGCGGATCACCCTTGATTTTCATATTCCCTGTATTGCGATTAACAAATAGCGGCTATTTGCCTATCTTGCCTCATCAAAAATTCTGTGGGCTATACCTTACTTTATTATCCCTGTTAACAGCGTTTAACTGCCTGGGTGGAATCACAAATATGTATTTTTGAATGAATTTAACTGACGCTATTTGTGATCAAGGAAATAAAAATATTCGCAATTTGCGGAAGTACCAGGAAAACTTCTTCCAATTTAAATCTTATAAAAGCGATAGCGGATCTTACATCAGAGTCGTTTAACATAACTATTTTTGAAGGACTGTCAACCCTTCCACATTTTAATCCCGATTTGGATAA
This sequence comes from uncultured Mucilaginibacter sp., assembly GCF_946479965.1. The sequence continues at coordinate 103,812 of NZ_CAMLHX010000002.1, read as the reverse complement.
CGAATCGGTCCCCGAAGAAGTTAAAGATTTTCGCAAACAATTGAGTGAGGCCGAAGGGGTATTAATTTGCACCCCCGAATATGCGATCGGCGTTCCGGGTACATTGAAAAATGCTATCGACTGGACAGTTTCCTCAATGGAATTTTCACAAAAACCGGTAGCGCTCATCACGGCTTCTTTATCGGGCGAAAAAGCACATCAATCCCTTTTAGGAACATTATTAATAATTGAGGCACGAATGACTTCAGACACACAGCTCCTCATCCCGTTTGTAAAAACAAAAGTGAACGATGAAGGTAAGATAACCGACAATGATACTCTAAACAGTGTAAATAAACTGATCCAATCATTGACGGAAATAATTATGAATAATGCCAAAGGACTGCTTACTGCTCCACTACTTAACGAGTGAACCCAATGTGCTATTCGCACTTCCCGTTTAATAACTTGTACAGTCGATAAGGTTATCCCCTCAAACATAACCACCACATTACTTGTTATATAAACCACTAAACTTATTTGTTATGGAAGGTTTACACGAAAGGTTTTTAGTATCGGTAAGATCAGGTAATAAAAACAGAGAATTTGAAGTGGTTCCAAATATTGGTCATTACGCTATCCTGGAAGATGATGTAACAGTGGCCGAAATAGTTATTAATGAAAGTGGTGCACATGTAGACGGTAAAACATTGCCAAAAGATGTATTAAACGCTTTAGTTGAAAAAATTCAGAACCATATTAATACGGGCTTGTCGGCATAAATCAAATATCGCCGGTGTTCTGACGCCGGAATCACGAGTGATATTTGGACATTAACGGGCTTTAATATTATATCGTCTTGCAATTACCCTATCTAAAGAGAGTTTACCACCTCCTGAGAAGACGAGCGAGCCTGTTATTGCTATGTAAAGTATAAAATACTCAATGCCTTCGCCTTTTTGCGTACCATACCAATTCATAAAAAAACCATATTGAATGTGCGAGGTGATAACTATGCCTAATGCAACAATGGTAATAGCTGCTGCGGCCAACCGGGTTGCCAAACCGAGTAGTAAGGCCAAAGAACCAAAAAACTCTATCACTATAACTAATAGCGCTATTAACCAGGGCAAATGCATGTTATCTGTAAAAAAGTTCATGGTGCCGGTAAAGCCATATCCGCCAAATGTACCCAACACCTTTTGCGATCCGTGTACAAGCATAACTAAGCCGGCTGCCAGCCTTAGTACAAGGGGTGCATAATTGTCTTCAGTTTTAAATATCAGCTGTTTTTTAGTCAATGGTGTGTTCATCTTTGTATTAATTTATTAACACAAAGATGTTCTTAGGCCTAATGCCCCGCAATAACACAGGGTAAGTAATTACGTTACCCGAGGTTAACTTTTTAGGTTTGCCGTTTGCCTGCGTATACGGCTCAGGCTTTGGGGTGTAATACCTAAAAAAGAGGCTATTTGGTGGTTAGCCACCCGCTGTTCAATAAGCGGATAATTTTGCCTGAACTCTTCATAACGTTCCAGTGCGCTTTTTTCAAGCGTTGATTGCATCCGTTTATTAAAAGCGATGACCGCGTTGCGGTAAAGATCGCGGTAGTAAATATTCATTTTAGGCACCTTAAGGCAAAGTTCGTCTAATGCCGGTTTAGTTATTTGTAAAACCTCCGTTTCGGCAATACAATCAATATTGAATGATGTAGGGTTTTGCGTGTTGAAGCTATAAAGATCGCCTGTCCACCATCCCTCAGCACCGAAAGAAATAATGTGTTCCTGGCCTTTTTCATCCACGGTATAGGTGCGGGTTACCCCACTAATAATAAAAGTTTCGTACTTAACAACATCACCCTGCTGAACAATGTACTGTCCTTTTCTAAACTTTCGGTATTTGAACAGTTGTTGCAGTATAGCTTTTTCCTCGTCGTCAAGTACAACGCCCAGCTTATTTATGTTCTGATATAATATGTCCCACATTTACCCAAAAATAACATTATATGTTAATACGGGTACTGCGTCGGCAGGCCGTTAAAACAATTTTCACTTGAAAGCTATTTATTGCTTATATAAACACTAAACACATGAAAAAACATTTTTTAACAGCCGTTGGCTTTTGCCTGGCATTGGCTATGGCAGCCTGCAATGCCGCGGGCGACAAAACCGAAGAGGTAGATGCACGCGCAGATTCATCTAAAATGTCGGACACGGCTATGCAAACCATGCCGGCTGATACGGCCATGTACGAATCCGCAAGTGCAGACCTGAGCGGCACCAAAGCCGATACGATAGTTACAGGTACTGCAAAATTTACGCACAAGGGCGATAAAGTGGAAATGGTGCTCACCCTTAATGTTCCTAAAAAAGCAAACTCAACCGTAGCCGTTCATTTTCATGAACATGGCGATTGCGGCGATGCCGGTAAAGGAGCCCATGGACATTGGAACCCCACTAAGGAAGATCATGGCAAATGGGGTTCAGCTAAATATCATTCAGGCGATATAGGCAATATTAAACTGGATAAAGACGGAAAAGCGACTTTCACGGTTGAAACAGACCGCTGGACAATTGGCGGCCCTGAAAAAACCAACATTTTAAACCGCGCTATTATAGTACACTCAGGTGTTGATGACTATACCACCCAGCCTACAGGCAACTCGGGCAGCAGGATAGGATGCGGTGTAATCAATAAGATGTAACACACGCTTCCCGTATTCCTACAAACAAAAAACCCTTCGGCATTTGCCAAAGGGTTTTTTGTTACAGGTTGATACGTAATTATAAACTTGCTTGCATTCTTAAAGCCATCGGGAACCTGCGGATGTTTTTTGGCTGCTCAATTTGCTTTTTTCTGCTTGAACGGCTTTGCAGGCTATCGTTGCTAACTGTTGCTGCAGCAGTATAATTTAACTCGTAGTTTTCAATAGTTCCGGCAAGTTCTGCACGGGCCTCGTCGTTAACAGTTATGGTAGCGCCAACGGCATCTATTTTTAATTGGGCTACTGCCTGGTCGTTTAGCGTTATATCTATTCCTTTTGCTGAAAACGCGTTGCCGTATGATCTAACACTTGCATTGTCGCTGGCAGTGATTGCCTGTAGATCATTTACTGTAACAAGCACTACCAGTTTATCGGTTGCGTATGATGCGATGCGTAAAACACCGTCTTCGTTTTGAACAACTGCGTTGCCGCTGTAGTAATCATCGTATACTTTAACAGCATCGTAATCGCCGTTTACCAGGTATACGTCAACGTTGCCGCTGGCTTCTATTTTGTTGATGGCGCCTACTTTTGTTAATTCTACCGCGCCATCGTTTGCTTTGGCGTAAGAGATGTTCAATACTATTAATGCTACTAATGCGATAAGGATTGCGATTTTTGTTTTCATTTTCTTAATATTTTAATGGGTGAGTTTTTTTTAAATTATTTAAATACACCTCTATGACGTGCTGAAAAACAAAAAGTTAAGTTGGGCTTAGTGTGTAATAGACAATCTGCGGGGTTGTGTAGGCGAAAGGGCAGATTGTGTAGGCGAGGGGAGTGGTAGGCGGATATCAGAAAGCCGAATTTTTCACTTACTATTAGTTGTTTAAGAAAATTTGTAGTTTTAATTATAAATCAGATATCAGTATATGGGCGCAATAGAAATTGAGCTAAGCAAGAGAAAAACGATGTTATTGCTGCTGGGTGCAGTAGCGTTTGTAGCTATAGGGATTTTGTTTGTAACAAAGCCTGAAGGCTTTAATACGCCCATAACCAGAAGTAAAACTTTAACAGTTATGCTAGGCTTGTTAAGTATACTGTTTTTTGGTGCGTGTTTTATTTATGGCCTTATAAAGCTCTTTGATAAAAAGGCCGGTTTAATTATGGATGAAAACGGAATAACCGACAATTCTAATGCTACCAGTATAGGCTTTATTGCCTGGGAGGACATTTTATCTATCGACACTCGGCAAGTAGCATCCACACGGTTTTTGCTCATTACCATCAAGAATCCTGAAGAATATTTAGAACGCGCCACAGGATTAAAACGCAGGCTTTTAGAAGCTAATATGCGATACTACAGAACGCCTTTATCCATCACATCAACTTCATTAAAATATAACTTCGATGATCTGGAACAGCTTATAAGATTATGCTTTACAAAATATCGCCAGCCGTAGATAATGCGAAGCTGCCGTACTAAATCTGCACGCTCCCTTTTCGTATCAGCATTTCGCCATCCTTAGTTAATGTTTTCGGATAGATAACGGGTATAGGGCTTTGCCTGGTAAGCGAGGCATGACTTATTTCTATAATAACAATATCGCCTGGTTTAACCATCTTGAATAGCCTTGACACTTCATTCCCGTTAATATTCACCTGAAACTCGTCTTCTCCCGATTCAAGCATAAAGCCCATTAACTGGTTGTTATAAGACGAATAGATTGGGTCTTTAACTAAACCGGTTATGGTTTTACCGTTGTATTTTGCCTGAATGGCTTGCGTTTTTATAGCAAAAGCATTTAGAGGGGGAGGTTGGCCAACGTATATAATCACCATAAAAGGACTTAGATCCCGTCCTTCAATTTCATAATTCGGTGCGAAGGCGCTGTTAAACGTTTGCGTTTTAAACCCTGCAGGATCAAGCAGCAGGGCCTCTGCTTCTGTGTAGCTTTTCCCGTTTATATAAAAAAGATTGTCTAATTCTTTCTGCGCAACCCCTTGAAACAGCTTTCCATCCGGCGTTTTAATGGTAGTCATCAAAAATCCTCCGCTTGTTTTCGTTACTGTTTTGGTAAAAAATGGTTCTTTAACGGTCTGCGCCCCGGCGGTAAAAAAAGCTAAAGTGGCAATAGTAAAGAGCAAAAATAGCTTACCTCTCATTTTCTGATCTCGATTAAAGTACCAATCGGTACGTATTTAAACAAAGTATCCATTTGCGCATTGGTTAATGCAATGCAGCCGTTTGTCCAGTCTTTCCGCCCGGCACGTTGCGCGCTCGTACCATGGATCATCACATCGCCTCCCGGCATGGTTTTGCTATTTTTTGCTGTCGTGATATCTGATGAATCAGGATAAGTAATATGGAAATTCTTATAGTATTGTGCGGTCCACATTTTTAGATCGAGTGAATACTGTCCTTCAGGTGTCCGCCCGTCGTTAATACTGATTTTGTGCCCTACGGGGTTTTTACCCAGATTTACAGGAAATTCAAACATTGTTTTTCCGCCGCGCTGGATATATAACCTGCGCGTGCTTTTAATCACCAGAACTTTCTCTGCCCGTGATAGGCGGTGATTAATGTTGTTGAGCCTTGATGCACTATCCAACCGGTTACGATAAAGATGAATATAGGCTAAAATGCTATCGGGATATTTCTTAAGATATGATCTGCCCTTTATGGTTTCAAGGTAGTGTTCTCCCTTCCATAACAACGGAAAATAACGTGCATAATTAACCGGTGATCCATTTGGCAAGTAAACTATCAACGATGTATCAGCCTTTGAAGCATTTGTGACTTTTTGCCTGGTCAATTGCTGCGCCGAAGCCCCTAAGTGAAATATTACAGTAATAATGAATAAGGTTTTATGCAGCTTCATATCAGCCAGTATGTTATACATGCTGTAAATATATTATAAATATATCCAATTACTAAACATTTAGTTTAAAATAAAAATGGGACAAATATCTTTAAGATCTCTGTCCCTTTAGCGCATAGTTGCGATTAGGCTCTGTTAATTTAATGCGTTAAACACCCATATTTCCTGTCTTAACCTCGCCGGCCCGCTTATAATTGGCAATAATAACACCCTTGCCTGTTATAAAGCTGTCTGTCAGTTCAAAAGATGCCGGTAGTACGCTATCAGCAAACAGTTTTTTCCCCTTACCCAATAGCACCGGGTGTATCATCAACCATAGTTCATCTACAAGGTCATGCTCAAGTAGCAGGTGCACCAGTTTGCTGCTGCCCCATATTTTTATATCGGCCCCTTCAGATCTCTTTAAATTTTCAATATCCGCCAGGCTATTTAAAACTGATGAGTTGTTCCAACCGGTAACAATGGGGTCAGTATTATTTAGTGTATTAGATAGTACATATTTAGGTACTTCGTTAACACCCGGCCAATATTCGGCATGTTTGGGCCAGTAGTTTGCGAAAATATCAAATGTCTTTCTGCCCAGCAGCAGGTCAGCAGGCTCCAATAGTTTTTGCATAAATTCGCCTGATGTTTCGTCATCAAATGGCGCGCTCCAGCCACCATACTTAAAATCTTCTGATGGATCTTCCTCAGGTCCTCCCGGTGCTTGCATTACTCCGTCTAACGAAATGAATGATAGAACAATAATTTTTCTCATGATAGTTTTCTCCTTTTTATAATTTATATTATCTCTGTTTGTTTGATACAAATTTCAAAGAAAACACAATGCGGAAGCGGGTGTATATGCGACTAACTATAGGGTAGTGTGCGACCGAAAGAGAACTAAAAGCAAAAAAGCCCTAAGCAAATTGCTTAAGGCTTTTTGTGACCTGGGAGAGGATCGAACTCTCGACCCACTGATTAAGAGTCAGTTGCTCTACCGGCTGAGCTACCAAGTCGCACTAAGGAGGGCAAATATACACATAAAAGGTATTTTTGCTAACCCCTGAATATTATTCAGCCACAAAAGCGTTAACCGAGTAAACTAACAGGAAATCAGCCTGCGTATAGTCAGGATACAGCTCCTGCATTTTTTGCATGGCTTCTTCGCGGCTTTTTGCTGTTGCTACGGTAGCTTCAAAATCAGTAATGTATTTTAGTTGTTGTTCAAATACTGTAATGTCAGCAGGCTTTCCGTGGCCGGGATAAATGGTTAAGTCTTTTTCCAGAACATGGGCAAACTCTAAAAGTTGGTCTTTCCAGTTCTCAATATTCTGTTTATCAATTGCCAGCCAGGGGTGTACACCGTTGTAAACAAAATCATTAGAGAAGAAAGCTTTCAGGTCTTTGCTGTAAAGGGTTGTAAGGTGCTCGCACTCGGCAGACTCATAGTTACTATAGGCTTCTATAACAGCACCCTCGGCTAGTATAAGTTCGCCACGTTTTAAAACGCTGATGTTACCATAGTAGTCAAATCCATCAGGATTGGCATCTGTTTGCGGTTTTAAGGCAGGTTCTTTTTCCAGCCATCCAACACTTTCCATCCAGGTAGAAAAATTAATGATGTCTTCTTTTATTTCGGGTGTATTAACCACTATCCTCACATCCGGGAATTCGGCCTTAATAACATTCATGCCGGTATAGTGATCAGGGTGCCCGTGGGTGATGAACAAATGGGTGAGGGGTTTGTCCATTTGTTTGATCTGAGCGGCCAGTTTACCTGCTTCTTCGCTGTTGCGTAGGCAATCTACCAGGATAACGCTTTGGTTGTCAGAAAAAATGTAAGCGTTCACTGTTGCTTCAACACCGTGGTATACGTCTAGTTTAATATTATTTGTCATGCAGAATAGAATTTAGCGCAAAAGTAAAAATAACGGAGAGAGTTGGTTGTAAAAATTATGATAAGCCAAATATTTAAACAACAATGCCCCGATTAGCGGAGGCATTGTTGTTTAGTGTTATTTTATTACAGCTATTTCTTTGGCGCCGGTGCCTGCTGCATAGTAAGCGGATTTGTTTTTATATAATAATCCAGGTTATTAATGGGGCGTTCCACATAATCAGGTAGAGGCCGCTTACTGAACTGCTGGAAGTACAAGATGTTGGCATCTTTCCAAAACTGTGCATCACGGGTATGGCGACGCAGTTTTTCCTGAACGCGGGCAAAGCGTTGCGCATCAACAAACGGCTCAACCTTATCCCACACCACCTGGAACTGGCGTACTTGTTTAACACCCATATCCCAATGCGAGCACAGGTCATCCCATAGGGTTTTACCATTTTTCATCTTATAATCCCATGACAAGTGGTGGAAGTATAGTAAATACATCTCTGGAGTGCTCGCCACATCATTAAATTGCGATGCCAGCGGCTCATGATATTGGCTTACAGCGTCTGTGCCTTTTTTTGTTCGATCAAAACCAATACCGTTAGCATCGGCCTGGTGATAGTATGCAGGTGTCCAGTCTTTTCGGGTACCCGGTGGAGCCCACCAAGGGCCCGGGCCGTAGTGGTGGTTACCCGCAAAAGTATGGTGAAGGCCCAAAGGCATTGAATAATTCACAGCTGTTTCGCGGCTTTCGAGCATCATTTTTTTAACGGGTTCTAAAAAACCATTTTTCCATACATTATTGGCGTCAGCGGGAGCGAAGGTTAACTTTATCCACTCATCAGCTATTGTTTTGCTGTCTAATTGGTCATTCCATGCCAGGCGGCCATAGGCGTACCAGTTGGCTTGGGCAAAATCATGGCCGGTCCAGTTGGTATCAAGGCCCACGTTGGATACGCCGGCTATAGCGGTATATTTCTGTGGGAATATGCTACCATCCGTAACACGTGCAACTGTGCTGTTTTTGCCCTCCTGGTAGGTGTCGCTTTTAAACATTTCTTCCCATAAGGTTGATAGGAACACCAACTGCTCTGAGTGGCCCAAATACTCCTGCGTTACCTGTAATTCAGGCATAATAGGTGTTTTCTTTAAAGCCCCAAACAAGGGACTAAATGGTTCACGTGGCTGAAAATCTATAGGTCCGTTCTTTACCTGTATTATTACGTTATCTCTAAACTGACCATCAAAAGGCATAAACTCCAAATAAGCCTGTTTAGCGCGATCTTTTTCGGCCGCGTTATAAACAAACGCGCGCCACATAACAATGCCGTTGTAGGGCTTTAAAGCGTCTGCAAGCATATTGGCACCATCAACATGTGTACGTTTATAATCCTGCGGGCCGGGTTGTCCTTCGCTGTTGGCTTTCACTAAAAAACCGCCAAAGTCAGGCACTAATTTGTATATCTCGGCCACTTTTTCTTTCCACCATTTTATAACTTCCGGGTTCAGCGGATCAGCGTTAGGCAACTTGCCCAAACCGATAGGTGATGCAAAATTGATGGATAAATATGTTTTTATACCATAAGGACGTAAAACCGCTGCAATGGCTTTTAGCTTGTTTAACTGATCAGTACCTAACATTTGCGCCGAAGCGTTTACATTGTTCAGCACAGAACCGTTAATGCCAATTGACGCGTTAGCGCGTGCGTATTCCTCCCATAATTGCTTGTCTTTATCCGTTACGGTAAAGGCATTATCGCCGCTGCGCCAAAAGATAGAATTACCGGCATAGCCGCGTTCTATTGTTCCATTCAGATTATCCCAGTGGTTCAATATTCTTAGTTTATAAGAAGGATTAGAAATGACATTGCTCAAATCGCCGGTCTGCTGGCGGCGTAGTAATTCATACGCGCCGTAAAGTATTCCGCTTTCGCTGGTAGCGCTAATTGCGTTTCCTGCTATTCTAAAACCATCGGCCTTAACGGTAGGATCTTTTACTATCCTGAACGCTACTGTAGCATTTTCATCACCTAACCAGCGTTGTTCTATTTCTTTTTTGGCGATGCCCATCATTACTGATTTAGCATTTGCACCTACCACTTTTACCGGTTTTGCTTTTACCGGCCTTAGCCACAGGTCATGCCCGTCGTCAGCTTTGGCGCTGAACGCAAGCGACACAAGTACACATATCCAAATAAAGTTTCTGGATGCTACTAAGATCATCTTCATTGCTTATTTATTTTAATTGGGTTAAATCGGTTGCTTCGCAGGTTTTAAACTACGAAATTTAAACGCTGCAAATTAGTTGTTTTCGGCTTATTAATAGTTACGCATAGCGTATAGAATGTGCTTAAAACAGATATAAATCATCTAAATCGTTTGCGCAAGACGTAAAGAAACAAAGGAAATTATTATCTTTATGGTAATTAAATATTGTGAAGCGATACCTTATCCTAATCTTTTTTGTCGCGATTTCTTACGCGGCATTAGCCCAGGCCCCGATTGTAAGTTCTTTTAGTCCGGTAAGCGGGCCAGCCGGGACAGCGGTTACCATAAACGGCAGCGGCTTTGGTGCATCGGCTGCAGATAATGTTGTTTATTTTGGAGGTGGTAAGGCAAATGTTATTTCAGCAAGTTCTACTTCTATAACGGTAACCGTTCCGTACTCTGCAACCTATCAACCCATAAGTGTAATTAACAAGACAACCGGTTTGCAGGCAGTTTCTACTAAATCATTTATAACAGCGTCTAATAAGGGCGAGCAGAAAGCTTTTACAGAAAGATCCTTCCAGCGGAGCAATGTTCCTAATTATCAGGGTTTGAGCTATCCATCTCTGCAATTGGTTGATATCGATGGTGATGGAAAGCTTGACATTGGTGGAATAGATCTATATGGTAACAAAGTTCAGATTTACAAGAATACATCAGTCAAAGGGACTTTAACTGATCAGTCATTCACATTAGCAGCCAGTTTCAATGTACATAGTTATATATTATATCAAATTTTCGACCTGAATTTCGCTGATTTAAACGGTGATGGCGCGCTTGACATGGTAATGGTTTATGATTCCTTTAAAAAAGTTGCCGTTTATATCAATCAAACGCCCGGGCAACTTAACAGCCAAACTTTTAATGCAGTAACAGAATACGATGTTCCATCAGTGAAAAAAATAACGCTGGCTGATCTTAATTTGGATGGCAAAGTGGATATACTGGCCTGCACTTATGACAAAGCCATCTTGTTAAAAAATACTACAGCCACCGCATCAAAAACATTTTCATTTTCTCAACAGCAACTTGGTGCGGCTTCATCAGTTACACACCTGGATGCTAAGGATGTTGATAACGACGGCAAGACCGACGTAGTTGTGTCAACCAATTATAGTTTTTATGTAATGCGAAATACAACTGCTTCGCCCGGGACTGATTTTACTTATCAGGCAACCACACCTTCCTCTTCAGGTGGCAAAATATCTAAAGTTGCCGATGTGGATGCAGACGGAACTAATGATATCATAACCCTAAGCGAGGGTGGTAAGCAAATTTCGATCTATAAAAACACTACTTCTGCGGCGGGAAATATAAGTTTTGCACCGGGTGTTTATATTAACACTACTTACCCGCTAAGATCTTTGGCCGTTGCCGATATTACCGGAGACGGTTTTCCGGATGTAGTGGCCGGAACAACTAACAGCCTTATAATCGCAAGCAATAAAGGACTGGGGAGTGTGGATTTTAATGAAAGTGTTGTTTTAGAGAACGCGGATAATAGGGATGTATTGGTTGGAGATTTGGATAACGACGGAAAGAATGATATAGTAGATGTGGACTGGAATATTAATCTATTAAGAAACAATATCATCGGCGCGCCGCAAATAACCACATTCACACCAACAAGTACGTGGTATTTTCAGACTGTGAGTATCACGGGTAAAAACTTGTCAACTACATATAAAGTAACTCTTGGGGGAGTTGACATTGGCTACAATAGTATAAAAGTTGTTTCTAATGAAAGCGTTATTATTACCATGCCGAGGGATGCCAAAAGCGGCGACATTGTATTAAGTACTGCTGATGGAACCGTCTCTGCTTCGGGGTTTGTTTTTACCGACCCACCGCTACCTAAGGTATCTTCATTTACCCCAACAGTTGTTGCCCGCCAGGAAACTGTAACTATAACAGGTGAGGATTTTTATGGCGTAACTTCGGTAAAGTTCGGCGGCGAAGAAGCTGCTTCATTTAAACAGGTTTCGCAAAATACAATAACAGCTGTTGTAAACGAGGGCGCAACAGGAGATGTTACAGTTACCGGTATGTATGGTGCGGGAGGCAAACCGGGTTTTGTTTATAAATCAGTTCCAATGATAAACTTCGTATCCTCCTCAACAGGCAAAGCCGGACAAACAATAACCTTAACAGGCAGAGCCTTTATTGGGGCAACAAGGGTAACATTTGGCGGGATAGACGTAGCATCTTTCACCGTGGAATCTAACACCGTAATAAAAGCGGTTTTGGGAGAAGGCGATTCGGGAGTGATATTGGTTTACAATCAATTTGGTGTAGATTTAGCGGGACCGGGATTCAAGTTCGATGGGCCACAACCTGTTATTACAGATTTCTCTCCTAAAAAAGGTAATGCCGGTTCCATTGTAAAAATTAAAGGAAATAATTTCAGTACGATACCAAAAAATAACCATGTGTATTTCGGAATTGGCAAAGCAAAAGTGACAAGCGCTTCTAAAACCGAATTATCAGTAGAGGTACCTGCAAATGCTTCATATGATGTGTTAACTGTAACAGTAAATGAAAAAATAGCAAGTTCAGTGTTGCCGTTTACACTCACTTTTGCGGGAGGTAATGATATTACACTTGCAAATTACGGTAGTAGGTATGAAGTTTTTGGTGGAAACGAATCATATAATATGGTTATTGGTGATCTTGACAATGATGGTAAAAGTGACCTTGTATTCTCGTCAAGAGGTAATTACCATGCCAGATTGGACAACAATGAGAGCACGGTTGGTAAAATTGCGTTCGGCTATCAGTTTAATTCCAAAGGACTTAATGATGGTTTCAATTCGGGGCCTGTATATGTTGCTATTAGTAATGAAGCGGTACCTAAAATTTATATGCTTAACAGGAATGGAGATTACACTATAGACTTTACCAGCTTAACGCAAGTTTATACCTCTTTTTACACTGAAAAAAAGTACGCAATATCGCGTTTTACCAACGCTGTTTATATTAAAGATATGGATGGTGACGGTAAAACAGAACCGTGGTTTACCGGTACTGACTTAAAATTCCCCAATGCTTTTTTGGTTGATGTAGACGGCGATGGCAAAACAGATGTTGTTACCAGGAGCGCCACATTACCGCAAATTTCGGTTTATAGAAATACAAGTGTGCCGGGTACGGAATCGTACGCTGTACCGGTAAATATTTCTGTTGGCGTTGGACCTGTAGATATAGCAGCAATAGATGTTAATGAAGATGGCAAAATAGACCTTGCAGTTTCCTGCAAAGGCACATCGCCTGAAACTACCGGATCAGTAATTATTTTGAAGAATACTAGCAGCATCGGAAATATTACCTTAAATTCTGTATACACCATTTCCGGAATTCCGTCAGTTAGTCGCATAGCAGCTGGCGATATAAATGGCGATGGTAACGCTGATTTGCTTGTAGCAAGCGGACCCAAACAATCATTTGCCTATAAAAATATCAGCGGCAGCGACATAAAATTTGCCGGAGGGACTGGCTTTGAACTTCCTGGAGAAAAGCATCTATCAATTGTTGACATGGATGGCGATGGCAAGCCGGAACTATGCGGGTTAGGGGGCGACATAATTGCAATTTTGCGTAACACAAGCGGAGCAACTGGTATAACATCATTTTCGCCGACAACTGCTACAGCAGGCAACGAGGTTACCATAAACGGTGCTATGTTATCCAAGGTTACCAGTGTAACATTTGGCAAAGTTGAAGCAAAATCATTTACGATAGTTTCAGATACTCAAATAAAAGCGATAGTTGGAGACGGAGAGAGTGGAGCTGTAAATGTAGCAGGAAACGATGGCAACGCTTTTTTTTACGGATTTAAATATGCCGGTAAACCAACTATATATCCCGGTGGCGCTATGGTTTTTGATAAAGGAGGAAGTGTGTTGTTGTATGGTGGTGTTATAGATGGTGCAACAAATTTCAAATGGTATAAAAACGGAGAATTTATAGCAGGCGCTACCGGCTATAACTATACTGCCACACAAACAGGCAAATACACTTTTTCAACATCTATAAATGGTACGGTGCTTGTTTCTGATCCAGTGTGGGTAAAAGTCCAATATCCATTACCTGCCAATAACTTTAAAATTTCTGCGCTAAGCTTAACCTGTAAAGGTGCTGATAACGGTGTTATTGCTATAACTGCCGAAAAGGAACTTGACTACAACGTTTTGATCAAGGGGGAAAACATTGCAAACACTAACTATCAGTTTAAAAAAACAAAGCAAATAACCGCCCTCAAAGGTGGTTTGTATACACTTGTTTTTACGCTGACCAATGAACCTGAATTTGAACAGGAGTTTACAATTAAAGTTGATCAACCTAAAGATTTGATAGTTTACCAGGAGGTGGATCCGGTCGTAAACACTGTAATGCTTACACTTGAGGGGGGCGACAAATACAATGTAACCTTAAACGGTTTTATGTACACCACTACCGCGTCTCAATTAAGGCTAAGCCTTGCCAGGGGTACCAACGAACTTATTGTTACTACTGATAAAGACTGCCAGGGCGTTATTAAAAAACTGATAAAAGTTGATGGCGCGCCGGTTTATCCTGTGCCGTTTACTGATTGGCTAAATGTTGATCTGGGTGATGATAAGGCTGAACTTGTTCCTGTTGAGTTGTTGAATATTTATGGAAAAGTAATATTATCTATCAACCTGGACAATCAGAATGGCAAGGGCCGACTGAACCTTTCCTCTATACCGTCAGGGACATATGTGTTAAAAGTTAGAAACAAGGTTTATAAAATATGGAAACAGTAAGCAAATGGATATGCCTTTTGGCAATAGTTTTTTTTGCAGGCTGTAAAAAAGACAGCCCGAACACTCCGCCAACTAAAGAAGAAATACAGGTTACCAAGAGCATGCTGGTATCACCTGCAAATAATGAGCCGTGTGTATCTGGCACCAACATTAACACAATGGAAAGTACAGTAAGCTTTAGCTGGCAAAAAGGAGAAAATGCTGACACGTCAACACTTGTATTGAAAAACCTTTTTACAAACGGAACTATTACAAGGAAAACACAAAGCAACACAGTAAGCGTTGCTTTGTTACTGGGCACACCGTATTCCTGGTATATCATATCAAGTTCAGGTAAAACAAATAAAACTGCCCAAAGCGATGTCTGGAAGCTATACAATTCGGGTCCGGGTGTTATCAATTATGCGCCGTTTCCTGCAGAACTGGTGCAACCTAAAGCAAGCGACGTAATAGCATCATATCTCGGAAAAGCCAGGCTGGAATGGAACGCGACCGATGTGGACGGGAGTAATTTAATTTATGACGTTTATTTCGGTACAAATTTAGATGCTTTACCTATTGCAGCTGCTTCTGTAACGGTCATTTTTTTGGACGTGAATATAGTCAAAGATAAAATCTATTACTGGAAAGTTATTGCCCGCGACCCGGGCGGCAATGCATCTACCAGTCAGATTTTTTCATTCAGAACAACACCTTATTAACAAAAAAAACGCCCCATCCTTGCGTCCGGGGCGTTAAATCAGCAGCAAAGCTGTAAGCCGGGTTCTGTATCCCGCAAGCGGGTTTCTATCATTGATCTTATCCTGTTATTGCTAACAGGCTTTAACAACCTACCCATCCTGAAATTCTGTTACCAGAGTGGGAGCGAGCAACTCCGCGTTCAGGACCTATTTGGTTTTTCAACTCCTGAGGTTTACCGCGATCCCGGTCGCCCGGGAAAGCCGTGAGCTCTTACCTCACGTTTTCACCCTTACTCATCATTGCTGATAAGCGGTATATTTTCTGTGGCACTTGCTGTCGCCGGCTGACGGCGCCTTCCCGTTAGGAAGCAGGATGCTCTGTGTTGCCCGGACTTTCCTCCATTCCGATAAATCGGAACAGCGATAGAACGTTTTGCCTTACAAAGATAGGTTTTTAGTCCGGAAGTGGGGAAAGTCCGAAAGTCGGGAGATTAAAGCCGGGATTCGATTGTAAGAATCAAACAAATGCAATTTACCTCAAACACTGTGTTATAAATGATGTTCAGAATAGAACAGCCAGATGCTCAGGTTATGAAGGAGTACTTTACCAAACAGGCTTTTAAAAATGGATTCATCATAATGAAAGCCGCTTTTCTTGGCTTTTCCAATGATATGGCACTAAAGTTCAGCGCCTCTCTGGCTTACTATACAGTATTTTCCCTTGCGCCATTACTGTTATTAGTAATGTCTTTGGCGAGTGTGTTTTTAGGAAGAGATGCTACTCAGGGGCAGCTATTTCGCGAAATTAACGATTTTGTAGGCAATGATGCTGCCAAGCAAATACAGGATATGATAACACGGCTGGAGCTATCCGGCAAATCTACTATCTCGGCTATCATCGGGTCGATTACATTAATAATTGGCGCTACCACTGTTTTTGGAGAGATACAAGAATCTATAAACATTATCTGGCAGGTTAAGGCAAAACCCCAAAAAGCCTGGTTAAAAATGCTGAAGGACCGTTTATTGTCCGGTTCGCTTATAATTTCGTTGGGTTTTTTGTTACTGGTTTCGCTTTTGGTTAATGGCGTGCTGCTAGCCTTAAGCGACAAGCTAAAGACTTATTTACCAGACATTACCGTGTTATTGTTTAATGCAATTAACGTTGTCATCAGCTTTATAGTAATTACCACACTTTTTGCGGTGATATTCAAAGTATTGCCAGATGCAAAGATCTCCTGGAAGGATGTGCGATCCGGGGCTATTTTTACTTCGGTATTATTTATGCTTGGCCGTTTGGTTATTGGTATTTATGTTGCGTCGTCGGCAAATAGTTCTACCTACGGTGCGGCGGGTTCTTTAATTGCCATACTTTTGTGGGTGTATTATACAGCGGCTATTTTATACTTCGGTGCCGAGTTTACCAAAGCATACGTTGATTTTAGAGGTAAGCGTATAGAACCTGCTGAATATGCTGTGCATGTTGAGCAAAAGGAAATTGAAAAGAACGTTAAAAAACTACCTGAAAAAATCGACAAGGAAACCGGAAAAACTATTAAGTCCGAAGTGGAAAAATAGCGGCTGCCATCAAACGGATCATTTACAATCCTTCAGATCCGCCTCCACCTGCTGCGTGTTGATAGTACCCATTTTATTGCCGAAAGAGTTGGTGACATAGGTTAGCACCTTGGCAATATCAACAGGGGCGAGGTCAGAAGCGGGCATTTCGCCGCCAAACGTCTTATCAGCCGGATTTATTGATTTTTTTGACCCATATTTAACCAAACAGGTTATTAAGTTTCTGTCAGTCTTTATTTGTGTTAATGCCGGTATCAAAGCCGCCAAACCTTTACCATCAGAACCGTGGCAATTTTGACATTTACTTTGATAAATAACGCTGCCGCCTGAATAATAGCGCGCAAACTCCAATTCCTCTTCGCTTTGGCATGCTATCAAAACAAAAACAAACAGGGCAAGAAAGCCGCTTACTCTCCACTTCATTTTTGTTCGGGTTCAGCTTTAAGCAGTTTTATATCTGCAATAAGTTTAGCCACGGAGTCCGGCTGAGTACCGTCGTATTGGCCACGGATGCGTTTTTGCTTATCCACTAATATAAAAAAGCCATCATGAATAAATTTTTCCTTAGCATCCTCCACCGGGAAGGTAACCAGGTAGTTGGTTGATAGCTTGTATATTTCTTCCTTATTCCCCTGTAATAACCACCAACGATTACCCTCAAGGCCCAATTTGTCGGCATACTTTTTAAGTACAGCTACGCTATCATGTTTCGGATCAATAGTGTATGATATGATCTTCAGATCGGGCATGTCCTTAAATTCCTCGTACACCTTCAGCATATTACGGTGCATCACCGGGCAAATAGAAGGGCAGGTGGTAAAAAAGAAATCGGCCACATAAATATTATCATCCAGATTTATACTCTTAATAGAATCGCCGTATTGATTAACGGTTTTAAAATCAGGGATGGTTTGGTATACCGTATCAGTAACAGTCTGCCCGTTAACAACTTTTGCAACAACATCACGATTGCCGGCTATTGGCAAGCGTTGCACATCATCATTAAATTTGCAGGCAGTCCACATTGAAATTACAACTCCTGCAATTATCAGTTTTCTCATATTATTTTTTTATTTTCTTCAAATATTTATCCGAACCTTCAATAACAGCAGTAAATATGGAATCAATTCTGGTTACGGCTTTTTTTTGCTCGGTATAATATTTAATCTTTTCCTCGTGCGATTTCCCTTTTAACTCCGGGTCAAAACCCTCCATCCATTTTGACATCGCTTCGTCGGCTTTTGTCAATTTAAAGCGTACAGCACTTATAGCGGCCTTTTCTTCTATTGTGTATTTATCATTTAATGATCCGGGCATTAAGAGGGTATCCAATTTCATTTTGTTACGCATTAGATACTCTTCCTTTCCCATCACGTCATCATGAATTCTGATCACTTCGTCTAATAATACCTTTTCGGATGCTTTATCATCTTTACACGCAGCAAGGGCTAAAACAATAAAGGCAAAAAGGACGCTCAGTTTTTTCATCATTTTGGGATTGGGAAACCAAAATTAACGTTTATTATGTTTTATATCACTATTCGAGCTTTTATTGCAAGCCGCGTACATAATGAACATAATCAGTAGATGGCAGTTCAATACCTTCGTTTTGTTTTAAAAGCAGCCCTATTTGTGCGCGGTGATGGGTGCCATGGTTAATAACATGAGCTAAAATATCAATAAGCTTACTGCTGAATTCTTCACCCTTAAAATTTTTATAGACAATAATTTGCTGCGGATCTATATCGGTATCTAAAAAGATCGCCCATTCGTGGTGATTATTTATAATGATATTATTAAAGGTATTTGGCTCCCATTTGGGCCACAGCTGATAATTGGAAGACGAGGTTCCCAGACAACGGCTCAGCCAAATTTGCTGGGCATTTAACAAATGGGACATTAGCTCGGCGGGTTTATCTTTATTATTGGCTGCATTTATAAGCGCTGCAAATTGCAGGTTTACATGCCTGTCGTAGTTAAAAAGTTCGGTAAAATATTCTTTAAGCATACTGCAAGAACCTCGTTAATAAACACCCGGAATAATACGGGCTACTTTATTTTTATAGTCTACATACTCCGGGCCAAATTCAGCTACCAAAGCGTTTTCTTCTACATGCATTCTATAAATAAACGCCAGTAATGGTGGAATAAATACAACAATTAAAGCGGCCGCATCACCGGTAAACAAACCTATACCTAACAGAATGAGCAAAGCGCCCAGATAGCTGGGATGTCTTACCAAACCGTAAAGTCCGTTGGTTTTAAGCTGATGTCCGCTGTTAATGCTTACATTAACAGTAAACATTTTACCCAATTGCAGAATAGCTAACCATCTTACTAAAAAACCCGCCAAAAGCACCACAAGGCCGGCATTGTGTATCCAGGCTAGCGCAGGAAAAGTTAAATTGATATAATGTGGCGCAAAACCGCCTAACATTAAGCCACCCGCAATACATACCCAGAGGACGAGCAAGGAATTTTTATCGGCATTACTTTTAACTTGTGTTTTTTTTGATCTCTTAACAACGGCGAGCACTACTTCGGATAATCCGAAAGCAAGTGTTATATCGTAATAGCTTATTTCCATATATAGAGCGGGTTGAGCTAAAAATAAGTATTGCAATCAAGATTTAATATCCTAAAAAAAGAAATTTGCTTAACAATATGATAATGTTGTTGTTATAGTAGCGTCATATCACCGCCGTACCTTAGTATCATAAAGAAATAGAGCATGAAATACTTAATCAATTTGTTTAACAGCTTACGCGATTGGATGATCTCAAAAAGCATGAGGTCGTCTTTTATTCACTAATCCGCTAAAGGGATTTTTTTTATCAAATTATAATATACAATTTGGGCTGCTCGTTAGCTCAATTTAATGGAATCTTTTAACAACAACACACCTGTTAGTAAGGCGCTTTTTGGCGACGACTTTATCTGGGGTGTTTCAACCGCTGCTGTACAAATTGAGGGCGCGCACGATGCCGATGGCAAGGGCGAATCTATTTGGGATGTATTTGCCCGAAAAAAAGGCAAGATACGCGGAAACAGCCACCATTATACGGCCTGCGATTTTTATAACCAGTATCAGAACGATATTGATCTGATAAAACAGCTTAATATTCCAAATTTCAGGTTTTCTATTTCGTGGTCGCGCATAATGCCAAACGGTACCGGCGATGTTAACCAGGCCGGGATTGATCATTATAATAAAATAATTGATTATTGCTTGGCGCTGGGTATTGAACCCTGGCCAACGTTATATCATTGGGACCTGCCACACGCACTTGAACTTAAAGGCGGGTGGACTAACCGCGAGGTTGTTACCTGGTTTACAGATTTTGTTGCTGTTTGCGCTAATGCTTTTGGCGATAGGGTTAAGCATTGGATGGTGATGAATGAACCGTCGGTGTTTACAGGTGCAGGATATTTCTTCGGTATACATGCCCCTGGTAAAACCGGTTTAAGCAATTTTCTGCCCGCTGTTCATCATGCTATTTTAAGTATAGCGGCAGGGGGGAAGATGTTACGAGAGATACTTCCAGATGCCGAAATAGGAACAACATTTTCGTGCTCGTACATTGACCCTTACTCTGATAAGCCACGTAATATTGCTGCAGCCAAAAGGGTTGATTCATTGCTTAATCGCTTATTTATTGAACCGGTATTGGGTTTAGGCTACCCGTTTGAGGACCTGCCGGTGCTAAAGGGTATTAAAAAGTATATGTTACCCGGCGATGAGGAGAACCTGGCCTTTGACTTTGATTTTATCGGTCTGCAAAATTACACGCGGGAAATTGTGAAATATTCCTTTTTTACGCCCTACATACACGCTACTTTGGTTAAAGCTGAAAAACGTAATGTACCTGTAACGGCAATGGGGTGGGAGGTGTGGCCGCAATCTATTTACCACATGCTGCACAAATACAACCAATACCCACAGATCAAAAAAATATACCTTACCGAAAGCGGCGCGGCATTTCCTGATAAACACGAGGATGGCAGTGTCCATGACCCTTTACGTGTTGCTTATTTACAGGATTATCTGCAACAAGTACTTAAAGCTAAAAACGAGGGCTGCAAGGTAAACGGCTACTTTATTTGGACGCTTACAGATAACTTTGAATGGGCAGAGGGGTATCACCCGCGCTTCGGAATAATATATGTTGATTTTGATACGCAACAGCGTATTATTAAATCATCTGGTAAATGGTACGCTGATTTTTTGAGGTGAGCCATCCGTAGGTCCATCCACCAGTGGCAAACTGATGAAAAAGGTGGTACCGTCCTTTCGACTTTTGAACCAGATTGAGCCACCCGATTTTTCCATGATCTGCTGACATATGGAAAGGCCCAGTCCAAATGATTTTTCGCCGGCGGTGCCCGGGCGTTGTGCACTGGTAAACATATTGAATACCTGATCCTGCATCTTTTCAGGGATGCCTATCCCATTGTCTTTTACTGAAATAATAACCTGATCTACTGCCTTTTCAATCTTTACGCTAATAACAGCACCTGTAGGACTGAATTTTATCGCGTTGCTGATCATGTTACTTATAACTCTCCAAATTTTTTCACGGCTTATTTGTAGTTCCTGCGGGCCCCGCAAGGGTTCAACCAGGATCTGCTGTCCTTTTTCGGCGGCTTTAAACCGTAGCAATTCAATACTGTTATTAACCAACGCGTTGATCTCAACCGGTTCAGGATTAAGTTGCATTGATGATACGTTGGCTGCCTCCAATATCTCATTGATAAGCTCAAGCGAGTCATAGGATGTTTCCTTCACCAGGTTTATCATTTCCTTTTGCTCATCGGTATATTCTTCCTCGGCCATAATAGAGGTCAATGATGCAATTCCACCTATTGGATTACGCAAATCGTGGGCCACAGCTCTAAGAATGCGGTCTTTTTCCTGACTGCTTAATTTTAGTTTTTCAAGCGCTTTTTCAAGATCGCTGTTTTGCTCATTTATTTGCTTATTAAGCCGATTCATTAACTTAACATCATTTTTTGAGCGGCTCCAGAACCTGTAAACCAAAAAGATAATAACAAGCGCCATTAAGCCAAATAATATGGATACCACAAGATAGATGCGTTGTATCTTGTTGTTTTCGTTTAGCAATTCTATTTGATGGGCTTTTTCATAGTTAGCCAACTGTTCTGTAACGTCGCTTTCGCGCAACAAACTGGTTCTCTTGGCCAGCGAATCTTTTAGAGCATTATACAACTGAAAATGGCTCATGGCTTTTGCCAGGTTATTTTGCGTTATAAAATAATCCCCCATCAGGCGGTTCCATTCCGCTTCGGCCGTTTCGTTTTTAATTGAATCAAGTTGCGGGCGCAACACGTCTAATAGTGCCTTTAACTCTGCAGTTTGCTGTTGTCCGGCATATATCTTAGCAAGTTTTATCTCAGCATATTGCGCGTCAATATTATCGAAGCCCTTTTGCAGATTGATAGCAATACTTTTCTTTAAAAGGTCAATAGCTTTATCATATTTTTTCTGTTCTATATAGATCTCTGCCTCGTTACCATATATTACGCCGAGCGCCATGGTAACAAAGTTTTTCTTTTCGGGATATTTGTAACCATTTTTATTAACGAAGTTTTTAACCTTATTGAAATAAAAAAGGGCGCTATCAAGGTTGCCGTTGCTTTTTAAGCTTAAACCAATGTTATCCAATAATTCCTGTTTGCGATAAAAAGCTACAAAATCATCTTCTGTTTTCTGATAGTTTTTTTGCTTATAACTCTCTTTGAAATAATTGGCAGCCGCCAGATAGCGCGATTTTTTATACATGATCATACCCATGCGATAGGTGTAATCAGAAAGGGCCTCGTTGTTCAGGTAGTTTTTGCCTATCAGGTAGCCCTGGTAATAACATTGAAACGATTCATTATATTGATGTAGATCAAAATAAGAATCTCCCTTTGCGTAATGCCCTTCCGCAAGATTAGCCACATAATCCTCTTTACCGGCTGTTTTATTAGCCATCTGTATCATACTATCTGCATACAGTAACGCTTTCGGATAATTGTGCAATACACGTTGATACCGTGCATAATGGAAGGAATAAAACCTGAAACGATCTGAATAGTTGGGGGCAGATAACTTATTAAAAGCCGAATCCAGGTAATTCAGTCCCTTTTCAGTTTGATCGGCATCAAAAAAACGATTAGTTTGATTAAATATGGGTAAAAAAGCGTCGGTATACCTACCGGAATTGTCAGTCTTTTTTTCGCAACCTGTAAAAAAAATCAAAAACAACAGAAGCCACCCCAAAACAATGGCGATTTTAAACTTCGAATATTTTTTCAGGCAAAACAATACCAGCTATTTAACGGGGACTAACAAATATAATATTCATATAGCTAGTTTGCTATAAATGAATGTTTTTTTGAGCTAATTAGTCCCTTATTATAAAAAATAAGGTTTTTATAAAATAACGGTATCCTTTAAATTACGCTATTCAGGCTTAGCTGCTGGTTTTTTGGTAGCCGGAGCTTTAGTTTTTGCAGCCGATGCGGCTTTCTCAGTAGCCGGAACTACTTTAGCCTCTGCGGTTTTAGCAACCGGTTTTGCTTTAACTTCTGCTTTAACAGATGATACCTTTTTACTTACGGCCTGTTTTGATATCTTCTTTACAAGGTTTTTCGCAGCCTTTTCAATCGCTTTGTTTGTTTTTTTAATGTCCGTACTAATTGCGCCAATTGTAGCTTTTAATTGCGTAGCTATTTTCTCGGTGAGTTCTTTTTTAAATGCTTTACGGGCTTTCTTAGCAATGGCTGCTGTTTCGTTCTTTTTCATGCGGGAGTATGTTCAAATAAGTAGTTGAAATTCAGGGGCAAAAATAGGTTAATGCAAAGTAATGTTAATATTATTTTTATGTTAACAAACGCCTGTGTGTTAAGCAACATTAAAAACTATTTTGACAAAAATTAGTTTTATTTTTGCGGCATTAATTAACTGATTTATTATCAAAAAAGCGCGTTACTTCCGTGCGATAATATTCTCGGGTGGCTTCTCAGTCAGCCGGTATCGGTTATTTAATATATGCAAACACATTTATTTAACTGATCATGACTATCGGCGTACCAAAAGAAATTAAAAATAACGAGAACAGAGTAGCAGTTACACCAGCGGGTGTTGAGGCATTAGTTGCAGCGGGCCACCAGGTAAGTATTCAAAAAAGTGCAGGAGAAGGATCGGGTTTTACCGATGCTGTGTATGAACAGGCAGGAGCAACGATAGTTGATACCGCCGCCGAAGCCTGGGCAGCCAACATGGTAATGAAGGTAAAAGAGCCCATTGAGAGCGAATTTCAATACTTTCGCCATGACCTGATCCTATTTACCTACCTGCATCTGGCCGCCGAACCCAAACTTACCCAGGCTTTGCTGGACAAAAAAGTTACCGCTATAGCTTACGAAACCATTCAATTACCAAACGGCACCCTGCCTTTGTTAACTCCTATGAGTGAGGTTGCAGGCCGTATGGCTGTGCAGGTGGGTGCAGCCTATTTAGAGAAACCAAATGGTGGCAAAGGTGTGCTGCTAAGTGGCGTGCCGGGAGTGCGCAGAGCCAAGGTTGCCATTATAGGCGGGGGTGTAGCCGGCACCAATGCGGCGAAGATAGCCATAGGTTTGGGTGCCGAAGTAACAATACTTGATACTAATCTGGATCGTTTACGTCAATTGGATGATATATTCGGTTACCAGGTTTCTACATTGGCATCCAATTCAAGCACTATAGCGCAAATTGTTAAATGTTCTGATCTGGTGATTGGTGCAGTGTTAATACCCGGTGCAAAATCGCCTAAGCTAGTTACCGAAGCAATGGTAGCATCTATGGAGCCGGGGTCGGTTATTGTAGATGTGGCAATAGATCAGGGTGGTATATTTGAAACAGCTGACCATGTTACCACACATGATGACCCGGTTTATATAAAGAATAACGTGCTGCATTACTCCGTTGGAAATATGCCAGGCGCGGTTCCGTATACTTCAACCATCGCCTTAACAAATGCTACGTTATTTTATGCACTGCAAATTGCTGGTAAGGGGTACAAAAAGGCTTTTGCTGGTAACGCGGCCTTGTTAAAGGGCCTTAACACTTATGATGGCTCTGTTACTTATAAAGCGGTGGCTGATGTTTATGGTTATCCCTTTATGGAGCCGAGGTTTTAGCGGGAAGATCAAGCGTGTATAAAAAGTATTGCTGACCGAAACGTTTGCCGAGATCTTTAATTATTTTAAATCCGAAACTCTCGTAAACATGCATGGCCGCCGGCATCATTGACGAAGTATGTAACGCAATAGTTTTTTCGCCATTGCTTATAGCCTGGTTAATGCATATTTGAGTAAGCGTCCGGGCTATGTGTTTGCCTTGATGTGACGGATGAACTGCCACTAATCGTATGCTGCTCCAATCTGCTTGATAAACATCAACAGGATTACCACTTGGTAGCAGAAAAGCCATGCCGATAATTTCGTTTGCATGGCGGGCAATAAAGCAGGTCGACTTGCTGAGCAAATCGGCAAACATTGCCTCGTTGCTTAAATTTTGTTGCATTTGGGCCCAATGGTCAGCACCTAAAGTCTCTGCATATTGACCGTAAGCTATAAGCCCCAATTCTTTTAATTGCGGTATGTCAGCTAACGTAGCTTGCCCTATTGCAATAGATTCTACAATGATTTTTGGTTTCACCGCAGCTAAAGTAGTGCTTTTTCGCTATACCTTCACCTCTTTCCATTTTCCTTTTCTAAAATAGTACCACGCGGCAAGCGCTAAAAACGTTTCGGCAATAGGCATGGAAAGGAAAGCGCCAGTTGACCTCAAATCGAAACTGTTAGCTAAAATGTAAGCCAGCGGTATCTGTATCAGCCAAAAGCAAACAAAATTGATCCAGGTAGGCGTCTGGGTATCGCCGGCACCATTCAATGCCTGGCTCATTACCATCCCCAAACCATAAAATATGTAGCCCGAGCCCATTATTTTCAAAGCTAATGAGCCGTATTTTATAACTTCAGGTTCGTGAGTGAAGAATTTAATTATCCATTCAGAGAACAAAAGAAATAATAGCATTACAAAACCCATAAAAATGGCGTTGTATTTTGCGGCAATGTTCACACTTTGTTCGGCGCGGTCAAACTTTTTGGCACCTAGGTTTTGGCCCACCAATGTAGCTGCTGCGTTGCTCAATCCCCACGCCGGCAAAATAAAAAATATCACGTTCCGCATGGCTAATTGATAACCTGCTGATGCATTGGTGCCATCTGTTTCAGCAACCAAACGTGTTACCGCAATCCAACTGCCGCTGGCAATAATAAATTGTAGCGTAGCCGGCCATGCTATTTTTATGATCGATTTTACAACTGTCGCGTCGAAGCCAAAATCGGCCATGCTGAATTTAATGATGCCGTTGCCTTTGTATAAATGATAACATTGATATAGTACCCCTGAAGTTCGACCGGTAACTGTTGCTATTGCAGCTCCCTTTAACCCTAAGAAGTGAATCAGGATAGGGCAGAGGATAATATTTACCGCGCTGGCTATCCAAAGGCTTTTCATGGCCATTGCTGCGTTACCAGCGCCACGATATATCCCGTTTATAAGGAATATCAGCATTATAACCACGCTGCCGCCAAACATAATACGCGTAAAAATGGAACCTTCGGCAACCACTTCGGGGCTAGCACCCATTATCTCTAGAACATGCGGCGCAAAGATGGTGCCGACTATAGTTAATACAACAGATAGCACAACAGCTACCAAAATAGCCTGCGCGCCGGCATGGCCAGCCGCTTTAGGCTCTTTCTCGCCTACACGCCGTGCCACAACTGCCGTTGCAGCAACACTTAAACCAATTGCTATAGAATATACTATCGTGATAACAGATTCTGTTAAGCCAACGCTGGCTATGGCATTTGGCCCTAATTTGCTCACAAAAAATATGTCAACCAAGGCAAATACGCTTTCCAAACTCAGTTCCAGTATCATAGGTATAGCCAACAGAAACACCGCTTTGCGGATACTTCCTTCGGTATAATCCTGTTCCTTGCCACTAAGTGAAAGTTTTATAGCGGATAAAAATTTTTTGAAGGTCATGGTATGTAATAGGCTATAGGTTACGCGAGTACCTCACAAGAATAACCATTTGAATTTAAAATTTGTATTATTTTTTCGGGTGCAACAATGGATGCTTCTACGCGCAGGATCTTATCGCAATCCTCCATATCAAAATTGATAAGGCTATCAGGAAATTGATCTTCGAGCTGCTGAATTAATAGTTCAGACAGTTCAACCTCCGCTACATTTGTTTTGAAAACTTCAACTATCATAATTAAAAACTATTAAACGTTTAAACCTTCGCAAGCGCTACAGCAATATTTTTTAATTGCCTTATATGCCGCTTGGTGTGTACATTAAAGAACCACAGGAATTCCAGGCGGGTAAATGGGCCGAACCCAGGCACTTCAAATACAGTGCATATTTCGGTCAGATTTAAAGTTTCCGCCGCGTGTATCAGTCGATCAAATATTTTTTCAAGTCCTTTTAACAAAACATCCTTGTCCTTTGGTTTATCGTCCGGCAAGATAAAATCCGGCGATTTCATTTTTATCTCAAAATTGAGAAACAGATCTGCTATAGCCTTCACCTTCTCGTCGGGCTGCCTGTCTGTTGGTGTGGTGTCTGCGTATAGCAAATCTGCACCAAGGGCTTTTAATATATGTTCTGATACTTGTGCTGCTGTCCAACTGCCTTCAAATGGTATGGTATTGAATGTTTCCCTATCAATTGCTGAGATAGCTTCTATTAATTCCGCTTTAGTATCAGCAAGTTCTTGTAAAATATTCATAGGTAGATGTTTAAATGCAGCACCCGAAAATGAGG
This sequence comes from uncultured Mucilaginibacter sp., assembly GCF_946479965.1. The sequence continues at coordinate 76,176 of NZ_CAMLHX010000002.1, read as the reverse complement.
GTGCTGCAATATAATTTTACTGCTGAACTTCTCTGTAATTCACCATCCACTGTATGCCGAACTTGTCGAAAAGCAATCCGAAATAGTCGCCCCAGAATTCTTTTTTTAACGGCACTATAACGTTAGCACCTTCAGACAGGCCCTTAAAAATTGCTTCCGTTTCTGCCATGCTATCCGGCGACACTGATATAGAAAAGTTATCGCCAAAGTTTAACTTCTGACCCATAGAAGTAAGGCAATCAGTACCCATCAGCATATTACCCCATATTGGTAACGCTATGTGCATTATCTTGTCTTTATCTTCATCGGGTACGTTTGCACCATGCTCGGTATCGCTAAACCGCATAACCATAGCGAACTCGCCGCCGAAAACTGATTTGTAAAAGTTGAAAGCTTCTTCGGTATTACCTTGAAAGTTCAAATAAGGATTGATAGTTGCCATTGTTGTGTTGTTAATATTGATTAAAAGTAGACCGTTAAATAATAATGCTAAAATAGTTGGTATTTTGATTTAAACAAATGGGTGTAAAAGTCAATTGTAGGGGGCATTTGAGACATTTTTTTTATCTTGCCGTTCACAACAGTTTTACCATGAAAAACTTAGGTATTTTACTTACACACAATTATCGTTTATTAAGCGTTGCCGCGATATTGGATGTATTTGAGAGTGTTAATCGCTTTTATAAGGGCGAAGGCAAGGAATCTGCTTTCAATATTAGTCTGTTTTGCGCTGAAAAAAGCTCAGCATACACCGAATTCGACAACTACCATTTGCAAGCTGTGGATGGTGCGCCACAGCAGGATATCATTTTTGTCCCGGCATTTCGGTCTGATGATATTCGCGCAGCAGTTTCGGCCAATAAGCCTTTTGTGCACTGGCTGCAGCAACAATTTAGCGGTGGTTCAGAAATAGCTTGCGTGTGTACCGGCGCTTTCCTGCTGGGCGCCACCGGATTGCTTAATGGTAGGCCGGCTACTACTCACGTTGACGCTTGTAAGGCTTTCACAGATAGTTTCCCCGCCGTAAACTTACAGCCAGATAAAGTGGTTACCGGCGAGGGTGGGCTTTATACAAGCGGCGGTTCAACATCCAGCTTTCATTTAATGCTGCATTTGCTGCAGAAGTATTGTGGTAAAGAAATAGCAGTACGCGCTGCTAAACTTTTTTCCATTGATATGGACCGCGAACAACAAACTTACTTTAGTACTTTTTATCCAGCGCAACAGCATAACGACGAATTGGTTGCAATGGCCCAGCAGCGGATAGAAGAGGGCTTTCATCAAAACGGAACAATTGAGGATCTAATTAAGGAGATACCGGGCAGTCGCCGTAATATTTTACGAAGGTTTAAGCAAATAACAGGTATCACCCCAATTGAATATCTGCAAAAAACCCGCATCGAAGCAGCAAAGAAACTTTTGGTGCAAACCAATCAGCAAATGACGGAGGTGATGCTTAACTCGGGTTATAATGATCCAAAAGCCTTTAGAAAAGTTTTCCGTAAAGCCGTAGGGATGACACCGACTGGATATAGGGAAAAGTTTTTTATGGGGTGAGTTGCTTTATGGATAATGGTTTATTGTTCAAGGAGATAATTTAAAAAATAAACTTTCAATAAATTTTGAAAGTTTAAAATATAGTTTTACATTTGTATATGGAATTGCAAGAAGCCAGGTTAAAGTTTATAGAAGCATGGGGTAAACTGGGAACAGAGTGGGGGATAAACCGTACCATGGCACAGGTACACGCCTTGCTGCTGATAACTCCCGGCGAGTTGACTACAGAAGAGATAATGGAGCAATTGCAGATATCTCGCGGTAACGCTAATATGACGCTACGCGACCTGATAGGATGGGGGCTGGTAGAAAAAAAGCACCGCGCAGGCGAACGTAAAGAGTATTTTTTTGCCGATAAAGATACCTGGAACATAGCCCGGCAGGTTGCTAAGGAACGTCGTAAACGCGAGTTAGATCCGGTACTTAAGGTGTTAGATGAATTGTGTAAGGTAGAAGGGGACAAAAAAGACGAGAATTTTAAAACCTTCAATAAGTCTATAAACGACATTAATAAACTGGCAAAAAACGTAGATAGAACTTTAGAAACCATGATAAAAGCAGAAGAAAATTGGTTTTGGGGTTCTGTCCTTAAAATATTTAAATAAAAAAATTTGAAAATAAATTTCAATTATTCCTGAAAGTATAATTTTATAAAAATGAAAACCTTAGCTAACTACCTTTTACTTTTTGATGCCGAATGCCCTATCTGCGATGCATACAGTCGGGCTGTAGTTAAAAGCGGATTAATAAACAACGACGGCCGTAAGGCATATCAAACTGAACTTGATGCGCAAACTTGTCCGCTTGTTGATAGACAGCGCGCGGTTGATCAGATCGCATTGGTCAATTTAGAAACAGGAAATGTGAGTTATGGAGCAGAGAGTATTTTAAGGCTATACGCAGCAGAATATCCTTTCTTCAATAAGCTACTTACTTTCCGCCCCTTGATGTGGATATTAAACAAACTGTATGCGTTCTTATCTTTTAACCGCAGAGTCATCATCCCACCAACTGGTCGGATTTACAGTTTGCAACCAACACTGAAACTGCATTATCGCATAGCTTACTTAATATTAACATGGTTTATAACCTCAATTATACTTACAAAGTATGCAGCTTTACTGGCTGATGTGGTTCCGGTTGGGGGTAGCCTCAGAGAGTACTTCATTTGTGGCGGACAAATAATATTCCAGGGGATTGTGATAAGCTTCACCGCGAAGCAAAAAAGATGGGATTATTTAGGCAATATGATGACGATATCTTTCGCCGGAGCACTGTTGCTGGGCTTAATGCTGATAGCAGCTAACTGGATAGGAAATAACCCTATATTATACCTGTGCTATTTTATGTGTGTTGCCGGCCTGATGTTTTTAGAGCATATCCGCAGAAGCAAACTATTGGAAATAGGATGGTGGTTAACCATAAGCTGGGCATTTTATCGGGTTCTCATCTTATTACTTATACTTATCTAAACCTTATCATCATGAAATACAAAAAAATAATACTGGCTGGCGGCAACGGTTATATGGGCAGCGTATTTACCGACTACTATAAAGATATTGCAGCAGAAATTGTTATTTTAAGCAGGAAGCCTGAAGCGCCTAACCGGAATATCCGCACACTTGTTTGGGATGGTAAAACGGAGGGTGATTGGGCGAAACAGTTGGAAGGCGCTGACCTGTTAATTAACCTGTGCGGTAAAAATGTTAACTGCCGATATACTGAAAAGAATAAAGCGGAAATATTTGCATCAAGGTTATTACCAACTGCTTTGCTGGGTAAGGTTGTAGGTAAGTTAGCTGAGCCGCCTAAACTCTGGATCAATATGAGTTCTGCCACTATCTACCGCCATGCCGAGGATCGGCCTCAGGACGAAGAAACGGGAGAAATAGGTTATGGCTTTTCTATTGATGTTTGTAAGCAATGGGAGAGAACATTCTTTAACAGCAACACTCCAGGAACCAGGAAAATTGCTTTGCGCATGGGGATTGTAATGGGGCGTGGCGACGGGGCTTTCCCGCGCTTACTTAATCTGGTAAAACTGGGAATGGGCGGCAGGCAAGGTTACGGCGAGCAGTATATATCATGGGTGCACGAGCGGGACGCCATTGCTTGCACAGAATTTTTACTAACACATGAGAACATTACCGGCGTGGTAAACTGTACCGCGCCGCAGCCTGTTAAAAATAAAGAATTTTTGAAAGCGTTGCGTGTAGCATGGGGAGTACCGTTTGGTTTGCCTGCGCCCGCATGGCTGTTGCAGATTGGCCTGGCAATTATTGGCAGCGAAATGGAACTGATACTAAAAAGCAGGTGGGTGTTATCAAAGCGACTGATAGATGCCGGTTATCAATTTCAATTTAGCAAGGCGGACCATGCCATTAACGATATTTTGAGCATTAAAAACTGAACATTAATTTAACCCTGAACCATATCATGAAAAGGATCTTCTCAAATAAGTTTAACGGATTTTTTGTACCTAATCTGTTTGCAGTTGTTACTTTAGCTGCTACACATTATTTCGGCGACAGTAACGGCGTTTTAATATTTGCTGAGTTTATAATAGTTCCGCTTGTAATGGGTATTATAAGTGCATGGTATTGGCGAGAAATAGAGTTGCCATCCAGGGTTGTAATGCTAAACACAACTTTAAATTGTTTTGCCGCAATTTTGCTGAGCGCCTTCTTTTTTGGGGAGGGCATTATTTGCCTGGTAATTGTATCGCCCTTACTATTTACATTTATCTGGCTTGGGTTAAAAATGGGGAAGGGCATGTTCCAAAAAAACAATTCCACGTTGAATGTAAGCGTTTTCGCTGCTCTACTACTCATTTTTATTGCCGATTCTGTATCCGAACATCACTACCAAAATATGGTATCTGATGAGATCGTTATTAGCGCCACACCTGATAAAATATGGAGGAATGTTGTAGCCTTCGAACGCATAAAGCAACAAAACAAATACTGGCTATTTAAGGTAGGTATGCCTAGTCCGGTAGAGTCCACTGTTACAGGTTACCATTTAGGAGCAGGACGTAAATGCATTTTCAGCAACGGGTATGTGTTTGATGAAAAGATAGTTACATATGATGTGAACAGAAATTTAACTTTTGATGTCACTCATCAGCCCCGAGACCCCGAGATAATGGGCCATATTGATATACTACGCGGCCAGTTTCTTTTGAAGGATAACGGTAATGGTACAACTACTTTGATTGGTAACAGTTGGTATAAATTGTATGTGTTTCCTACTTGGTATTATGATATATGGGCAAAAAGCATTACCCGTAACGTACACTGGCGTGTAATGGAACATATTAAGGAATTGAGCGAGGCTAAGTAATGTTCAATTTTGTTGTTAAATACTTAGGTTTTCTAAAACACTTGCCAGGTACCGGTTTGGTGTTTGATGCCTGGCTGAAAATATGGGCGCTATTAAATAACCCAAAACTACTGGACTATATGGATGACATAGAGCGCGAAGTGTCCCAATGGGAGGGAGTTAATATGGGTTTGCATAAATATGGAGGCTTACAATTTAACTATAACAACCATGAGCTGGGCCATATTCACGGCAATGGTTTGTTAGATATGTTACTCAATCTCACTTTAAAGCAACAGCTAAAGCAAGATGGTAAAATATTTGATCATCACATATTTAAAAATACCGGCTGGATAAGCTTTTACATAAAAACCAAAGCGGACAAAGACTATGCTCTACAATTGTTGAAATTGGGCTATGAACTACAGCGGCAGAAAAATTTACTCTCCCCAAGCCGTGATCATAATACTGCGCTGCCCGCCGTAGTTACGGTGCTCGCATAAATAAATACCTTGCCAGGTACCTAACGCGAGCCGGCCATTGCGGATGGGGATGGTCACCGATGCCCCTAGCATAGATGCTTTTATATGCGCGGGCATATCATCCGGCCCTTCATCATCATGCTGGTATTCAGGATCATTTTCCGGAACGGTTTTGCTGAAATACATTTCAAAATCCTTGCGTACTGTGTGGTCGGCATTCTCGTTAATGGTAAGCGAAGCTGAGGTGTGCTGCATAAATACCTGGCAAATGCCGGTTTTTATCTCGCTGATCTGCGGCAGGGCATTGATAACCTCTGTGGTTATTAAATGAAACCCGCGCCTGCTTTGACCAAACCTTATTTGTTGCTGAAAGATCTTCATATTTTATATATGCACTAGCGCTGCAAATATCATGCGATGATTTTATTAAAAAAGCCCGGTTTTGCCGGGCTTTTTCTTACTTAGATGTTTTATTTATTTACCGATGATGGTGACGCTGTACCGCCCACAGCTGATGTACCAGGCGTCGCCACCTCGATTTTAGCTACTGGATCATTCACCAAGTCTATCATGGCTGTAACTTCATTAACAACCGCCTCTGTAGTTCCGGAGTAACCTACGTATTTAAAGCGGATATCGCCGTTTTTATCGATAATAAATTTGGTTGGTATGCCCTCAACCTTAAAGGTGCTTATCACTTTTGACTGGCGTTTGTCTGCACCTTTTTCGTCCACTAAAACGTGAAAACTGTAATTGTTTTCTGCTATAAACCTTTTAACACCAGGCAAATAATTACTGCCTGTTTCCCAGGTATCAATAAACAGGAAAACCACATCGGGATTGTCTTTATATTTATTTTGCGCTATTTGCATACCGGGGAAGGACATTTTGCAAGGTCCGCACCAGGTTGCCCAAAAATCAATAATTACGGTTTTGCCTTTTAAGTTCGCCAGCGAAACCGGTTTACCCTGCAGATCCTTAAGCGTAAATAACGGCGCAGGATCCTTTATCATTTTACTGTTCAGTTCTTTTTTAAGCTCCGCCAACTGTTGCTTGTTGGCAACAGAACCTTCATTACCCAGCACCTTTTGTTGCTCTTTTTCAAACTTCTTTTTTTCCTGGTCTTTTTTGGCACTATTAGCTTTTTGAAGGTTTGTCCAATAGGTGTTAAAACCGGTCATCCCACCTTTGGCGCCTGCGTATGCTTTTTTTAATTCCTGTTCTATTATGTTCGAGTTTTTTCCATTAGTTATACTTTGCTCCGCTACCTGCAATGCCTTATTATGTTTACCGGCCGAGTTTAACATTAGAACATAATGCTCAGTAATTTCCGCGTCGCTGCCAGGTTGACGGTCATAAACCCCCTGCATATATTTAACAGCCTCATCAAACTTATGCTCTTTCCATAAAATAAAAGCGTAGGTGTCTGCAAAGGCGTCGTATGAGTTTTGAGCAGCAGGAATCAATTCTGCAGCGGTACCAGCTTTATTATTGGCAAGGGTAAGGTCAAGTGATTGCCTTGACAATTGCTCTGCATTGGCCAGATTTACGCTGTCAAGCGCCCAGCTCCAGGCAACGCTGTTCAATAGGTTAGGCAAATCGGTTTTATCAGACAGCTGCCCTGCGTATTTATAGTAAGTTGCCATATCCTGGCGTTTTAAATAAACAGGCAGTATCCGCATTAATAACGCGTCCTTTGATGTTACAGATAATTGTGGATGCTTTGCTACAAACTCATTAAAAATTGCCTCCTTTTTTTCGAGATCCTTTTCCTGCTGAATGCTTTTTACGGCTTCGTTTGTAACAGTTATTCCATCCGGAAAACGCGTTTTTATAACTTTTGTTAATGAATCAGCAGATGCATCGCTCTTCATTATTTTATAAAGCATTACCGCCTTTAGCTGATCATTCTCATCGTTACGTTTTGCTAGTTCTATTATCTTTTTATTTACTATAGCTGCATTTGACAGGTCGCCGGCCAGTAAATTGTAATAACCTTCCTCATAGCGCTTTTCGCTTTGAGGATACAGCTCGAATTCCTTCTTGTAAGCTGCTATTCCTTCGCTGTTGTTCAGTTCTATCTCGGCGGCCTTATTACCCACACGCCCGGTTATAATTACTGCTTTTGCTGCATAGGCGCCTTCAACAGGCTTATCACCGTCGTAAACCAACGTTATATAACCTTTTCCCGAATTAGCATCTATTACAGAATTGTTACTCAATACCATAAAAAAAGCTTTTGCGTCAACCGGAATGCTTATCTCGCCTTTGTAAACTTTTCCCTGGGCTACCACCGCAATATCTACCGGAACGTAATCTGAATTTTTGCGGAAATAAACTTTCGCTTGAGGCTTGCCGGGAATTTTTGCTAACGGTGTACCTGCCGGGTTATAAGTGAACGATATTTTTTCTCCGCTATGCGGATAAGGTGTTGAAAGCACTAAATGCGCACTGCTTTGTGCAAAAACACCATTAACTACCAAATAAACCACTATTAGCAGTATATATTTTACATTTTTCATCCCACTCTCAATTTTTAGTCAAGTTAGGAAAAATTAAACGTTATTATTGGATTTGCCGTTGGGAAATTGCGGATGGTCTAAAGTTAAGCTACAGCGAAAAAATCCAGTTGAAAATCTAAAAGAAGGATAATTATCTATCTTTAGATGATTTAACAGGTTTATGAAAATGAAAAATGTAATTGTTGCTATACTATCTTTAATACCGTTTATCGGTTTCGCTCAAAATGAATATAAGGCGTCTAACGGAAAAATCTATCACGTTGGCGACACTGTTAAGGTAGCTTTAGGGTCAATGCCCGACGGAAATTTCAAATATATATTGGCCAGCCAGCCTTCCTTTTTACCCCCGCGCCGTAATAGCAACGATTTGAGTGCCCGAAGGGATTTAGCGCATACTAATGCTGTTATAAAAAAAATAAAAACCGGCAGCCGCTTAACTGATAATGGCAACAAAATGATTCTGGTTGTTAAAGGTAACGGTTTAATTAATTTTGACATTTGGATTGAGGAAGCCATTGCCGCTTGCGAGGTTACGCCATGCACTACTTCAAACGGCATTGCAACGATGCCTGCTGCAAGTGTGGCCGACGAACTGCTTAAATTAAAAAAGCTACTTGATGCTGGCGCGCTCACGCAGGATGAATTTAATGCCCAGAAGAAGAAATTGTTAGGAAATTAGGGGTCTTCCAGCTGTGTTTGTTAAACAAAACCGGTTTAATACTTTACATTGTTGTGGTACTTATTTGATAGTAAAGATCTTACCTTGACTTATAGTCGTATAATTGCCCTTCCTAAATGATTAAACAATTATTTTTATCCTTTTTCTTGGTAGTAACCTTATCGTCACGCGTCTTATCGCAGGGATGTAGCGATGCCGGATTTTGCAGCCTTGGTGCTTTAAAGAACGTAGCGGATGGTTCTCAACCCAAAAGAATGCTTGATATAGGTTTTAATTTTGGCTACGGCGAGCAAAAGACGATTACTTATAATCCCTATATTCAATATGGAGTAGTAATTAGTGAACGTGTATCTATTCAGGGAAAATTAACATCCACCTACGCAAACGGCTTTTTAGGTAGTAAATTTAATCTGGGAGACGTGTACGGCGTGGTAACTTACACACCCACCAATTATCCGAATAGCAGTTTAAGGCTTATTGGCGGTATAAAAATACCGTTAACCACTGCAAATGATAAAAACGCAGCCGGATTGGCTTTGCCGTTGGATTATCAATCAAGCATTGGTACTTATGATGTAATAGCAGGGGTCAATTACATATATAGCGGGCATCTTGAAGTTGACGCGGCCTTACAAGTACCCGTTATTCAAAATAATAAAAGCAGTTTTTTCCCTGATAATTTTCCACCTGATAGCCGCCTCAATAATTTTCCGCCAACCAATCAGTTTCGCCGCCGGCCAGATGTTTTGTTTCGTTTAGGATATTATATAAATCTTCCTGCATCTTTTTCGCTTAAGCCAAACCTGTTGGCCATTTATCACACAGGCAATGATAGCTATTTAAACAGGACAAATATGCGGGTTGAGTTGATCAACTCGCAAGGGCTTACACTTAATGAAGGCGTTAACATAACCAAGCAGTTTGGTAATAATAACCGCCTTGAACTTATTGCTGCCATGCCTGTAATAGGCAGAAAACTTCGCCCCGATGGTTTAACCCGTAAATGGGTTTTAAACGTGCAGTATTCTATTGCTTTTTAAATTACAGTCAGCTTGGCCAAATATTGGCCAAACTCATCTTCCAATAAAACTTCCATATTAAAGCCGCATTCAGACGCAAGCGATGCCATAGTGTGTTCATCTACATAAAGCCAGTTGAACCATTCTGATCTTACTTTATTGTAAGCGTATTGATAAGTTATTTCGCCGTAATAATGGCCGGCGGGTTTGTCGCCTTTAAACAAATAAGCGACGTCTGAAGAATCAAATAATATCTGCCCATCAGGGTTGAGCAGGTTTTTAAGATGTAAAAGCAGCGCCTTAAGCCTCTCTACCGTTCCGGCTAGGCCAATACCGTTCATCAATAATAATAACGTATCAAACCCGGCCTGGTTATATTCAAATATATTTGCCTGTATCGGTTTTTCAACTCCTCTATCGCGCATAACGCTTACCAGTAAGGGTGAGATGTCTAAGGCCGATATGTCAACTCCGTGTTGCTGAAGTGTTAACGCGTGGCTTCCCGCGCCAGCACCTATGTCAAGCACTTTACCGTTGCATCGCTCAATTGCCAGCCATTCCAGATCGGGCATTTCATCTTCGGTTCTGAAATAAACCTTAACAGGCATCTCTTCGCGCGGACCATATTTATTGTAGATCCAAAGCTTACCTACGTGAGTTTTGTTATGGTAATCGTATATAGCCTGTCCTAAAACATCTTCCATACGGCAAAAATATTATAATGGATAACTAATACTTTAAAACAAATCTTTATATTTTTGTTAAACATCTATACCTCGTCCATTCCTATGAAAAAAACTCGCTGTTTATTAACGTCGATTTGTATTGTTTTTGCCACAACAGCCTGCAAAAAACAACCTGAGGTGAAAATTTCGTCTAGAAACGCCGCTTTAATAGTTGGAAAGTGGGTGGCCAACCAACAGCATACATTAATATACAGTCTGGATAATAATACACTGCTGAAAGATACTATTATAAATTATGATGCTGCCGGTAACCTTAATTGGTGGTATGAAATATATAATGCCGACGGAAATGCTTTTGTTACAGGTAAACCTTACAGGCACAACGGCGTAATAAAGGCGGACACAACTTCATTTTTAAAATACACTATCAACGGCTCCGATATGATGCTTAAACTTTATGGTGGAGGAAGCGAAACAAAATCGATACAAAATTTAACGGAAAACAATATGGCTCTTGAAAGTGTCTATAATGCTTTACCGCGCCCGGCCTGGGGCCTTGATATACGAAACGAATATCATTTTGTAGAACAAACGTTTTATGCAAAACAATAGCAAAAAAAAATCGCTCCGAAGCGCGGAGCGATTTTATATCAATTATTTGTGATAAGGTTTAAGTAATTAACATTTAAAAATAATGCTTAGAATTCAACCCAACAAATAATAGGAGGCACTATTTTGAAAAACTGACGAATACGTCAGTTTTTGGGGAAGAAAATGGCACAAAACGACATTTTGCTATATGGCTAAATTGCAAAACATCATTTGGTAAACGATTTATATTATAAAAAAAAGCCCTCCCGAATACCGGGAAGGCTTGAATTATATTAATGCAGTAAGCGTTATTGTAATTTACCTAAAGCAACTTTAATGCGATTCATAGCATCTATCAGTTTTTCTTCTGAAGCTGCATAGGATATTCGTATAGATTTTTTATCGCCAAATGAATCACCACCCACGGTTGATACATGGGCTTCTTCTAGAAGATAGATGCTTAATTCGTCAGCGTCATTAATTGTTCTGCCATTATAGCTTTTACCAAAGAATGTGGTAACATTCGGAAAGAAATAAAATGCTCCTCCCGGAAGATTTACTTTAATGCCCGGAATAGAACTTAGCATATCATAAACAATACCACGGCGTTTTTGGAATGCTTCGCGCATTTGTAATACAGTCTCTAGTCCACCTTCGTAGGCTGCAAGGCCCGCGCGCTGTGTAATTGATGAAGTTCCTGATGTAACCTGGCCCTGCAATTTATCCATAGCAGCGGCGATTTCTTTATTTGAAGCTGTGTAGCCTAAGCGCCAACCAGTCATAGCAAAGCCTTTTGACCAACCATTTATGATGATAACGCGATCCTTAATACTATCAAACTGAGCTATTGACTCATGCTTACCCATGAAATTAATATGCTCATAGATCTCATCAGCCATTATATAAATGTTCGGATGTTTTTCAAACACTTTAGCCAACCCTTCTAATTCTTCTTTGGTGTAAACACTGCCCGTAGGATTACAGGGCGATGAAAACATAAATAATTTACTTTTTGGAGTGATAGCAGCTTCCAGTTGTTCAGGCGTAATTTTAAAATCAGTCTCAACAGTTGAATCAATAAAAACGCTAACACCTTCGGCTAACTTAACCAATTCTGAATAGGATACCCAATAGGGAGTAGGAATGATCACCTCGTCGCCCGGGTTAACCAGACATAATAAGGTATTGGCAATAGATTGCTTTGCACCGGTTGATACAACTATTTGGCTGAAATCATAGTCCAGACCATTCTCGTTCTTCAGTTTGGCCGCAACCGCTTTACGCAGTTCAGGATAGCCAGACACGGGAGTATAATAAGTATAATTATCATCCATGGCCTTCTTGGCGGCATCCTTAACATGCTGTGGAGTGTTAAAATCCGGCTCTCCAAAGCTAAGATTGATCACATCAACGCCCTTCGCGGCGAGTTCACGGCCCATTTTGGCCATTTTGATAGTTGCTGATTCCGACAGGTTGTTTATCCTGTTACTAAGTGCACTCATTTTTGTTTTTTAGATGGTTATCGCGGGCAAATATAGAAATTCTATACTAAACAGGTAGACTAAAGTTGAAGTCTTTTATGATAAAGATTTGACTATTAAACATAAGTAACATTTTTACGCAAATACCGTTTGTAGTTTCTAACTTTGGCACTCAATAAGGTTATTTTGCATCAACAGAAACGGATCATATTAATCTCGCTAGTAACAGGTGCCATACTCATGATGGCCAAGTTTGGTGCATACTTTTTAACCTCATCAACCTTTATACTGACTGATGCTGCCGAGAGTGTGGTAAATGTAATAGCAAGCTCATTCGCTTTCTTTAGCATTTATCTTTCTGCACAGCCGCGCGATGAAAATCACCCATACGGACACGGTAAAGTTGAATTTTTTTCGGTATTTGTAGAAGGCTCGCTTATCTTATTAGCAGGAATATTAATAATGATAAAATCTGTTTACGGGATATTCTATCCACACCCTGTGAGTAATCTGCTAACAGGCGCAGTCATAATTGGCATTACCGGGATTATAAACGGAGCGCTAGGATATTACATGGTTAACAAAGGCAAGGCCCTAGCTTCAATCACGCTTGAGGCTGACGGTAAACATCTAATAACCGACATGATAACAAGCGGCGGGCTGGTTGTTGGGTTGTTGCTTATAAATTTCACAGGCGTGCTTTTGTTAGATAGCGTTTTATCCATCCTCGTAGGGCTATACATTGTATTTACCGGCTATAAATTGGTGCGCAGATCTGTAGGTGGTTTAATGGACGAGGCTGATTTTGATGTGGTAAATAAGGTATTAAAAATATTGAACGATCAGCGCCGGCCTGAGTGGATAGACATACACAACTTCAGGGCTCAGCAATATGGTAACGAGCTGCATATTGATTGTCACCTTACATTGCCCAACTATTTTGACTTGAACAAAGTGCATGAGGAGGTCTCGCTCGTTGATAAGATGATAAACAACGAGGTTACTAAGACGGAGCTTTTTATTCATACCGACCCGTGTTTGCCAGATTGCTGCCATTATTGTATCATGCCGAATTGCCCTATACGGTTTGAACCAAAGCGTGAAGAAATTGTATGGACTTTGAACAGGGTGATCCGTAATAAAAAACATTTTGAAGAATAGCATGCATCACAGCATTCGTGTATATGGCTTACTAATTAACGCTGATGAGGAAGTACTGATCAGCGATGAGAAGGAATACGGAATGCTGTTCTCTAAATTTCCGGGTGGAGGATTGGAATATGGTGAGGGTACCATTGACGGATTGAAGCGTGAATTTATGGAAGAGTGCAACGCCGAAATTGAAGTGCTTAGTCATTTTTATACAACCGATTTCTTTTTAAAATCGGCGTTTAATGACACGCAAATAGTAAGTATATATTACATGGTTAGAAATATATCATCACTTGATTTGAATATAAAGCAAATACCATTTGATTTTGATGAGGATGGAGACGTTTTGCAGGCATTTCGCTGGGTTAAAATAAGTAACCTCAAGGTCCAAGATGTTACTTTTCCGATAGATCAGCATGTGGTTAAATTATTAAGAGAACAATATGGGCTTGGTTGAGCGGGATTTAAAAGTAATATGGCATCCATATACACAAATGAAAACGGCGTTGCCGCCGGTGCCAATTGTAAGGGGAGAAGGTGCTTATCTTTTTGCTGAGGACGGTACCCGTTATATTGATGCGGTATCATCGTGGTGGACAAACATTCATGGCCATGCACACCCTCATATTGCCCAAAAAGTAGGCGAGCAACTAAAGCAATTGGAGCATGTTATATTCGCAGGCTTTACTCATCCAACAGCTGTTGAATTGGCCGAGCGTTTATTGGCTATCCTGCCGGATAATCAACAGAAGGTTTTCTATTCGGATAACGGCTCAACCGCGGTAGAGGTAGCCATTAAAATGTGCCTGCAGTACTGGCATAACCAAGGGTTAAAAAGAAATAAAATACTTGCCTTTAAAAACGCCTACCACGGCGACACATTTGGCGCCATGGCTGTGAGCGGACGGAGCGCTTTTACGGCTGCCTTTGATTCGCTGTTGTTTGAAGTTGAGTTTATCGATCTGCCGGATAAAGACAATATTCAAAATCTCAAATCTCAAATCTCAAATCTCAGTTCTGAATTAGCTTGCTTTATTTTTGAGCCATTGGTGCAAGGTTCGGCAGGGATGATAATGTACGAAGCTGAATATCTTAACAATCTAATGGCACATTGCCGCGAGGAGGGCGTTTTAACAATTGATGATGAAGTGTTTACCGGCTTCGGTCGTACAGGTAAGCCCTTTGCCTGTAATCACGTTACTGAAAAACCCGATATTATGTGTTTTTCAAAAGGGTTAACAGGTGGCACCATGGCGCTTGGCGTTACTACGTGTTCACAAAAGATTTTTGATGCTTTTTTGAGCGATGATAAACTTAAAACATTATTCCATGGACATTCCTTCACAGCAAACCCGATAGCTTGCTCGTCGGCATTAGCCAGTATGGATATTTTTTTAGAAGAAATTACAGGTGCCTCTATTAAAAGAATTTCCGGGCAACATGCAGCATTTGCCGAACGTATAAAGGATCACCCTAAACTTAAGGAAGTACGGCAAACCGGAACCATATTGGCCCTTGAATGGCAAACCGATAGCAACACTTCTTACTTTAATTCGCTGCGCGATGTTTTGTATCAATACTTTTTAGATGCCGGTGTAATTCTTCGACCTTTGGGCAATGTTGTTTATATTTTACCTCCGTATTGCATTAGCAATGCCGACTTGGAGTACATTTATAGCAAAATTGAACAAGCGCTTTTGGAAATATAAAAGGGCTGAGCTAACAAAATATTATGAGTTTAAATACCATACTACCTAAAATAATATCTAATAATCAGTTGCACGCGCGGTGGTTAAATACGTTGTCGTTAATGGAGAATACCGGTGCGCGTAAGATATCAGCCAGTGAGGACCCGCTTACTGTTACCTACATTATTTTAAAGCACGCTGCCGAAGAGCATAGGCATGCCTTCTATCTAAAAAAACAAATAGAAAAAGCAGGTAAGGGGCTTTGTCCAACCTATGCTGACGATTACCTGGTAGCGCCTGCTTACAGTAAGTATTACTTAAATGTGCTTGATGTTGAAGTATCGCGGTATTTGAAAAAGGAATTGGGACTTTCAGGAAAAGAGCTGCGTTTTGCGGCATATCTGTTAGTAACCTACGCTATAGAAGTACGCGCTGATGAGCTTTACCCGGTTTATCAACAAGCATTGGATGACGCGGGTAACAAGGTAAATGTTAAGTCGATAATACTGGAGGAAGAGGGGCACTTAGAGGAAATGATAGCCCAACTGCACAAGTTCTCGCCTGATTGGCAAAGTCACGCAGATAAGGCTGTTGTGATTGAAACCAGGTTATTTAATGATTGGGTGGTGGCGTTAGGGAAAGAGGTTAATTAACCATCAGTACGCCAGATATTTCGTATATATCTGTTGCATAAAGGCTTTACCATTATTCAGCGCTTTCTCAGTCAATTTAACATCGGCATCAGGGTTTTTACGATAAATGACACGCTTTCCCTGGCTGTCATAAGCTACGGCCTGTTGTGGTAGCATAAACCCGAAACCATTATCCCAATCATAAAAAGCAAATTCCTTACTATGAGGGTTAAGGAGGTTTTTTGACCATTCAAAATCATTATGCGGTAATTCCAACTGCGCAAGCAATGTTGCAGCTAAGTCCGTCTGATTACCTAACTTAGTTACTTTTTTGCCCCTATATTCGGGTTTTATAACATCACCATAGAACATTAAAGGAATATGATATTTACCCGGACTGTAAGCCCACGAGGTGCTACGTGGTAAACGGTGTCCGTGATCTGCCACAACTACAAACAAGGTGTTTTTATACCAAGGCTCTTTTTTGGCGCTTGCAAAGTAAGCATTCAGACATGAATCTGTGAACCACGCAGTGCTTTTAAACTGCTCTGCCACATCTTTACCTTTAAAATGAGGTGGGGTTGGCAACACAAACGGCTCGTGACTGGTGAGTGTTTGTACAAGTGCAAAAAAAGGCTGTTTATGCTTACCTAATTCAATAACGTTTTTTTGAAAAAGGATATCATCATGTGCGCCCCAAACCGAACCGATCTGGTTTGCCGGAATGCGCGACTTGTCAAATATCATGTCGATCTTATGATCATACATGTAAGTGTCAAAGTTCATGTAGTTGCTGTGGCCACCGTAAAAATAGGAAGTAAAGTAACCGTTGTTTTTAAACTCTGTAATGAGTGATGGTAGCTTGCGCTGCTTAACCGTATCAATTATTATAGTACGTATAGCTTGAGATGGGAATGCACTTAAAATAGCGATAACCCCCTTGTCAGTACGGTCGCCAGCAGCATAAATATTGTTGAACAATACGCCCCCCTTAGCCAACTTTTCAAAATTTGGAGCTACGCCTTTGTCGCCGCCTAAGGATTCAATCAGATCGGCTGTAAAGCTCTCCAGTTGTATAATTACAACGTTAGGGCGTTTAGTGGTTAATATGCTTATAGTAGTATCCTTTTTAACTTCAAAAGCCGCCTCGACTGTTTTCTTAGCTTCCGCAACCGGCATAAACAGATAGGGGTTATAGGGGTGGCGCAGATTTTCAAAAATATTATTAGCCAGGTTCCACTCTGTGTTCTGAGCCGAAATATCAAGCAACTGATTGTCGGAGAAATAGCCCGCGCTTTGGTTAATGGGAGCAGGGAGCAAGGTGCCTCTTAGCACGACAAAATTGACACCGAATAATAAAATGGAATAAAGTATTTTTTTATTTGTGGTCGTGGCCGGACGTTTAAAATTATAATCAATTATAAAGTGGGATAGTAAACCACCAAGCATCAATAGTATTATACCAATAGTAATATGCAGCGCAACAGGCGCGGACGATGTTGATGAGAAGGATTCTTTAGGAGAGTTATACAGTGTTTCAAACGCCCTGAAATTAACCTTTGCGCCCCATTCGGTAAATATGCCCAAATCAATTATGGCAATAAAACTGACCATGAAAATGCAAAACCAAGTGTAGGCCCGCAACCATATTGGTTTTACAGGTTTACCGCCGATAAACCACTTAACGATAAATACTAATAAAGGAATTATAGCGATATAGGCTGTCGCCGAAGCATCCATGCGGATGCCATATATGAAGGTTTTTATAATATCAATGGTGGATACGCCGTGTAAATGTTCGTAAAAGTAAATTTCGAACGTGGCCCGCGTAATAGCGAAAAACAGGAGCCAAAAAAGGAAGAACCGTATAAAGCTAAAAAAAAGGTTTCTCAACATCGGACAGCAAAAATACTTTATTTTAGTCTGACGTTAAGAAACCTTTATTAAAATATTGTCAATTATTATTGGCCAAATACCTTTTTCAGATCGCTAAAAGATATTTTGTCAAACCCTGCCGGAATACCAAAAGTACCTACCGGGGCTTTATCCGGTGATACTGATTTTAGTTCAACATTAACAGTTTGCCCTTGCTGTACCGTAATGAATTGCACAGGTACACCACCTGCGGCAGCAAATGGTTTAGTAATGCTATTAAGCGGCATCGAAAAATCACTGGTAACCCACACATCCATATTACTGCCGGTTTTTGCCTCTTTGGCTATTACTTTTTTACAATTAAATCCATTTATCTGTTTAGTTTCTGTAGTTGGCGTAAATGTGAACTTTGGCGTTTCAGCTACCGCCTGTTCCAACTCTGTCGGGCTTAATATCGCAGCTTTTTTTATAGACACTACGGGCACATCAGCTAAAATGGCCATAAAAGTGTTTTTGCTATCATTTATAACCTTGATAGTGGCTGGGCCCTGGTTAGTAACAACCGCACTTGAGTCGGCGGTGAAGTATACCTTTGTATCAACCGTACCCAAAGGGGCAGATACCGCATAATTGATTACCCCTTGAGTATATGCCTTTTGCGCATTTGCATTAATGCCGAATGCTGTGAATAGAGCGCTCAGCGTTATTTTTAAAATCGTTTTGTTCATCTTTTTTAATTTACGTTGCTATTAAAGCCTTTGTAGGATGGTTAATCAGATACAAGGTTTAATGCTTTGTTACGTTTGAGGACATAATACTCTTTATCGCTGTTCAACAACTGTTTTTTAAGCGTATCAATGTACCTGTCGCTGTTATCTGCACTGATAACCAGTAGATGAGCGTTAAAGTTTTGGTTAATTTCTTTAAGAGAGATGGGCGGGGTATGCGTTATGTAAACGTAATCAGCCTTAAGCTGATGTTTTGCTGATAAGTATTGCGTGGAACTGTCGAGTAACAACAACGTCTTACTTTTGAATTGAACAAGGTTTCCGTTCTTCTTCAAATAAGACAGATTGATATTGTTCTGGAAGCTAAAAACTTTTACATTTTCAACTTTGACGCTATCCAAGCCCGGTTGAATTGAATAGCGGTAATTTTTATCTGTTGGCTTCAAGTCTGATAAAACTACAGCATCGCTTCCATTTTTAAATACTATTGCACGCTGCTTTTTTAAATTAAGAAATGTGATGGAGCTATTGGTGTTTGAATCAATTTTTTTCCATGCTGTACTGGCAGAGACAACAAGCAGCAAGGCTAAACTTAAATTCAACAACCGTTTGTTTCTGTTAAATAGGAAATAGAATAGGAAAACGATCACGCCGTACAGCAGCAAATAATCCATCTTACTTATCCATAATTTATTAATACTGGCGTATGGCAAATGTTCAATTATGCGCAAACCTTTGTTCATTAAAACAATGCTCTTTTCCAGTAGATACGCTAATGCATTTGATAGACCAGGTACCCATGAGAATATTAGAAATGCTAGTCCAAGATACATAATGACAACTACCGGCAATAAAATAAACAGGTTGCTCAACAAGAAGTAAACGGGGAACTGGTGGAAATAATAAATACTTAGTGGGAAAGTAATAACCTGCGCAGCTATTGAAACCGAGCACAGCGACCAAAGCTTATCTATCCATTTATTCTCAAATTGCAGACTTTTATATAGAACGGGCTGAAGGACTATCAAACCGCCAACAGCTAGGTAGGAGAGCTGAAAACCCACATCGGTTAGGTAATAAGGGTTGTATAGTAGCAATGCAAACGCCGAAACCGCCAGCAAATTCAACGGATTAATATACCGGTAAAAGTTATTACCTATTATGATAAGGCTTATCATTAACGCGGCGCGATTAACAGCGGGAGAGAAGCCCGTAAGCAGCGCATATCCCCATATCAATGTTATGATTAACAATGTTTTGATGAGCTTGCCGTGCTTCAATCTGTCTAAAAACGACAATGCCCAACTTAACAGGATAAAAACAATGGCCACATGCGCACCTGATACTGAGAGTACATGCAAGGTGCCGGTATTGGCATAGGCTTGTAGCACGTCATCGCTCAGATCGGCTTTATAGCCCAGGATCATGGTTGATGCGACAGCGATAGCTGAAGAATCGTGCATGTTGACATTGAACTTAGCCACCAGTTTCTTTCTTAGCTGTAAAGAGTAAGCAATGATGGGGTTGCCTGTGTTATGTTCAACAATCACATACTGCCTTGGATAAAGGAATGCCTGGTGATAGATGTTCTGATGGGCGAGGTACTGTTTATAATTGAATTCGCCGGGATTGTAGGGTGGGTCAATAATATTATACTTTGCCGGGATGAGCAGCACATCGCCATAATTAAGACTAAAGGCTGCACTGTCTTTAATACTAACCAGCAATTTACCGGATACACCCGAATGCTTGCCGCTGCCAATACCTTCCCTTACAACAGCTGCAAATCGCACTGAGCCATTCTTTATTACTGGTTCGTTAATAACCCTGACAGCGAGATACTGCGCCTGCTGCTTTGCGAAATGATCGCCTTTATCAAGCTCATTGTAATTAACCGCACTAACCCATCCCGCGCAAAATAACATACAATGAATAAGCGTACCGCCAAGCCACTGATGCTTGTATAAATTCAGCTTTTTATAGCTGATGTTCAGTGCGATAAACGTTACACTTAAACAAGCCAATAAAATAAACGGAAGAGATATAGAAGTATGCGTAGGGAGGTATAAAGCCAAACCAATGCCCGCCAAAAAAGGTAGCAGCAGTACAACAAAAGGAATCTCGCCTTTGTGGTTGGCAAACATTGTGATCAGGTGTTAGAGATTAGTAACATCTGCTAAAACTAATCACTAATCTCTAATTAACCAATCACTACTATGTGGTGTAACCTAATATTTTAAGTACCTGCTTGCTGTTCTGCTCTTCGCCGAAAACCTCAAAGTTAAAAGTCTCATCGCGGTTGCGGCGGATGATAACATGCTTAGGTGATGGCAGCAAACAGTGGTGAATGCCTCCATAACCGCTTAAAACTTCCTGGTAGGCTCCTGTATTAAAAAAGCCCAGATACTGCACCTTACGCGTTTTAGGCATAAATACGCTGTTCATGTGGGCCTCTTGGTTGTAGTAGTCCTGTCCATCGCAGGTGATGCCACCTAAGTTGACGCGTTCATACTCAGAATCCCAGTTGTTGATGGGTAGCAGGATGTATTTCTGGTTGAGCGCCCAAACGTCAGGCAGATTGGTAATGAATGAACCATCCAGCATCAGCCAGCGTTCACGGTCGTTTTGTTGTTTACGACCCAGCACCTTATACAATATGCCCGACGCCTCAGCACAGGTATACTTACCAAATTCGGTAATGATATCCGGCTCCATGGTGTCGTGCTCGGCGCAGATCTCTTTGATACGCTTCACTATCTCGTTGATCATGTACTCATAATCAAAATCAAACACCAGCGAGTCTTTAAACGGCATACCGCCGCCAATATCCAATGTGTCCAGATGCGGATTGATCTTTTTGAACTTGCAGTACAACGTAACGTATTTCTCCAGCTCGTTCCAGTAGTACGGAGTGTCTGATATGCCGGAGTTAATAAAGAAGTGCAGCAGCTTAACCTGGAAGTTAGGGTTGTTCTCTATTTTGTTGTAATAGAAGTCAATAATGTCCTCCATGCGGATACCCAAACGCGAGGTATAGAACTGCGAGTCCGGCTGCTCTTCAGCAGCTATACGGATGCCCAGGTTACACGGGGTGCTCATCTCTATCTCGTCATCGTACAGATTGAACTCCTCTTTGTTATCTAATACCGGGATGATGTTTTTAAACCCATCATGCAGCATATCAATGATATACTGCTTGTATTGGAAGGTTTTGAAACCGTTACATATAACGGTCATGTCCTTGGTCAGGGCTCCCTTTTTCTCTAAGGCATCAATCATTGGCATGTCAAAAGCAGAAGAGGTTTCCAGGTGGATCTCATTCTTTAACGCTTCTTCAACAATATGCTTAAAATGCGAGCTTTTGGTGCAATAGCAGTACTTATAGCTGCCGCGATAATTGTTTTTAATAATTGCCTGCTGAAACAACAGTTTTGCCTGCTGTATCTTTTTGGTAACCATGGGCAAATAGGTAAAACGTAGGGGAGTGCCGTACGTTTCTATCATCTCCATTAAGTTAAGATCATGGAAGTATAATTCATCATCTATGATCTCAAAACCCTCCTGAGGAAAGCCAACGCTCAGATCAAGAAATTCCTGGTAACTCTGCATTTATTAAAATTTGGGGCAAATGTAATTTTTAAACGTTATTAATGCATTAACATTGCCGCAATATTTTTGTGGTAGCAATGTAATTATTCTGTTTATGGTAAAAAACCAGGTGATCCAAAAAATATACGTCTCACGAAAAAAATCAGGATCACGTTTATATAATATATTGATAGTTAACTATTTACAATTTATTCTTTTCAAAACGTGAAACTACTTTTAAGTCAGTAAAATTAGCTGTAAAATATCCATAATATGTTAATTATCAATGGATTGAAAAATGAGAAAATTGTCACTTTTTTGGATCATTTTGGATCACTTTTGGATCACGCCATTTTGAAGTATTAACCAACATTAACCGCTAGTCAATTACCGGTTTAATGTCTATCAACGGTGTTTGATCAAGCACCTCCAGTCCCGACACCTTTACCACATTGCCAGTTAACGAAAGCACCGTAACCTTGTGCAACCCAATAGGGTTGGGCCTGTTGGGCGACCGCGTAGAAAACACGCCTATAAACGGCGCGTTTGTGTTGTTACGGGGTTGGGTCCTTAGTTCTGTTCTATCCGCCAGGTGCATCCAGGTGAGTAGTATTATTTTACCGCCCGGCTGCAGGTTGCTTATGCCATCCGTAAATTCCGGTAAGATCATCAGTTCAGCTTCCGCAGTACTTTCGCGTTCCTGCAAGGGGCAGTCTTCCAGTCGTTTAAAGGGTGATTGAATGATGCCGATAGGTTTTATTGAAGTATCCATTTATTGTTGTTAGTTGCAAAACGCGATGCAATCGCTGATCCAAATAAGCACTCGTCACGAGCGCAAGCAAGGTCCCCCTCCAACTGACTAATACCGCCTTAAAAATTCAACGTTACGTTTAAGGCCCGCATATTTAGTACGCTTAACCGCCGACTTTTGAAATACCTTTTGGAAAACTTCTTCGGTAATTTCGGCAATGTCATTGCTATTAAGCGCTAACAGATCAGGGTGAGGATCAAATGCCGGCTCAGTATGCAGTACAGAAAACTTATTCCAGGGGCAAACATCCTGGCATATATCACAGCCAAACATCCAGTTATCCATTTTGCCTTTAAACTCCTCAGGCAGTTCGTCTTTCAGCTCAATAGTAAGATAAGAGATGCATTTGCTGCCATCTACTACGTACGGGCCCACAATGGCTTCGGTGGGGCAGGCATCAATGCAGCGGGTGCAGGTACCGCAATGGTCTGCAGTGGGCTCAACATCATAAGCTAATTCAATATCAACTATCAGCTCTGCTAAAAAGAAAAACGAGCCTGCATTTTTATTAAGCAAATTACTATTCTTGCCTACCCAGCCAATGCCTGCCTTTTTTGCCCAGGCTTTATCCAATACCGGTGCAGAATCAACAAACGCACGACCGCTAACCTGGCCTATTTTTTCGTTAATTGTAGTTAATAACTGCTTTAGTTTATCTTTTATAACTGTATGATAATCTTGACCGTATGCGTATTTTGAGATCTTAGGCGCAAGAGGGTCGGTTTGCGTGGCATCGGTATAATAGTTAAGTGCCAGTGAGATAACCGACTTAGCATCATTTACCAATAAGCGTGGGTCAAGGCGCTTATCAAAGTAGTTTTCCATGTATTGCATTTTGCCATGCATGCCGGCTTGTAGCCAGGCCTCCAATCGCGGAGCCTCTTCCTCTAAAAACTCAGCTTTGGCTATACCGCAAAACATAAAGCCCAGCTTTTTGGCTTCATCTTTGATTAGTTTGCTATATGCCAACCTGTTTTGCTGCATTTGCGCAAAGATAACACAATTTAAAAACACACTAATTGCAACATTGTTAAACCAATAAACATACTACCATGGAAAACTTAAGTAATAATCCGATAGATGAGCAGATCACTAACGACGATAATTCTGTAACCAATAAAGACGGCGATAACATGTTGGAGCAGGAGGAGGGTACAAATGTGCAGGATAAACCCGACGAGGTTAGAGTGCCAACCGTTACACCGGATACCGAGGATGTTGACGCGTCGGATGATGTGATTAAAGAAGATAATAGCGAAGATGAGTTAGATTCTTCAAACAAAGGCCAGGGCCCTAAAGGCGAAAACCTTTAGGAATCGCATAAAGACAAAAAAGCCCCTCAGTATAATGCTAAGGGGCTTTTATGATTATATATTTACAAACTAGCGTTTACTGTAAAGCCTTTTGCAATCTGTATAAGTTTCGGTGCTTCAATTTCCCTTTCAGTGCTGGTATAAGCTTCCAACTCGGTTTTATTTACTGTTGCTGTTTTGCTGTAATCTAAATGATAGTTTTCGATCATTCCTGATAATGTAGCCTGCGCCTCGTCGTTCACGGCAATGTTGGCTGCAACGGCATCCAAATCTAAAGAACCAATAGCCTTGTCGTTCAATTTAATGTCAAGCGATACGGCAGAAAGTTTGTTTTTGTATGATTTTACAATAGCGTTATCATTAGCAGTAATGGCGCGCAGGTCGGTTACTGTAACTACCACAACCAATGCTTCTGTTTTGTATGATGCTATGCGCAACACGCCGCTTTCGTTTTGAACCACCGCGTTATCGCCATAGTAATCATTATAAATTTTTACGCCATCTTCTTTACCATTTGTAATGTAAACCTCTACATTTCCGCTCGCTTCAATTTTGTTGATGTGTCCGGTTTCAGTTAAAGTTACTGCTCCGCCGTCGGTTTTAGTGTTAGCGAAAGTAAGGGTGGTAGTGCTTAATATTAAAGCTATGCTGGCGATTATTGCTGTGAATTTAGTTTTCATTTTTCTTATTTTTTTATGGGTGAATAATTTTTTAATTATTTTAAATACACCTCTATGACTCACTGAAAAACAAAAAGTTAAGCGGGGGTTAGTGTATAATAGACAACGCGGGTTGTTGTGTAGGCGAACACCGTGATTGTGTCGTCAAGATATTCTTTGAGAAGTGATTGATCAGGCACAAAAACAAAAAAGCCGCTTTACAAAAGCGGCTTTTTATTATTTAATATTCCCCTTTAGTCCAAAGGACTCCTATGGAGGGGGTAAGGGGACTAAAAACTATTTTTAATAGCGTTGTGCATCGTTTTGGTGCTCCAGTACCCGCTGTCTATAATACGGCGAACGGTCATCAGCGGATCATTCGGATCGCGTTTTTCAGCCAGTTGGAAAGCCATTTTAAAGCCTCGTTTATGCAACTCGGGTAAATTCTGTGCATTCCATATTCCAAACGGGAAAGCGAAGTAGGTTATATCTTTGCCGGTTATCTCTTCCAGCTTTGCAGTAGGTTTATCTAATTGTGTAACCCAATCATCAGTTGGTTTAAGTGTGATCTTACCGTTTTTGCCTAAAATCTTAAGTGATGAAGTATGCGACAAACGGTCAAAACGATGATGATCCCAGGTATGGCTGCCTATTACGTTACCTGCATCAGATAATTGTTTTATCTGCTCTTTGCTCATGTAATTGGGTTTACGGTCTATCGATACGGTCATGATAAAATAGACAGCCTTAAAACCATATTTTTTCAACTCGGGTGCCGCAATCGTAAATTGATCAATGTCCGTATCATCAAACGTAAGCATAATGGGCTTGCTGGGCAAGGCAGCGCCTGTAGTGAGGTATGCGTATAGTTGATCCGGTAGTATAGTATGGTAACCGCTGTCGGCTAAACTTTTTATCCTCGCTTTAAAATCGGCAACTTGAACAATGTAATCTTTAGCGCCCTTTGAATCCTTTGCGCGCCAGTCGCGTATCTGATGGTAGCAAAGAATAGGCACTTGTTTACGCGCCATAATAGCGGCTTTATCAATTTTTACAGGGTCTTTAGGAGCAACAGCCTCCGGGACAACCTCGGTATTAGCTTGTGGAGTTGAGTCGCCTAACGAAGCGGTTTTTTCTGATTTTGACTGACAAGAGGAGGCAATCAAAAGGCTTGCAATGAGCAGCAGACTGTAAGATTTTAACATAGTAGGTATAATAAAAAAAGGCGCTTTAAGTTTTGCCCGATTGCAAATATATTTAAAAGATGAATTGCCTAAATATTAAATGATGGTTGTTTTAAAATAAGGAAGGGGTGCCGCCCGGCTTTATTCTGCCCAGATGTTTGTAGGCGCTTTCAGTAGCCTCGCGACCACGGGCCGTGCGCATTAAAAACCCTTCCTGTATTAAAAAAGGTTCGTAAACTTCCTCGATCGTTCCCTCATCTTCGCCTACAGCAGTAGCAATGGTTTTAAGCCCTACGGGGCCACCCTTAAACTTATCAATAATGGTAGTTAATATCTTGTTATCCATTTCATCCAAACCGTGCTCATCAACATTTAAGGCGTTAAGCGCGTATTGTGCTATGGGGGTGTCAATACTACCATTGCCTTTTATCTGGGCAAAATCGCGTGTTCGGCGCAGTAAGGCATTGGCAATACGTGGCGTGCCACGGCTGCGGCGGGCAATCTCATAAGCGCCCTCATCGTTAATGGGCGTTCTTAAAATGGATGCGGAACGCAGGATAATGGTGGTAAGCAGCTTGGCGTCATAATATTCCAGCCTTGAATTTATGCCGAAACGCGCGCGCAAAGGTGCTGTAAGCAGGCCGGAACGGGTAGTGGCACCAACTAAGGTGAATGGATTCAATGATAACTGCACGGAGCGGGCATTAGGGCCGCTCTCCAGCATTATATCTATCTTAAAGTCCTCCATTGCCGAGTAAAGATATTCTTCAACCAGCGGACTTAAACGGTGTATCTCGTCAATAAATAAAATGTCGCCGCTTTCAAGATTAGTCAGCAGGCCGGCCAGATCACCTGGTTTATCCAATACCGGGCCCGATGTTATTTTTATGCCGACACCCATCTCGTTGGCTATGATGTGCGACAGTGTGGTTTTTCCCAATCCCGGGGGGCCGTGAAGCAACACATGGTCAAGCGCTTCACCGCGTTGGCGGGCCGCTTGTACAAATACCCTAAGGTTGGCTAAAATTTTATGCTGCCCGGTAAAGTCCTCAAAAACCTGTGGCCGCAATACTTTTTCAATATCACGTTCGGCAGGAGTGAGGTGTTCCAGGTTAGGATCTAAATTTTCATTCATTGCCAACTAAATTAGTATTTTATTTTTGATTTCGAATTTCGGATGTTCGATTTCGGACTTAATGAAGGAAATTTCGAATTTCGAATGTTCAATTTCGAATTTACCATATAGCGTTGAGAGTAAGTAAAATACCTGAATGCGAAATTTAAATAATGTCGTAGAAATGAAAACGACGATATGAAAAAGAAAAAAATCCGAAATTGAACATCCGAAATCCGACATCAATTAAAAGATATTTATGTAAGCTTGATTATTAAACCCTTATTGAAAAGAAATAAATCCGAAATCGAAAATCCGAAATCCGACATCAGATCATCCTTCCGGATATTTCCGGAAAATGGCATTGATACGCATTTGTATAACGCCCAGAAAAGCCTCCTTAAAAATACCTTTTGACATTTTCGAGGTACCGGCGGTGCGGTCGGTAAATATTATGGCCACTTCTTTAACATCAAAGCCATGTCTCACCGCCGTGTATTTCATTTCTATCTGGAAGGCGTATCCCACAAACTTTATTTTATTCAACTCAATGGTTTCTAAAACATTACGCTTGTAGCATATAAAACCGGCAGTAAAATCCTGTATTTTAACGCCTGTAATAAAACGAACGTAAACAGATGCAAAATAGCTCATCAGCACCCGGCTCATGGGCCAGTTCACCACGTTAACGCCTTTAATATACCGCGACCCTACAGCAACATCGGCCCCGTCAACACAGGCTCTTCGTAAACGAAGCAGGTCCTCGGGGTTATGGGAGAAATCGGCATCCATTTCAAAAATATAATCATATTGCCGTTCAATGGCCCATTTAAAACCGTGAATATAAGCTGTGCCAAGGCCCTGTTTGCCTTTGCGTTCCTCTATAAATAACGAATCAGGATATACGTTTCTTAATGATTTTACAATCAGGTTGGTACCATCCGGCGAACCATCATCAACAATAAGGATATGGAAGTCATGAGGCAAAGAAAAAACCTTGCGGATCATCTTTTCGATGTTCTCACGCTCATTGTAAGTAGGTATAATAACTAGGCTATCAGGCACTTATTGATTTGGATAATAGGGCTATATATTTCGGCTAAAATAGCAGTTTTAACGGCTATAAAAAATTAAAAAGCAGGAACATGTTGTAACACGATCCTGCTATATAACGATAATATGGGGTTATAAATTATTAGTATCTGCAATTACTTGATTATCCGGGTCGGTAATGTAGTTACGTTCCTTAAGGCGTGGCGAAACAAATAAATACACTACAAGGAATATGCAGCATAATACTACAAACATCCAATAAAAGTCGGCACCTACAAATTGTGCAAAGAAACCACCCTTTGAAATGTTGCCATTTATTAAAGCAACAAACAGGTTGCCGGCTGCTACGGTAAGCAACCAAAGCGCGGTCATGGTGCTTTTCATTGATTTTGGTGCTTGTGTGTATGCGTACTCCAAACCGGTTATAGAAACCAATACTTCGGCTGCAGATAAAATTACGTACGCAAATATTTGCCACCAAACTGATGGATGGCCACCTGCATCAACACGTTCCTGTATCATTGCTATAATCACAAACGATAGAGCGGTTAAAGCAAGGCCCGTACCTATGCGGCGTAATGGAGTTGTTTTTAGGCCGATCTTATCAAAAAACGGATAAACAAAATAGGTGAACAGGGGAATAAATGATAGCAGGAAAACAGGGTTGGCGGTTTGTACCTGGCCTGGCAGAACAGTAAACTCAGTAAAGCCAAGGTTAATATGGCGGTCGAGTTTTGCGGCTTGTAGCACCCACTCCGAAAGGTTTTGATCCCACATGGCCCAAAAGATAGGCGCAAATATAAACACTGCCAATACGCGGTAAACAGCTTTTACGCCTTCTACTTTTTCCGGATCAAAGTTTGATTTGGCAACATCAAGCAGTGACTCACCTTTCTTTTTCTTGCCTGTGTTAAGTAAGGCATATACTGATATAAAAACAAAGTTATTTCTGTTGATGCCCGATGGCGGAACGCGCCTGTATTGTTTGCGGCCCGAAAAGAAGATTATTGTAGCTAATGCCATGAGTAAGCCCGGAATACCAAAGGCCCATTTTGCGCCATAAACGTCATACACCCAAGGGATAAGAACGGTAGATATTACTGAACCGGCATTAATGCTAAAGTAAAACCATCCGTAAACTTTTGACATTAGGCTTTCGTTAGTTTTATCAAACTGATCGCCCACGTTGGCAGATACGCACGATTTTATACCGCCCGCGCCAATAGCTATCAGCAGTAAACCAACAGTAAACAAATTCAGATTGTCGTCAAACAGCGCAAGGAAGAGGTGCCCAACGCAATACACCATAGAAATATAGAGGATGATCTTGTATTTACCGGTAAACCAGTCGGCAACTAAGCCACCTACAAAAGGCAGGGTATAGGCCAGTGTTACAAAAAAGTGGGTACTCTCGTTGGCTTTGGCCTCGGCTACTGTTTGCAGCGCCGGGTTTAATGTCGGGTTAAAGAACTGCGCCACCAAAAAGGTAGCCAATATAGAACGCATGCCATAAAAGCTGAAACGCTCTGCGGCTTCGTTACCAATAATGAAAGGAATACTTCTGGGGTATTTCGGTTTAATAGCAGCCGCAGCTGCAATTGTTTTTTCGGACATACGATCAGTTTAATGGGACGAAAATACTATTTATATCGTGAAAAAAAATTTCCTCTCAATTTAACAATTTGTTTGCTTATATCACTATTGTACAGGCTTTTTTGTAACCGGCTTGACTTCAAGCCGCGGGGTTTCCAGCGGTTTGGGGTCTATAAAAGCCGCGTCGGTTTGATTAGGCACATTCCTCATATCCAGATTTTCGGTAAGTTCCCAGCGCCCGTTGTTAAGGCGGTAGCCATTATAGGACAGGTCAGGGCCATGGGTTTCGGGCAGGTCCTTTGATCTTTTATCAGGAGGCGCCAGGTTATCAAACACAATAAGGTTCTCGCCCGGAACATACCGCAGCAGCATAGATGCGCGGCGGGTATACTGAAAAACAACACGATTGCGTTTCTTTTCCTTACTTATAAACACAGGCATGCCCAAAACAGGCTTATCATTTTTGAACGATAGCACATCTATAACCTTTTTGGTAGAGCGGTCTGTATAACCTTTCCAGCCCAGCAAAACATAATGCGGATTGACTCCCTGTACGGGTATTATACTATAATACTGCGCACCGTACCATTTGGTGTTGTCGGTAACGCTATCTTCCGGGTTTTTTATTAAGGGAGAGTAATCGTCCAGTGGATACAATTTTAAAGGCCCGCCGGTATTCATTTGTATAGCGCCGTAAAAGCGGTAGCTGCCATCGTCGTTGGTAACATGCCAGCTAAAAATGCGGAACCGGCTATCCGGCGAATAAAGCATGCTGACCGTCTTAAGCGAATCAAACTTATAAAGGAAGGAATTTGGCGTTTTAAGCGCGCTAACCAGCGTTTTAATGAACGTGTAGTTGGCGTTTTTTCTCTCTAATTCCTCGGGGTGGTTAATGACCTTATTGCCTAAACTTTTCAGGCTGTCCTGGTACATATTCAATGCGGCCAGATCCTTTTGTTGAAACTGGGCAAAGCTGTTGTAGAAAGTAAATGTCGCTAACAGCGTAATAAAGAAGGGTTTGATCACTATTTAACTGATTATATAATGTCTCTTAACGTAAATTTTCAATAACAATTGCGCTGGCCCCACCACCGCCGTTGCAAATGCCCGCCGCGCCGTATTTGCCATTATTTTGCTGCAGAACACTAAGCAAGGTAACAATAATCCGCGCCCCCGAAGCTCCCAGCGGATGCCCAAGTGATACAGCACCACCATTAACATTAACCCTTGCAACATCCAAAGCCATTTCCTGGTTATTGGCGATGGCTACAACGGAGAATGCTTCGTTTATTTCAAAGTAATCAATGTCTGCTATGCTGAGGCCCGCGCGGTGTAAAGCTAATGGTAAAGCTTTTGACGGCGCGGTAGTAAACCATTCGGGTGCTTGCTGTGCATCTGCATAGGATAAGATGCGGGCGAGTGGTTTTAAACCTAATTCAGCTGCTTTATCTTCGCTCATTAACACCAGTGCCGCTGCGCCGTCATTTAATGTAGAGGCGTTGGCTGCTGTTATGGTGCCACCCGCTTTAAAGGTAGGTTTTAATGATGCTATCTTTTCAAACTTTACCTTTTGGGGTTCTTCATCTTCTGATACAAAGATGCTGTTGCCCGCCTTATCTTTTATTTCGACAGGGGTTATCTCATTACTGAATTTACCACCAGATTGTGCCTTCAAAGCCCGTTTATACGATTCAACAGCATAAGCATCCTGCTCTTCGCGACTTATATTGCATTCCGTAGCGCAAAGTTCGGCGGCTGATGCCATATGGTAATCATTGTACACATCCCATAAGCCATCTTTAAGCAGGCCGTCGGTTAGTTGCCCGTTGCCCAGGCGATAGCCGGTGCGGGCCTTATCAAGATAGTAGGGCACATTGCTCATGCTTTCCATGCCGCCGGCTACTACAATATCATTTTGTCCTAATGCTATGCTTTGTGCAGCCAGCATTACGGCCTTCATGCCGGATGCGCATACTTTGTTTACAGTTGTTGCAGGCAGATAGGGCAGGCCGGCATAAATTGCAGCTTGCGTTGCCGGCGCCTGACCCAAATTGGCCGAGAGCACGTTCCCCATAAACACTTCCTGTACTTGCCCGGGTGATATGCCGGCTTTCTGAACAACCGATGCTATGACCAAACCACCCAGTTGCGTCGCGCTGAATGATGCCAGGGCTCCGCCGAAACTTCCTATCGGTGTGCGGGTGGCGGCTACAATAACAACTTGCTTTGCGTTTAACATATGTTAATGTAAAGCTAAAGCAAATATTTGAAAAACAGCTGCGCTATTGAGGTGGCGCGTTTCACAAAAATATATGAAACAGATGAAACGCGTGAAACGGATTTTCTGACAAGTATTTGATTATTAATATATTGTATTTTGGTGTGAAACAGAATGAAACTACTTATTCGTCAGGAAGATTAGCTATAAAAGCAGCGTAACTGGTTGAATATCAATTTAATGAAAAAAACACGCAATTCTCACTTTTTATGAAACGCTTTTGAAACGGCTTTTTTTGGTGTTTTACAGAGAACTTTAAATCTCTTGGTAAGATCAATCCGTTAAATAGTTCTTAAGAAAAAGTGTTTTTATTTCGCCTTGCAGACCAATATTTTTTACCTGTTTTTTTATTTTCTGAGGATGTTCTTTATCAAAGCTTAGGGCACTTATCTTATCCAACCAGAAAAAGTTATTTTTATAAGTAAAGTGAAACACTTTAGTGTAATAGATCCTCGATCCATATTCAATAGAAAGGGCAAAACCCTTGCTCTCGGCTTTTAATGAATTGACGGCAAATCCATTATAGTCGTCCTGGTTAGGCAACTCTATGGCTTGTTTCACCTTACCCTTAACTGTTATCTCTACTTTCCGGGTGCCGCTTTCTATATTTCTGATGTCGTAAAGCAAGTAGGTAGTTCCTTTATACAAGGCACCAGTCAACCTTAAGTTTTGAACAGTGTCCTGATTTGAATTAGCATTTGCTTTCTTTTCCGAAAAATCACGTTGAAGTAAGCCGCTACTTAATATTTTAGCTGCAAGCAGGCTACAAATGATCAACCTCGTCATATATATTTATCGGGTAAAAAATTTATTTGTAGCTTTTAAACAGACGGCGGTTTCTTACTCTTCGCCGTTTTTTTGCGCGCAAGCAAAGCCTGTTGCAGCAGGTATTCTATCTGCCCGTTGGTGCTTCTAAATTCGCACTCGGCCCATGCCTCAATCTCTTTTAGCATCTCAGGGTTTACACGTAATACAAATGCCTTTTTTTCAGCCACCTTCAGCGTTATCTAAATTTAGTTTAAATGCTATAAATACAAGGGCCGAAAAATAAGGTATCTCTGCCGCTCTTTTAATAAAAGTTACAGGAATTTTGCCCGATAAAGCTCCAAACGTAAGCCGCATCAATTCATTTTCAAAGTTATCTGCCCAAACATATTCGGCCTTCCACACAGACGGAGCCTGATAGGTAAAAACGCGCCCATCGCTCAAAATTAATTTGGTAAGCCCGCTAAGCAGTTTTTTTTCAATCGTTCCTAAAATACTTCCGTCGGCTGTTTTAATTTCAATGCCGCCATTCCATAAGTAGGTAATGCTTAACACATCATCAGTGGTTTCAAAAAAAATAGTTTGCTCCCAAAAGCCTTTGGTATAAATTTTCGCATATACAAACGCGTTATCGGTAAGTTCGTATTTCGATCTGTACCATTTGGGTTGTACTATCCAAAGCTCATTGGTTTTTAGCTTATCTATAGGGCTTAAAGTAATATATTCCATAGCTTACAATTACTGTGCAGCCGCCTGCGCTTGCCTCACCAATCTTATATGTATCCCAATAAAAGCCAATAACAATAAATGATCACCTTGTTTGGCCATGTTCTGATCAATTATAGTTATGGTCATCGGCTGCGAGTATCTGGATCTGCAGGCAATCATCATCAGTTCACTACCGTTAGCCATCCAACTCATTTTTGTTGAGAAGATGCCTCTGCCGGGCGTTTTTACAAACGACGCGGTAAAACCATCGTTCAATTCAATAGTGGTAATGCATTTCCATGCATTACGCGTGGTTTTGCCAATTACTTCGCCGTTACGCAAAATCAACATTTCTTTGCTGAACACACCCGGCTTACGCATGGTGTACGTGTTATTAGCTATTTCAATAACCTTTTCGCTTGCCGAAAACGACACCCGGCTCAATCTGCCATATTCAAATTGCCCGTCGCTCAGTAAATACTCAGGGTTCCAAAAGCCCGTCCGTACCAGGGTAAGATCGGTTGATCGCAATTGATCTATCGGTCTGTAAAAGTCCATATTAATGATATAAAGTACCCGTGTTAATAATAGGGTTCACTGCTTTATCACCGCAAAGTACTACCAGCAGGTTACTTACCATAGCGGCTTTGCGTTCCTCATCCAACTCTACAATGCCTTTTTCTGATAACTTTTGCAGCGCCATCTCAACCATGCCTACCGCGCCTTCTACAATAAGCCTGCGGGCCGAAATAATGGCTGATGCTTGTTGCCTTTGCAGCATGGTATGCGCAATTTCTGGTGCGTAAGCCAGGTGAGATATACGCGCTTCTAACACTTCTATGCCGGCACGATCAAGGCGTTCGTTTAATTCTTTCTCTAGCAATAAGCTTACCTGCTCCGCACCGCCCCGCAATGTAATGTTGGCGTTTTCATCCTCTATATTATCATATGGGAACGAGTTAGCCAAATGCCTTACAGCGGCTTCGCTTTGTATATTTACGTATTGCAGGTAGTTTTCAACAGCGAAAACGGCGTTAGCAGTATCTTTTATCTGCCATACAATTACAGCGGCTATTTCAATAGGGTTACCAACACTATCATTCACCTTAAGCTGCTGCCCGTTAAGGTTAAATGCCTTTAACGATACCTTCTTTTTCTGTGTAAAAGGGTTCACCCAAAAAAAGCCGTCTTCTTTTACAGTGCCCACGTATTTACCAAACAGTGTTAAAACCTTTGATTCGTTGGGGTTTACTATAACAAATCCGGGCAAAATACACAGCATGCAAAATATTGTAATGACGCCCAAGCCACTGCCGAATGAAAATGCGGCAATTGATATGATAAACAGGAACAGTAATAAAAGTGCCGCGCCAAGGCCGGAAGGAGGGTTAAGGATTTTTTCAGTATTCATGATTTTTATGATTTTAAAATGATATCATAAAGATATCAAAATTGAAATGATAAAAGCAAGAAAAAAATACATGTAGCTAAAAATTAGTTATTTTTGAATGCTCAAAACATTAAATGGCTAAATTTTCTACTTCGCGCCAAAAAGCCGCTTTGCGTAAATACGCCCGAAACATTAAGTATTTAATGGTTGTGGTAAGTACTGTAGTTATAGTATTTACCTTGCCAAAGCAGGTTAAGTTTAGCTACGAAATTGAGAAGGGCCGCATCTGGAACCAGAAAGACCTGGTATCGCCCTATAACTTCGCAATACTTAAAACACAGCAGGAACTTGAGAATGATAAAAAGGTTGCGTTGGCCAATGTTAAGCCTGTTTATCAGTTTAACGCAAACACAGCACAACAGCAAATAGCCGGTTTTAAGGCCGATCTGGATATAAAGTGGCACGGTGCCAACATCAGTAATGATCAGAAAAATAAATATACCACAGCCGGGACTGACCTGCTAAACACTGTTTACAGCAAGGGCGTTTTAAATTTAAACGCCAAGTATATGCAGAACGGGCAGGGCTATACAATTTTGGTGCTGGATAAAAATATAGGAACAGAAAGGAACACCGCTGAACTGTTTACCCGGGAGAGCGCTTTACAATTTTGCGATGCCGCGTTGAGTCAGCGCACCGATCTGGATAAGGCGTTTTTGTTAGATGTGTTGCAAACGCGCATACAAAATAACATTGTTTATGATAACAGACTGACCTTAAAAATTGAAAACGATGCCTTGGCAGACTTGTCGCTTAGCAATGGCATGGTGCAAAAAGGGGAGGTGATTGTTACCAAAGGATCTGTAGTTAATGATGATATTTATCAGAAGCTGCAATCGTACAAAAAAGCCTTTGAAGATAACGCCCGTATAAAAGGCAGCCCTAAACTGGTACTGGCGGGTCAGTTTGTGTTGGTAGCAATAGCCATAGTGTTGCTAATGGTGTTCCTCTATTTATTCAGAAGGGACATTTTTGACGATAACCGGCTGGTTGGGTTGATACTATTAGTTATAACAGCCATGCTCTTCACGCTGTCAATGGCTATCAAATTCCAGCTGCCTAATATGTACTATATACCTTATTGTATAGTACCTATTATTATCCGCATTTTATTTGATACCCGCCTTGCCCTCAATATCCACATGTTGGTTGTGTTAATGGCGGGCTTTTTTGTACCCAATAGCTTTGAGTTTGCCTACTTTGAAATAACGGCAGGTATGGTATCCATCTATAGCATAAAATACCTTGCGCGCCGCGAGCAGTTCCTTATTTCGGCGGTGATCATTATGATCACTTATTTTATGGCCTTTTTAGGTATTTCACTGATAAAGGAAGGCACAATAGTAGAACTGGATTGGGTGGGTTTCGTACCTTTTATAGTAAGTGTGCTGCTAACCTTACTTGCTTACCCGCTTATTTATTTGTTTGAGCGGATGTTTTCCATCACCTCGGATATCACCCTTATTGAGCTTACCAATACCAACGCGCCTCTGCTGCGCGAAATGGCGTTTACCGCTCCGGGTACTTTTCAGCACTCATTACAGGTAGCCAATCTGGCTGAAAATGCCATTTATGCTATTGGCGGTAATGCATTGCTGGTTAGGGCGGGAGCGCTTTATCATGATATAGGTAAAATGGATAATCCGCTGTTTTTTATTGAAAACCAAAACTCAGTTTTTAATCCGCATGATAAGTTGCCTTACGAGGAAAGCGCGCAGGTTATAATAAGACACGTTAGTCGGGGTATTGAAATGGCGCAAAAAGCTGGTATTCCGGATATTGTTATTGATTTTATACGCACGCATCACGGTAATACCCGCGTAGATTATTTTTATCAATCGTTCCTGAAAAACTTCCCTGAGAAGATTGTCGATGAAAACACCTTCAGATATCCGGGGCCTATACCTTTCTCCAAAGAAACCGGTGTGTTGATGCTGGCCGATTCGATTGAAGCTGCGTCACGGTCTTTAAAGCAACCGGATGAGACGTCTATCAACAACCTGGTCGACCGTATTGTTAAGTATAAGCTTGATCAGGATCAGCTTAACGACAGCGACATAACATTAAAGGACCTGGAGACCATCAAAACCATTTTTAAGCGCATGCTGATGAGCATTTACCACGTGCGTATTAATTATTAAAAACCTCTTTTACGGCCTGTAATTATTTTTATTGCCTTATAAACAGCGCTATAAATTAATACCTCAAATTTTTTTTTGCCGACTTACGCTAATTGCTATATTTGCAGTCCCTGAAAAAGGGGTATTTATTTAACAACGGTGAGGTGCCTGAGAGGCCGAAAGGATCAGTTTGCTAAACTGACGTACGGGAAACTGTACCGAGGGTTCGAATCCCTCCCTCACCGCTGATAATCATATCAAAAACAGATAAAAGCCTGCAAATCAAATGATTGCAGGCTTTTGTTTTTAATTCAATTTGCTATTTTATGCACCAAATCATTGGAAAAAGGTGCGTAATTCGGTGAGTTGATAATTTGCCAAGTGCTTACTCACCAAATCGACTTATTTGCTTGATTATCAAGATGTTTTATAATTGAACATCTTGTTTAAGATGGATTGCAAGCTTAATTTTGTTTCACTTTTTAATGTCAAAAACATGAAAACTCATTTTAGCTTGCTTTTTTATTTAAAAAAGCCAAAAAACTATCTATCAGGGCCCGTTCCAATCTATTTGCGAATTACTGTTAACGGCGAACGTGCGGAAACAACTGCCAGCCGGGAATGTGATCCCAAATTATGGAATAGTTATTCAGGCCGTTTAAAGGGTACAACTGAAAATATCAGGTCATTTAACGCTTATCTGGACAATTTGCAACACAAGGTTTATGATGCCCACAAGCAATTAACAGAGGCGGAGATCGAGATTACGGCAGAAAGACTAAAAAATAGGTTTTTGGGTAAAGATGAAAATGCTATCATGCTGTTAGGAGTATTTAGAGAGCATAATAGAACGATGGCTGCTCTTATCGGAAACGGGTATTCTTCAGGAACACTTACTTGTTTTAATACTACGATTAAGCACACAGAAAATTATATTAAATGGAAGTATAAAGCTGAGGATATTGATATCAAAAAAATTGACCATGAATTCATAACGAGTTTAGAGTTTTTCCTCCGCTCGGAAAAGAAGTGCTGCAATAATTCCGCTCAGAAATATGTAAAGAATTTCAAAAAGATTATTCGGTTCTGTTTGGCAAGCGGCTGGCTAACAAAGGATCCGTTCAGAAACTATAAATCAAAGTTAAAGATAGTTGACCGAATATTTTTAAATCAGGACGAAATAGACATTATAGCTAATAAAGTCTTTGAAACGGATAGGCTTGACCAGGTAAGAGACATATTTATATTCAGTTGTTTGACTGGATTAGCTTATGCTGATGTACAAAAATTAACAAGACGCGAAGTGGTCAAAGGATTAGACGGTGAGATGTGGATTTATACAAAACGTCAAAAGACCGATACTCCGACTCGGGTGCCCTTACTACCGTCTGCGCTTAATATTTTAAATAAGTATGCCAACCATCCAACTTGCCAAGTAAATAATAGGGCCTTACCTGTATCGACCAACCAAAAAATGAATGCCTATCTAAAAGAGATAGCGGGCGTTTGTGGTATTAACAAAGAACTTACCTACCATACAGCCCGCCATACATTTGCTACTACCGTTACACTGTCCAATGGCGTTTCGATTGAGTCGGTATCGAAAATGCTGGGGCATACCAATATTAAAACCACACAGCACTATGCAAAAATTTTGGATATGAAGGTCAGCAAGGATATGGCATTATTAAAAGCGAAATATCAGGTGGACGTTTTTAAATAAAACAATGGAAGTCCAACAACTAACAAAAAATCAATTCACTAAATTAATTATATTTGTATGAGAACAACGATTAACGAGTTAATGCATACTAAAGCATCCCAGCCGGAAAGAAAATCAATCTTTGAGATGTCATCTGAGGAATTTACTGACAGGCTAAGCCCTACAGCAGAAAGACTTACCAAAGAGGCTTGGGACAACAATTCCTATATTGTTTATTTTGATGAAAAGTTATGCCCAGCTGATGACATTATGATCCATGAGTACCGTGATCGTAAGGAATTGGTAAGGGTTTTGGGTGTCGACAATATTCAGGTTATCAAAGTTCTGTAGATATGAAAACCCAACCCCAGCTCATTTTTGTAGCGGGGCCAAATGGAGCTGGTAAATCTACCTTCTCGAAGGATTTGTCCCCAGCTGGAGCACTTATCTTTGATCCGGATAAAGAACTGGCCACTATAGCTTTAAAATACCGCAATTATCCTCCGGAAAGTATCCAGCATGCATTTCAACAGCATTTTCAGGATTGCATAGAATTGGCAATTAAGAAAAAACAAGACTTTGTAATTGAAACAAATTTCAGAGATCATTTACTGATGGACATTGCTGATCGCTTCAAATCCAATGGCTACGAAACAAACATGATTTATCTTGTTTTACAAAGTATTCCTGAGTCTATGGCACGGGTTGCAGTCCGGGTAAAAACGGGAGGCCATTATATCGACGACGCCAGCATTGTGTATAATTACAATGAAGGCCTTAAAAATTTGGAATATTTTGCTGATCGTTTTGACAACCTGGAGGTTATTGATGCTACAGACAACTATTATAAGTTAAGGTCTGTGATGAGCGTGCAAAAGCACCAGCTAATTTATTTGAGCGATAAGCTACCTAAAAGTACAGAGCTGATTATTCTCCAAATTGCTGGTCGCTATGGTGATATTTCAAAGAACCGGGACGACGAGGACGACCAAGACTTGGATTATACAATAGGTAGATAACGAAAGCCCTTCAGGAAAAGCAGTTTACTCATTCATCAATGCTGAATTCGTAAACAGCTTTTCCTTACGCGCGAAAGGAAGTTGCTCGCCTACTCACAACAACCTTTCTTCCCTTTATTTAAGATGAATTCCTAATTCACCGGCACCGCAAAGGTAGGCCAAACCAGGACAAATCGTCAAGGCTGTAACCAGCGCCGATGATAGGATCGGCGGCCTTGACAATTTGCCCGGTTTAACACAATTGGTTGCTTAACTGTTGAATAAGGAATTGTGTGGTCATCTGCCCAATATCTGGCGTTGACTGCATTGCTTTTAAACCGTGATACGGTCCAGCTACTTATCTATTTTAGCGATCAGCTGATCAACGTCCGCTGCCGAATAGTGAATACGGACGTAGTCTTTAAAAGCAGTTTTTGTTTCAGGCAGGCTCCATTCCATCCTGGTAAGGCAAAGCATTGGCCATCGCTTGGTTTCTTTCATGAAACCATAAACCGGCAAGTAGGGCGGCGCATAATGAAAGGAGTTTTCCATTAGCTTTCTCCATATAGGTTGATTTAAAATACCCTTCAGATCCCTCACTAATTCATAAGCTATAGTACGCTGGCCTCCTGTTTTTAGTAGCTCTGCAAACGCGGGCAGGCCTTCGTCATAAAAGAAGGTGTGCAGATAGTCTGTAAATCCACTTTCCAGTTCGTCACACAGATCCTTACTGTAATAGGAGTACTCTCTTTTAAATAACTCCAATGAAAAATCTTCGGAATGCCTGTTCACAATGAACTTGATCACTTGTGTTTCCAAACCGATCACCTGTAACAAGCCCGGCCCTTCGGCGATACTGGTTCCTGGTATTTTTAAAAAATACCGCTCTTTAGCAAACAACTCAAAATAGTAGCTTTTGAAAAAAAGCGTTTTTCGCTCAAAAGTTACCTGCACATATAATGGATGAGTTAGCGTTCCGTGGAAATTGACCTGTTTTAACCGGTCGTTCAAATAGGTCTTATAACTTATTTTCAAATTTTTAAATTATTTTTTTTTATGCGTTTTAATGGTTTTTGAATAACAATAGTGATGTTAGGGTTTCAATACTTTAACCAATTTATATCAAATGTCACCATATCGTATATTTCATTTACTGATACAAATATATGGTTTGTTTTGATATATTTTATATTATCAAAACATATCTTATTTTTGTTGTCTATGACAACATTAGATCTGATAACCAAAGAGGACCTGAAAGCTTTCAAAGTGGAGCTTTTGTCCGAAATTAAACAAATTATACAACCACAAATCGGTACTGCTAAACAATGGCTGAAAAGCGCGGAGGTGCGAAAGATACTTTCCATTTCACCGGGGACTTTGCAGAACCTTCGT
Organism: uncultured Mucilaginibacter sp.; assembly: GCF_946479965.1. The sequence continues at coordinate 35,032 of NZ_CAMLHX010000002.1, read as the reverse complement.
ATCAACGGAACGCTTCGCTTCACTAAGATTGGCGGCATGATGTATTACAAACTGGAGGACATCCATAAAATATTGGAAGGGAACGATAAATAGTGCCCGGAACTACAAAACTTGCTTTGGAGGATTACAGCAGGCTGATCCGGCGAATGGCGAAAGACCATCGCCTGCTCAGTTCCCATGTAAGTTTATGCTCTGCCCTATTTGCATCATGGCAAAAGGAAGGCTATACCAATCCTTTTGGTATTAACCGTAAACAACTCATGGTCTATTCAAAGATAGCTTCTATTGCCACCTACCATAAGTGCATGAAAGAGCTTCACGATCTTGGTTATATCCTGTACCAGCCAAGTTTCAGCCCGAGGGCAGAAAGCCTGGTCTATTGGCCCGGACACAATGTAGAACAAGTTTGAGATTTTGACGGAAGCGAACGAGTTCGCAAATATCCAGTTCCCACTGAACTTCACCACCCATCCGAAATCAACGCACAACCACACCCAAAATTGAAATGATAATTGTTAAGCTATTCTTTAAAAAAGTCCAAACCATAAGATGGTTTGGAGCAAGCGGAAGTTGGGCAGAGCCCTACTTTGCTTGCCCTACGCTGCGCTACGGGGGTTTTGCGTATCCTCCGGGGATACTTAGTGCATTTTTTAAGTGCGAAATAAAAGAAAACAGGATACTTGGCAGTATCCGAAGTAGCTGGATCATTGTGCAGCTCGATAGCTACGTAGCTTGATAGCAGTATAGCTTTTGATGGCAGCCATAAAAATTGAATTCTATGACAGAAGATATCAATGTAAGATCGGTAAGATACCCGCTCATAACTGATCAGAAGTTTGAGAAGATCGCTCTTAAGCTGGGCCGGACAAAGCGGCAGGTCTTTATACAAATGGTCGATTATTTCTACAAAAGCAAAAAAGATCCAATGGATCTGAATGACGAAATCCTGAAAAATACGCTGATGAAAAATCATCAGCAGTATATCGGCTTTATCAGAACACAGGAGAATATGCTGCTTGTGCCTATGAAGACCTTACTGGACAGGATCGGCGAATCTCAGCGGCAGGTCATTGATCGTTTCAATACAGAAGTGCTCGAACATAATGTAGAAGTATTGAACAACCAGCATGAACAGGCTGAAGTGCTTTTGCAACTCATGCAATTAATGGATGCGATATTGAAAAGTGAAAAAAGTAAAGATGCGTTGAAAGCACAGTTTATGGCCATAATGGAAGGTTACATCAGGTCTAGAGAGGCTTTTACCTTGATGACTTCGGGTAAGGAAAAGGAAGAACTCATTAACGCTGTCAAGGCACAGGTTCGGTCGCTATAAATAAAAAATATGTTTATCAATATCAGCGACAGCAAGGAAGCATCAAACAAAGGCAGCAGCGGCACCCTGGTGCACTATTTGGAGAAAGAGAACAGGTTCGCTAAGAACACTGAGCCGGAATACTGGTTTAACGGCCGAGAAATTAAGATAGATCCATATCATGTTATGCAAACAATTGACAACAATATCGCCAAATTAGGGAGGGATGATGCGAAATTCTTTTTGGTTAACATTAGCCCGAGCCAAAAGGAGATCGCTTTTTTAAGGGAGCAATTTGGCGATGACGGCGTAAAAGATCAGCTTAAAGGATTCACCGTTCGGGTAATGAATGCTTATGCACAAAACTTTAAACGCGAAGGAATAAACAGCAACGAAGATCTGGTGTGGTTTGCCAAGTTAGAAAACCACCGATATTACACTTACAAAGACCCGGAAGTAAAACAAGGTCTTAAAAAACGGGGCGAACGAAAGCTTGGTGAGCAAATGCATGTTCAGGTCATCGTTAGCAGAAAAGACGCGACGAACCGAATCAAACTTAGCCCACAGAATAATTCGCGTGGTAAAAATGCCGAACACTCCGCAAAAATGGGGCAGTTTGATCGCGTGGCATTCAAACAAAGCGGGGAAATTCTATTTGATAACTTATTCGAATTTGACAGGCAACTCAAGGATAGTATGGCCTACGCCAATACCTTAAAGAACGGCGGCCTGGCTGAAAAAATAAATATTGAAAGGCTGGAATTGGAAATGGCTGAAGTAACTGAAACTAATGAAATCAAGCCAATGGCAAGTACCCATCAAGAATCCCCAGTTACACCATCGGCCGAAGAATCGGAATCTATATATATCAATATTACTCATGATGTGGATGATGAAGCAACTCATGGTAGAAGAAGGCAGCGGAACAAAGGTCACAGGCGATAATATTCTATCTTATAATCATAAATTTTATTAATCAATTGAGAAGAGAGTTAATCATAAATAGTTTAAGTGATAAAACCTTATACTATGATAGCAAGCGCTGATTTAAATACGGTTAGTGCAGTTGGTATTCTTCAATCTTTCTGTATAAGGTAGTAATACCAATGTTCATTAATTTTGCAGCTTCTGTTTTATTACCCTTGGTATAGACAAGCATCTTACGGATGTGATTTTTTTCTACCTCGGCCATATCAAAAACGGTCATCGCGGTATTGTGCTCGCCGTATAAATCCATCGGTAAGGTGTCTGCGGTTAAAACGTCATCTTCCGATACAATCACGGCCCGTTCTATCAAATTCTTCAGTTCGCGGATATTGCCGCGCCAGTTATATTTTCCCAGTTGCTGAAGCATCACAGGGTCGATCCCGGACAGCTTGCGATTCATTTTGCCTGCGTATTCTTTCAGGTAATATTCGGCCAGCAGCGGGATATCCTCGCGACGGTCATTTAACGAAGGCAGACTAATGCTAAACACCGATAAGCGGTAAAACAAGTCTCCCCTAAAATGCCCATTTTCTATTTCGGAACGAAGATCGCGGTTGGTCGCAGCGATGATCCGCACATTGGTGTGATAAGTTTTGGAATCTCCCAGTTTAAAAAACTCACCGGCTTCCAATACCCTCAATAATTTCGCCTGTAAATCAATTGGTATTTCACCAATCTCATCCAGGAACAAAGTTCCGCCGTGCGCTTCTTCAAATAGTCCCTTTTTATCTTTCAGCGCACCGGTAAAGGCCCCGGCCCGGTAACCGAACAGTTCGCTTTCTAACAGTTCTCTTGAAAAGGCGCTACAATTGATGGCAACGAAATTTCCCTGTTTCCGGTTACTATTGTAATGGATGGCACGTGCAAATACTTCCTTACCCGTACCGGTTTCGCCCAGCAGTAATACGGTGGTGTCGGTTGGTGCAACTTTTCTGGCGAGTTCGATCGCTGATTGAATGACCCTTGAATTACCTACAATTCCCTCAAAGCTATGCTGGCTGATCAATTTACTTTCCAGTTGGTAAAGCTTATACTGAACCTCTGCTTTTTCGGCAGCTTTGGAAAGCAATGGTAAAATACGTTCATTGTCATCGCCTTTAGTGATGTAGTCAAACGCTCCATTTTTTATCGCATTTACACCGTCGGCAATGGTTCCGTAGGCCGTCAGACAAATCACTTCCACATAGGGCTTCTTCTCCTTCAACTGTTTAACCAAATCAACTCCGCTGACATCGGGCAACTTAACATCGCTTAATACTACCTGCACGGATTCCCGGTCAAGTATTTTTAAACCTTCTTTACCGGATGCTGCCCGCCACACGGGGTAGCCCTCCAATTCGATGATCCTTGCCAGCAATGCCGATAATTTGGTTTCATCATCTATGATCAATACGCCTGGTTTCATTTCTCTGCTTATTTATATCTTTTTTGCAACCGGCAGGGTAAACCAAAAACGGCTCCCGCTACCCACTTCACTTTCCACGCCGATATCTCCGCCCTGGGCCAAAATAAACTCTTTGGAGATAGCCAGCCCAAGGCCTGAACCGGATTTGTTTTGCCCATCAGTCGGTACCTGGAAATAACGGTCGAATAAACGGTCCCGGTATTGCTGATCGATCCCTTTGCCATGATCTTGCACCGAAAATTCCAGAAATGCTTGTTTGGGTTTAACTGCAATGGTGATTTTTGATCTTTCGGGACTATAGCGTAAGGCATTGGACAAGAAATTGATCATCACCCATGCAGTTTTCTCCGTGTCTGCATGCACTTGCGGCAAATGCGCCGGCAGCAATTCTTCCAGCTTAACTTGCTTTTGACCAGCTTCAAATTTAACGGCTTTGATAGCATATTCGAGAATATGCTCAGGCTGAGTTGCCGTAAAATTTAATTGGATATTTCCGGTTTCTACCTGCGAAAGATCGAGCAGTTCATAAGTGATCTTTAATAATCTTTCCGCGTCATCCCCAATATGATTGATCAGATCCAATTGCTCTGTATTCAAGCGGCCTACACGTTCATCGCACAAAAGTTTGATACTCATTTTGATAGCCGAGATGGGTGTCTTTAATTCATGGGATATCGTGGCAATAAAATTCGTTTTGGCTTCGTCCCGCTCTTTAAACTCGGTCACATTGCGTAAAATGTAAACCCGACCCGCCGAATTGCGGGCGATCCTGATTACATCCTGTTCAGCAGGCGCAATGTTCGGTACGGTGATCTCGGTAGAATCCAATTGAAAAAAGGCATCCTTTCCATTTACCACTATACGGAAAGGTTTTCCGGTGCCGGTTTCGAGAATCGATTTTAAAAGATCGTTATGTTTGGCCACATCAGCTACTTGCTGACCCGCGTATTTTTCTTCACTTAGATTCAGCATTGTTTTTGCGCTGGTATTGATGAATAAGACTTGCCCTTGTTCATCTACGCCAATGATCGCATCCTGCATTTGTTCGATGATCGTATCAATGCGCTGTTTTTCCGACATCAGGTGCGATATGTTACTATTCTCCCATTCTTTGAGTTTTGAGGCCATCTCATTAAAAGCTCCGGCAACCTCCGCGAACTCATCATTGTTGTCAAAATGGATGCGCTCCTGGTAGTTCTGCTTACTGATCTGCCGGATACCCTTTAACAAAGCATTTAACGGATTGGCAATTGCGCTGGGGAAATTAACACTAAAACTGAATAATACAAGGAAGGTAAACGACCCTGACAAGCCAAGAAACAATAGCGTTTTGTCGACCGAGTGATTGGCCTGATCGTTTTTGCGAACAATGGCCTGCATATTCAGTATTTCGATCTGCCGAAGGTCGTTGCGGATCAATTTCAGTATTGCAGTTGAGTTAGTTAGTTGTTGAAAATGTTGGCGCAGGGCAGCGGTTGCAGCCGCTTCACCTTTTTCAGTGATATTATGCTCCTGTCGGATCAATTGATTTTCAAATGCTTTGTGTGCACTTTCAGGTAATGGCAATTCCTGGTTATCTAATACGTAGCGCATTTCACGCACAAAGGTGAGTGTTTCATAATTGTTTTTGAGGATCACCTTCCCGTTGTTCGCGATCTGGTTGATCAGGAAAATGGATATGCCGCCGAAGAACAATACAACGAGGAACAGGAATCCAAATCCCAGCCGGAGTTTATTTTTTACTTTCATGATAGTATAACTAAATCGGTTTCTGTTGCGGCGATCTTTCTTAACAGCTCATTAAATATCGCCGTACGTAAGATCACCTGAAAAAGGTTTAAATGGGGCTTGCCTATGCAAATGGTGGTCACTTCACGCTCTTCCGCCACCTGCATAATGGTATGCGTGATTTGGTCGCTTTTTACGCGGAGCACTTCGGCACCCAGTTCGGTTGCCAGCTTAAAGTTATTGATCAGGAAACGCTGTTTATCCAGCTTGATTCGGTCGCCACTCTCGCTGCTGCTTTGCACATACAATACAATCCACGGCGAACGGTAGTAGGAAGCCAGTCGTGCCGTTTTACGAATTACCACTTTAGAAGTCTCAGCATTGGATGAGATGCACGCCAGGAATCTTTCGGGCCGCAGCTTGATCTGCTTAGGCACTTCGATATCGATCTTACGCTCCAGGTGATGCGCCACTTCCTTTAGCGCCAGTTCACGCAGTTGCAATATCTTGTCGCTTTTAAAAAAGTTTTGTAGGGCGCGCTCTATCTTACTCTTATCATAGATCTTACCTTCCTTTAACCTGCCGATCAGTTCATCGGCGGTTAAATCAATGTTGACGATCTCATCTGCCAGTTGCAAGATCTTGTCGGGGATGCGCTCGGTAATAGCTATACCCGTGATCTCTTCAACATCCTCGTTCAGGCTCTCCAGGTGCTGAATATTGACCGCAGTGATTACGCTGATGCCCGCCTGTAGGATATCCATCACATCCTGCCAGCGCTTGCCGTTCTTACTGCCTTCAATATTAGTGTGGGCCAGTTCATCTACAACCACAACTTCGGGGTGCCGGTTAAGGATGGCTTTCAGATCCATTTCATCCAGCTCTTTGCCTTTATAAAATACCTTTCGCCGGGCAATTACGGGCAGGCCATCAAGTAAAGCGTGCGTTTCTGCCCGGTTGTGGGTTTCGATATAGCCGATCTGCACATCTATATGGTTCTTCAGCAACGCGTGCGCTTCCTGTAACATCCGGTAGCTTTTGCCCACACCGGCACTCATGCCGATATAAACTTTCAGTTTACCGCGCCGGGACTTTTTCACCAGTTCGATGAAGTCCTTTACCGAGCTATCTTTATTTTCACTGTCCATTGTTGTTTTTCAAAAATAGCCGGCCGTTTTTTGCGGCCGGCCGACCGGTCATCGTTCACATTTTCCGATCTCATCGAAACTAAATTAGGGTTTTATATTTCTTTATAACGCGCAAGCAGCCGCCATAAAGTTTACTTTAATTCATCCAACGCCACATTCAGTTTCAATACATTGACTTTAGCTGGGCCGAAAAGCCCCGCCAAAGGTTGTTCGGTATGACTGTCTACCAAGGCCGCTACTTTGGCTTCATCCAGTTTACGATATTGGGCCACACGCTTTATCTGCATTTTTGCGGCTGCTGGCGAGATATCAGGGTCGAGGCCACTACCCGAAGCAGTGACCATATCAGCCGGTATATCGCTCTTTTTTAAGTAAGGGTGATATTTTAAGAGCGTGTCAATACGGCTGGCCAAGTCTTTCAGGTAATCAGAATTACTTGGCCCTTTGTTTGAACCGGCAGAACCGGCCGCGTTATAGCTCACAGCAGAAGGCCGACCCCAGAAGTATTGCGGTTTGGTAAAACTTTGGCCAATGGCTGCATAACCTACCACTTTACCATTTACAATGATGGTTTCGCCATTGCCTTTGCCTTTTGACAATTTGCCCACAGCCGAGATCAATAAAGGATAAATAACACAGCACAATACGGTTAACACCAAGGTTAAGCGCAGGGAAGTTAAAAGATACTTTTTCATATTTTTTAGATTTGAGACGTTAGATATGAGATTTGAGACTCTTATCTTTTCGCCTGTTATTTCATTTATTTATTTGAGGAGAGGTATGTTTGAAATCTTTGTCTCATATCTCACATCTCAATACTCATGTCTTATATAAACAAGGCAACTGCCAGGTCAATTAATTTGATGCCGATAAAGGGGGCAATAACACCGCCCAAACCGTAGATCAACAGATTACGGCGCAACAGTGCACTGGCACCGATTGGTTTATATTCCACACCCTTTAAAGCCAGCGGGATCAGCATCGGGATAATGATCGCGTTAAAGATCACTGCCGACAAGATGGCGCTTTCAGGGCTGTGCAGGTTCATGATATTGATGGCCTGCAAAGCGGGTATCGAAGCGATAAACAACGCCGGTACAATAGCAAAATACTTGGCAACGTCATTGGCAATAGAAAAGGTAGTCAGTGTACCACGGGTGATGAGCAGCTGTTTACCGATCTCGACAATCTCGATCAGTTTGGTTGGGTCGTTGTCCAAATCCACCATGTTGCCGGCTTCCTTGGCCGCTTGTGTTCCGCTGTTCATCGCCACACCCACGTCAGCCTGTGCAAGTGCAGGGGCATCATTGGTGCCGTCACCCATCATTGCTACCAGTTTGCCGCTGTTTTGCTCGTGCTTAATGTAGTTCATCTTATCTTCGGGCTTGGCCTCAGCAATAAAATCATCTACACCGGCCTTTTCAGCAATAAATTTGGCAGTCAACGGATTGTCGCCGGTAACCATTACGGTTTTAATACCCATTTTGCGCAGGCGCTCAAAACGTTCGGCAATACCTGGTTTAATAATATCCTGTAGTTCAATAGTGCCTAAAACCTTTTCATTTTGGGAAACTACCAATGGCGTACCACCATTAGAGGATATTTCTTTAACACGCTCAACCACATCATCAGGGAAAGTATGTCCGGCATTTACCGAGAGGTTGCGTATCGAGTCGAAAGCACCTTTGCGGATGCGCAGGCCATCGGCCGTATTGATGCCACTGGAGCGGGTTTCTGCTGTAAACTTGATGAATTCAGCCGGTGCTGTAAGCGCGATCTTCGTCTTATTTTGCGAAGCCAGTTCCACGATAGATTTACCTTCAGGGGTTTCATCCGCTAATGATGATAATACAGCCGCTTTCATCAGATCTTCCGCCGATATGTCTAAGGCAGGCCAAAAATGCGTGGCTTTGCGGTTACCGATAGTAATGGTGCCAGTTTTGTCCAGCAGTAATACATCAATGTCACCGGCAGTTTCTACTGCCTTACCCGATTTGGTGATGACATTGGCACGTAGGGCGCGATCCATTCCCGCAATGCCTATAGCCGATAATAGGCCGCCGATAGTGGTTGGGATCAGACAAACAAATAGCGAAATGAGCGCCGCGATAGTGATGGGCGTTTTGGCATAGTCACCAAATGGCTTCAAAGTAACGCATACTATAACAAAGATGAGCGTAAAGCTGGCCAGCAGGATGGTTAAGGCAATTTCATTTGGTGTTTTTTGGCGGGAAGCGCCCTCTACCAAAGCGATCATCTTATCCAGGAAGCTTTCGCCCGGCTCGGTGGTCACCCTAACCTTGATATGATCGGACAACACCTTGGTACCGCCGGTAACGGATGACTTGTCACCGCCTGCTTCGCGTATAACCGGGGCTGATTCGCCGGTAATAGCTGATTCATCAATGGTGGCCAGCCCTTCAATGATCTCGCCGTCCGTTGGAATGGTATCACCCGTTTCACAAACGAACACATCACCTTTGCGCAGCTCACTGGATGATTTGCTAACAATGCTGCCATCGCTTAGCAATATATTGGCAGGTGTTTCTTCACGGGTTTTACGCAGACTGTCGGCTTGGGCCTTACCCCGTGCTTCGGCAATAGCCTCGGCAAAATTGGCGAATAATACAGTAAGCAACAGGATAATGAATATGGAAAAGTTATAAGCGAATGATCCCTGGTCGTGGTGCGTAAAGCTATAGATGCTTACGTAAAGCATGACGGCTGTGCCTACTTCAACGGTGAACATCACCGGGTTACGCAGCATAACCTTGGGGTTCAGCTTAATGAACGACTCTTTAAGGGCGGTTTGCACCAGTGCCGGTTCAAATAATTTATTGGATTGTGTTTTCATTTGTTCAGATCAATTATTTCATTGAAAAATACTCTGCAATAGGGCCTAAAACCAGCGCAGGGAAATAAGACAGAGCGTTTAATACCAGGATCACGGCGAAGGTCATTACACCAAAAGTGAGAGAATCTACTTTCAGGGTACCGGCTGACTCAGGCACATACTTTTTATTGGCCAGCAAACCGGCAATGGCAACAGGCCCGATAATGGGCAGGAAACGCCCAAAGAACAGCGCCACGCCCGTACTCAGGTTCCACCAAATATTATTGTCGCCCAAACCCTCAAAGCCGGAACCATTGTTGGCATTGGCCAGGTATATTCGTACAACATCTCAGAAAAGCCGTGGTAGCCGGGATTGTTTAGCCAAGCCGATGGTTTGACCGACCAGTCTGCATTTGGATAAGTATTAAAAACATGGCAGGCCAGTGCAGTACCTACCATAATAAGGAAAGGACTAAGTAAAGTGACCAGCGCCGCGATCTTTACTTCCCGTGCTTCAACTTTGTGCCCTAAAAACTCAGGCGTACGCCCCACCATCAGACCGGAGATAAACACGGCGATGATGACATAAATAAAGTAGTTAAGTACACCTACACCACATCCACCGAAGAACGAATTGATCATCATGGCCAATAGCTGCCACAAACCGGTAAGTGCCATGGTGCTATCGTGCATGCCATTTACCGAACCGGTAGAGGTTACGGTGGTTAGCGTTCCCCAGTAGGCTGTAGCCATTGGGCCGAAGCGCACTTCTTTACCTTCCATAGCACCGGTCACCTGGCTTACCCCCATTTTGGCAATGAGGGGGTTTCCACTAATTTCGCTGGTGATACTGGGTATCATCAGCATCAATACACCGAGCATCATTACGCCAAAAGTGACCCAGGCCAGTTTTTTGCGGCGGATGAATAAACCAAAACACAATACCATGGCCACCGGCACAATAAACTGCGCTATGATCTCGGTCATGTTAGTCAGGTAATTTGGATTTTCAAGCGGATGTGCAGAGTTTACACCAAAATAGCCGCCACCATTTGTCCCTAAGTGTTTAATAGCGATCATCTGCGCGGCAGGGCCGCGTGATACGTTTACGGTGTCGCCCTGCAAAGAAATGAATTGATCTTTCCCCGCATAACTTGAAGGCGTACCATTGAAGGTAAGTATTAAGGCGATCGCAATCGAGATGGGTAATAATAATCGGGTAATCGCTTTTACAAAGTAATCCCAAAAATTACCCAGGTTATTTGTGGTTTTGTCGCGGAATGCTTTGAATACAGCTATTGCGCAGGCAATACCCGTAGCCGCGCTCACAAAGTGCAGGAACATAAATATGAAATGCTGCGTCAGATAGGTAGCGCCGCTTTCCCCACTATAGTGCTGCAAATTACAGTTCACCACAAAGCTGATAATGGTGTTAAAAGCGAGATCAGGTGTCTGGCCGGGATTGCCGTCCGGGTTAAGCGGCAACTTGTCCTGGTACATCAGCATAAAAAAACCGTAAACCAGCCAAAGCAGGTTAATTGTCATCATAGCTTTCAAAAACTGTTTCCAGTTCATTGGCTCGTCCGGCTTAATGCCTGATAGTTTGTAAATGCCGCGTTCCAGCGGTTTCATAAAATCCGTCCATACCTTTTCCCCGGCAAACATTTTGGCCAGGTACTTCGCCAGTGGGATAGCAATCAGCAGCGTGATGCCCATGGAAGCGATTATTCCAAGTAGTTCTGTGTTCATGATGTTTTACAATTAAAATTTTTCGGGGTTCAGCAGCACATATACCATGTATATGAATACCGCAATGGAAACGATGAATAGTGCTAACATAGTTTTAGATTTTTTCGAACCAGTCAATGGATTTGTACATGAGCCAGCAGAAGATGAGCATGGCCAGCAAAAGCAGTAGTGTGATCATTTTTTTACGTTTTGATTCAGGCTATGCCAAAGGGATACCAAAAAAATAAAAAGCTAATTATCTTATTTAAAATCAGTGCTTTATGATTTTATCGCCTTGAAATTAAAGCAAAAAACCCTTCCAAAATGAAAAGGTTGATTGTCAAAATAAGTGGTTAGAGATATGAGCGCGAGTTTAATTAGGATGATCACAAGCTCACACGATCAATTACTAAAAATATGTTTGTAAGAGAAGCAAGGCTCTTAGTGTATAAGTGCTTTTTTTTACAAAAAAAACTTGTACACTATATTAGATATCGGATTTTGTGATTCGCTGAACACATAACAATCTTTTTGTAAAGCATTATAAAATAAAGATTAAGAGTGGAGTTCGATTTCCGCATTGAGATAAACAATGTAGATTGCTCCAAATTCCTTTGTTCGCCTTTACATTTGTTTACTTTATTTGCCATTAGATCATATTGGAAATAGCTATATTTGTCTTAATAAGATTTGCAATTAATCTGTACAATAAAAGTGGTGAGTAATTCGGTGAGTAAAGAATTAAATCCATTGTAAGATATTGAATGAGAGCGGTATTCAGAGGCGATGCAATTCCCTCCCTCACCGCGAAATAGCCAAAAGCCTGTAAATCTAAAATTTATAGGCTTTTTTGTTTAATATAAAAAAAATTAAAAGTTTGTAAAAGGTGCTTTATTGAGTGCCTACCGGCCGAAGGTAATTTTATAACCCTTCTTTGTCATGACGGAGAAAAAAATGCTGTAGCAGAAGCATGGTTTTAGCATCATTAATAGCGCCGGCCAGGGTTTTTTCTTTGGCCTCGTCAAATGTTATGTGAATAAGTTCAATATCCTCGCCTTCGCCTTTTTTACCACCGCCTGCGCTGTGTTGTTTATCTTTATCATACGTTGCCATAAATAGGTGAACATATTCAGTAAGGCCGCCCGCCGAAGTGTAAACAGCACCTATTTTTTGCAGGTTGCCGGCGGCATAACCCGTCTCTTCTTCAACCTCCCTAAGTGCTGCCTGTTCCGGCGTTTCGCCATCATCAATCAGACCGGCACAAGTTTCAACCAGGTAACCGGTTTCCCTTCCATTAAGAAAGGTAGGCAGGCGAAACTGGCGGGTGAGCAGGAAGGTCTTGGCTTTTGTATCGGCCAGCAGTACGGCAACCGCATCAGGCCGGAAATACACTTCATTTGTTTGGTCGTGCATTTCACCTTCCAGGTCGGGTTTTTGAAATTTGATTTGTTCTAACGGATACTGGGTATCCGGCACTGTTTTGCGTTCGAGGATATTGATCGTTGCCATAAGCATTAAACAAACTCGTTTTAAATTGGTTGCTGCAAATTGCATTACCTCGTTTAGAGTAACACCAAGATCGCAGAGAAAGTCTGGCCGGTAGTCGGGCCCTTTAGCGACTAATTTAAAGCGTATTGCCTTACTTTACTGGTGAAATCTGTCAGCTCAAAAGGTTTTGCAATATGATCGTCGGCACCGCAGGCTATTTTTATCTTTTCCAGATCGAGATTGGCAGAAACCAGGATGACCGGTATGTGTTTTAGGTCGGCTTGTCCTTTGATGTATTCACATATAGTTCGCCCGCTTTCGCCCTTCAGATTGAGATCAAGCAGCACTAATCCGATCTCATTACTATGCAGTTTTTGCCTTGCCGTCCCCATATCAGCCAGGCTAACCACGTTTAACCCTTCCATTTCCAGTATAATGCATATCATTTCGGCAATAACGGGTTCATCCTCAATTACAAGTACTTTTCTCTTCATACCTCCATTAAGCAAAACGAGGGCCATTAATGCCTTAAGTGCGCCATAATTAAATTTAATTGAAATAAAATTTGCGCAACTCAAAAGTTGCATATATATTTGCAACCTGCGGGTTGCGCAATTGATGTTTAAAAAATGAAACAAGACATATTCCAGGCCATAGCTGACCCGACGCGGAGGGCCATTTTAACTTTATTGACTATACAGGCATTAACGCCAAATGTAATGGCCGAAAAGTTTGATATGAGCCGGCAGGCCGTATCAAAACATATTAAGGTATTGCAGGAATGTGAATTGATCAAACCGGAGCAAAGGGGCAGGGAGATCTATTATCACTTTAGCGTGCAAAAAATGCAGGAATTTGACCACTGGTTAGCGCAATTGAGGCAAAACTGGGAAACTCAGTTTAACCAGCTCGACAAAGTATTATCAACACTTAAACAACAAGAAAAATGAACAACGATCTGCTATTTGATTTTAACGTTGACAAGGCAGCTAAAATGGTTTATATAACCAGGGAATTTAATGCCGGACAGTCTTTGGTATGGGATGCCTTTACTAAGGCCGAACTGCTCGACCAATGGGGTGCACCGGCACCTATGCGCGCCAAAACCAAGTATATGAATTTTGAAGTGGGCGGGCGAAGATTTTACGCCATGATAAGTCCCGACGGGCAGGAGCGTTGGGCTGTGCAGGAATTTACTTCCATTACCCCGAAAACCAACTTTAAAATGTACAACGCGTTTTCTGATAAAGACGAAAACCGTGAACTGCCGGGTTCTGAATGGGATTACAATTTCAGCGAGCAAAATGGCATAACCAAAGTGGACATTACCATTTTTAATGAATCGTTTGAGCGTTTGGATAAATTATTAGAGGGCTTCAAAATAGGCTTCGCCATGACCTTAAAGAACCTGGAAGAACTGCTGGCGAGCTTAACACAGAAATAATAATCATTTTAACAAAATAACTATGAGAGCAATAAATCCCTGGATCAACTTTAACGGCAATGCTGAGGAAGCATTCACTTTCTACAAATCAGTTTTTGGCGGCGAGTTTGCAAAGGTCGTTCGTTTCAAAGACCTGGCAAGCGAAGAATTTACGGTTGCGGAAAGCGAAGCCAACAAAATAATGCACATTGCCTTACCGCTTGGTAAACACAATATGTTAATAGCCAATGATGTTCCTGAATTTATGGGGCCGGTAAACGAAAGCGAGAACAGGTCTAAAATAGCAGTGGCTGCCGAAAGCCGTGAAGAAGCGGACAAAATATTTAACGGATTATCCGCGGGTGGAGATGTAGAAGGGGAAATAGGCGACAGTCCCTGGGGTACTTATGCCGGCATGTTCAGAGATAAATACGGTATTGAATGGATCATAGAGTTTGACCCAAGTCACGCTTAAATAAGCAGGGGGTAAATTTTGTAAAAGCCTGTAAATATATTATTTACAGGCTTTTGTTTAAAGCAAAAGATCAACCAGCTAATTCGCTTTATTCAGACCATCAGTGTACGAAGCATCATCAGGTTTTATCAACAAACCCCTTTCAAAACAAGCGCGCGCGTCGGCTTTACGGCCCGTCATCAGGTAGCTCCAACCTAACATGTGTGTGCCGTCATAATCAAAAGGGTAGAGCGCCACTACTTTGCTGAAGTATTTAATAGCGGCATCATATTGTTTACGGTTATAATTAATCATACCCGTCCAGTAATTAGCCTGGGTATTTTGAGGGTCTATTTTAAGGATGGCGTTATATTGCTCAAGTACTTTATCCCAGCTTGCCAGTATTGATAATACCTTTATGTAACCAAATTTCGCCTCTATTGAATTGGGTTTCAGTTTAGTTGCTTTTACATAATAGTTTTGTGCCGAAGTGTAATTATTATTCAGATAGTGAAGCCAGCCCAGGCGTAAGTTAAGCTCATAATTGCTATCGGCATAGTAGGGCGTTATATCAGCAATAGCAGCCTGATAACTTTTTTTTGTTTCGTTAGCATAACTGCTCCGAAACGCTTTTTGCATAGCTGCCGAGCTGCTTTGCGAATATGCTGATGTAGCGATATAAAGTAGCCCAACGGCAAAAAATGCTTTTCTTAAAATTTCCATGTAAATCCTCCGGTTATTGAATTTTGGTTATAATCATTGTTTAAGTAATAGTCCTGTTTTTGTTCAAAAGTGTAATTAAGGTGTACGACAGCATGCTTGCCAAGCGTGTGGAACACAGTTGCACCCGCTTTTTGTTTGGTAAGGTCAATGGCATTATAAACATATAAGGCATCGGCTTCCAGGTAATTGTTCATAGCGCCAAATGCGGCAGAGGCCTCCAGCCAAAATTGTTTAGCCACTTTAAAGCCGACTGCCTGGTTAAATATGGTTTGTTGTACATCGCCGCTTTGAACTGCAACCCGACTGATGGTATACAGGTTTAAGTTACCTAAGGGGTAAATCGTCAGTTGTCCGTTAAATTGTGATATACGGTTGCCGGTAATATTGCTGTAACTGGCATCCGCCTGTAAACTAAAATAGGATGCTGAATATTTTAAGCCCAAAAGCCCGATGTGACTTTGGAAGCCAACAGCGCCGTAACTTGTATTTAAATAGTGATAAGCGCCTAATAAAGTCAACTGGCTGTTAACGGTATAGCCCAGTTTGCCATAATATTCAAACTGCTGATTGGAGAAAGTGGTATTAACAGGCGTAGTAGGATTAGGGGTAACGTTAGCGGTAATAGACTGATTATAATAAGCTACCGATTGATCCAGCTGCAATTTCCAGCCTAAGCGGTTACTTAACGAAGCGCGGGTATAACTACCCTTGCCACGGTTGCTGTTGGCAGGCATTTTAATCCCGGTCTCTAAGCCTGCTGTTAATAAGCCAAACGCTGTTATCTTTTCCTTATTAAGTACAGCAGTATCCACAAACGAAGCATGGTAGGATGCTGTGTAATTATTATCCAGATATTTGTTGCATAAGTAACTGAAATAACGGGCTGTTTGGTTATAAGCGTCCATTTTTAAAACCTGTTGATATTGTGTTAACGCTCCCTGGTAATTTTCCGTCATTAACTCGGCATAACCCATGCGAAGCCGTAAAGTCGGATAATCTACCCCTGCATTAATGGCGGTGTTGCCGTATGCAATTAAACTCTTCCAGTTACCCTCTGAGTATTGTGCATACGATGTGCTGTCAACTTGCTGAAAGCTGATAGTTTGGGCCCTTGCCACATAACAACAAACCATAAATAATACTGCTAAAAAATATTTTCTGTTTGCCATTGTACCGTTGTTGATTCGCCGTTTAAGTTGATCATAAATGATTTAAGGGTATTATCCGCGATAAGAATATTAGCATCCATCACCTGCTTTTTAATGCCTGAGATCTCTTTATAGCCCTGTGCGGTGATAACTAATTGCTGTTGACTGTAATCGCTATGGCTTTGATGGCTGTATCTGATAAATTGATAGAAAGGTGCGATCAGGTCATGGATCCAAAGTCCTGCCCCAAAACTTTTTACTTGCAGCGGATAAACATCATGGGCAATGATATTATTATCAGCAGTAAAAACAACCTTGTAAGCAGCCAGGTAAAAATAGTAAAGCAACGAACGCTTGCTACCGTAAAACCCTGTAAAATACAAGGTTGTGCCATTGTTTATAAAGTAAATTGAAGCGCCGGTTTCTTTACTTACCAGATAAGTATGATTATAGGCATCTGTAAAAACTTCAACCCTTTCGGTTTTACCATCGCTACCGGTTAATATGGCGCTGTAGCCCGGTTGCCATGTAAATGCCTGTTTTAATTGTGTGTTTATATCAACGGGCTGCACCTTAGTCCCCTCGGCCGGAATTTGAAAACTGTTTAATTTTTGCGTACCGGCGTTATCACTGATATAGTAAGCAAATGGGTAGGCCAAAGTCTTTGAGCCAATGTAAGGCGTTATCTGTGCCTGGAAATGTAAATGTGGCTCAGGCGAACGGCCCGAATTACCGCATAAGCCCAGCAGGTCTCCCTGGTTTACATAATCACCTATCTTTACTTTAACAGAATGTTTTTTTAAGTGCGATACCTTGGTGAAGAAGCCCGCAACATGTTTTATTACTACGGTGTTTCCCCAGTTTTGACCAGTATTTACCGTTCCTATTGGGTTATCGTCAATATGGTTTACCACTTCTTCAACAATGCCGCCTGCGCAAGCTAAAACAGGTTTGTTAAAGCAGTAAAAATGTTCCGCCCGGGTGCCGGTGTCGCTATATGTTTTATTGTCCGCGTCGGTAATTACAAAATCAAGCGCCTTACCCCATTCATCCTGATGAGTGATCCCGCCATCGTATCCCTGCGATACTGTCCATGTGCCGATAAATGGCAGGTTAAGACGCAGGTATTTTAAATCCTGCAGGCGCTCTTGGCCGTTAACGTATTGATAAAGGTTGCTCTCTGGCGAATAATGCTGTATGGGCGTTAATTGAAGCTTGCCTGGGCTTACCCTTAGCATAAAGAAATACAGCAGCGCAATGGTTAACAGGCAAAACGGCAATGAAAAAACAGGCAGGTTATAAATGACCAATATTTTTGTTAGTGCATTTACCAGTAAAAATGCTACAGGTATAGTAATGATTGCCCATAGATATGACCGCCATGAAGGGATTAGGAAAAAACCACCGATAGCTACTGATACCATCATAAAATTAGCTCCTAAATGGTAATGGCTTATTCCTTCGGGATAAATACCGGTGATGTAATTGAAGAAGCAGGCTGTGGCAAAGCCAATACACAACAAACTAAAACCAATGCGGGAGTGAATGAACAGACCTAAACTCATTATTATGCCGGCTATTACGCTGTTTTGAAAAAATATGGAGCTCACAGACCGGAAAAATAAGTCGGGATATTTACCAAAACCGATCTTATCTAAACGCGACAGGAAATCAACAACATAAGCATTGGCCCCGGTGTTTAGTTCGGTGAGCATATAGCTCTCTTTTTGCTGCAGGCCCATGCCCAGATAATCATTAGCGGCTATCAGCACCACCCAAAAAGTTAATATAAACGGGATAGATAATACGGGCAAACCATATTTACCAAGCAATGCGGTAAGCACAACTGTAAGTGTAACAACAAGCAGGCAAGCCGCTAATAGCCACAGCCAAAATGCGTTGTTGTAATTATAAAAAGTACCGAAACCTATACCCAACAATAAGGCATTGAAGCTATAAAGGCCGGTTTGTGTGCTTTCGCGGTTATAACCCAGCAGGCTAACCAGCGCTATAGCCGCACAAGTGGCTAACAGGCCGGCTAATCCGGCAGCCGGATTAAAAAAAGACACCAGCAACAGCAGTACCGCCAACACCCGGTTCTGCGAAAAGAACAGGATTGCATAACTGTTTAGTATTGACCTGGTGTAATATGAAATGTTATTTTTCAATTGTATGTAGTTAGTTGCCCTGTACTAAGCTAAATTGTTGCAAATGGTCGGGCATTTTTTCCATTGCTTCCATGTATTGCAATGTTTCGGCCTGGCGTATTTCATGCAAATTTTGTTGTTCGTCAATTAATACTACTGCCGGGCGCAGGCTAATAAACTGCATCCATTGGGTCATGTTATAAGCACCTACCTTGTGTACCACTACGTGGTCGCCGGGATTAAGAAGAGGTAGATTAATATTATCCCGCACCACATCTATATTCATACACAGCGGGCCATATAATACCATGTCTTCTACATGCTCATTAAATTCCTGTGCGGGGCTTATTTTGTGATCGTACCAAAACGCGGTAAACAAGGTATTCACACCGAAGTTCATTATGGTGGCACGCCGACTATCACTTAATCGTTTATTGGCTATCACGGTGCCCAACAGGTAGCCGGCATCATCAATCAGCACGCGACCACTTTCCAGTATCAGCAGCGGAAGCTCATCTTGCTTAAAGCCATATCCCAGTATAACCGACGTTATAGCTTCGGCAAAGTCATCAACAGAAGGTACTGTATCAACTCCCGGTAAATAAGCGCCTTTAAGCGTATTGGTTGATGGGAAACCACCGCCCATATCAAGATATTGAATAGGGGTGTAAAGCAAATTTTTGCAGCGCATAGCCAGTTCACATAGTTTACTTGCTGCTACGGCATACGGCGATGTAGACAACATATAGGTGCCAATGTGGCAATGTAAACCCACCAATTGCATTTTACCCGAACCAACTATTTTAGCTATAGCGTTCCAGGCCTGGCCGTTTTCGTAATTAAAACCAAAACGGTCCCATATCGGATAAACGCCGGTATCCATATTTATGCGAATAGCTACGCGGGGTTTTTTGTTAAGCTCTTCACATAGTTCTATAAGGCTATATAATTCGTCAAAATGGTCAATGTGGATCAATGAATCATTTTCTATAGCCGCTATAACATCATCACGGTGTTTGTCCGGTCCGTTAAAAATGATACGATTGCCGGGGACACCGTTGCCTAAGGCTTTATGATATTCAAAGCCCGATACCACTTCGGCCCAGCTGCCTTCCTGGTGAAAGATATTGCAAACCGCGTTGATATAATTGGTTTTATAACTCCAGGCGAACTGTACTTTCGGGTAACGGGTTTTAAACGAACGGTTAGCCGATTGGTAATTTCTGCGGATCTGCTTTTCTGATAATACAAACAGGGGAGACCCATATTGTTCTATCAATTTAAGCACCGGCACGCCATCTATATGTTTTACCGGCTGAAGTTTGGTGTTGGTACCAAATTTATTCATCAAACCGGCATTCATCTTCTTGATAACCGGACGTTCGTATTTTAATTTCATCATTTCTATTTTGATTGAGCTTTAAGCATAATGCCAAAGGCTTTTATGATCTATTTTTTATTTCCACCGTATTGTTATTTGGCTTGATGCTACAGTTCTCCAAATGCTGATAACTCCTGGAATTCGTTTACATCGGTAATATGGTCCCAGGCATAGCGGATAAACATTTTGCCTACCTCATATTCGGTAAATGGTTTAACATCCTCGCCTAGTGCCATTTTAACTAAAGCGGCGGGCTGATTTTGCCCGGCACCTGCGGTAAGATATATCCAGGCAGGAAAACGGGGATTAATTTCCATTATGTACAATTTGCCCTTTGCATCCCGCATTATTTCCAGTTCAAAACCGCCGCGCCAATTGGTGGCCTTTGTAAATTCACGGGCCAGCTTTAATAGATCGGTGTCTTCAATGGTTATACCCGCCCAGGCCTTGCCTTTATCTGTAATATACAGCTTGCGCATTGGGATAATACTAATACAGTTGCCATTGCCATCGCCCAGGGCTGCTATATTTATTTCGGTTCCTTTAATAAATTCCTGTGCAATAACAGGTGTGCCCCATTTGGCGCTTAATTGGTAAAATGCTTTTTGTGCCAGTTCAAGATTTTGACACACGTATGCCTCGTAATATTTTCCTTTTACTACCAGCGGGTATTCCAATTCTTCCGCCGCTTTTTTCAGTTCGTCAACTTTGTGAATCACTTTGTCCTGCGGCACATGCATCTTATGCTGTTTGCCAAACTTGGTCAGGTTAATTTTATCCCGGGCTTCCAATGCCTCATGAGTAGGTAAAAAAGTGCGGATACCCATTGTACCTAATTGCGCGCTTATCTTAATGAAATTATATAGTTCAGCGTCAAAGTTGGGGATGATAAGGTCTATCTGTTCCTTTCCGTGAATGTATTGCAGCCTTTCAATTAAAGCTTCAGCGCCGGCAGATGGATAAGGGATCTGGTAGGTTTTGTCAACCAGATTGTGGAGATAAACACCGGGTTCTAACGATTCATACGATAAGCCGATAATACGGATCTCCCGATCCAATCCATCCCGTAAGGCGCGGATCACCGCCACACCCGGGCCGGGGCTGTCTATAGCGTTTAGCGCTGTAACAGCTATTACGAGCGGCCTTTTTATTTTATCTGGCATAATTAATTACAGCTCTAACAGGTTAGCATCCTTTAATTGCAGTAGCCAGTCTTCCCAGTCCCGCTCAAGTTGCGCATCTTCAACCTCATACTTATTCAGTACGTGCTGCTTAATATCCAGTGATGACTGCCCGGCTTTCATCAGGCTTAATATTTCGGCTGCGATAGAATTACTGGAAAAGGAATCACCCGTGGACGGGTTGAAAATAAAGCCATTTTCGCTGGTCGCGATGTTCTTTTTTAGTCTCATTTAATTGGTTTAATCAGGTTTTATTGGTGTGGTTATTTAATGAGACGATGAAATGAAGTATTTCCTTCGCTCATTACTTTTTTTTAATCAATCCGACTAAATACCAGGGAAAGTTTAAAACCTGAAAACGAACGGTATGTCTGATCACGGAATCCAGCCCTTTTTACCACTCCGTTGTCCTTTTAAAAAACTCTTGCAAATTAAAAATATGTTTCTACATTTGTAGTTATATAAAACTATTTGTAGAACATGGAGCTTACTAAAACGGAAGAACAATTGATGCAACGCCTGTGGGAACTGGAAAAGGCTTTTATGAAAGATCTTATCAGTGCCTACCCTGATCCGAAACCGGCACCCACCACTATTGCTACTTTACTGAAAAGAATGGTTGATAAAGGCTTTGTGGGTTTTAAGGTCTATGGAAACTCGAGGGAATATTATCCGCTTGTAGTTAAAGCAGACTATTTTTCAAAGCACGTTAACATATTAATAAAGGATTTCTTTAATGATTCTGCTTCACAATTTGCTTCGTTTTTTACTAAGCGGACCAACTTATCATCTAATGAACTGGAAGAGTTAAAAGAAATTATAGAGCAGGAAATTAAACGAAAAAAGAAATGATAGCATACATTTTAAAATCGGCTATATGCCTGGCAACGTTTTTAGTTGTCTACCATCTTTTTTTTGAGAAAATGAAGATGCACCGGTTTAATCGGTTTTACCTTTTACTAAGTCTTGTTGCGGGCCTTGTACTACCGGCGCTGACTATCGAAATATCAACGGACGTTTTAGACCATACTCCGCTTTTATCAAATACTATGGCGTTGCAAGAAATCCCGTCATCATTTCCAACAGAGGTGAGTGGGGGTGCGGTTGTTCAAGAGTCCTCATCATCTTACAATTTTGAAACTTTATTGATTTTATTTTACAGCATAATAGCATGTGTTTTAGCCATACGGTTCGTCCGCAACCTGGCAATTATACACTCGCGGATCTATAAAAATCCAAGACAAAAAATAAAGGAAGGTTCGCTGGTAATGTTATCAAATGATGTGTTACCACATAGCTTTCTGAGCCATATTTTTATTAACGAAGATGATTACAGGGAGGGTAGAATAGACGAGCAACTATTGGAACACGAGTTAACACACGTTCGCCAGATGCATTCGCTGGATATACTGTTCGTTGAGATCATAAAGATCATATTTTGGTTCAACCCGGTATTTGTTTTTTATAAAAAAGCAATTCAGCTGAATCATGAGTTCCTTGCCGATGAGGCTGTTGTATGCCGGTATGAAGTATCGGCCTATCAGTACCTATTACTTAAGGAAACTAACCTTGCAGAACCTTCTCCATTAGCCAGTAACTTAAATTATTCACTCACCAAAAAACGATTAACCATGATGATCAAAACCACCTCCAAATTAAAGATCTGGACTGCCCGCGTGGCGGTGCTTCCGGTTCTTGCAGCTATGCTGTTCCTTTTTAGCATGAAATCTGTTACAAAAGTCTACACATCTAAACCGAACACTTTCAGTAACGTCGCTGAAAAAGCGGTTGAGCCAAATAGGGCGACCTTTTTTAAAGGTGCAACAATATGGATAGAAAACAAGGAAGGCAAGTACATGCCAAAGAAATATGATGAAATGACAGCGGCAGAAAAAGCCGCGCTTCCTGATCCTCCAAAGGTGCTTGCAAAGGTGCCTACAAATGAGATGGTAGCAGCATGGAAAGAAAAAACTAACGTTTACACAATCTGCATAAACGATAAATATGTCGACAACTCTGAGTTGGCGAAATATAAAGGAGCGGATTTTGCATACTACAGCATCAGAAAACCCGGAAATGTAGACCTGCGGGTAAATAAAAATTATGGGAATGCCCCTAACCTGGTAGATATGTATACAGTGAACGTCCATGCAAAACGATTTGTAGAACGTTATACCAAGCCCGGTAAATGGCTGGCGGTTTACCACAATAAGATCTGGCCCGGCGGGATTGATGGAGCGGAGACAATACGCCAATATTTTAAATTAGAGGAGCTCAAAAAGACAGATCCTAATGCAGGAATGAGGTGGGTGCTTCCTCCATTTAAACCTGAACCGATCCAGTAAATAGCCTGGCGTCTCTAAGGTTGAGGCAAACATAAAGCAAGAATGCTGCGGCCTAATGGCCGCAGCATTCTTGCTTTATACGATTTGAATTTATTGATCAGTCCCTTTTTATCAGTGACTTATACAACTTCTTTATTTTTTTAGCATCCTTCTCCAGTTTCTCTATCAGATCATGCACATCGTTGGTTTTGATGCTTTTTAATTTATGAACGATTGAATCCTTAGTCTGGTAAAGCGGGCGCAGCTGCTTATTGCTGTCGTAGAATTCAACATCGGCAAAAAACTTAGCCAGGTGCTCCTTGTTTTTGTTCCGAAGCCTGGTCTGCTCTTCAGCAACACTTGCATTGCTGATCAATCGGTCATAGTAGTCAAAATGGGCGATGAGATCAGATATCTCCAGTGCCACCACATTAAAATCCATAGCATTTGTATTAATTTAAGGCAAGATAAGCACCAGATCAATAACGTATGCGGTGCTAACAAAAACTTAATATTGTGTTAAACTATTCTGCTGCCCGGCGTAACTTTGCCTATCCGCTTATCCTTGCGCGATACAAGGTCACAAAGTTGTATGGCGGCGGTTTCAAAATCTTCATGATCATCGCTAAGGAGTAGCCATGTTGTATCAAAACCTTCGTCGAGCGAGAAATTAGTTATCGCCGGAATTTCCGATTTCAAACTGTCATGATCTTCCCGGCGGGTAGAGATCCAAATGCCGTTGTGCTGTCGATTTTTACCGGTTTTGCGGAAGATGAGCACTATCTTTTGATCGAAATAGATATAGAACATCCCAATAGCCGGTTTAACGACTATGCCGGCAGGCAGATAATCCAGCAGAAAATCAAAAGGGATGGACTTTTTCACATTTTAAAATTAACAATTGTTATGGTTAATTAAATAAAAGATCCGGATGTATACAGGCGAACAATAATTTTGATAACACGTGTAATATTGTGTCAAGTTATGCCACTAATAAAATAATATTAAAAATAAGTAACAAAGTACTATGTTATGCATCCTATTATCAAAATTAACTGACCGCACGAATACTAAATAATTAGTTGTATTTTTACCACTTGTAAACCCTTACACAATTTGAAATGAAAATTACCTTTCTGGCTTTGTTAGCCATATTCCTATTCGCACATACATCTTACGGGCAAAACTCGCTCTCTGTAAAGGGTGTAACTGTTGATTCTGTTTCCAAAGCTAAATTAAGCGGCAGCGTTAGTGTACTTAATGCTAAGGACTCGATTTTACGCAAGTTTACCTATGCTGATCCTAACGGCGCATTTAGCATTAGTGGCTTACCGGCAGGTAAATACCTGCTTTTTATTACCTATCCCGGTTACGACAATAAAATGAGGCCCTTTACTTTGGGCGCGCCGGTTACTGACCTTGGAAACGTTGGGATGAGCGCTGTAATTAAAACATTAAATGAAGTAACCATAAAAAGCACCCCGCAGGAAATTAAAATAAAAGGGGATACCCTCGAATATAACGCCAAGGCATATGTTATACAACCTAACTCAAAGGTTGAAGATCTGTTGAGGCAGATGCCAGGTGTAGTGATAGATAAAAACGGCAGAATTACCGTGAACGGGCAAGCCGTACCTAAGGTGCTTGTTGATGGGGAAGAGTTTTTTGGAGATGACCCAACACTTGTTACCCAAAATTTGCGTGGCGATATGGTTTCGTCTGTGCAGATATACGACAGAAGGAGTGACCAGGCCTCGTTTACAGGGATAGACGATGGACAGCGGATAAAAACCATCAATGTTAAATTGAAAGAGGATAAGAAGAAAGGCATTTTTGGCAAAGTAACCGCCGGTTACGGAACCGATGACTACTACGAGGCCCAAGGCATATTCAATAAATTTACCGCCAGAACTAAATTTGCCGCCTATGGTACGTTTGCTACTACCGGAAAAACAGGTTTAGGCGCTGCCGATAATAGCCGCATAGGCTCATCAAACAATTACGCGCAAATAGCCGACAACGGAGGGATAATATCGCAGGGTGGCGGACCAGATGATCTGGACGCGGGCTCTGGTAATTACAATGGCAACGGTTTACCCACAGTCCAAGCGGGCGGTGCGCATTATGATACCAAGCTAAAAACTGACGCAACCTTGAACGCTAATTACAAAATTGGTTCGATAGATGTTGTAGGAGACTATAACTCATCAACCCAGGTAACTATACCGGGCAGCAAGCAGGATCAAACGGCTTCGCGTACCATGCACAATACGGCATTCAGGCAAAAAGCGGATGTTACCTATTATACAAAACTCGATACATCATCAACCCTAAAACTAGGCATTGATGTTATTACAAAGCATCAAACCATTGATAACAACTGGTTGACAACCATTGTTGGTGAAACCGGTAACGTATTAACAACTGAAAAGAAGAGAGAAACCTCTGATATTCATCAAAAGGGGTTGAACTTGAATGCTTTGTATACCTATAAATTTAAAAAACCAACCCGCACGCTTTCTTGGGCATTATCTCAAACTTATGCGGAAAATATTTCGACAGGATTTTTGATATCAGACGTTTACACAGCTAACAAAACACCTACGGATACGCTAACCAATCAGCTGAAAAAAGTAAATGCAAAAAACGCTTCGTTTAGTAGTAATATTAACTATACCGAGCCTTTATCAAAATACCTGGCCCTACAGCTAAGTTATGGCTTGGGCATTAGTAACACAACTTCTGATAAACCTACTTTTGACAAATCAGGATCGGGTCAATACGATATTTTTAATACTACTTATAGTAATGATTTTAAGATCTATACCCTCACCAACCGGTTTGGCGGTATATTCAATTATCGTAAAAACAAAACAATCTTAAATTTTGGCACGCGTGCTTCTATAGTTAACTACGATCAGACCGAACGCTACAGTGGCCGAGTGTTTAAACGCAATTTTATAAACTGGAGTCCTCAGGCTACCTATCAGTATCAAATGTCGGGGCAAAAGATATTACTGGTTAGTTATTCCGGTAATATGTCGCAACCAGGTGTTGACCAGTTACAGCCGATACGGGTAAATAACAACCCGTTAAATATAGTTGTTGGTAATCCCGACCTGAAAGCTCAATTCGGCCACAACCTGCAAGCAATATATCAGTCACAAAAAATTATAACAAGGCAGTCGCTAGCGTTAGTTGTGTCAGGCGGTTTTACTCAAAATCAGATCGTATCAAAAATAACAAATGATCCTCTGACAGGTAAAACGGTTACGCAATTTGTTAATTTGGGATCTGAAAGGCCGTATAACTTCAATCTAACCGCGCAGGGAAGTCAGCGTATAGCAGGTACAGAGATAGATATACGGTTAGCTCTTAACGGTGGCAGAAGCGCCGGCTATAGCTTTATTAACAACGGCTTAAACCGGGTTGATCAAACCAATTTTACGGTACAGGTAGGTATGCAAACAGTTAAATTTCAAAAATACGAACTACAAGTTGGCGTAGCACCTAACTACAGCTTTAATAAAAACTCGTTAATACCGCAAAACAATAATAATGCGGCGGGTTTAAATGTCAATGGAAGAGGTACGTTATATCTACCGGGAAAATTCATCTTGGCGTCAGACGTAAGTTACAGATATTCAGCTAAAACGCAACGTATTGATGCGATAAATATGACCATATTAAACGCGTCATTAAGTAAAGCATTCCTTAAGGAGGATAAGTTAAAATTAACCTTATCAGGCGTTAACTTATTAGATGCTAATCCAACGCTTCAACGTAGCGTAAGCGCTACTCAGATCTCACAAAGCAGCTTTAACACCATAATGCGCTACTTTATGTTAAGCGTAAGTTGGGATTTTACAAAATTTGGCACATCGGCAGCAACCAATTAATCATCATGAAAAAGACACTTATAACTATAATCACCATAATATTTAGCGGCAGTTGTTTATTTGCCCAGCAGAATGTACGCTTTGTAACCAGCGGCACCATTGAATATCAAAAAAGGGTAAACACGTTCCAGGTAATGGGCAATGTAGTGGCCCCTGGTGCTGATCCAAATGTAAAAGCAAGGATGCAGCAGGTGGTGGATCAATATAAAAAAGCGCAGGCGCAATTTGCCACTTTTAACAGTAGCTTAAGCTTTAGTGGTAATAAAACACTGCTTACACCTATTCTGCCGGTTGTACCTTATCAAAGTTTTCAGCTAAATCCGATCACCTCAGAATCAAATACTATTTACACAGACCTGTCGGCCAGTAAAATTGTGATGGAGAAAGATGCTATGGGCGAGCAGTTTTTATTAAGCGATAGCACCCGTAAAATAAAATGGAGAATAACCGACGAAACCCGCGATATATTAGGGTACGATTGTATCCGCGCCAATGGTTTAGTATCTGATTCTATTTATGTTGTAGCTTTTTATACAGATAAAATAAGAGTTAGCGGTGGCCCCGAATTGTTTACCGGATTACCGGGCATGATACTTCAATTAAATATACCACACGAAAATGTATCCTGGACAGCTACTAAAATAATCGATTCAGAACCAGCTAAACCAATAGCACCTCCTAAGAAAGGAAAACCTACCAACACACAGCAGTTGTTAGCCACTATCAGAAAAGGGATGGATGCTTACCGGGTAAGTGGCATAAATGTAGATTACTACCTGAAAATATTAGGATTGCTGTAAGCAGATAAGTATCTGATAAGCGCTGCTTATGAATGTAAAACCCGGATGAAAGTCCGGGTTTTTTTGTTGATGGAAATTTAGATTTTATTTCTTTAAATATTCTCAGATGCTATCATTCGTAAAAGGGCATCATCGTTATTTATTTTAATGTGTTTACCCGTTAATTGGATCAGGTTGTTTGCCGCCAATTCATTTATGGCGCGGAACAAACTTTCATACACCGTACCAGAAAACGATGCCAGATCCTGCCGGCTCATTTCAATATTAATGTATCCCTCATTATTCAACCCGAATTGCTTTTTAAGCGTGATAAGCGCTTGAGCCACCCTTCCTTTAACCGACATATGAACAAAGTTGCGCATTCGTTTTTCAGACTCCTGCAATTCGTTTGCAAAAAACCGCATCAGCTTAGTGGTAAATGCATGGTTTATATTAAGTGTCGCCTCAAAGAAAGCCATCGGCACATAACAAACCGTAACAGCCTCAATAGCTGTGGCAGAAACCGGATAAACAGGTTCATCACCCAGGCCCAGATGGCCCACAATGTCTCCGCCCTGCGCAAATCTGAGTATGATCTCCTTTTCGTGATCCCACCTTTTATGCACCTTTAACTTGCCACTGTATACAAAAAACATTCCCGTTACCGGGTCGCCTTCTTTAAACAATGTTTGCGATTTTTTAATGGTGATGTTTTTCTTAGCCTGTGCTACTACCGGCACCCATTCGGTTAAACAGGCGCGGCAAAGAAAACAGCTTTTCAAATCACATAAAACTGACTGGCTCATCCGGCTAAATTTGAATTCATGTCATCAGAGGTTAATTTACTAATATTGTACATGTAATGTAAAGTTGATATATATTGTGATAAAAGTATATAATTATATTGTTTAAATTATATTGTGGTTTATAAAAGGCGTAAATTTGCAAAAAAAATATTCCTTCAACTTATGGAAAAAATTAACGACCACACCGGAATTCCAATATCACCTTTGTTAGCAGGTATGCAAAACGGTTTGTCATCGGATAATGGCACCCTGTTGGCAAAGCAACGGCTTTTAAAGATATGCGTATTATCTGTAATTGTTGCCGTGGCTATCAGTCTCGTTGCTAAAGTTTTGATCACCCTGATCAATATTGTAACCGGTTTGGCTTTTTTTGGAAGATTAATGACCGAATACCGCAGCCCCGCTGAAAACCATTTAGGCTGGTGGGTGATAATTATACCGGCCGTAGGTGGCCTATTGGTTGGTTTTATGGCGCTATATGGTTCTAAAGCTATTCGCGGGCACGGGATACCGGAAGCGATGGAGCAAATTTTAACCAATCAAAGTAAGATCAAACCCTCTATCACTTTTCTGAAGCCGTTATCATCAGCCATAGCCATTGGTACAGGTGGCCCATTTGGGGCGGAAGGGCCCATAATAGCAACCGGCGGGGCGTTGGGCTCTACGTTGGGCCAGCTGATGAGGATCACTCCGAACGAAAGAAAGATAATTTTGGCAGCGGGTGCTACCGCCGGGATGTCAGCCATATTCGGTACGCCTATCGCCGCTATATTTCTAGCTATCGAGCTCTTGCTTTTTGAATTTTCACCAAGGTCAATATTGCCGGTAGCCCTGGCCTGTATTACCGGAGCGGCCGGCCACCATGTTTTATTTGAATCGGGCCCTGTATTCCCCATGCCTAATATCGAACTGCCATCAAACGGTGCGTTGGCTATTTACAGTGCGATAGGTTTAATGGTCGGGTTTCTTTCAATGGGAGTTACCAAAATAGTCTATCTTATTGAGGATGGTTTTGATCATCTTCCCATCCACTGGAAATGGTGGCCAGCTATGGGTGGTTTAGCTGTGGGGCTGATAGGCTATTTTGCACCGCATACCTTAGGTGTGGGCTATGATAATATTGTTAATGTTTTATCAGGCTCAATGGCCATACTAATCGTACTGCGGTTATTTCTGTTTAAGTTTCTTTCATGGGCAATAGCTCTGGGAAGCGGTACTTCAGGCGGAACCCTGGCACCGTTGCTAACTATCGGCGGTGCCGCAGGAGCGCTGTTAGGGTCAGTTATTTTAATGTGGTTCCCCCATAGTGGTATAAACCTGCCGCTGGCGGCGCTTATTGGCATGTCTGCTATGTTCGCAGGTGCGTCCAGAGCTTATCTTACCAGTATCGCTTTTGCACTTGAATCTACAGGACAGTTCCACGCATTGCTGCCACTGTTGGGCGGATGTACAGCTGCTTATATTGTTTCTTTTTTTCTGATGGAAAATACCATCATGACCGAAAAGATAGCAAGGCGTGGTGTTTTAACGCCTGACTCATACGAACCAGATCTGTTGAATAAGCTGTCCGTAGCGCAGGTTCACAACAGGGCCGGAAACATCCTTAATCCCGAAAGTAAAATTGCGGACATCAGGGCCACGATCAGATCGGAAGCGATCAACACCGAAGATTATTATCTTGTAGCGGATAGAAAAGGTAATTACATGGGTATTGTTAGCCTACAAGATATAAACGATCATCAAAACAATCCTGAATCATTGCTGGAAGATTTGGTGCAGCATATTAATTTGTATGTAAAGGCTAATGAGCGGTTACGAAAAGCGGTAGAGATCATGTCGGCTGAAGATTTAAGGGCGATACCTGTACTTGCCGACGAAAGGATAGTAGGCCTGCTAAGCGAGAGCGACGTTATACAGGCTTATAAAGATCAGCGCGAAGAAAACGAACAATCAACTATTCATATCTCGTTAAAAAGGCAAAAGCTAAAAGTGCTGAGTCGCGGAAAAAGTATATTCAGACCAAGTAATAGTTGATATCAACACCCATAGTTCATCGTAATCCAATCGGCTATTTTTTTTGTTAGCTATACTTCCATTCTTATAACAGGATCGCGGTATCAATAGCGGGGGACAGGGTTAAGTGAGTATGTTTGCAAGAGTTCGCTGTCATTCTCAGTTTATCTAAAGATTGCATTTAACGTCAAGAATATCCATCTTTAAACACCAGTTAATCCTAACTTCCTGTTAAAATGAAAAGATATTTACTGCTTATGCTGTGTACTATTGCAGGCATTGCTGCTTATGCTCAGCAGCCCGATCCTAATTTCGAGTTGTATATATTGGCCGGCCAATCAAACATGGCAGGCCGTGGCCCTATAACCGAGGCCTATGCAAATGCAGGAAACGAAAAAGTACTGATGCTTACCAAAGATGGTAAATGGGTGCAGGCCAAACACCCTATACATTTTGATAAGCCCAGTGCTGCGGTTGGACCGGGTATGGCGTTTGGTTTGGAGATGTTGAAATCCAACCCCAAGGTTAAAATAGGGCTGATACCTACAGCAGTGGGCGGGTCGCCTATAGAAAGTTGGCTGCCCGGCGCGCTGGATGCCGCCACCGGAACTCACCCTTATGATGATGCTGTTGCCCGTATAAAACTGGCCATGCAATCAGGCGTAATAAAAGGAATTATCTGGCACCAGGGCGAATCCAACAGTAACCGGCCCGAGCAGGTAAAGGCTTATTTAGAGCAATTAAAAGAATTGATAGGTCGTTTCCGCAAACTAACGGGTAACGATAACCTACCCTTTGTAGCGGGAGAATTGGGCCGCTATGCCCCATTCGGTAATATTAATGACGAGATAAACAAGTTGCCGTCTGTAGTACCGTTTACAGCTGTTGCCACTACTGAAAATCTGGTACATCGTGGCGATAACCTGCACTTTGACAGTCCATCGGCAGATGAGCTGGGTAAAAGGTACGCAGCTAAAATGTTGATGTTGCAAAAGAAGAAATAAACCCAAAGACCCACAGCGTCATTCATCATTAGATAGCGGGCACCAAACGTTCCTACGGAACGTAGAAACGCTATTTATTTTCTACCAACCAGTCGTTCCTCTGGAACGAAGATCTAGATAATCCCGTAGGGATGTTTCGTTGGTAGGAGAATGACAGCAGATAACTCACGTTCCATAGGAACGTTTGGTGAAAATTTGAAGCAATATCAAATCCCGAGCAGCACCGCTCCCCAAAACCTAAATGGTCATCCGATAAATAATAGCGTAACATTTTAAGGCAAGCTGTATCCAACCCCGCATTAAGTACATTTGACCAGCTTATGCAGGATTTTGAAACCATTTATACACTTTATTCTCCCCAGATTTTCAGGGTATGCATGGGCTATGTGAACGATAGGGAACAGGCCAGGGACCTAACGCAGGAAACTTTTATATCGGTTTGGAAAAACCTTGGCTCGTTCAGGCACGAATCAAAGATCAGTACGTGGATCTACCGAATAGCCACAAATAATTGCCTTCGGGCAATAGAGATAGGCAAGCGTATGGTTAAAACCGAGCTGCCTATGCATCTGCCGGACCTGCCCGACGAAAGTCCTGAAGAAAAATTGCGGTTTCTGTACCGCGCAATTGCCGATCTGGAGGAGACGGAACGTATTATAATTTCCCTGCTGCTTGAAGATCTGCCGCAAGGCGAGATAGCGGACATTGTCGGTCTAAATCCCGGAACCGTTCGCGTAAGGATACATCGTATTAAAGAAAAATTAGCTATTAAATTCAGAGCGCATGGACAATTTGAATGAACTTAAAGCCATTTGGCAAACGGCAAAAACCGATGAACTGCCCACAACGGCAGACATGGTGAAGATGGCTAAGAAATTTCGTTACCAGAAACTGCGGAACAAAGTATTGTCTATAGCAGTGGGAGCGGTGGCTATCGTTATAATGCTCGCCTTCTTCGTCAACACGCCGGTGTTAGCAATAACTACTATAGCGGGTATGATATTTACTTTGATTGCATGTCTGATATCGATATACACAAATGCCAGGTCCATAAAACGATTTATTGATCTGAAAGATTACAACAACAAGGAGTTTATTCAATTTTTAGAACAAACCCGCCGCAACCAGCTGTATTACTACAAGTATACGCAGGTAATGGGCCTGCTGTTTAGTTCTATAGGTTTGCTTTTGTTTTTGTATGAGTTTGTGCAAAAAAGTACAGCTCTATCAGCCATATTTTATGTGATTGCTGTAGGTTGGACGATATTTAGTTGTTTCTATTTACGACCACGCAATTTCAAAAAGCAGTCGGCCAAACTAAATGATATGCTAACATCATTAAAAAAAATAAACGATCAACTTCAATGAAAAAGAGAAACATCGCATTATTATGGCTTATATGCATTTTGCCCTTAGTTACGTGTATAGTGGTTTTGCAACGTATAGCTGACGTGCCGGATTTTTTACGCGGGACCTTAACCGGTGTTTGTTTGGGGCTGCTGATACTGTGTATTCTGCTAAAAAAGAAAACGCAAAGCAGGATAAGTAGGACCCAAAGTGTGAGTTTTTTTACGACAGGTCACTAAAAACGGGTGTTGCAAAAGTGTTGCTAAACTGTTGCTTTTGTGTTGCAAAAAATCTCAAAAAAGAGTCAATTTTTCAATTTTACAATCGTTTTATAATCAGGCGCTTACTAATAATTTACAGCTAGCATTGCTGACGAATAAGTTGTTCTAAATAAAAAATCTAACTAATTGATAATTAAATAGTTAAAGTTTTGTTGCATAGGAAACACATATTTTCTGCAACACCTCAATGGCTGTATTTGTATTGTCACTAAAAAACCAAAGGCGCCCGCCCGGGCGTTAACGGTGCTTCAATAAATTGTTCACTCAACTTTCGTGAGTAATATTCAGCCTTATCCCTTCAAAATACCAAGTGATTTGTATTGGCTATCGAGTTTGCCGACCGTACTCTTGTACTATCAAATCAATCTCACAATTATGCAAACAGTAACTACTTACCTTAACCTAAAATCCTAACCTAACGTGAACAACAATTTTGTAAGGTGTGTTGCGGCCCTATCATTCGCAGCTTCAAATTTTGTTTTTTCAACCAATGCAACTGCCCAAACGTCCTTTGAAAATGCAATGGAAAAAAAACTCAACTCATTGGTAAATGTACCAGACATCCTGCCAAAAACTCAACTACTTTCCCCTAACGATGCGCCTTCGGGCATTATGTCACCGACCGGATTCGGCGGTAGCGGTACGTATCTATTTGGTGGTATTGGCGGCACTTACCCTGAGCTTTACCGTGAAAAACAGGCAGATTTTATTGCCTTCGCCGGCATTAGCGCCGGCAACCCGGTAAAAGCGGTAAATGTAGCAGCCGGAGTTAATATGGCCAACGTTAACCAGTTTAAAAACTTCTCGGTTAATTTCACCGTTAGCAGGCAACTTTCGGTAGCCAGTAGCATTTCTGTGGGCGGGTTAGGTCTTCTTGCATCCAATATCCAGTCAGACGCCGCCGCATCTACATTTTACTTTGCATTTAGCCACGCTGTACAATGGGCACCTTCAAAAACACCCGGTGCATCAGCTCTAAGTTATACCATTGGTATAGGTACCGGGCGGTTTATGCACAAAAGTCCATTTGATGTACAAAACGGCAAAGGCAAAAAGGCTACAGCCGTATTTGCAGGAGTTTCTTACGAGATTTTAAAGCACGTAAATATGGCCGCCGAATGGTATGGCACAAACTTGGGTGTATCGGCGGGTTTCAGGCCATTTGCTAATCCTCTATCTATTGGCTTAGGTGTAGATAATCTCACCAGCTATTCGGGCGACAGGGCCAGCATGATCGTAACCATTGGTTATCCGCTAAATATCCGGAGACAAGCGTCCAACTAAAGCATAACAACAACCCTGATTAAATATAACATAAGATCGTAAACCAGAAATAACTACTTTAATGAAAAAACTAATCATTGTATTATCGCTCCTTGTGTTCGCAATAAGTGCAAGGCCTGTCGTGGCGCAATCCGGCAGAAATAATAACTCGGACTGGAAAACCAGATCGGAAGAGCACACGTCTGAACTCCAGTCACTATTCCGGATCT
>NZ_CAMLHX010000001.1 GCF_946479965.1 uncultured Mucilaginibacter sp. | reverse complement strand
AATTTTCATCTCCACATCAACTTCGCCGGCACCAATAAATTTAATTTTGCTGATGCTGCCCACTATTACACCAGAGAACCAAACTTTGTTACCGCTTTTAAGGCCTGCAACATCATCAAACACCGCGCTGATACCCACGCTTTTCGAAAAACTTTTTGATTGGCTGCCCAGTGTAAAAACGCCCAGTATAAACACAACCAGCCCAATGGCCAGGAATATGCCAACTGTTATCGCGGTTTTATTGTCTGATTTGTCCATAAATATCTTCTTTAAATCTACTTTATAAAATTGTAATCAAAAAATGGCTTCACCCGCTCATCCTTTGTGTCAAATACCTCATCAAACGTCCCCTGCCGCTGAAACTGCCCGTCTAACAACATGGCAATCCGGTCGCCGGTTTGTTTGGCACAGGTTAAATCGTGCGTAATGATGATGGATGATGTATTATAACGCTCCTGCACCTCGTTTATCAGTTCGTTTATCTCAATACACGTAATTGGGTCCAACCCTGCCGTAGGCTCGTCATACAGCATAATTTCGGGGTTAAGTATCAAAGTACGCGCAATACCGATCCGTTTACGCTGCCCACCTGAAAGTTCAGACGGCATCTGGTTAATGGTTTGCGAAAGCCCCACAGCATCTAACACCGTTTCAACTGCTGTATCCACCTCGCCACGGGTTAAATTTCTTTTATTGCGTACCAGCGGAAACTCTAGGTTTTTACGAACCGTCATACTATCATACAAGGCGCTGTTCTGGAAAGAAAAGCCCAACCTTACCCGCAATTCGCGCAATTCGCGCTCGGTAATGTTGCTGATGTCCTGACCCAATACTTCAACATATCCACTATCAAGCGTCAATAAGCCCGATATGATCTTTATCAACACAGATTTACCCGTACCGGAACGACCCAGCACCACCAGGTTCTCACCCTGGTAAAGCTCCAGATCAATTCCACGCAACACGTCATAGTCGCCAAAGGACTTTTCCAATCCTTTAATGCGAATAACCGCGTTGTTCTTATCAATAGGTGCCTTAGCCTTGTGCATATATCTTGTTAGCGAAACCTTCTGGTTATCATAGCGATGGGTTTAAAACCCATCGCTATGACGATGTTTTCGTTATCTAAACCAGCTGGTTATTTGTACTATAACTATTTCTTCAATAAAAACTAAAAACATGGCGGCAACTACCGCGCCGTTTGCCGCCTTACCTACGCCTTCTGTACCCTTGCTTGAGTTGTACCCTTGGTAACAGCCAACTATGCCAATGGTGAACCCAAAAACAATGGATTTTATAAGCGATGAGTTAAAGTCTATAAAACTCAGCGGATCAAAAAACTGCTGGATAAAAGTTTTAAAGCTGGTACCCTCGTTGATGGCTACGTTGATGTAGCCGCCTAACATAGCTACCAAACCTGTATAAGTTGCCAAAATAGGTATGGTTAAAGTGGTAGCCAATACACGTGTACAAACCAAAAATTTAAAAGGGTTTGTGCCGGATACTTCCATGGCATCTATCTGTTCGGTTACGCGCATAGAGCCTAATTCAGCGCCAATGCTTGATCCTACCTTACCTGCGGCTATCAGCGCCGTAACCAAAGGTGCCAAGGCACGCATTATAGCTATTGATACCAACGACGGCAGCCATGAACTTGCCCCAAATTGCGACAGCGAAGGACGGGATTGTTTGGTAAATATCAAACCAACTATCAACCCTGTTAAGGATATTAACGTAAACGACCTTACGCCTACCTCAAAGCATTGCCTTACAATCTCTTTAAATTCAAACGGTGGTACAAAGGCCTCCTTAAAAAAGCGGATGATAAACTTATGGATATCATAAAGCGTTGCAAAAAAGTCTAACGCCCTTTTACGTGGTTTACTGGTCTTTTTTTTAACTACTGGAGCCTCGGTGCTTTGTATATCCATTAATGGCGGCAAAGGTATTATTTAATGTATTATAAAGTACAAACACATAGGTATGTTGTTTGACTGCGCTGCAAAATTAATCAAATGATTAATACGGCAAAGTTACATTTGTAATTAGAAGGTAAAGTAAACATTAGTGGCCTGTTTGATGGTATAACGAGAAAAAACATTTATGCCGCGGCAAACTATTCCTGCGGAAGTCGCTTTTTATAAAAAAAAGCTAAATATGAATGTTTACCAGCAAAAATGGATCGATGTCCTAAACAGTGTGGGATTAAAGGGCTGGACGGTTAGTGCCGCAGGCGATGACATTTTTATAGAAATGCCGCATGTTACAGATTTGAAACTGATACGGGACAATTTACCAACCACCCTTGCCTCTCTGTCCCTGGATATTGATGAGCCAAAATCCCGGTTAAAATTTATTGTACGAAACGGGTACGAAAAATTTGAATACATTTTAAACCCATCAAGTAGCGACTTAAATAACGAAGAGTAGGGCGGTTAAATTATTATCGTCGTTGCAAGCGCGTGCTCACAACGACGATAATAGAGTAGCTACTTATTGATAGCTTACGCTCAATGTAATAGGAGCGTTCAATACTTTTGATATGATACAATTAGCTTTTGCACCTTCGGCAATTGCCTGGAATTGTTCTGCAGATACACCTTCAATTGCTGACGCTGTCATTTCTAAATGAATACCGGTGATACTTAGCGCCACCATATCCAGTTCTAAAATAGCTTCGGTATCCAGATTGCCGGGGGTAAAACCTGCTTTGGTAAGCTCGGCGCCAACAGCCATGGTAAAACAGCCTGCGTGTGCGGCAGCTATTAGCTCTTCAGGATTAGTGCCAACACCTTCGGCAAAACGGGTTTTAAAAGAATATTGTGTGTTATTTAATGTTGTGCTTTGCGTGGTGATAGTACCTGCTCCTTCTTTTAAGGTGCCGTTCCAATGGGCTTTTGCTGTTCTTTTCATAATGTTGTGTGTTTATTGTTTTTTGGTAAAGTTAGTATTTGAAGATCAAAGATAAGTTACGGAAGATCGCTTTTTACGTTAAAATAACAACCGCATCAAACCCATTTTGTTGGAATAATTTTTTTGCTAAAACTTTAACCCCGCCCTTAAAAACACAGCGCTGCCAACCTCTATCGTACCAAAGTAATCCTTAAACTTGATAAAGTAGCTGGCTTTAGGGTAAATGTTCCTAAACATGCGCTCTGTAGCAGTGTCATCGCTGTAAAATGATTCGTTGATGGGATTATACCCGAAGGTAGTACCCAAAAAACCACGTATGCCATGCTGAAAATCGGTGTTATTCTGGCTGTGGAACAGAACTTCGGTGGTTAGGCCTACACTAAACAGATTTGTACGAGGATCAACATTAACATCAGGTTGCCCAACCACTGATCTTCGGAAGGAGGCATAGTCACCAAATTCATGGCTGTAAACGGCTTCCACGCCAATAAACCGAAAGTCGACATTGCCATTATTAACAAAAGCATTGGCAGAAAAGCGCCCACCAACTGCCCCAAAAAATTTACTCTTAAAATAATTGGGTTTACTCTTGTCGTCTGATCCGTTCTGATAATCGCCCAAAGAACCGAATGTACCGTAAGCAACGTTGAAATTATTAAATGTATGCGCACGGCTCAGGTTAAGCTGTCCGCCAACTATAATGTCGCTTAAACTGCTGTTACTATACATATTTAAGCCGGCCGAAACATAGTTGGCCGTCTTTTCCTTATCAAAAGATGCTGGCTTAGGCATATACGCAATATCCTGATGATAAAGCGCCGGGGTGTACACCTGCGAGCAGGAACTCAACAAAGCCAATGCGCTTATTACAATAATAGGTAGTTTTATTTTCATGGTGGTTTAACGAATATAAGTTAAAAAAAGTCTGCCAATTGCCTGGCCCAAAGCAAGTAAGTTATTATTATACCAGCTTTTCAAAATACTCTCCCGTAAAATCATCGGCAAAGTGGATCACATTGGGCAGGTTTTCAAATTCATGCTGCTGATGCGTGGTGGTTAAAATAATCGCTTGCATACCGGCGTTTAGCGCGGCCTCTGCGCCTTTAGGTACATCTTCAAAAACAAGGCAATCTGCAGGCGGTACCCGCAACAACTCGGCCACGCGCAGGTAAGTTTCGGGATGTGGCTTGCTTATGGTCACATCATCAGCGCTTACTATTGCAGTAAAATAATGACGGATGTTTAAATTATCCAGTACAAAATCAATATTAAAAGGAATAGCTGCCGAGCCTATCGCCATTAATATACCTGCCTTGTGTGCCCGCTCCAGCAACCCAGCCAATCCGGGGAGCAATGCCAAATGCGGCAAAAATTCTTTCTGATAGCGCCGCTCCTTTTCAAACGACAGCTTGGTCATTTCATCAGCAGTAAACCGGTTGGCACCAAACATGCGTACCAGCACCTCCGGGTTTTTGCCATACATCTGCGCCTTTACTTCGTCCCACGTAAAATTTCCGCCCAGGTCGTGGTTCATTAAATGCATCCACGCACGGGTATGAAACTCCATATCGTTTATCATAGTACCGTTAAGGTCGAATAAAAAGGCCCTCATATGTTATAATTCTTCAAGCCGCAAAAGTATTCAAATGAACACCAAAGTTGAAAGACTTATTTTTTGAGTTTCTTACTACACCACCTGTCCGTTAATCGCTTAAGCAGGTTACCCCCTTTTATTTAAAGTTTTGGTTACTTTTGCGGTGTTAAGAGCCGTATTAAATGAAGAAATATCTATCGCTGGTAACTTTTTCGCATACCATATTTGCCATGCCTTTTGCCTTTATCGGCTTTTTTTTGGCGGTAACCACTACCGATAATGCCTTTGCGTGGCAAAAATTGGTAATGATGGTATTGTGCATGGTGTTTGCCCGCAACTCGGCTATGGCATTTAACCGTTATCTGGATAGAGAGATTGACGCCCGCAACCCACGTACCAAGGTACGCGATATACCGGCCGGGCGCATCAGTCCCACATCGGCGCTGGCATTTACGCTCATCAACTGCGCCTTGTTTATGGTGGTTACCTGGTTCATTAATCCGCTATGCTTTTATCTTTCGCCCGTAGCCTTGTTGGTGGTATTAGGATACAGCGCCACCAAACGCTTTACCGCGCTTTGCCATTTGGTGTTGGGCCTGGGTCTTTCACTGGCTCCTATTGGCGCCTACCTGGTGGTAACCGGCGAATTCGCCTTGCTGCCCATATTTTTCTCGCTGGCTGTACTTTGCTGGGTTAGTGGTTTCGATATTATTTATGCCTTGCAGGACGAAGATTTCGACCGCAGCGAAAACCTGCACTCTATTCCCGCTTACCTTGGTAAAGTAAACGCGCTCAGGCTTTCTACTTTTTTACATGTCCTTTCGGCATTGTTTATTATGCTGCCTGTATTTTATACCAATGTGGGCGTGTTATATTATATCGGGATTGCATTCTTTTGCGCTATGCTCATCTATCAACACATGCTGGTAAAACCTAACGACCTGAGCCGCGTAAATTTCGCCTTTATGACTACAAATGGCATTGCCAGCGTGGTGTTCGCGGTTCTATTTTTGTTGGATAGGACGTTTTTTTTGTAGTCAAAGTTTGTATAGTTTTATTGAGTATTGGAACCTGAACGGGTACTAAGGCTACACCTCCTCCCCGCACCAGGTTATTCAGCAAGTTCCTTCATTTTGCTTTTAATTTGCTCTGGCATGCCGTAACTAAAGGAAGTGGATATTTTTTGGTAAGCCTGTTTCCAAAATGGCGAGGAATTGCTGGCAAGCTGAATTTTATTTTCAGAGAGATAACGGGCTATTTTAAATACCT
This sequence comes from uncultured Mucilaginibacter sp., assembly GCF_946479965.1. The sequence continues at coordinate 197,772 of NZ_CAMLHX010000001.1, read as the reverse complement.
GGTGATAGGCATTGTAGCTGCTTTCGCTATTGTTAAAACTATTAATAAACCGTGGCTATTGCCACCGAAACTACCGAGTATTTAAAAAGCTCGATCATTTTTTCGATCCTGACATCGCCAACCGGGCTTTTTTTGATCAGCCTGAACGCAACTACCATACCTGCAAGGGTAATTATTATAAATATCCCATAAAGGATGAATGAAACTGTTCCTGTATTAGCCAACATAACTGTGATATTAAAAGGTTTATAATGAGTATTGTACAGAAAGGAAACTTAAAAAATTAGGCTTGTTTTGTGTAACCTTGAAAGTTATTGGAAGACTAAAATCATCATTTATTCTGAACGTTAGTTTGGTTGCAAAACTCCAGGCGTTTTCCTTTTCATCCTTGTATAAACCTCCTTTAGTATTAGTGTAACTTAAAATTGGCTTTATTTCAAAAACCGATTTACCGTTTTCATCAGGTATTATAATATTGGCGCTTAAATCGGTATTAAATATCTTTCGAGACAATTTAGCGGTTTGCATAGCCGTGTCGGTAGAAAGTGAGTAAGAGGGAGTTAATGACCACGCGATTTTTCTATTTTTATTAAGAAGACTATATAGCGTTAGCCCCCCTTTAATTGATACTTTTTTTGCCCAGCCACGCTCACCATCGTAATTTACGTTTGGACCAATAGTTAACAAAGGGCGGGTTTTAACCTCTTCCTTAAGGTCTGCAAACTGCTTGTCGGCAGCCTTGAACACTTCGGCTCCATTTATAAAACCCTCCTTCTTCAATGCCTTGCCCAATTCTTTGGGGATAAATACCTTTTCCGGCAATTCACTGGTCAGTAGCTTATCAATTGTTTCGCGCCATTCAGGATGAGAAATTTTTAACGCGGCAAGCACCGTAAGTAGTTTATTATAACCCAGTCCTTGATCTTCTACGTCGTAGGACTGCGACAACCTCTCGTAGTCACTTTTTTTCACTGAAACGTTATTAAGGATAGCATAGGTAAAACCCGCTGTCACACCACTATATTTAAATACACTCTCGTTAGGTGTGGCACTTAAATCTATCTCGAAGTTTCTTTGAAAAACATGGTTACGATAAATTGAATCAACATTCAATGAGGGACGGATTGCCGTTCTTAAACCAAATATGGTGGCTTTAAAAGTCAGCGCATCGCTCTCTGAACTAACGAAACTGCCCAGGGCGCTTATTCTCTTTGCAAAATTAAGTTTATCATCCTGGGCACGGCCTTTTTCTATTACAGCGGAAGCCTCTTCCAATGATGCGTTTACAAGCGAATCTTTTTTTTCGGCGGTTAATTTATTCTGTGCCGATACCCTTAAAGCGCCGGTCAAAACAAGCAGTATAATTAAGTACTTTTTCATATAACAAGGGTAAAAGGTTGACGAGGAGTTTCAAATTTATGCGGCACGGTGGGTTCTATCGCGCTGTACTCTCCTTCAACATTTAAAGTGAAGGTGCCTGTGGTATGGGCGGATACTATGATCTCATAACGCCCCTCATTCATGCTTAATGGCAGATGGAATGAGCCGGTGTAACTGTGAGAGAATGAATAATGGTCTGCCCCGGCAATAGTAATAAAAATGGCACCGCCTTCGGCATTTTCAACGCGGCCTGTGATAATGATCTTGTGCATATAGGTTAAGTTTTAATGTTGTGAATTTTATGCTAATTTAGAATGAGTTACGTCCTGACAACAGGGTGTTTTAACTGTATTTGTATGTTAAAATAACGGTTTTACAACGCAGGAGCTTTTTCCTGACGAATAGCTGATTTACAATTCGCAAGGCAATCTTCTCCATCGGTCAGGGTTTACAATCCTAACTATTTAAAAACTTCAAAATAATCTGCAACTTTATAGCCCAAATAAATCTATATGAAAAAACACTTATTTCTTTCGCTTGCTGTTGCGCTCCTATTGGGCTTTACAGCTAAAGCGCAATCTAATTTCAGCAGTAAACTAATTGGTGTGGGCGTAGTTGTGGCCGACATTGAAAAATCTGTTGACTTTTATGTTAACGGCATAGGCATGGTTAAAGCAAGCAGCTTTAATATTGCCGAAGATTTTGCCAAACGCTCCGGCCTGTCAAACGGGGTCCCTTTTGCTGTAACTGTGTTAAAGCTGGAAAACAGTCCGGATGCTAACGAATGGAAACTAATTAGCATAAAAGGCGCCAAGGCAACACACCCTAAACAAAACTTTATACAGGACGACGTGCGCCCACAGTACATTACCATCAACGTAAAATCGTTAAAGCTGGTGTTAGACAGGCTGGCCAAAATGAACGTTAAACTGTTAGGCAGCACCCCTACCGCCCTTAATGCCCAAAGCCAGTTTGCTTTTGTTCAGGATCCGGATGGCAACTTTATTGAGCTTATTGGGCCGATGTAATAGTTTTAAAGATTATACATAAAAAGCTGCTGATTGCAACTATCAGCGGCTTTTTATTTACAACTACAATTGTGTGGAACGAGGCGTTTGCAATACTGCAATAACGAAAGCTTTTAATCCTGCTATTTTGCCGTCCCGAAAACGCCAGACATCGCAATAACAAGAATCAATCATCTTCCCGATGTCGTTTTTCATACTTATTTTTCCTACTGCCGTAACAAAATCACCTTCGCCTATCAAATTATCTACGCTAAAGTTTGGCGGCTCGGTATATGCTGTTTTCATATACGCTCTAACCGCTTCTTTACCAATCAATGTTTGGTCGCCAACAAATTCCCATTCCACATCCTCTGTACAAAAATCTAAAAAGCCTTCGTTGTTGCCTTGAGTTACGAATGCATTTGCTTTTAACAGTATCTCTTTATTATCTAACTTCATATCAAAATAAGGATATTTGGCATAAAAAGTTTGTTCAAAATATTGCTTTAATGGAGATAAAAACAACGAACACCTACACGAAAGCAGAATTACAAGAAGCGCTAACAGCTATAAATTCAACAATTGGCAAGTGCGAAAAGGTTATGCCCAAATTGAAACCAAATTCAGCACAGCGAACATTACCATCCCGCAGAATTAAAGCATTGAACATATCAGCTCAATTGATAGAGCGGGAGCTGTCTGGTTTATAGTTAAAACTTGTTAAAGTTTGCGGCACTTAAAATATTTTGCGTTAAGATTGGTAAATGTTAAACCGGCCAATTGAAAAAAATCATTTTATCACTCTGTTTTATCTTACTGTTTGCTAAAGCTGATGCTCAAACTCAGCAGCAGATTGATAACCAGATAACCTTTACAAAACTATATGGCTATGTCAGGTATTTCCATCCAAGCGATGAGGCAGCGGGGATAGACTGGGATAAATTTGCCATTTATGGCGCCGGCGAGGTAAATAAATGTACTGACAGACAAGCCCTCAAAAAAACATTAACAGCACTATTTAACCCCATTGCGCCCACATTGCAAATTATCGATGATACCGAAAATGTAGTTTTTGCTCAACAGCAGCTGATACCGCCATCTTTAAGCGGCTATAAAACTATTGCATGGCAACATGTGGGCATAGGTACAATGAAATATAAGGAGAGTCAGTTTCAAAGTGCACGTACTAACCGCAGTGTTTTATATCAAAAATACGTTCAAACAGCGCTAACAGGCGAATCGATGTCTAACGGGATAGATGCAACACCCTATCAAAATAAACAATTTGTTTTAAAGGGCCGGGCTAAATTGCTAGCAGGACCGGGATTCGGCCACTTCTGGGCAAGTGTGGATAAAATGGATAAGACTGTAGGCTTTTTTGACAACAGTTTTAATAATCTCATTAAACAATCTGCGTGGATGGATTTCGAGATCAATGGAACAATAGATAGGGATGCAGAGCGACTAAGATTTGGCGTATTATTAGAGGGCGCGGGCGACCTTTGGGTAGACAATGTTAGTCTTTCTATAAAGGACGGCGACGTGTGGAAAGAACTCTATAATAACAACTTTAACACCCAAACCGCCGGCATTACGGTTACAGACCCTTTAAACCCCGCAAAGAAAACTACTTCCGAGATCTATACTTATGGCGTTATTGCAGACGCGAACTCATCTGCAGAAAAATGGGCCGAGATAAAAAGCACAGCAAAACATCCTCAAAAGCCTGCTGATATTTTTTCTAAAAGGCATACAAGTTTATTCAAAACCGTTCCAAAAGTTGGCGAGCATATCGACAAAAATATCGGCAGCGGCCTTAAAATAGTAATGCCGATTTCGCTTTATGGAGATAATAGCACCACCTACCCTGTTGCCGATCAGGCGAAATTAACAAGCCTGAAAAACAGTTTAGATCTGATTGGCACCAGTATTATCACTGCCGATAGTTTGAGTACCCGCCTTGCCGATATAGCCATTACATGGAATGTGTTTCAGCATTTTTTTCCTTATCTGGATGTTGTTAAAACCGATTGGCAACAAGATCTGAAAGATGCTCTGATAAGTGCAAACCTGGATAAAAGTGCCGATGATTTTCATAAAACTCTGAAAAAGTTCACGGCCAAATTACAGGACGGGCATATAAACATTAGCTGGCCAAAAGCTAAAGACTACTTTTACTTACCTGTTGGCTGGGATTGGGCAGAAGATAAATTAGTTATAACCCGTGTATTAGATAGCTCTACGGGTTTAAAAAGAGGTGACGTTATAACAGCAATAAACGATAAGGACCCAAAAGCCTATTTTGCAGCCGTTGAACAATACATTTCTGCGGCCACTCCCGGCAGTTTAATGCAGAAAGCATTAACCCAAAGCTTGCTGGGCATTCAAAACAGCACCTTACAAGTTACTTATTTAGGTGCTGATAACAGAGAGGGTAAAGCAGTGTTAAAAAGGATTTTAACGGCGTATACTTATTATAAAGATATGCCTGCTGCAGATACGATAAAACGCATCAATAATGATATAACCTATATTAATATAGGACTTGCCAGCATGAAAGCCATAGATAAAATATTGCCCCAATTGCAGAAAAACAAGGCTATCATCTGCGACCTGCGAAATTTTACGACAGATAATTGGACCACAAATCATTTTATTGAATACCTGCTAACAAAAAAAGATACGGCTACACACTGGATGCAAACCCCGCAGCGCATATATCCAGATCAGCAACAAACGGTTGGCAATATTACTGAAGGTTTTGAACTGGTGCCGGCTAAGCCCCACTTAAATGCCAAAATAATATTTATTGTTGATGCCAGTGAATTCAGCTGGGCCGAGAGTTATATCGGCATTATTGACCATTACAAATTAGCGACATTTATAGGGCAGTCAACAGGAGGCACCAACGGAGATATAAACTCCCTTACTTTACCCGGCGAATACACCGTTTCATTTACGGGCTTGAAAGTAACGCAGCTGGATGGCTCGCAGCACCACGGCATTGGCACAAAGCCCGATATTTATGTAAACAAAACCATTAAAGGCCTCCGCGAGAACAGGGATGAATTTTTGGAGAAAGCGATTGAGGTGGCTGAGGGGATTAGTAAATAATTGGGTTAGCCCGGTTTACAAATGCCTTATTTCTTGCTCCGGTAGCGGAACAAAAATAGCTATTTTTACAATGTACTATAAATCAAACATTTACACCCATTCCACAGCTAATTTTCCTGACGAATAAGTAGTTTCACTTTGCTCCGGTCAAGAAATTAAACCATTGTATATCAATAATTTAAAAAATGGCTTGCTCCGCTTTGTTCCAATTGTTTCACCCTCGCAAGCGGAGCAAACAACAAGAAATCTTCCGGACTTTCGGACTTCTCCGACTTTCGGACTATTAACAAACTTTACATCTTTCGGACTTTCCGTCTTTCAGACTTCCCAACTAATCTGCACATTTGCATATCTGCATATTCACGCATCAAGAACCATGATCCACAAGAAAACACGCAAATACATACCCGCCGACCTTGATATTAAATGGGAGAACCTGGAGCCGCTATACCTTGACCTGGTGAACCGCCCAATAGACAACGTGGGCGACCTAGAACTCTGGATGCGCGACCGCAGCGAACTGGAAGCGGCTTTGGAGGAGGATTTCGCCTGGCGATACATCCGCATGACCTGCGATACCAACAGCGAGGAGAAGCTGGTTGCCTTTCAGTACTTCGCTACCGAGATTGAGCCCAAAACCGCCCCTTACAGCAACGAACTGAACAAGAAGCTGGTAGCCAGCCCCTACTTTAACCAACTGGACCACAACAAGTACTTTGTGTACCTGCGCGGTGTAAAGAAGGCGTTGGAGCTATTCAGGGAAGAGAACATACCGCTGCAAACCGAGTTACAGGTTACAGCGCAGCAGTACCAGCAAATAAGCGGCGCCATGTCTGTAACCATAGGCGGCAAGGAGTATACCTTAGAGCAGGCAGGTGCCTTATTGAAAGACACCGACCGTAATAAACGTCACGAAGCCTGGCAGGCCATAACCGCCCGCCGCCTGCAAGAGAAAGAGAAGCTGGATGATCTGTTTGACAATCTGCGCGACCTGCGCCACCAGGTAGCGCTTAACGCCGGCTTTGAGAACTACCGCGACTATATGTTCCAGGCGCTGGGCAGGTTTGATTACACCCCGCAGGACTGCTATGCCTTCCACGAAGCGATTGAACGTGAAGTGGTACCGATTCTGCGCGAGCATGCACACCAGCGTAAAGAGGCCTTAGGCCTAAGCGAACTACGCCCCTGGGATATGGAGGTAAATACATCGGGCAAGCCGCCGCTTAAACCATTCAGCAACGGCGATGACCTGATAGAGAAGACTATACAATGCTTTACCAACATCAACACATACCTGGGCGAACGCCTGGAGATAATGAAGGCCAACAACCTGTTTGATGTGGAGAGCCGCAAAGGCAAGGCACCGGGTGGATACAACTACCCCCTGTCTGAAACCGGCGCGCCGTTCATCTTCATGAACTCTGCTAATACCTTTAGGGATCTCACCACCATGGTACACGAAGGTGGGCACGCTGTGCATACCTTCCTTACAGCTGATCTGGAGCTTAACGACTTTAAACATTGCCCGTCGGAAGTGGCAGAATTGGCCTCCATGTCGATGGAGTTGGTATCTATGGATAACTGGAATGTCTACTTTACTGAGCAGGACGATCTGCGTCGCGCCAAGCGCGACCAATTGGTTGACGTGCTTAAAACCCTGCCATGGGTAGCCGTGGTAGATCAGTTTCAGCATTGGATCTATACTAACCCCGGACATACCGCTGCAGAGCGCAGGGAGGCTTGGAAAGAGATATACGAACCATTCGGTGCAGGCTTTGCCGATTGGAGCGGTTTGGAAGAAGCGGAGGCTAATCTATGGCAAAAACAACTGCATATATTTGAGATTCCATTCTATTACATAGAATACGGCATGGCACAATTAGGCGCCATTGCGGTATGGAAAAACTACAAGGAGAACCCCGAAAAGGCCCTTCAACAGTATCTGGATGCCTTAAAACTGGGTTACACCAAAACTATTAAGGAGATCTACGAAACAGCTGGTATCAAATTTGACTTCAGCGCTGACTATGTTAAAGAGTTGGCCCAATTTGTAAAGGCCGAGATAGAGAAGTTATAGGTTAATGAGTAGTTTTTGAGCAGAAAAGATATTTCTTAACAAATTGCTGTTATTTACCACTCAAGGTCAATAACAGCAATTTTCCAGACACCATTTTCTTTAAACTCGGTCACTTTTGGGTGACTATAGGGTATGCCGTCAGCAAGTATTTCCATTTTTACAGTTGCATAGTTGCCTTTAACGTTGGTAGAAACCACCTTTGCATTGGTGATATTTTCACCCTGTCCGCCTACCCATGCGTAATATGAAAAAAAGCTACAAGACTCATTATTTACAAATTCGGTTGGAGAACATCCACAATCTTCAACCTTTTTAATATCAATCTTTTTTAGCGACAAGTTGCAAGCACTATAGATGTGAGATTGATGGTGAAAGAAATCTTTGGAAAAAAAGCCGGTTTTTCGCAGGGTCTCAAACTGGGTGTCTGCAATTAATTGATAAACCGAATCGGCGGTAATTTTTAACGTCGGTTTATCAATAGAACTGTCAGGGTACATTTCTTTGATATACCAGTTATAAAACCGCAATGCCACTGCCTCAGGACGTTTTGTGCTATCCGATTTTTCATCTTCTGTAAAGCTATCTGAGGATTTGTTAGCCTTTCTTTCAGTTGTGTTACATGAAATAATTAAAATGAAAAATGGAATTAAGACAAAGTATAAGTTAGGTTTCATGATAAAAGTTTAACAGATTTAAAGGTAGGCATTAATTAAAAACAAAAACGAGATTCGAATCATTAACTGTCAGTTTATTAAGCCTTGCCACACTTTGGTACGGTTTTGGGGATACTATCCCCATGAAAAAGATAGTATTAGGTGCCGCCTTGCTGCTTTTTACCACAGCAGGATTTGCCCAGGAACTTGAACCGGTAAAAATTGATAGTCTGGTAACCGTGTCGTTACCTTCCGATTATAGTAAGACAGATACGCTGAATCAACAGGTGTACTCAGCCAACAGCGACTATGGATACATGGTGGTTGTAAAAGCGACAGACAAAACTAACAAGCCGCTGGCCAAGGAAAAGGACCTTAACAAGGTAATGAATAATTACGTTGACAACTTTAAGCAACAATACAAAGATGCCAGTGCCCAAAATGTACGGGATACTACTGTAGGAAAGCTTAAAGCCAAGGCCTTTACATTGGAATACCGTGCTGATGACAGCAGTATTCAGTTTAAAAACTTTGTGTTGTTATACACCACTACCGCAAGTTACTTTTTTGAATATGCATACCCGGGTATGCGTTCCGGCGTAATAGGTAATGAGCTAAAGACCTTTTTAACATCGATAAAGTTGTCGCCTGAGTTACAGCGTAATGATCAATACCTTTCAAACGATGCAGGCATGTCGCCAATTGTTAAAACAGGGTTGATAGCAGGGGGATCGTTATTAGTAGTTGCATTGGTGATCGTATTCATCAACAAACGTAAAAACGCTTTGGCGTAATTGTCTGGACTAATATTTTATAAGGGTTTAAGAATTGCAGGTTTTGCAATTCTTAAACCCTTATTCATTTCTTGCTAATTTTAGTCAATCCTCTATTCCATTTCTCCGACCTCAAAAACTCCCGCCCGTCTGCCCAATAAAGCCAGATAGCTGTTACCACAACGCCAATAGTTGAACCGGCAGTAACATCTTCAAAAAAATGCTGACTTAAATACATGCGCGAATAGCCCACCAAAGCGGCTAATAAAAACAGCGGGAAACCCCAAAGTTTGTTGCGACACAAATAAGTTAAAACCATTGCCGATGTAAAGGCGCTCACCGTGTGTCCGGATGGGAAACTGTGCAGGCTTAATTGCTCGGTTCCAAGCACAAAGTGGATGCGATCAAGCTGATCTTTAAAATATAGCTGTGGACGCGGAGCGTCAAAATAGTGTTTAAGTGTTTGTGCAACAAGGGCTGTAACAATATTCGCGGTAGCAAATAAAAAGGCGTTGCGGAAGCTAAAAAGCAGCAATATCAAAGTTAAAACAACAACCGTCCACCCGCTGCCTACGTTGGTTATGTACGGCGCGGCAGCATCTGCCCAGTTGCTATACAATGAGTTAACAGCATAGTATATCTCCTCGCGGGTACATGTCAATTTAATAATAAGGCAAATGCCGAGGAGTATCAGATAAGGAATGAAAAACCACCGTAACTGATATAAAATTTGTTTCATGCTGCAAAGTAAAGCTTATACTTATACTGAGCAAAAAAATCATTATGTTTGGTTTCCATTGACTGAATCTTAACGTAAATGTCTAAAAGCATATTTCGCAAAAAATCCATTACTAAGATATTGGCCGATGTTGCCAGCGGCTTCAGCGACGCAGAACATTCCGGCGTACATCTCAAAAAAGAATTAAAAGTTAAAGACCTTACCCTGATGGGTATAGCCGCCGTTGTTGGTGCAGGTATATTCTCCACCATTGGCGAAGCCTCATTTTATGGCGGGCCAGGTGTAAGCATACTATTTGTATTAACAGCCATCACCTGTGGATTCTCGGCTTTATGCTACGCAGAATTTGCATCGCGTATACCGGTTGCCGGCAGCGCGTACACCTATGCTTATGCGTCATTTGGCGAACTAATAGCCTGGATAATAGGTTGGGATCTGTTAATGGAATATGCCATAGGCAATATAGCGGTAGCTATATCATGGAGTGGCTATTTTGTTAATTTGTTGGAGGGATTTAACATCCATATGCCTGTTTATTTGACAATGGATTACTTCTCGGCCTTTAAAGCGCACGAGCAAGTGCAACAACTCACATCAAGCGGACAAGCGACTCAAATTACCGCCGGTATTAAACAAGCCGCCGAGGCTTGGGCAACTGCGCCAGGTGTGGGTAATTTTAAGTTAATAGCTAATATACCTGCACTGGTAATAGTGGTTTTAGTGACTTATTTGGTCTATATCGGCATCCGCGAAACCAAGAAAGCTACCAACGCTATGGTTTTTCTGAAAATTGCTGTGGTAATAGCTGTCATCATCATTGGCTTTTTTTATGTTACTCCCGCCAACTGGAATCCATTTATGCCTAACGGATTTAGCGGGGTTATGAAAGGCGTATCTGGCGTTTTCTTTGCATACATAGGCTTTGATGCCATATCAACCACTGCCGAAGAATGCGAAAACCCGCGCCGTGATCTGCCTCGCGGGATGATTTATTCACTAATAATTTGTACGGTTCTATACATTCTGGTAGCGCTTGTTCTCACCGGCATGGTTAACTATAAAGAGTTACAGGTTGCTGATCCACTGGCTTTTGTATTTGGCCGCGTTGGCTTAACCAAGATCAGTTATGTAATATCCATAAGCGCCGTTATTGCTACCGCCAGCGTGTTGCTTATTTTCCAATTGGGCCAGCCGCGTATCTGGATGAGCATGAGCCGTGATGGTTTGCTGCCCAAGGCATTTTCGCGCATCCATCCAAAATATCATACGCCCTCCTTCTCAACCATTGTAACCGGCTTTGTAGTGGCTATACCCGCCCTTTTTATGAATTTGACGGAAGTAACCAACTTAACCAGTATAGGCACCTTATTCGCCTTTGTGCTGGTTTGCGGCGGGGTATTATTGCTACCGAAAGAAGCAGGTGTAAAGGGGCGCTTTAAAATGCCTTACATTAACTCGAAATTTATAACACCTGCCTTATTTATAGCCGGAGTTATCGTTTTTAATAAACAATTCATGAGCCTCTTTTCGGGTGGCGATATCCATAAGAACTTTCCGTACTTTCTTTTTGTAGTGCTGGCTGCGGGCTTGGCAGTAGCGTCATTCATAAAGAATCTGTCGTTAATACCTGTTCTTGGCTTATTAAGCTGTTTTTACCTGATGGCCGCTTTAGAATACGAAAGCTGGATACGGTTTTTAGTATGGCTGATAATCGGCCTGGTTATTTATTTCTCTTACAGCTACAAAAACAGTGTACTGGCTAAGCAAAGCAATTAACAAGTGAATTTTATTGATATTATAGGTTTGGTAGCCGCATTGTGCACCTCCATCTCATTTTTGCCACAGGCTATAAAGACCATACGCACGCGAGATACCTCGGGTATTTCATTAAGTATGTATTGCGTTTTTGCATCGGGCACAGTGCTATGGCTGATTTATGGGGTAATGATTGGTAGCTATCCGGTAGTGATAGCTAATGCCATTACGATTGTATTGGCAAGCATAATATTGTACTATAAGGTAAAGCACAAATAGTTATTCCGCCTGGGCCTTTTTTTCAACATCAGGCCCCACCTACCACTTTTTTAATAAATTTGTATACCACCGATTAGAGGGACGGAGATACAGCGAGTTTATTATATGCCAGAGTTTTCACATTTACACGTACACACCCAGTTTTCGTTATTAGACGGCGCCGCCGACATATCCAAGCTGTATAAAAAAGCAGCTGCGGATGGAATGAAAGCGCTGGCCATTACCGACCATGGTAACATGTTTGGCGTGTTTAAGTTTGTGGCCGAGGCGGGAAAACACAACGTTAAACCTATTGTGGGCTGCGAGTTTTACGTGGTGGAGGATCGCCATAAAAAGCAATTTACCAAAGAGAAAAAGGATGTACGCTGCCACCAACTTTTGCTTGCTAAAAACCCGGAAGGGTATAAAAACCTGGTGAAGCTATGCTCATTGGGTTATATGGAGGGTTTGTATAGCAAATGGCCACGTATTGATAAAGAACTCATCCTAAAATATCATAAGGGACTTATTGCTACCACCTGCTGCATCGGTGCGTCGGTACCGCAAGCCATCCTTAAAAAAAGTGAGGCGGAAGCAGAAGAAGAATTTAAATGGTGGCTGGATATTTTTGGCGAAGACTATTACATAGAGCTGCAACGCCATGCCATACCCGAGCAGGAGATCATCAACAACGTACTCCTTAAATTTGCTAAAAAATATAATGTAAAGGTGATCTGCTCTAACGATTCGCACTATGTGGATCAGCAGGACTCCAACGCGCATGATATTTTGCTTTGTGTAAACACCGGCGATATGCAAAGCACACCTATCGCTACCGATGAAGAAGGCGGTAAAGGCTACAGGTTTGGTTTCCCTAACGACCAGTTCTATTTTAAAACGCAGGACGAAATGGGCAAGCTGTTTCATGACCTGCCCGAATCATTAGATAATACCAACGAAATTGTAGACAAAGTTGAGGTATTGAAGTTAAAGCGGGATATTTTGTTGCCCAACTTCGTTATCCCCAACGAGTTTAAAATACACAGTGAAAGTACTCCTGACTCGGATACACTGAACCAGTGGGAGTACCTGAAGCACCTTACGTTTAAAGGCGCTGCCGAACGCTATCATGACCTTACGGCCGAGATAGAAGAGCGCATCAACTTTGAGTTATTCACGGTGCGCACCATGGGTTTTGCCGGTTACTTTTTAATTGTAGCCGACTTCATAAAAGCCGGGCGAGATATGGGCGTATTCATCGGTCCGGGGCGTGGTTCGGCGGCGGGATCAGTGGTTGCTTATTGCATTGGTATCACCAATATCGACCCGATAAAATATAACCTGCTGTTTGAGAGATTCCTTAACCCCGACCGAAAGTCGATGCCCGATATTGATACGGACTTTGACGATGCCGGCCGGCAGAAGGTGATTGACTATGTGGTTGATAAATACGGAAAAAACCAGGTGGCGCAGATCATCACCTACGGTTCTATGGCCGCGCGTACCAGTATACAGGATGTGGGCAGGGTGTTGGATATGCCTTTGTCTGATGTTACCGCGCTGAAAAAACTGGTACCTGAAACCTTGGGCATCAACCTTAAAACCGCCATTGAACAGGTACCGGAGCTGCAACAGATCTACAAATCAACTGATTTGAAAGGCATTGTATTACGGGAAGCGGAAAAGCTGGAAGGTTCTGTACGTAATACAGGTGTGCATGCGGCAGGTATTATCATTGCCCCATATGATTTGACAGACATTGTTCCGGTAGCAACCGCGAAAGACTCAGATCTGTTGGTTACACAATATGACGGACGGGTTATTGAAGATGCAGGCGTAATAAAGATGGACTTTTTAGGCCTTAAAACGCTTACCATCCTTAAAGATGCATTACGGTTAATTAAACAAAATCACGGCGTTGAAATAGATATTGATACCATTCCGCTTGATGACCAAACAACTTTTGAACTTTATCAGCGCGGCGATACCAACGGCACGTTCCAGTTTGAAAGTGACGGCATGCAAATGTACCTGCGCGACCTTAAACCCGATAAGTTCGAGGATTTGATAGCCATGAACGCCTTGTACCGCCCCGGGCCTATTGAGTATATACCCAACTTTATCAGCCGTAAACACGGGCGCGAGGCTATAACATTTGACGTGCCCGATATGGAGGAATACCTGGGCGAAACCTACGGTATTACGGTGTACCAGGAGCAGGTGATGCTTTTGTCGCAAAAACTGGCCGGCTTTAGCAAAGGTGATGCCGACGTGCTGCGTAAAGCAATGGGTAAAAAGCAGATAGAAGTGCTTAACAAAATGGAGGCGCAGTTTATGGATGGTGCCCTGGCTAAAGGTCATCCTAAAGATAAGCTTACCAAAATATGGAACGACTGGAAGGCTTTTGCTCAATATGCCTTTAACAAATCGCACTCTACCTGCTATGCTTTTGTGGCTTATCAAACGGCTTATTTAAAGGCACATTATCCTGCTGAATATATGGCCGCGGTTTTAAACAATCAGAATAATATGGAGAAGATAACTTTCTTTATGGAAGAGTGTCGCCGTATGGGGGTTGAGGTGCTTGGGCCGGATATTAACGAGAGCGATATGGCTTTCGCGGCTAATAAAAAAGGTGTTATACGTTTTGGATTGACGGGCGTAAAAGGTGTGGGAGAAAAAGCGGTTGAAAGTATTATTGAAGAGCGTAATGAACGTGGCCCATATAAATCTGTGTATGATTTCGCGCAACGCTCTAACACCCGGAGTGTTAACCGTAAAGCCTATGAGAATTTGGTATATGGCGGCGCTTTTGATGAGTTTAAACTAAACCGCTCTCAGTTTTTTGCAAAGTCTGAAAATGTGCAGCTAACAGGCATTGAGCGTTTAATTAAATACTCAAACGATTATCAAAATACGCAAAGTAGTTCTCAATCGTCGTTATTTGGAGGATCGGTGGCATCCTACATCCCTGAGCCTGCTATGCCGGAAGCCGAAGAATGGCCGTTGATCGAAAAGCTTAAATACGAAAAAGAAGTTATTGGCATATATTTAACCGGGCACCCGCTGGATAATTACAAGCTGGAGATGGATAAGTACTGCAACACTACCATCGCCGAGCTAAAAAACATGCAAAAAGCGCGTTCGGGCGAGGGTGGAGATGACGTAATGGCTGCTTTTGCCCAACTAAAAAAACGCGGCGAAGTTTGCGTGGGCGGCCTGGTGGGTAATGTGCAGCATAAAATGACCAAGACCGGCAAACCCTTTGGGACATTTGTATTGGAAGACTACAATGAATCGTATGAGTTTGCCATGTTTGGCGAGGATTATGTAAAATTCAGGAACCTAATGGTGAATGGCTATTTTCTGCATATTAAAGGAAATATAGAAGAGAAGTTCAGGCAAAAGGATAATTGGGACCTGCGCATAACAACAATGAGCCTGCTGTCAGAAATGCGGGATAAACTGACCAAATCAGTTACCGTGGCCCTTGATCTGAATACCATAAATGCACAGTTAATGAACGAAATACAGAATATCGTTAACATTAACAACGAAAAATATCCTGTAAAAAACTGCTCCCTTAGGTTTGTTATAAAATATAAAGATGAAGACCTATCAGTTAGCATGCCGTCAAAAACGTTTAAGGTTAACCCCAGCGATGACCTGATGGCTGATATACTCCAATTAACCAACAGCCCCGCTGTACTAAATTGATCTTTCGGCCGTTTAAAAAAGTTTAAAAACCAAAATAATTTTAAGGTGTTATTTTAGTGTCAGTGCTTTTTACTTACTCTTTTTTGCCGACCATACAACCAAGCGATACTTTATATCGTATCTGTTTAAAACAATATTGCGCTGATAAAAAGGTGCGTGATGTCTATTCTATCTATTCTATCGTATGCAAAAACCATATTTATGTTGTCATAAATGCAAACAACCGTTCCACTATCGGGTTTCAACTCCTTGGATATTTAACTTCTTTCTATTCTTTTTGCCGGTAAAAAGTTTTTTTTGCGCAAAATGTGTTAAAGTCAGACATGTTATGATTTCAGATTCAGAGCTTGAAAAATATACCGATGTATAATCCGGTGCCTCATTGTCATCAAAAAATCAAAGTGGATAAATAATACACGTGTTAGTAATTTCTTTGTCAGTTTGTCAGTAATGCACTTGTGGCAAGCAATTTGAATACTCATATTTGTTGAACATAAATTTTAAATATCATGGCTTTAGAAATTACTGACGCAAACTTTGAGGAGCTTGTGCTTAAATCAGATAAACCCGTATTAGTTGACTTTTGGGCTGAATGGTGCGGTCCTTGTAGAATGGTTGGCCCGGTAGTAGAAGAAATATCAAAAGATTACGCTGATACAGCGGTTGTAGGGAAAGTGAATGTTGACCATAATCCGGGTATTTCTATGAAATATGGAATTCGCAATATCCCTGCTTTACTATACTTTAAAAACGGCGAAATTGTTGATAAACAAATTGGTGCCGTTCCAAAATCGGTTTTAGCCGGCAAACTGGATAAGCAACTGGCTTAATTGCCATAAAATATTCGTTTAAAAAGCGTTACAATTGAATTGTAACGCTTTTTTTGTTTTATTTTAGTTTTTATATGTCGCAACTTAACGAAGATCAGCAGGTAAGGCAGTTAGCCAATCTTGAATTGCTTGCACGGCAGGTGGTTGAGGGCTTTATTACGGGCCTGCACCAAAGTCCTTTTCACGGCTTCTCGGTAGAGTTTGCTGAGCACCGCCTTTATAACAACGGCGAGTCGGTAAAAAATATCGACTGGAAGCTTTTTGCGAAAACCGACAAGCTGTTTGTTAAGCAGTTTGAAGAGGAAACAAATCTGCGTTGCTATTTATTGCTTGACTCATCGTCATCTATGAATTTCCCGGAGCAGGGAGTAAATAAGCTGCAATTCTCTATCTATGCCATCGCCTCGTTGATGTACTTGTTTAAAAAACAGCGCGATGCTTTTGGCTTGTGCACATTTTCAGATAAAATAGATAGTATGAGCCACGTTAAATCAGCTTCAACGCACCTCTTCTATCTTTATGCCCAACTGGAAAAACTGTACAAAGAGCCTAAAACCAACACTGCTACCAATATAGCCGAAGTACTGCACCATGTTGCCGAGCAGGTGCATCAGCGATCGCTTATTATTATTTTTAGTGATATGCTGGAAAATAATATGGATAATACCAAATTACAGGCACTTTTTGCGGCCATACAGCACTTAAAATATAACAAGCACGAGGTAGTTATATTTAACGTGAATGATAAGCAAAAGGAGATGGATTTTAATTTTGATAACCGCCCGCACCATTTTATTGATATGGAAAGCGGCGAGGAAGTAAAAGTTCATCCGGGCAAGATCCGCCAGGCGTATCAAACATCTTTACAGCATTACCGCAAAGAACTGGAACTGAAATGCGCCCAGTACCATATTGACATTATTGATGCCGCTATACAGGATGGTTACTACGATATTTTAAGATCCTATCTCATCAAAAGGAATAGCATGATCTAGATATCTCACCCCTTAGCAGCAAATTATGCGCGGTGACCTCTTGGATGCCCGCTTTTGTAATTTAGGAAGTCTCGATTGGGCTCGTAATGATTTTCTGCGGTAAACGGTTTTTCAAACAAGTCAGCCGTGAGATCTTCGCGCACAAAAAAAGCGTTAGTGCCTGTAAATACGCAACCAACCAGGTTATACCCCTTGCTCTTACCAAGTTGTTCTAAAGCAAGTAACGAAGCACCAAAATACGTTGTGCCATCCCACATGCGTTTAGCATCGTATTTAACTACAAAATGAGTATCCGGCGGAAAAATAGAATTATATTCAATTGCCACCACCCTTGGCCTGTAATTAGTAATGGCCTCCCAAATGTAATAGGTGTTATAATCAATATCGATAGATAACAAATCGAGGTCAACAGGGACATCCGCACTTTTAAAAATCGACTCAATATTTTCTGCGGTAATGAATTGCTCTTTTACAGCGATTTTTCCATCCCTAATAAAATCACTAAAACGGGCATTGATCTTTTTTATATCCTCAGAATTTCCATCAATCCATAACCCCTTCCATTCTTTATAAAGCAAAAACAACGAGTTAGTTTCCAATCCGTCAGTTACACCAAATTCAACAAAATATTTGTTCGTGGTACCTATCCTGTTAAATATTTCCTGTATAATCCCATCCTCGCCGTTTTGCGAGAAGACCTGATGCTCGCTTTTATTTAAGCGCTTGTTGTTAGCGTATTTGGGGTTGTTATGTAAATGTTCCGAAAAAAATTGTGCAACCTGAATACCCCTATCGACATTTTTTTGAGCAATAACAATATTGAGGATATCCCGTATCTGCCTGATTCTTTTGATAAAATTTAATCCCATAATTTATGATAGGTAGTTCGGGGCCAAAGTAGAGAAAAAAGTTGAAAATATAGCTTATTGCATTTTGCCGGGTAAGTGATACATTAGTATCAAAAAGCAAATCACACTGTTAACTGTAACATCAGCTTAATGCTTTAATCTAAACTTAAAACAAATACTATGCGTTACTTTTTGTGCATCATCTTTCCTCCGCTTGCCGTTTTAACAACCGGACGCATCGGCGCGTTTATACTAAGTATTATATTAACAATATGCTTATGGGTGCCGGGTGTTATCCACGCCATATTAGTTACCAACGATTATTACGCTGCCCGCCGCCACAGGCAACTGGTTAGGGTAGTGCGTAGTAGTCATTAAAGCGCCCTTTTTGCCATCTTCTTCTTACTAATTATTGGCTAAAAAACATCCGGAACGATGTTGGTTACTATATTTGTTGTAACCAATAAAAACTAAAATGAAAGTTAAGTCAATTATAACAGGCCTGCTGTTATTCTCCGCAGTGTCTGCTTATGCGCAGGATGCTAAACAAATACCTTTGTATCCCAACGGCGTTCCCAACTCAAAAAAGGGTCCCGATACTTATGTTGAGCGGGATGCCAACGGCAGCGTATCAAAAGTAACCGAGCCTACCCTTATACCTTTCATCCCAGAAAAAGGCACCGCAAACGGAACAGCGGTAATAATTTGCCCCGGTGGCGGTTACGGCTTTTTAGCTATGAGCGGCGAGGGGTACCCTGTTGCAAAAGAATTCAACAAAATTGGCGTTACCGCTTTTATATTGAAGTATCGCTTACCCAGCGACGATATAATGAATGATAAAAGCATTGGCCCGCTGCAGGATGCGCAGACGGCTATGGTTTTGGTACGGTCGCGCGCTGCGGAGTGGGGCCTTAATCCAAATCGCATAGGCATTTTGGGCTTTTCGGCTGGTGGGCACCTGGCTTCAACAGAGGGCACACATTTTGATAAACCTGTGATAGAGAATAAAGGCGTTAGCCTTCGCCCGGATTTTATGATACTGATATATCCGGTGATCACTTTTGGCGAGCTAACACATGGCGGTTCAAAAAGAGGTTTAATCGGCGCCACCCCTACCCAGGATAAGGTTGATCTGTATTCGAACGAAAAACAAGTAACAGCCAATACCCCAATGACATTCATAATCCATGCGCAGGACGACACCACCGTGCCGGTACAAAACACGTTGATGTTTTTTGACGCGCTGGTAAAAAACAAAGTGCCGTCAGAAATGCATATTTATCCTGCCGGTGGCCACGGCTTCGGCATAAACAATCGCAAAAGCAAAGAAAACTGGTTTGATTGGTGTAAAGGCTGGATGGATACCAATGGTTTGCTAACGGCAGCTAAATAAATAATTGTATTACTAAATACACTGTTATGCAACCTAGATTTCTAACCATTTCTTCAAAAATAATTGCCGGCCAAAGGCTCAACATGTCATTCAGTCAAAACAAAACCGGCCTTTTATGGCAACGTTTTATGCCGCGTCGGGCCGAAATAAAAAACCCGGTCAATTCGTTGTTTTACTCACTTGAAGTATACCCATCAGCTTTTTTTGACGATTTTAAACCAACCAATGAATTTGAAAAATGGGCGGGAGTTGAAATTAGTGACAGTTCTGAACAGGCTCCAGGTATAGAACTGCTTACAATCCCTTCGGGAGAATATGCGGTTTTTACGCACCGAGGCCCGGCAAGTGCTGGCCCAAAAACGTATCAGTACATTTATGGTGTTTGGTTCCCTGCTTCTGATTATATAATTGACAACCGGCCGCATTTTGCTTTAATGGATGAAAAATACAAACATGATGAGCCCGACTCGGAAGAAGATATCTATATACCTGTAAAACCGCGCTAAATTCACTGATCCAAGGGTGATCCAAAGTGATCCAAAATGATCCAAAAAAGTGTCAATTTTATCAGTTCACAACTATTTGATAATGAGAATATTATAGTACATTTATAGTTAACTTTACTGACTTAAAAGTAGTTTCAGGTTAAAAATACAACTAATTAATAATCAATATATTACGAAATTCTTTATCTCATTTTTTTCTGTAACGCATTTTTTTTGGATCACCTACCGCGCTGAAATTTAAATTTGATGTAACTATTTAATGGGTAACAACGTCCTAATAAAAAACCAACAACAACTATGAAAATAAACTTCAAACTGATATTGGCCGCAGCTATGTTAATAAGCTCAGGCACCTCATTTGCTAAGCCTGTTAAACCGGCTCACGCACGTTTTGCAGATACTGAAGACCGCAAAGTTTCAGACTTTAAAGGTATCAGCATATCGGGGTCATATGATTATTACATCAAACAGGGTTCAGGTAATACGGTACGGGTTGAAGCGCCTGCCAAGTTGTTACCTTACATAATTACCGAAGTTAAAGCTGGCGTATTAAACGTTTATACTAAAAGCCACACTAACTGGGGCAACCTGTTTAACGACGAAAAGATAGCTGTTTACATCACAGCCAGAGACATTAGCAGTATACAGTTTTCAGGCTCTGGCGATGTTTATTTTAAAGAAGGAATAAACAGTACTGATATGCGCGTCACCATGAGCGGATCAGGCGATCTTACCGGTAAAATTACCGCTACCTCGGTTGAGTGTTCCCTCAACGGATCGGGCGACCTCACGTTATCCGGCCGTGCACAAAACGCTAAAATAAAATTATTCGGCTCAGGCGACTTATCTGCCCGCGAGCTGCAAACCGTTAATACCTATGTTGAAGTTGTAGGATCGGGCGGTGCCAGCGTAAACGCTACCGGAAGTCTGAATGCAAAGCTATCAGGCTCGGGTGATATTAATTACAGAGGGAATCCTAAAAGTATATCAAAGTCTAAATCGGGCAGTGGAGATATAAGCAGAGACTAGTAGTCTTATTATTTACTTTTTTTTATGTGATTTTTGTGCGGTTTTGCAGTTAAATCAATAGATTTTTAAATTTGTGACCTTAATTAAAACCAATTAATTATAACAACAAAACAGTAAAATCATCATGAAGATTAGCTTTAAACTTTTATTAGCAAGCGCGCTGATAATGAGCGCGGGGCAATTACCGGCCAAATCATTTTCGCCACCACACATTAACCAAGCCCGGCCGCCACAAACACAGCAAGTTGCCGAATTTACCCAAATTAATCTATCCGGCCTTATAACTACTTTATCTCTAAGGGCTTAAATGAATCATTAAGAATAGAAGCTTCAAAAAAGTTTTACCGTACATCACTAGCGAGGTAAAGAATGGTACGCTGAAGATATACGAAAAAAAACGCACCACTCCTGATGCTGCCGCTAAGTACGAAAAGGTAAATATCTATATAACCTCCAGAGTAATCAACGGTATTCAACTGTCTGGCTCCGGCAATGTGATCTTTAAAGACGGGATAATATCATCTACACTGCACTTGGCATTATCAGGTTCGGGTTTCTTTAACGGCAAGGTAAATGTGGCCACGGTTGATTGCATTTTAAACGGCACGGGTCATATAAATTTAAGCGGCATTACAGACAGAGCCAATGTAAAAGTTGTAGGATCGGGCAATTTTATGGCTGGTGATTTGAAGGCTCTTTATACAAACGTAGAAGTTAATGGGCCGGGAAGTGTGTGGATATATGCTACAAAAAGCTTAATTGCGAAAGTTACAGGCTCGGGCAGTGTGCATTACAGCGGCAATCCAAAAAGCATAACAAAATCAAAATCAGGTGGTGGCCTAATAGTTAAAGGGTTAGGGTAAGCAACCTTAAGAAAAGTATTGGCGAGGTTACTTAAACCTTGCCAATACTTTCCTTCCTAAATCATAAGTAATACGGAATGCCTGCTGGTTATCATTATTATAACCCGGCGAGAAATGGAAGCTGAATATGAACTGCCCTTTAATATTCTTAAACAGAAAAGGCGTATAAATTACGTCCAGGCGATTATAAGTTGGCTTTTGATAGTAGGAGTCGCCATAAATAATGTTGCTGCCTTGTCCCTTGTAAAATTCATCATATAAAGCAAAGCGCTTATAGCTTAAAAATACGCTTGCAACGAAGCCTGTGGCTGTTCGGCCATTATTAACACCCCTTACCCGCTCAAACGAAGCCATCCCTCCTGCTTCAACAGTAAGCGAGTCAAACATCGTTTTATTGCTTAAGTCAAGCCCCAGTCTTATTTGCCCGCCGCCATTATCACCAATATGGTCATTGGGTAAAAGCACTTCTGCACCGGCATCATGCATCAGCATAAAATAATGCGAAATATAAAACGGACCACTTACCACAGGTTTATACTTACCGGCAAAGCCGAACAGAAATTGCTCACGGTCTGTAGTAGTTTGGCGGCTCACCCAATCTAACCAGGCTGTTTCGGTAAAATGCTCATTGCTAAAACGGGTTAACAAACCCTGCACATTGGGACGATAGTAACGCAGCGTATCATTTAGCAAAGCTCGCGGATAACTACTTAACAGCCCTTCGCGCGGAAACATGCCCGCATTAAACAGCCAATTTTTACCGGTATAACTGTAATAAGCCACCGGATCAACCTTACCAAAAAATGATTTAGCGCCAAACTCATGCAATGCGTTAGCTCCCACAATAAAATGGTTTACACTATCCAGGTTCAATCCTAAGTCAATGGCTATCCGCGTGCCCGAATAGGTATGTGAGCGGGGCACAAAAGCTTTATACTCGCGGTTATCTAAAAATCCTAGCCCGTTAAAATGTATATCAAGGCTTTGCTGCGCAAGTGCAGCACCTGAGGTTATTATAAATACAAAGAATATAAGGTAGATTTTTCTGATCATAGTGGTGACGGCTATTCGACTATAAGTTTAACTGTTCGGCTATTAGTACTCCCCGCAAAGGGAGTGGTTTTAATTGAAAATATCAACTGGTAAGTGCCTTTTTGCGCAGGCGGCATTAAGGTAAAATCATAAGGCTCGGTCTCACGTGGCTTTATGGTAATTTTATTAAATAAAGAATCGCTTTTTTGAGCATGGACCAACCCGTCGCCCATAAAATAACAAGCGTCTAATAAAACCTGCTGCTTACGATTTTCGTTATCAAAGCTGATGGTATAAGGGTATGGGTTGGTGATGTTGAGAGCTATATCTGCCTTCTGTCCTTGCTTAACGACTATTTTGCTTACATCCGTTTCGATCTTTACTTTCTGATAGCTTCTGAAATCGTCTATCCATTCGGTATACCAGGTCCAATGCGGATTTTTTATTGAATCTATTGTAAGCGGATTTTTAACATCGTTAAGATAAAGCACACGTTTGCCCTGCATTTCCTCCTCAATCGGCCATATGTCAAACTGCGTGCGGTGGTAATAACGCGAATCATACGAAAAACCTTTCAAACTGTTGGTGTAATAATTGTATTTGGATGGATTTTGAAAGCCATCCGTCATCACTATATAAGCATCGCCTGCTTTTTGCTTTACGGTAGCTGACCATTCCTTAAAGCCATAATAGCTTTTTATTTGCCCAAGCTGCCTTACAAACGGCACTGCAAAAACCAGGCACAGCCTTATCGCTACAATAATTATGATGTTGATAGTTGCAACCGGATAGAACCAGCGCGGTACGCTGCCAATTTGTTTAAATCTTATCAAGGCCAGCATCGCAAGTGGCGCAAAGGCAATCAGCGTCCAGTGTGGTTGCGCTTCTCCCCTAAAGGTGGTAATAAAAAAGAAGACCAGCGTTCCAATGCAATTTACCAACAGGCAACGGATAAAGGCATCTTTAATTTTTATGCTGAATGCCCGGTAAAACAAAAACCAACCAATAAGCGGTCCTGCCATTAATAGTTGCCCCGGAATATAGGAGTACGTGTTATCGGAGTTGTACATACTCGCCGCGCGCTCATATAAATGATAATTAAGCGATGGGTAACCGTGCTGCACCTGCCATAAAATATGGGGTACATACAATGCAGTAGCGATAACAACGATAAGGTAAAACGAAGGTCTTTTTAACAGTTTTATATTTGATGCCAGTGTGAAAGCAACCAGCAACACTGCATGGTATTTACTGTATAACATGCAGGCTATCAATACACCTAATGCTATTGCCAGCAACCATTTATCATTGTCAATATATTTTTGATAGACATAGTAAAACAGGATAGCAAAGAAATACAACGGTGCATCGGGCGTAGTAGTAAAGCCATAAATGCTGAATATAAAAATGCCGCCCGTCACCATTATAAATGGCAAAATATCTACAGCATATTTTTTAAGGATGAGCCAAAGCACATAGATGGAAAGGCTACTGGTGATAATGGTGATGAGACGCAGGCCCAGCTCGTTATGCATCAGCATATCCCCTATCCGGATAAAGATGGCCACCATCGGTGGGTGGTCAAAGTATCCCCAATCCAAAAACCGCGAATACATCCAGTAATATGCTTCGTCAGCGTGAATTTCGAGGGTAAAAGCCTGCAATATGTTCAGCGCGGTCCAGCATATCAGAAAACAGGCAAGTATTTGGTTAGACCTAAGGTTTTTCTGTTTACTGAATAATTGCATTGGTGGGTTAAAACTACGCTGCAAATGTAGATAAATAAAGTTTAAGCATTAAATTGCGCCATATTTCACAATACCATGAACAAGATTATAGAAATTATAAAAAAACCACGTATAGGCTTAGCAAATACTATTGAAGGCCTGACTATTGAGCAGTTAAACCAGGTGCCAACAGGCTTTAACAATAATATAATTTGGAATATGGGCCATTTGGTAGCTACCCAACAAGTGGTTTGCTACCGCAGAGGGGGCGTTGAACCAATAGTAGACGCCGAGTTTATCAATGCTTATGCGCCCGGTACGCGTCCGGAGAAATTTGTCACAGTTGAGGAGTTGCAACGCATCCAGGAACTGTTTGTTACCACGCTGGAACAATTTGAGCTAGATCTGCAAACGGATCTGTTTGAAAACTATACACCATGGACCACCCGTTATGGAGTTGACATCAACAACATAAGTGATATTGTGAATTTTCTGCCATTTCATGAGGGTTTGCATGTAGGTTATATATGGGCGTTAAAAAGAGCCTTGTTAGCCCCCTAACCACCTAAAGGGACATCTCAGAAATAATTCGACGTTATTTTGGCAGAAGGCCCGAGTTAAATTGCAAATCTATTCTCATGCGATAACAATTCATAGCTGTATCGCCTAGCTTCGCTATTAGCTTATAGTTTACTACCGCTCCTACCGCGGCGCCTATTACGGGCAGCAATTGGGCCATTTTAGCGAGATCAATATAATCGCGATATTCCTGCTGAAAGGTGCGCCAGTTAAACTCCTGCACGTCATTTGGCAGGCTTTCGCAGTATTCCTGCCAATTTTCTGTCAGCTTATAAACCTCGTTCCGCTTTTGCTGACTACTAAACGCCAATTGGAAGATATAAAGAATATACAAACGCTCGCGGTAATCATCCACATCAAACCCATAAAGCGCAGCAATTTCAAAAAGTAGTTTCATTTTCAAGGCCAGCAAGATAGGGAAATCAGCTAATCCCATTAAAAAGCCGCCCGCACCAGTAACAGCGCCTTCAACAGATGCCGTCTTCTGATAAAACTCCACTCTATTTTTGACATTAGCTTCGCGCAGTTGAAAAGAAACATCAGGTTTGGCCGAACTTGTGGTGTGCTGCGCGCCAAATAATACGCCCTTCACCATTTTCTCAATAATTGTGGTGATAGTGGCATGCATTTTCTCGGGAATGATATCGTTGATCTTGTTCTGCAAACCCTTGGCAATGCGGTCGCCCAGCGACGGCTTTTTCTGCATTTTGTGCTGCCAAAACTGTAATTGAATATGGGCTTGTTGCTCGTAGGTCATGTTGTTATTGAAGATACATAAATAATGCCGTTTTACACTTTGCTTGAATCAGCCCAATAACAAAAAAGGCCCGGTAAACCGGGCCTTTCAAAATTTTTAACGGGTATATTATACGCCTAACAGTAACCTTGCAGGATCTTCCAGTAATTGCTTAACCCTTACCAGGAAGCTTACCGACTCACGACCATCAACAATTCGGTGGTCATATGATAAGGCTAAGTACATCATCGGACGGATAACAACCTGACCATTTACTGCAACCGGGCGCTCAATAATATTGTGCATACCCAATATCGCAGATTGCGGCGAGTTTATAATCGGGGTTGAAAGCATAGACCCGAATACACCACCATTAGTGATGGTAAACGTTCCGCCTGTCATTTCATCTAATGTAAGTTTGCTTTCGCGAGCTTTACCGGCTAGCGTAATGATAGCTTTCTCTATTTCGGCCAGACTCATGCTATCCGCGTTACGGATAACTGGTACAACCAAACCTTTTGGAGCAGATACAGCGATAGAGATATCAGCAAAATTGCTGTAGATCACTTCTTCGCCTTCTATACGTGCGCCAACAGCCGGCCAATCTTTTAAAGCCTCGGTTACTGCTTTGGTAAAGAACGACATAAAGCCTAAACCAACGCCGTATTTCTCTTTGAATTTATCTTTGTACTTACCACGCAGTTCCATAATTGGCTGCATATCCACTTCGTTAAAAGTGGTAAGCATGGCAGTTTCATTTTTAACAGCAACTAAACGCTTGGCAACTGTTTTACGCAATGGCGACATCTTTTCGCGACGCTCATCACGCGCTCCCGCTTTTGCTGGGGCGGCAGCAGGTGCAGGTGCAGCGGCCGGTTTAGCAGCAGGTGCAGGCGCGGCAGCTTGTGCCTGTACGGCGTCTTCTTTAGTAATGCGGCCATTAACACCGCTTCCGCTAACAGCAGAAGGGTCAATGCCTTTTTCGGCCAATATTTTTCCGGCAGCCGGTGATGGCGTGCCTGATGCGTAGTTTTTATCAGCAATAACCGGTGCGTTTGCAGCAGCAGGGGCTGGTGCAGCGGCGGCTGGTGCAGAAGCAGCAGCGCCGCTTCCTGATATACTTGCAACTTCGGCGCCAATAGTCAACACATCGCCTTCGTTGGCAATGGTGGTTAAAACGCCCGCTTTATCGGCAGTCAATTCAAATGTTGCTTTGTCTGATTCCAGTTCGGCAATAGCCTCATCCATCGCTACGGTCTCGCCGTTCTTTTTCAACCAGCGGGACAAAGTAACTTCGGTTATTGACTCGCCAACAGGTGGAACTTTTATTGCAGATGCAGCGCCTCCGGTTGATGCAGGAGCAGCTACAGCAGCCGGTGCGGCATTGGCCTGTGGTACAGGGGCAGCTTCCTTTGCAGGAGCAGCAGCAGCGGGTGCGCCACCATCTTCAATACTGGCAACAGCAGCACCAATGGCTATTACATCGCCAACATTCACTAAAGTTTTTAAAGTGCCCGCTTTTTCAGCAGTTAACTCAAATGTGGCTTTATCTGATTCCAACTCGGCAATAACTTCATCCATCGCTACCGTATCGCCATCTTTTTTTATCCAGTTAGCAAGGGTAACTTCAGTGATTGATTCGCCTACCGGCGGAACTTTGATCTCTAAACTCATATATTTCTTTGTTGTAGTTCTATTTAGCTTGTACGTATTACGTTATACGTGCTACGTTTTATTTTTTGCCATTACTACGTATAACGTACAACGTCAAACGTATAACATAACAAACTTATTAATCCGCTCCGGCTATCGCCATTTTTTGCGCAGTTTCTTTAATTACCTTTTTTACTTTTTTTCCTGCCGGTGATTCAAACGCTTTTGAAATAATGTGCAGCTGCTGCGCGGCGTGTTGCTTAGCATATCCTGTTGCCGGGCTACTTGCTTCTAAACGGGCAAGAACATCGTCAAATTTCAAAGCATCTTCCGTACGGGATTTGCGCCACAGATATGGCCACGCACCACTATTTTCCGGTTCTTCCTGTACCCAGATAAAATCTTCTGCTTTGGTATAAGCAGCACGTATTTTTGCTATTTGATCTACCGGAGTTGGATACAATTGCTCTAAACGTACAATCGCTACGTCTTTTCGATCATCCACCTGTTGTTTCTCTAACAGATCATAGTAGATCTTACCAGAACAGAATAATACACGTTTAACTTTTTTCTTATCAGCAAAGTTGTCGTCAATTACTTCGCGGAAACCGGCATCTGTAAAGTCGGCAAGCGGCGATACACATTTGGGATTACGCAATAAACTTTTTGGTGTAAACACTACCAGTGGTTTGCGGAAATCGCGAGCCAACTGCCTGCGTAAAACGTGGAAGAAGTTGGCGGGTGTAGAGCAATTGGTTACCTGGATATTATTATCGGCACAAAGCTCCATAAAGCGCTCAATACGTGCTGATGAATGTTCCGGGCCCTGACCTTCATAGCCGTGTGGCAACAACATAACCAGGCCGTTACCGCGTTGCCATTTGGTTTCGCCGCTTACAATATATTGGTCAATAATAGTTTGTGCACCATTAAAGAAGTCACCAAACTGGGCCTCCCATATTGTTAAGGCATGCGGGTTAGCTAAAGCATAACCATATTCAAAACCTAACACACCATACTCTGATAATAGTGAGTTATAGATATGAAAACGTTGACCACCGTCTATAGTTGCCAGCGGTGTGTATTCTTCTTCTGTATCAGGCAGTGTAACTACTGCATGGCGATGCGAGAAAGTACCACGTTTAACATCCTCACCGCTTAAACGAACTCTACTGCCTTCGTTTAGTAATGAACCGTAAGCAAGCAGCTCACCCATCGCCCAGTCAAAAGTGTGAGTTTCGTTAACCATTTTGGCACGATCCTCAAACAGTTTTTCTATCTTTTTAAAGAATTCCTTGTCCTTAGGTAGATCAGTAAGTTTTTTACCTATGCCCAGCAAAGTATCTTTATCAACTGCAGTGTCTGTTGATTTTACCACCTCTTGTTCTTCTGCCAAATGCAAGCCTTGCCATGCACCTGCAAACATTTCTATTGATTCTGTAAAGCGTTCTTGCGCTTTAGTTTCCTCTAATTGTTGTTGCAACAGATCTCTGAATTCTTTCTCCATCTGTTTCACCGTAGCCTCGTCAATGCTACCCTCAGCCAATAATTTTGACAAGTATACCTGGCGCGGGTTTGGATGCGCATCAATAGCTTTGTATAATACAGGCTGGGTAAATTTAGGCTCATCCGCCTCGTTATGGCCATAACGGCGATAGCATAAAATGTCTATAAATACGTCCTCATGGAAGATCTGACGATACTCCATAGCCATATTAATAACATATGCCAAAGCCTCAACATCATCACCGTTTACGTGAAAAACCGGCGATTGTACCACTTTGGCAATATCAGTACAGTAAGTACTTGAACGTGCATCTTTAAAGTTAGTGGTAAAACCTATCTGGTTATTAATAACCAAATGTATGGTACCACCTGTGCGGTAACCATCCAATTTCTCCATTTGCAACACCTCGTAAACAATACCCTGGCCCGCAACAGAGGCATCACCATGTATTATTATCGGTGCAATCTGGGTATGATCGCCACCGTATTTAAAGTCTATTTTTGAGCGGGTAAGGCCCTCAACAACCGGAGCAACGGCTTCCAGATGCGAAGGGTTAGGGCAAAGGCTAAGATGCACTTTGTTTCCGTTCTCGGCATCAACATCAGTTGAGTAACCCAAGTGATACTTAACATCTCCGCCGAAGGGAGAATCCATATCATAATTCTTTCCTTCAAACTCAGAGAATATCTCTTTGTAACTTTTCTTCATGATGTTGGCCAGCACGTTCAAACGCCCGCGGTGAGCCATACCAATTATAAATTCTTTAATGCCAATAGTAGCACCTTTTTGAATAACTGAATCCATTGCAGGGATCAGCGCTTCGGCCCCCTCAAGCGAGAAGCGTTTCTGACCCAAGAACTTGGTGCCTAAAAAGTTTTCGAAGATTACTGCCTCGCTCACTTTTTTAAGCATCAGCTTTTTATCTTCTTTAGAAAACGACGGCTTATTGCGCGTGCTTTCCATGCGGTCTTCAAACCACTTAACCTTTATAGGGTTACGTATGTATTTATACTCAACACCTATTGTACCACAATAGGTTTCTTCAACCATCTGTATAATATCACGCAGCTTGGCAGGGCCAATTTTAACTTCGTGACCGGCGTTAAATACCGTATCCAGATCAGCTTCGCTTAAACCAAAAGTGTCAAGCTCTTTGCCCGGAAAGTAATGACGACGCTCGCGTACAGGGTTTGTTTTTGCAAATAAGTGCCCGCGGCCGCGATAGCCGTCGATCAAATTGAGTACGTTAATTTCTTTTAAAAAGTGCTGAGGTGTTTCTGCACTGATTACGGGAGCTTCAGAGCTTCTCCCAAAATCAAATCCTTCAAAAAATTTCTGCCACCCAAAATCAACTGATTCAGGGTCTTGCTTGTAACTTTCGTATAAAGAATCTATAAATGCTGCGTTTCCTTGATTAATATAATTGAGGCTATTCATGGTCGACCATTCTAAACAATGTTACAAAAGTAATCATAACGTGCAATAAACCTTAAATTAAATTGTAAATGATTTAATACGTTTCTATTGCGAAAACAAGGTTCTTGCTGCTTTTTAACAGCGATTTTAAATTCAATATACCCTTTGTGTAATTTTTAATGCAGAATTTTAACCAGGAAGGCACGCAGGTGAGATATGCCTTCAAAAAGAACGGCCAGCAGACCAATAATTATTGTAAATTCTTCAAAGGAGTTCATATATCAAATATACATAAACCAATAGGCAAATTTGTTTATTGGTTGTAATTTTCAGACAGCCTGCGCCAACGAAGATTGGCCGGCAGCGGGAGCGTCGGGAAGCCACCTGGTTATAAAGTCACCTTTAGTATTTAACTCTTCAGGGTTTTTACCGCTATTAAAGTATTTATCATCGCGTGCATTCCGGCCAATACCTGCTACATATGCCCAATTGCCCCAATTACTTGCGGGTGAATAGTCTATAAGTTTTTCCTCAAAATAAGCAGCACCACGACGCCAGTCAACTTCCAGTTCATTTACCAGATAAGCTGCTACCATTTGCCTGCTAAAATTGCTGATGTAGCCCGTTGCATTCAATTTATGCATGCTGGCGTCAACAAATGGTACACTTGTATTACCTGATTTCCATTTTTCGAAAAGCTCATTGGTAAACGCGTCATTTTCTATAGAAATGTCGCCTGCGTTGAAATATTTGGTGCCGTGCTTTTTAAACATGAATCTGAAATAATCGCGCCAAAGTAGTTCCAATTCAAGTGCATCGCTGTTATAGCGTTTGGCCGCCCAATATACTTGCCGCATAGATAAACACCCCAGTGAAAGCCAAGGTGAAAGCTTAGAAGCATTACGAGGGCTTTTACCTGAGTTGGGCTGCGCAAGCTCAGAAAAATATTGCTCAAGCCTAAGCAGCCCACTGGTTTCGCCGCCGGTAAACCTGGTGCGCGACCGTACATCATCCAAAGGCTCTTCCAAACCTAATTGGGCAAGAGTTGGCAATTCGCCGGCATCGCTAATAGCCGGAGTATTAATTACATCAGGCGTATCTAATACCGGGCGTACCGCGCTCTCGCGCTCAGTTTTCTTTCTGAAAATGGCAAAACTATCCGGAATGTCTTTTATGGGGAATGGAAGATCCTCTTTATGATACAACGTATGCCCAATAAAATGTTTTAAGTTGAGTTTAATCTTCCACAAAGCGGTTTCAACCTGTTCAGAAATATCAGTCTCCTCATGCGCTACCTCGCGGTGATGATAAACCTCGTTAACATCGTACTCCAAAGCTAACTGCGGCAAAACTTCGGCAGGGTTACCTATACGTAAAATTAATTCACTATTTAGCTCCCGCAGATTTTTGCGAAGATCAGCAACAGATTCGAGCAGAAAACGCGCCCTTATGTTGCCTGTTTTGGATGAGCGTGACGCGTTCTTTTGAAAATAATAAGGATCAAAACAATATACTGGCAGTACCTTATCGGCTTTACGCACCGCT
Organism: uncultured Mucilaginibacter sp.; assembly: GCF_946479965.1. The sequence continues at coordinate 165,640 of NZ_CAMLHX010000001.1, read as the reverse complement.
TCTAACAATATCTCGTTATCATGGATACGCAAATCATTCCTGAACCAAACCAAAATTGTTTTTTCACTCATATCAACAAACGCGGGCGCTACGTGAATTTTAGATCAACAAATTTGCAATTTATTTAGATTAATTATTGTTTTATAACCATTATTTGACATCGTGGTAACATTTTGGTGGGCGATTTTAATATTTTTGGCGATGATTTATAGGTCTTACAAGGGAAAATCAATTTGAAAAATTTCGCAGTTATTTTTGATATGGATGGCACTATGGTAGATAACACACCATATCACTATCGCACCTGGAAGGTTTTGTTTGAAAAGTACGGCTTGGGCGATTTAACATCGCAAACTTATTATTCCGAATTTAGCGGCGTACCTGTTTTTGATACAGTACAAAGGCTTTTTGGCGATAGCCGCGATAACACGGCGTTGCAACAACTCGTCAAAGAGAAAGAAACCGTTTACCAGGACCTTTATACAAAACATGCCGTACCGGTTAATGGATTGGTCGAGCTTTTAACCGAACTAAAACAGGCCGGAGTCAAATTGGCAATCGCCTCATCTGCATCAATACACGATATTAATTTTGTGTTAGATCGCATCCATGTACGAGATTATTTTGATGTGATTGTTGACGGCAGTCAGGTAATCAAAGGAAAACCCAGCCCTGAAATATTTTTAAAAACAGCTGAACACCTGCAAACCTTGCCTGAAAATTGTGCTGTTATTGAAGACTCAATAGCAGGCATAAAGGCGGGGAATGCAGCAGGAATGAAAGTAATTGGTATTACTACCGGCAATACTGCCGAGAAGTTGCAGCCATCGGCATTGGTGATAAATGATTTTACCGAATTGGACGTAAGAGGTCTGTCAGATCTATTCAATTAATTTAACCTGTTTTTACATAATTTAGCACCCTTACCAATTAACAACAATATGTTTATTAAAGATACTTTTGTACACACCGTATATTTCTGGTTAAAAAACCCCGCTGACATTGACACCTTTGTTGAAGGCGTTAAAGGCCTTGCCAAAATAAGCCAGCTGCGCGATGTGCATGTGGGCGTTCCTATACCAAGCGACAAACCAATTGTAGAAAGCTCATATCACGTTTCACTACTTACCTTGTTTGACAGCAAAGCAGATCATGATGCTTATCAAGTTGACCCTATTCATGAAGGTTTTTTGGCCAATTATGTTAAACAATATGTTGAGCGCGTAATGGTGACAGATAGTGTTGACGCTTAGATTAATTAAGCGTTTTGCCATTTATATCAACCGCCCTTGCAAAAGGGTTTAGGTATTTGTTAGCTAATACGGCAAATTCGCGGCGGGTAACGGGCTTATTCAAGTCAAAATCTGATTTGAATTTGTATTCTGTTTTCCATGCTTTTTGCATGGTTATTTTAAAGTCGTTCGGATCTGTCAAAGTTATTTCGCTGATTAGCGAAAGCAAATTACCTACAGTGAATTTTTCACCGGGTTGTTCCTTGTTCATCCATAAAAACACACGGGAATAAATTTCTGTTAGCACCGGTTTAATTTCGGCTGTAGCGACGGTAGAATCGGGCATAAACTCAAAATATTCCGTCTTTTTCCTTTCAGCAACATTTACATCCACTCCTTTTAATAAACCCGTAGTAGCAATTTGTTGTATGGCGCGATAATAAGGGTCGTTACGCTCAACATCAGTAAAATATAATAAGGAGCCTTTAAAGTCTAACAGTTCTATTTGAACCACCCGCACATCTAATTTTTTTGTGGTAGTTTTAAAAAACGCACAAAAAGCGGCCGTTGCTCCCACGCCTTGTCCAAGGGCTATTTTAGATGTCAAGTTGTTCGCCCCTTTAGGAAACAGTGTTTTGTTGAGCGTTAACAGATTATCAGCATCCTTTACAAATACAGCATTTAACGGAACGTAATAAACGGGGCCATTAGGATAATTTACGGCACCGGCATGCGCATCAACATCATATGTGCCGGATGATATAGATGTACGATAGAGCGTTGTAGCGCCTTTATCCAACCAGGTCTTAATATCAGGCGGTAAAGTGGCGCCTGCTTTGGTTATCATTTCGCCATCTTCTGTTCCGTCGATCAACACCTTGGCTTTAATCGTTACCTTTTCACCTTTTATTACCACCTCCAATTTCCAGCCTGTTCCATCTTTTTCGATTGATGTGTAGGCTACATTGATCTTTGATGTAAGCATTTTTACCGAATCAGCCATCCTTTTCAGGGCAGCGCCTGCAGCATAAGGCTCAAACTTTAAGGCTTTTGATAAGGTATCGTAACCCGGCGTTTTTTTGTAGTACTCCCGCAGTTCTTTATCCACCTCTTCCCAAATGCCAGATGGCGCGTAGGTCGGCTCGTTAAGCGTTATCATTTTTTGTAATGACAATTCCTCTAACCATGGCCCATTTAATAATAGTAAAGTTTTCACCTTGCTGCGTCCGCTTTGAATGGCAGCTGCAATAGCACTTGTACCATTACCAATTACAACCACATCGGTTTTAATGGTTTCGGCATAAGTAAAGCAGCAGCTAAAAAGCAGGATGATTACAAGTAGTTTTTTTACCATTGGCTGAGATAAGAGCATTTACAAAACGCTAATTTAGCGCAAAGCTTGTATAAAGCACTATTTTATTATACCTGATAACCCTTACCCAAATGACAGACGAAAAACTAAAGTACCCAATTGGTAATTTTATAGTACCCGACGCTTATACTAACGAGAGCATCAGCCAATGGAAAAGCGACATTAAAGAGTTACCCGCGTTGATAAGACAGGCCGTTGCCGGTTTATCTGATGAGCAATTGGAAACCCCTTACCGGCCTGATGGCTGGACCATAAGGCAAGTGGTGCATCATATAGCCGATAGTCATACTAATTCTATTATCCGTTTTAAATGGGCAATGACAGAGGATAACCCGACCATAAAAGCTTATCATGAGGACCTGTGGGCAAAATTGGCCGATTATAAATTACCGATTGAACCCTCGCTAATAATGCTTGAAGGTATACACGCACGCCTTACCGCTTTATTTGAAAGTTTTACAGAGGATGATTGGAACCGTACTTTTATACACCCCCAAACGGGCGCGACTATATCGTTAAAAAGAAACCTTGCCCTTTACTCATGGCACGGAAAGCACCATTTGGCGCACATTGAGCAGGCTAAGCAGAACTTTTAAACGTCAATTATTTGTTTTTCCAGACCTGATAATAACCTGAGTTTGCCAAATCAAACACCATATTATTATCAGTAGATGGGTGGTCCTTGCTTATGGTGATGTCGCGGTAGGTGTATAGTTTTTCGCGAGTAGAACTTGCCGGCAGCTGGATGGCTATGATATAGTTACCAGCTTCTTCAAACTCCGACATATAATTAGTGTATCCCGGATGGGTTTTAAAATACTCGGCTAGTGTATTTTCATTATTGACTATTGCAGCGTCGGTTGATTTTAAAAGAGCAAAATTTGCATAAATTTTATCGCTGCCGACGTATGCAGAAGCAGCAACGGTTATGAGTAAAGGTTTTGAATGATCTATTCTACAACCAAACATGCACAGGCTAACCATTATAAGCGATAAGGAAGTTATGTGTTTAATCATATTTTAATCCGGTTTTAACAGTTCGTAAGGTACGGTTTAATGGCACGTTATTTAACTCAGTTAATTAAAATTGATTTAACAAGTAAAAGCTATCTTTATAGTATATGAACAGTCGCCGTAAATTTCTCCAATCGGGCGTTGCCCTTGCAGGTTTAAATCTGTTACCATCTGTCAACCTGTTTGCCGGGCCATCATCGCCACAAATAAAAAAACCTGCGGATTTTAAGCTGCGGTTCGCGGTTGCATCCGATGGGCATTATGCACAGCCGGGTACCGATGGCGACAAATTTTATGGCGACCTGATAAAATGGCTGACCAAAGAGCATCAGGACAATCATTTGGACATGGTAATCATCAACGGCGACCTGGTGCATGACCGCCCCGACCTGTTGCCAAAAATAAAACAAACCTACCTGGATAAATTACCCGTGCCGTGTTACACTGTACCGGGTAATCATGATCATGTTGATGCCGCGATGTGGAAGGATGTGTTTGGTTATGAAGATAACCATGTTGTGGATAAAGGCGATGTTGGTTTTGTATTAGCCAACACCACAGATAAACAAGGTAAATACATTTGTCCGGATGCTGCCTTTCTGAAAAAATCGTTAGATGACTTTAAAAGCAAACCCATTGTTTTTGTTGTGCTACATGTTCCGCCCCACCAATGGCTGCCGGAAGAAAAAACAAATTTTGTTGATTGCCCCGCAACTATTGAGCTCTTGCACAGTTACCCGAATGTAAAAGCCGTGCTTCACGGGCATGAGCATACGCTTGATGTGATACGTTATACCGGCAAACTACCGCATATATTCGACGCGCACTTTGGTGGTAACTGGGGAACAACTTATAAAGGGTACCGTATTTTTGAAGTTTCTGCTAATAATGCTATTAATACTTATCAGGTGAATGGCAGCCAGAACCCGGTTATTAATTCGACTAAATTGTAGAGGATATTTGCATATAAACAAAAACGGCCCCGAGATTCGGAGCCGTTTTTGTTTTGAAAGATATTTTGATGTTACATCATGGTCACTGTCTTTTTAACAATATTACCCGATGTTAAATTTTTCTCATCGGGTTGCGAGCCACCAACGCTCAACGTCAATTTACCTTTTAACGGGGTTATCTTACCGTTTGCATTCGGTACGGAAAGATCAGCAGCTGATAGCGTGAATGTCACCAGTTTGCGCTCGCCTGCTTTTAAGGATATTCTGTTAAAACCCTTCAATGCTTTTAGCGGTGTTTTCTGCGCGTTATTATTGTAAGTAAGATATAATTGAGCCACTTCATCGCCTGCCATTTTACCAGTGTTGGTAACAGCTACGGTTACAGTAACTTTATTACCTCTTTTAACAACGGTTGGTGCGGTAAGCGCATCATATTTAAAATTGGTGTAGCTTAAGCCGTAACCAAAACCGTATAACGGTGTACCATTAAAATAACGGTAGGTACGGTTCGTCATAGAGTAGTCGTTAAAGTCCGGAAGATCGCTGTCGCCTTTGTAGAAAGTTACAGGTAGCCTGCCGGCAGGGTTATAATCGCCAAACAACACATCCGCTACAGCAGTACCTGCCGACTGACCTGCATACCATGCGTTAACAATAGCCGGAACGTTTTCAGCTTCCCATGGAATAGCTACTGCGCTACCTGTCATCATAACAAACACAACAGGTTTGCCTGTGCTTTTAAAGGCTTTCATCAAATTTGTTTGAACAGATGGCAACATAATAGAAGTTCTGTCGCCGCCATCAAAGCCCGGATATGGCACTTTCATTTCCTCACCTTCCAGTTGTGGAGAAATACCACCTACGTATACAATAGCATCAACATCTTTAATACGCTCGGTTAGTGCCGCAAAGTCGGTTTTTTTGTAGGTACCGGCACTCATGCGGATGTTGGCCTTGCCATCTCCCTGCCAAAACTCCAGTTCCAATTTATATGATTTGCCGGGCTGAGTTACCAGTTTATATTGCTGCGCTCCCCAACGGTTACGGGTCCAGATGTTTAATACTTCTTTACCATCAACCAAAAAGCGCCAGCCGTCATCGCCATCAATCTCAAAAGTGATAAAACCTTCGTTACCTGCAGTGTAGTTGGTGGTGTAACGGGCAGAGAAGTTATTAGCTTTAATATTACCACTAACAGACTCACCCTCTTGCCAGAAATGGTTAACTTCCGGCTCAGCTGCAACAACCGGAGTGCCTTTCAGCTCAACATTATTAAAATATTCAGCCTTAAAGCCCTGGTGTCCATCAATGCTGTATTGACGGGCTACATCACGGTAATCCAGCAAAGTATCGTTGGTGAAGTTGATGGCCTTCTCATAAATAATTTCTGCATTTGGCAACTTGGCTTTAATGCCCTGCAGCACAGTTACCCTATCAGTTGGCGTACCATTGTAGTTACCTAAGATAGCGATTCCGTTATCAGCATTGGGGCCAATTACGGCTATCTTCCTGATGGTTTTTTTAAGCGGAAGGGCATTACCCTGATTTTTAAGCATTACGATAGACTGGCGCGCCATTTTTAAAGCGAGTGCTTTGTGCTCTGCACTTTCTAAAGTAGAAGCCGGAGTTTGCGCATATTTAACCATAGAAACCGGATCAAACATACCCAGTTTAAAGCGCGTCATGAACAAACGTTTAACAGAAACGTCGATATCTTTTTCAGATAAGCGGCCATTTTTTACAGCTGCGATTAATGACAGGTAAGCATCCGTTCCGCACTCTAAATCTGTACCGTGTAACACAGCATCTGCAGAAGCAGTTTCGGCGTTGGTATGCGTTTTATGGTTTTTAAAGAAATCATCAATACCCCAGCAATCAGATGTTACATAACCTTTAAAACCCCATTGGTTGCGTAAAATATCAACCATCAATACGTCGCTGCCGCAGCAGGGCTGCGTGCGGAATGCGTTATATGCACACATCACACCTTCAACATTGGTCTCGGTAACCAATTTTTTGAAAGCCGGCAGGTAAGTATCCCACAGATCATAATTACTTACATCCGTATTAAATACGTGCCGCGTTGGCTCCGGACCGCTGTGCACAGCGTAATGCTTAGCACATGCTGCTGCTTTAAGGTATTTAGGGTCATTACCCTGCAGCCCTCTTACGAAGAAGCTGCCCATAGTAGCAGTCAAATACGGGTCTTCTCCGTATGTTTCCTGCCCACGGCCCCACCGTGGATCGCGGAAGATATTGATGTTAGGTGTCCAATAAGTAAGGCCCATGTAGCGCTCGTTAGCACGGCCCTGGGCTACTGCTTTATTATGCACCGCCCTTCCCTCTAACGCAGCGTAATCTGCCATGGCGTAAAGCGCATTTCTATCAAAACTAGCGGCATTAGCTATAGCCTGAGGATAAACAGTTACTTTATAAGGCGTACGCGCCACACCGTGTAAAACTTCGTTCCACCAATCGTAAGCGGGTATATTCAGGCGGGGAATCGCGGGCGAAGAGTTAAGCATCTGGCTCACCTTTTCCTCAAGCGTCATGCGTTTAACCAGGTCGTTAACGCGTACCGTAAAGCTAAGCTTAGTGTTTTGGTAGGGATACTTTACTGCCTGCGCAAACAGTGTGCAGGGCAAAAAGATCAATGCAAATAATAATTGCCTGTAATGAAATTTCATGTTGGTAATTGGTTTATTTAGTATATGGTTGGGTTCTTTTTGGTTGGGAATTACAGGTTAACAATCAGCTAAGTATAAAATCCTTCGCTAAGGTAAATTTTTTACAAATAACCTGTTAAATTTTATTTCAGGAATGTTACTATAAGGGTTGATACGAGTTTATCGATAGCGATGGGTTTAAAACCCATCGCTACGGTAGGCTACCTGCTACTTTGGTTTCAAATTACATTTTTAATCTCCTACATTTGCCTTAACTGATTTTATTATTTCCATGAAGAAAACCCATTTATTTGCGGCGGGTATAGTATGCCTTGTCGCGTCTGCATTTGTTATTGACAGGCAACAATCTGATCCACCCGTTAAATACATCGATCCTGCCAACATGGATCTGTCTGTTAAGCCCGGTGACGATTTTTACCAATACGCAGGCGGCAACTGGCTGAAAAAAACCGTTATGCCTGCAAAAAAAACCAGGTGGGGATCACTTGATATATTATCGCAGGGCAATACTGAAAAACTGCTGCGCCTTTTAGATGAAGTGGGCAAAATGCCTGCACAACCTAAAGGGAGCCTGAAACAACGTATAGGCGACCTTTACGCCAGCGGTATGGATAGCATAGCAATTGAAAAACGCGGTTATGATCCCATCAAACCATCGCTGGCCCGTATTGACAAAATTGCTGACAAAAAAGGAGTTTTATCAGAAATTGCTTACGCCCGCACCCAAGGCGAGGGAAGCCCGCTATTTGCTTTCAGTGTTAGTCGAGATTCTAAAAATGTGGGGCATTACATGGTCAATATTTCGCAGGGTGGTATTACGCTGGCCGACCGGGATTATTACCTTAAAGATGACGCCCGTTCAAAGGCCATCATGGAGGCATTTAAAAAATATATGGTTACGCTGTTTACCTTAACAGGTAGTAATGCCGCCACCGCCACAAGTAATGCCGATCTTATAATAAAGATGGAGACCAGGCTGGCCAAGGCACAGTTGAGCCGCGTTGAACTGCGTGATCCTAACTTAACGTACCACAAATACCGGGTAAGCGATTTCAGCAAAACAACGCCTCATCTTAACTGGGCCGAAATTAACGGTATGATGAAAGCTACCCCGCAGGACAGTATGTTAGTGGATGAGCCTGACTTTTTTAAAACGGCAAATGAAATGCTTGCCGAAATACCGGTTGAGCAGTGGAAGATCTACCTAAAATGGAACATCCTTAAAAACACCGGTACTTTAAGCTCGCCTTTTACAAAAGCACGTTTTGAGCTTAATAAGGCATTAACCGGCCAAAATGCTGAAGCACCCCGTGCAGAACGCATGGCAACTTTGGTAGATGGAAGCGTTGGCGAATTATTGGGCCAGCTTTACGTTCAAAAATACTTTACTCCGGCCGCTAAACAACGCATGCTTACGTTGGTAAACAATCTTAAAGTAGCATTGGGCGAGCGTATAAAAGCTTTAGATTGGATGAGCGCTGAAACTAAGGCAAGAGCGCTTAAAAAACTGAACGCGTTTACCGTTAAAATAGGCTATCCTGATAAATGGGAAAACTATACAGGTTTGGTTATAAACCGTAATGACTACGCCGGTAACGTAAAACGTGTGGCCATATGGAAGTATAATTATAACGTTACCCGCTTAGGTAAAGCTGTTGATAAAAGTCGTTGGGGTATGAGCCCACCCACTGTTAACGCGTATTATAATTCTCAAAATAACGAGATAGTTTTTCCGGCGGGTATTTTGCAGTTCCCTTGTTTTGATGAGGGCGCCGATGATGCAATAAATTATGGCGCCATAGGTGCGGTTATTGGCCATGAAATGACCCACGGTTTTGATGATAAGGGCCGTTTGTATGATGCTGATGGTACGCTGCGCGATTGGTGGACAAGCGATGACAACGCCAAGTTTAACAAACGTGCCGACCAGGTTGCAGAGCAATATAATGCGCTTACCGTACTGGACACCCTGCATGTTAATGGCCGCTTAACCCTGGGTGAGAATATTGCCGATCTTGGCGGACTGAATGTTGCCTACCAGGCCTTCAAAAAAACCAAACAAGGTCAATCCAACGAGAAAATTGACGGTTTTACGCCGGATCAGCGTTTCTTTTTAGCATTTGCGCAATTATGGAGAAGTAGCATACGCCCCGAAGCCGCAGCACAGCGCATATTGACTGATTCGCATTCGCCTGATAAACACAGGGTGAACGCGCCAATAACCAATATAGATGCCTGGTATACAGCTTTTGATGTTAAGCCTGGCGACAAAATGTATAAAGCGCCTGCCGATAGGATAAGGGTTTGGTAGATTGATTGTACCTTATTAATATAACCCCTATTAATACTAAGCCCTGCTCCTGATGGAGCGGGGCTGTATTATTCTTACTAGGTTAGTGCGCCTCTATCTGCTCAACCAGCTCTTCTACCCAGCTTGCAAAATAAGGTTCGGTACCGTCAATACGCTGCCATTCGCCTTCAGCATCTTTGGCAATAACCAGCACCAGCGATTCGTCAATTGATGTAAAGCGGTAAACGCCGTTTGGCATATGCTTTACCACACCGCTAACCTGGCCGTCCGAGCCTGTCAACACAGCATTAAATTCTGTAACTGTCATGCTATTATAACAGCAATATGCCGCTTGTGTTTCACAGAATATAAAGCCGGAAACAGGCCGTAAAAAGTGATTAAATAGCGCATCCCGCCTATTTTACGCTTTTTTGCAAATACCTGAACGTCGATTTTTAAGGATCAAATGTGGATTTTAAAAATGTTAATAACCTATAACAACATAACGCTTTAACGCTATATAATTACCTATAAATAACCAATTTAACAATATAATTATCGCCTATAAGAATGTTAACAACTCCTATTTTAATGTTAATAACCTGTTTATAAAAGCAAGTAAAAAAATTTGCAAAAAATGGGAATTGTCCCGATATTGAAATCATCAAGAACGACGTACATTGACAGCCTCACAGGACAACAGAAAGTGAACTCGGGCAAATCTTCGGAGGAGCTAAAGATCACGGGAAAGCCTGAACCAGTACAAAATGAAGCACCCGAGAGGGTCCAGTATGGAGTACGGTTAGCGGGGTATTAGGAAGACGAAGCTCTCTATGGAGGGTGGCAGTTTGAATAATGACCTTGAAGCAATTGGAGCGAAAGCCACCGGGAACTATTAAAAATCCGCAAGGACGAATGATAGATCAAAGGTAGCGCAGGAAAGATAGGTTGGTCCGTTTAGGCGGGCATTGACACATTGAGTAAAGCGAAACCGGAATAATCAATAACCTTCGGGTTGTAGGTAAGCGGTTGGATGAAGCGAAGATGAGAGCAGGTCGGCGATGTTACACAAAACTTGATGCTTTATAATTGACTACGGTTGATTTTAGAGTTAAAAACGGGAGATCCACTTGAAAGAGCCGGACTCCCGTTTTGCTTTTTAGGGGATTTTGGGAGGCTGGATAGTTTAAAAAGTTTATAACTTAGAGTTATCCCAAAAACGTTATGACTCATTCACACCAGGGCGACATTATTGTGCTGACAAGCTTCCTTATAACGGCTTTACTCGTAAGCCTTATAGCCTGGTCAATTAAATTTAAGAAACAAGTGAGTTTTATTGCAGGCTATGATGAGAAGACCTGTAAAGACAAAGAAGGTTTAGCTAATCATGTTGGCGGCACCCTTTTTATCACCGGTGCCCTTTGTACTGCTCTTGCTATTACAGCTTTCCTAATACCAACATATGCTAAACACATCATAGGTATTTACATCATATTGCTTGCCGTTGGTACTTTGATCGCTGCGGTTGGTGGTAGTAAGTACCTAAAATCATCTTAGAACATCACTGCATATCACTCATTCTTGATTTCCGATAGCTAATTTCTCTACGCGAACCACCAATTCAGGCATTTTTTCCATCACCAAACAGCCCTTAAACTACTACAATTGTTTATAACATCGGTGTTAATAACCGTGTGTCATTGCGGGGTACGAAGCAATCGCGAACTGTTCATAAGCGCTTTTCTCCTTGCGGTTGCTTCGTACCTCGCAATGACATGTGGGTTTAAAATGTAGGTCCAAACCACTGTTAACAACCCCCACTCCCCTGTTAATATCCTGTTTATAAAAACGCGTAAAAAAATTTGCAAAATCTACTGGGTGTTGCGATATTAGAATCATCGGGAACGACGTACTTTAACAGCCTTACAGGAATAACGGAAAGTGAATCGGGCAAATCTTCGGACGAGCTAATGATCACGGGACCGCCTGATTTACACAAAACAAAAACGGCGACAGCCGCAGAAACTGCAATGTAATTTGGATAAGGTATTATTTAGCCCTGCTAATTTTTACGGAGATGAGCAGCGGTAATAATGGTTTCGCAAGAGGCAGCACCCGCAAGGGAACGCAACGCCGGGCAAGCCGGTTATAGCTACAACAACCTGATTGCTTTACGCCCGACTACGGTTGAGCGAAAAGTTTGAAACGGGAGACCCATCGCAAGATGTGGCCTCCTGTTTTGCTTTAAGGGTATTTCCTGGTCAATTGTCATTAGTCATTGCTCGGTTCAATATTTATAGGTAAAAAGCATGTGATTATCCTATTTTATTAAAATAGTCTATAAAAAAGATAGATTTTATAGATTTTTCTTGGATATATTAAAAATGCCCTTTACATTTGTTGCGTCTGCTGGTGCAGATGTACAAATACAATATGTTAGTTAAAGATATTATAAGCTATTTTTTGATGCGAATGCGCATAGTACAACACAGTATGTGTTGCTGCTGTTGCTGCTAATTCCCTTGCGGTCCATCCGCCTAATGCATCCATAAAAATACTTTAATATCAAATTCCATGTTTACTTCTTCTTTCCGGTTTTTCGGCCGCGTTTTTACGCTTAGCTTAATAGCAATATCTGCGTCATTGGTATTAATCTCATGGGGTACATTCTCCGCCGATAATTCATTTGTACCTAAAATAAGCAGCCATATCATTACAGTTAACAATAAAGCGTTAGCTTACCGGGCGGCTGCAGGATATCTTCCCATAAAAAACAATAACAATAAGCTTGTCGCCAAAATATTTTATTCGGCTTATACATTAAGCAGCCAGTCCGACCGCCCTGTTACCTTTGTGTTTAACGGCGGCCCGGGCTCTGCTTCTGTATGGCTGCACATGGGCGCTTTAGCACCGGTCAGGGTTCAAAGCGGTGACGCGCAATACAGTGACAATCCTCAGACCTGGCTGCAGTTTACCGATCTGGTGTTTATTGACCCTGTTGGTACAGGCTACAGTCGCGTTGCCGAGGGTGTCAATGAAAGTCAGTTCCATGGTTTTAATGAGGATATAAGCGTTATAGCCAACTTTGTAGACCAATACCTAAACAGTACAGGCCGTAAAAAAAGTGATGTATACCTTGCAGGTGAAAGTTATGGTGGAGCAAGGGCGGTAGGTTTAGCCGCTCAGCTGCAAAATAATTACCAGATAAGCGTTAAGGGTTTAACATTGATTTCGCCGGCATTAAACTATGAGCTGCTTACTTTTAAAGCCGGAAAAGACGATGCATACCCGCTTTACCTACCTACGTACGCGCTAATAGCACAATATCATAAGCGGTTGGCCCCCACGCTGCAAACCCTTGCGCCAAAAGTTTTAGCCGACAAGGTTAAAGCTTTTGCCAACGGGAAATACCTTGATCTGCTTAAAGGCGACACTACTGCATTGGATAACACCTTAGATTCCCTCAGCTATTTTACGGGGATTGATAAGGGCTGGTTAAAGCAGCACAATGGCCGCATAAGCGACCACCAATTTGCCCGTTTGATATTGAACGAAGGCGGCAGCAAAACCGGAACTTTTGATGCCCGCATTGCCGGAACTGACAAAAAAGGTGACCCTAGCGAAGTGGCTTTACGGACGACCTATCCAAAAGCCCTCGCGCATTATTTTAAAGATCGGTTGAATTACCAAAATGAGCTGCCCTATCGCGCTACTATTACCATAGCCGACTGGAACTTTGGATCCAAAAAAGCGGACTATTACCTTAATGTAATACCGACGCTTAAACAATTGATAAAAGAAAATCCCGCGCTAAAGGTGCATGTGGTTGGCGGTTATTATGATCTGGCAACACCTGTTGAAACCATTAAACAGGCCGTTGCTGATGCAGGCAGCGCGCAAATAACAAGTAATTACTACTATGCCGGCCATATGATCTATACCGACGATGCTGTAAACGCTTTATTTTATGCTGATAGCAAAACCTTTTATACCAATATGAAGAATTAAATAATATAAGGCGGAGTGGCCGAGTGGCTAGGCGGGAGTCTGCAAAACTCTTTACAATGGTTCGAACCCATTCTCACGCCTCTCTCTTCATTAGGTTTAAATTGGTTAAGTAAATGCCCCTGCCCATCAGGGGCTTTACTTTTTATAACCAATGACAAGATAAAGTACCCTTTATTAAACTGAGACTTGTTTAGCCGCTTTCTTTTTTCTGTAAGTAAGTATCGCAAAAGTCGCCGCGGCTATAGCTATTATAAATGGCCATACATGCAATAAGCCTATTACAAACTCAGCAAAATAAAGCCACCCGGTTGTTAGCGCCAAACCTATCCGCTTAACTAATGGCAGGCTGTATGAGTTCAGGTCCTCGTTAGCTAAAACCTCGGCTTTTACAATATTATTTTCATACAGAGTTAACGTTACTGTGCTGTAGGTGGATGCCTGCTCCGTGCGTATATTGGCAACCTCCCTGTCCACAATATTATCAGCTATCGCTAAAATACTGTCGGCTCCCTCATGAGTTGGTTTTATTTTTTCGCGGAACTTTATTGACGTTTCTCTATTTTTCGCTTTGAGCACCTCGCCCGCGTAATCAGCGGTGCGGTCCTCAATATCCATGCTGCGCGTATCAACATACGTGCTCAAGTGGTTAACCGAATCCATAAATGCCTCAATAAAATTGGAGGGCACCTTTACCGTCATGTCGGCATTGGTATTAAAAACTGTGAGTTTCTTCACGGAGTCATCGCTCAATTTTATCTCACGGCTGCTCACAACTTCCGACTGCATGTTATGGTGCATCACCATACCTTTTTTGTCGGCTACCAGTTTTGATATTTTCTCAGCAGCATGCTGAACGTTTTTAACCTTCAATCGCATACCGGCAGTTTTAACCAGCATGGTATCCTGCATCAGGCTGTCAATATCTGCTGAATATTCTGATTTGCCTTTGCATGCTGCGAGCATGGCGATGCCGGCCAGCATCACTAATAATTTTGCTTTCATAATGTTTAAGATTTTAAAGTAGGTTTAAAATCCCCTTTGCACCGGCCGGTCTTTTTGGGGTTGTTTTTCTTTTTTTAATTGATACCGCAGAATGATAAAAAGTAACCCTATCACCATTAAATAAATGCAGATATAACAAAAAAGGCCTCCGCATAGGAAGCCTTTCTGTTTCAGTAGGTAGATTGAAGATTTTTACTTAGGCATTAATACCGTGTTCACCACGTGTATAACGCCATTGCTTTGAAAAACATCAGCAATAGTGATCCATGATTTTCCGCCTTTTTCATCAACCAGGTATAGTTTGCCATCTTCTTCTTTTGCCCAAAGTTTACCGCCTTGTACAGTTGCTATTTCGAAAGAACCCTTACCGGCTTTTACTTTTGCAGCAATCTCGGCGGCGCTCCATTTGCCTGCAACTACGTGGTAGGTTAAAATCTTGGTCAACGTGGCTTTGTTCTCAGGTTTTACCAAGGTTTCTACAGTGCCCTTTGGCAGTTTGTCAAAAGCCTCATTAGTTGGTGCAAACACAGTGAACGGTCCTTTTCCTTTTAACGTTTCAACCAGACCTGCAGCTTTAACAGCAGCTACAAGCGTAGTGTGATCTTTTGAATTTACAGCGTTATCAACAATGTCTTTTGTTGGATACATAGCTGCGCCGCCAACCATTTTTGTTTGAGCGAATGTTTTTGGGCTAATTGCTATAGCTGCTAAAGCAAACGCCGCGATAATTAATTTTTTCATAGATGTTTTTAAATTTGTTGTTATTTGTTAGCAGATACGACAGCGATGCAGATAGCAGTTTTTTTGGAGCCTATGTTTCTAAGAGCCGCAGGTTTTGATTATTTTTAAACCAAATACCCATTAAATGCGTAGGTACGCGCAAAGTCTCAAATAGCTAATAAACAACAGCTTGAATTAAAAAAACAGATCGGCAGCTATGGCATCTGCGTAGAGTTTACCTGTTTGGGTGAGGTAAATAATATTTTCTTTTCGTGTTATCCAACCCCTGTCAAAATAGGTATCAGCAGCCTTTAGCAGCACGCTTGCTGATGCCGGGGCAATAGCATTCAGCTTATCCAGATCAAGCCCCCACATGGTTCGTAACGAGGTCATGATATACTCATTTAGACGATTCTCTTCCGTCAATACCTCCACTTCTGCAGAGATAGTATTGCTTTGGATGGATTGAATATACTTGGCGTTATTAGCGACATTCCATTGCCTTGTATCACCGTTATAGGCATGTGCTGACGGACCTATACCCAAATACTTTACACCCCGCCAGTAGTTGGCGTTATGGCGCGAGTAATGCCCCGGTTTGCAAAAATTAGAGATCTCATAATGCTCAAAACCATGGGTGGCCATAGCATCCGTTAACTGCTCAAACTGCCGGGCGCTTTGCTGGTCATTCAAGGGTGGATAAACCTTTTTGCTGATGAAGGAAGCCAGCGCGGTTTTAGGCTCCACCGTCATGGAATAGGCTGATACATGCGGAACATCCAGCTCAAAAGTTTTATCTAAATTACTTTTCCATTTATGTTCGGTAAGCAGCGGATATCCATAGATCAGGTCAATGGTAATGTTCTCAAAACCGGCATCCTGCGCGCGTTTAACTGAGGCTTCCGCCTCGTCGCCGCGATGGACCCTATTCATCCACAACAGATCATCATCAAAAAAAGATTGTATCCCAACGCTGAAACGGTTTATGGCCGTTTGGCGCAGCGACTTAACCTTCGCTTTGTCCAGATCATCCGGGTTAGCTTCCAGTGTTATCTCCGCATCGGATGCTACAGTATGATTGCTGTATATTGCATCCAACAGGTGGTTCAATTCGCTTTCACCCAGTAAAGAAGGCGTGCCTCCGCCAAAGTAAATGGTTTCAATGGTTTCGCCCTGCAGGTAGTTTTTTTGCAGCCATATCTCTTTAATAAGCGCCTGCAAAAGCTCGTCCTTATATTTTAACGAGGTGCTGAAATGAAAATCGCAATAATAGCATGCCTGCTTGCAAAACGGAATATGTAAGTAAATACCGGCCATTGGCGCAAAGGTAAGAGAATGTGCAGATATGTAGATGTGCGGATATGCAGATGGCGCATGAAGCGATATTCAAATGCTTTTCCTTATAAGTTTATTATTTAGCTACTTTTGCTCAAATTGCTTCCACAGCCTTTGTAAATGCGTGTTATCCTACTTTGGTTTCTGTTAATTGCTACTGCTACCGCAACTTTTGCGCAACGCGACTCGTTGCCTGCGCGCCGAAATTACAGCACCCAGGTGCGCGATACAGGCGCTTTAACCGTGCTCGATTCTGTGGTGCGGGCAGAACGGACCAGGGAAAAGTTTGTTGCAGATTCTGTTGCCATGCAGTACGTGCGCCTGCCCGATGATAATGCCACCAACCGTTACGTAGCCGAATATTTAAAAGAAAAGCTCTATCACGGTCGCAATTTTTTAGATCTTCCCTATAAACCTAAAAGTGCCTTCGGCAATGGTCACATCCGCTACACGCGCGACAAATGGATAATAATAGCGCTACTGGCTATATTGCTCTATGCAGCACTGCTCAACCTGGTATGGAATGCCGAAATAAAACAGGTGTTCTGGTCATTTTACAGCAAACGCAGCCTTTCTCAAATAAGCGGTAAAGAGGAAAGTACCATAAGCGCCGGCGCTTTTATTGGCCTGTTTGTTTTGTTTGGCTTAACGTTTGGTTTGTTTCTGTACCAGTTGGCCAATTATAAAAATGTATATTATAGCATTAGCGGCCTGGGTTTATTCCTGTGGCTATCAACCCTTATTGTAATATTATTTGCCGCTAAGTTTTTAGTATTAAAGGCGCTTGCCTTTATTTTTGATGCTAAAAACGTAGTAAAAGAATACATTGCACTGCTTTATCTAACCTATTTTAACGCGGCTTTTGTTTTTTTACCGGTAACACTTTGTTTCAGCCTGCTTGCCGCTGCATTTATTCCGATATTGTTAGTGGTGGTTTTTTTATTATTGGTAGTAGTTTTTGCGTGGCTTTACCTGCGGAGCAGCATGAATATCATTTCAAATATTCGATTTCATAAATTTTATTTATTTATCTATCTTTGTGCCCTCGAAATTTGCCCTATTTTAATTTTGATCAAGGCACTGAAATATAATATTTGAGTTTTATAAACGATAGATAAACAGCATTGGAAGAGAGAAAGAAAAAGGTAAAAAGCATACTGGTTACATTATCGAAGCCCGAAAATGATAAGAACCCCTATGCCGAGCTTGCGAAAAAACATAACCTGAAAATAGATTTCAGATCTTTCATTCATGTGGAAGGCGTACCGGCTAAAGATTTCAGAAAGGACAAGATAAACCTTGCCGACTTTACCGCCGTAATTTTTACGAGCCGCAATTCTGCTGATCATTTTTTCCGCATATGCGAAGAAATGCGCTTTGAAGTACCTGTTGATATGAAGTATTTCTGCCTTTCAGAAACTATCGCCCTCTATCTTCAAAAGTATATCCAGTATCGCAAACGCAAAATATTTTTTGGCAAACAAACCGCCAGCGATCTGGCCGAAGTGCTTAAAAAACATTCAAGCGAGAAGTTTTTATACCCATGCTCTGACGTAGCTGCCGAAGAAACCCAAAAGTTTTTGTTGGAGAACGGGTATGATTTTACGCCTGCTGTGCTTTTCCGCACAGTTTGCAGCGATCTGTCAGACCTTGCCGAGGTTTTTTATGATATAATTGCTTTTTTCAGTCCGTCAAGCATTCAATCGCTTTATAAAAACTTTCCTGATTTTAAGCAAAACAATACCCGCATAGCCGCATTTGGCGCTACCACGCATAAAGCTGTTTTAGAGGCAGGTTTAATATTGGATATACCGGCCCCAACACCGGCCGCGCCTTCAATGACTATGGCAATAGAGCAATATGTTAAACAGGTAAACAAATAATTCTGTGCTTGTTTTCTAAATTATCCAAACAATTCAGCACCATTTCCCGTATAAATAATAGCCATTTAAACGCAACGCGTTGATAGTGAGCAAACAAAAACTTTTGCTTTAATATTTTAAATGCAAAATATATTTAGCTGTTAAAATGATAATTTATGCTATTTTAGCAACGTTTTTACGTTTGAGTAAATTATTTTAATATATTAGAGGAGCTATAACAATTATAATTGTTGTTAAAGGTTTGATTAATTAGAAATGAAGCATATTTATATTTTGATTGCTGTTTTATCTGCAGGAGTATTAGCCGGATGCGGCAGTTCGGCAGATCGTGGTGAAGTGGTCGGAGTCCCGTCAAAAACTTTTAAGCCCGAGGTGCCATATAACATGGTATACGTGCCGAGCGGTAGCTTTTTAATGGGCCAAACTGATCAAGACGTTACTTTTGCTCAAATTGCCCAAACAAAGCAGGTTACTATACCTGCCTTTTTTATGGACCAAACCGAGATTACAAACAGCCAGTATCGCCAGTTTGTTAATTGGGTGCGCGACTCCATTGCCATCGTCAATTATTTAAACGATCCTAAGTACTATATAACACCTAAAGGCGCTGCAGCACCTGCAGCAGGCAGCAAAAAGTATATCAATTGGGAATATGTACGCAGAAATCCTATCTGGGCCTCTGCCCGTAAAGGACAGCCTGATAACAGGCAAAAACTGCAGACCATGTATTACCAGGGCGACGACCGCATTTTTGATCGCGACGAGATAGATGTAAGGCTTATAAAATACAATTACTCCTTAATGCAATTGCGCGAAGCTGCCAACCATGCATACGATAAAACAAAAAAACGTTCTGATTTTATTATGCGCGATACGGTAGCGATTTATCCTGATACTTTGGTTTGGCTGAAAGATTTTTCATACGCCGCAAATGAGCCTATGGTTGAAGGCTATTTTTCGCACCCATCATTCAGAGATTACCCTGTTGTAGGTGTAACATGGCGCCAGGCAACGGCATTTACCGTATGGCGCACGCGTTATAACGAAGCGTACAAAGATTCAAGACGCCAGGCTCACCGCGCAGCTTACGCCCTGCCAAGCGAAGAAGAATTTGAATATGCAGCACGTGGCGGCAGGATAGGCACAGACTACCCATGGGGCGGCCCATATATAAAAAACGCGAAAGGTTGCCTATTAGCCAACTTTAAACCGGGCCGTGGTAATTATTCTGACGACGGCGGTGCTTACACTGTAAAAGTGCGCTCTTATTTTCCGAATGACTTTGGCCTGTATAACATGGCAGGCAACGTAGCAGAATGGACGTCATCAGCTTTTGACGAGTCAGCGTCGACATTTGTAAACGACCTTTCGCCAACATTCCACTATGATGCCAAAGCAACTGACGCTGAAGTTATGAAACGTAAGGTGGTAAGAGGTGGCTCATGGAAAGACATAGGCTATTTTCTTCAAAACTCATCCCGCAGCTTCGAATATCAGGATACTGCAAAATCATACATCGGGTTCCGTTGTGTAACAAGTTTCCCGGGTCGCGACCTTTTGGATAGAAGATAAACAGATCAAAAAATTATAAAACATATTTCATTAAAAATTTATGGCTGGTAAAAAAAAATCAAATGCAGGCTGGATAAATAAGTTTGTTTCCTTTGGTGCAACTATCGTTATCATAGGCTTATTGTTCAAAATACAGCATTGGGCGTATGGTGAGTGGTTCATAACTATTGGTTTAGGGACAGAAGCCGTTTTGTTTTTTATGTTAGGCTTTCAAGACGAACCCGAAGAAGTTGATTGGACGCGCGTTTACCCAGAATTAAGTGAAGACTTTAGCGGCGAATTGCCTAAATCTTCAGCAAGAGCAATAGGTGGTGGCGATAACTTCTCAAACACCGCTGCGTTGGATAAAATGCTTGCTGATGCTAAGATTGGTCCTGAATTGATAGGCAGCCTGGGCGAAGGTTTAAGAACCTTTGGTGATAAGGTAAAAGGCATAGCCCGCGTTACCGATGCCGGCGAAGCTACCGAGATTTTTACTGAAAAAGTTAAAACTGCCACAGCAAGCTATGATAAATTAAGCGTTGCTTTTGAAAAAGCATCAACCAATTTAACAGATCTGGCCGGATCAGAAGGCGACTCAAAAGCATACCATGAGCAGGTAAATAATTTAGCGAAGAATCTTTCTGCATTAAATGCCGTTTACGAGCTGGAACTGCAGGATTCAAGCGCTCATTTAAAATCAATGAATAAATTTTATCAAAATCTTTCATTAACCATGAACAACTTTAATGAGTCTTTAGACGACTCAAAACAGTTTAAAGAGGAAGTGGGCAGATTAGCTAAAAACCTATCGTCATTGAATTCCATATATGGCAACATGCTTTCAGCTATGAATCAACCTCGTGTTTAATCATATAATTGACGCTTACAATTTAAATAGATCATAACACATGGCGGGAGGCAAACAAACCCCAAGGCAGCGAATGATAGGTATATTGTACCTGGTACTTTTAGGCTTAATTGCCTTAAGTATTCCGGACAACCTAATGGACGCGTTTAAAAATATAAGTGACAGTTTAACGGCTTCAAAAAAAAATGTTCAAACCGGGATCGACAATACTTTTTCGGCCTTTGAAAAAACAAAGCTAAAAGAACAGGCTGAACGTGCTAAACCCATTTATGCAAGGGCAAAGCAGGCAAGTAAATTAGCAAGCGACCTAACGAACTATGTAGAATCTATCAAGAAATATCTTGAGGATGAGACAGGTGGGTTTAATGCCGCTACAAATGACTATAAAGGACGTGAGAATATAGACGTACCTGTGCGTTATATGGTTGACAAGAAAAAGGCTTACGAATTGCACAAAAAAATAGATGAAACAAGAGAAAAACTGATTGCGCTTTTGCCTGCGAAAGATCGTACAGGTATGAATCTTGCACTAAGAGCTGATGCTCCTCTTAAAAGAAAGGGTTTCCCAAGCAGAGATTGGGAAAACGCTAACTTTGGGCAAGGCATACCAATGGGCGCGGCGATGACCGCTCTTGTTAAAGTGCAGGCCGATGCAAAGAACGCAGAGAACGAGGTAGTAAAGAAAATATTAGGTGAGGTTGATCAGGCAGTTGTTAACCTTGACCAGTTTTCGGCAGTGGCCGTAGCGCCTAGCAGCTATGTTTTGGTGGGCCAGCCTTATACAGCCGAAGTATTTTTGACCGCATCTGACTCAAAATCTTCACCGGACATAACAGTGGATGGTGCAAGGCTTACTACAGAAGCAGGGCGGGGAAAATATACCGGTAGCACTGGCAGCGAAGGCGTACATACCTGGATAGGTACAATTAAGGTTAAACAAACAGACGGTAGCATAAAAGAATACAAAACCACGCCGCAAACTTACACTGTTGCCCGTCCCTCGGCTGTAGTATCGCCTGATAGAATGAATGTATTTTATATCGGTGTGCCTAACCCGGTTTCGGTTTCGGCGCCTGGTATACCAAAAGATAAATTAAGACTAAGCATAAGCAGCGGCAGTATTAGAGGCGCCGACGGGAAGTATACTGTGATGGTAAGCAACCCCGGTACGGCTACAGTTACTGTATCAGGCGAGTTAGCTCCGGGTAAAACGTCTGTGTTAGGTTCAACTTTGTTCCGTGTTAAGCGTATACCGCCACCAAAGGGGCAATTTGCCGGCAAATCAGGCGGATCGGTTAGCACGGCTAATATAAAAGCGCAGGATTACTTGGTAGCTAAACTGGACAACTTTGATTTTGATGCCAAGTTTAGAGTTACCCGTTTTACATTAATAATAGTTAAACCAAGGCAGGATGCCATAAAGCTAATAGCCTCAGGCGATGAATTGACCGGAGCCATGCACCAGGCAATGAATACAATAACACCTGGCACAACAGTGGTGTTTACGGATGCTTTGGCAGTTGGGCCTGATGGCGTTCCGGTTGGTTTAGACCCGATAGTTTTAAATGCAAATTAGGCATATATGAGAAAGAGACTTTTAATAGGGGTATTATGTTTGGCTTGCGTAACATCATTTGCGCAAACAAAAAAGAAGGCTGTAAAAAAGGCCGCTCCTAAAAATACTGCTGCAAGGGTAGCCGCGGGAGGAACACAACGTGACAACACAATCGCACCGCTTGATACTACCCCAAAAGTGGCCCTAGCGCCGGTAACCGCCGAGCCGTCCAAACCATTTGACAGGCCGGTAGATGGCTATTACAAAAAAGAAAGTTTTATTCAGGCCAAGGTAACCCCTTATGCCAATTTGCGCGAATCTGATGTAGCTTTTGCGAAAAGAGTATGGCGTGAAATTGATGTTCGTGAAAAAATGAACCAATACCTGGCATCGCCAAAAGCAAGGTTAATTGATGTTTTAATGGATGCCATTAAAGCCGGCGAATTGACGGCATACTCACCTATCCCAACCAAAGAAGATCCTAATGGAGATAGCTTTTCTGTTCCGCTAACGCCTGATAAGGCTATGTTAACCATGGCTGATAGCACTTTGGTTGAAAAAAGAGACAGGGACGGTAATATAATAAGCTCATCAATGAAAGCGGGTGAATTTAACCCGGATAGCGTTGTTCGTTACAGAATAAAAGAGGATTGGGTATTTGACAAGCAGAGAGGTGTTTTGGAACCGCGTATTATTGGTATTGCGCCCATGATAAAAGAGAAAGTTCCGGGCGCTACCGTTGTTAACCTGGATTATCAGCCTGCGTTTTGGGTCTATTTCCCGGCTGCACGCCAAATTTTAGTTACAAAAGAAGCGTTTAACCGCAATAACGACGCCACAAGCCTGAGCTTTGACGATATGTTTATGAAACGTATTTTCACCAGCGTTATA
Source organism: uncultured Mucilaginibacter sp. (assembly GCF_946479965.1). Next base: position 142,276 of record NZ_CAMLHX010000001.1, on the reverse strand, counting down.
GTTAAAGTATCAAATGATCGTGATGAGCGTATAAAAGATTACGCGCAAGGTATAGACCGCCTTTACGAATCAGAACGCCTTAAAAAGGAACTACGCGATTGGGAACTTAACCTTTGGCAATATTAGTCATTGGTGATCAGTCATTGGTTTGACTGGCAGATAAAAAAAAGCGATGGGTTGATCCCATCGCTTTTTTTGTTTTAGGAAGCGTTCCAAATTCAAATTTCGCTGTTCCAAACTGTTCCAAAAAGAGCGCAAAACTGGTTTTCTATTCAATACCCTTATAATCAATTGCTTAGTCTCAATCTACAGCTAAGCTTACTGACTTATAAGTAGTTTCAAAGTGTTTCAAACTGTTCCACATTCAAATATCATTATATTGATATACAGCTGCTTAACTCCGTCAACGAAAAATTAATTTTTTTAAGGCTTTATATTTTTTGGAACACCGGTTACTACCCTGTATCGTTCTAATCACCTCCGGCAAAATAGCTCAAGATAGCCTTGGCTTGTTTAAGGTTAACCACTTCAAGTAAGGTGGTTTCGTCGGCCTCACGAATCTTCTTTACCGATTTAAAGTATTTAAGCAGTTTCTCGGAAGTCGTCTTACCTATCCCCTCTATCAGCTCTAGTTCTGTAACCAGTGTGCCTTTATCGCGCTTTTTACGGTGAAAGGTTATACCAAAGCGGTGCGCTTCATCGCGCAGCTGCTGTATCACCCTGAGTGTCTCTGATTTTTTATCCAGGTATAGCGGATATTGATCTCCGGGGTAATACAATTCCTCCAAACGCTTGGCAATGCCGATAACCGTTACCTGTTTATCTATACCCAATAACTTAAGGCTTTTTATGGCTGCGGATAGCTGGCCCTTGCCCCCATCTATAACTATCAGCTGCGGCAGGCCGGTATCTTCATCCAAAACGCGACGGTAACGGCGTAATACAGCTTCCTCCATAGTGGCAAAGTCATTGGGCCCTTCAACAGTTTTTACGTTAAAGTGCCGATAGTCTTTCTTCGATGGCTTGCCATCCCTAAACACCACAATAGCAGATACCGGGTATTTGCCCTGAAAGTTAGAGTTATCAAAACACTCGATATGCCGTGGCAGCTGGTTCATGCGCAGGTCCTTCATCATCTGGGTAAGCAGGCGCTCTGTGCGTACCTCAGGGTTCAGTTTTTCGTACTGGTCTATCCTCTCCTTTTTAAAGAACTGCACATTCTTTTGTGATAGGTCAAGCAGCTTCCTCTTCTCGCCCAGTTTAGGCACTGTAAACTTTATGGCGCTGTCTTCTATATCCAGATTAAAAGGCACAATGATCTCTTTTGAGGTACTGCTATACCGCGTGCGGAACTCGCTTATGGCCAGCTCAAGCAACTCCTCATCGCTTTCATCAAGGCGTTTCTTCAGTTCAATGGTTTGCGTTTGGATGATGGTGCCGTTCATCACCTTAAGGTAGTTAACAAAGGCGTATTTCTCCTCGCTCGCTATGCTGAAAACATCCACGTCGGTAATAGAAGAGTTAACCACAGTTGATTTGCTTTGGTAGTTCTCTAACAGGTCAAACTTCCTTTTAAGGCGATGTGCCAGCTCATAGTTCATGGTGGCAATAGCGTCATCCATTTCAGCCTTCATGGTGCGCAGAACAGCGCCTATCTTGCCGTTCAGGATGTTAGTTATTTCCTCTATATTGTGGCTGTAGTCATCCTCGGTTTGATAGTTTTGACAAGGGCCTTTACAATTGCCTAACTGGTACTCCAAACACACTTTAAACTTACCGGCGTCAATATTCTGGCGCGTTAGCGCAAGGTTGCAGGTACGTAAAGGATAAGTATCCTTAATAAGGCTAAGTATGGCATGCATCATGCTTACAGACGCGTACGGACCCAAATATTTAGAGCCATCTTTAACTATGCGTCGTGTCCAGAATATGCGGGGAAAATTCTCGTTCTTGATGATGATCCATGGATAGGTTTTATCATCCTTCAGCATTACATTATACCGGGGTTGGTGCTTCTTTATCAGGCTGTTTTCTAACAGCCATGCATCAATCTCAGTATCAACAATGGTAAAGGTGATCTTGCGTATACGCGACACCAATACCTTAGTTTTGGCATTAACGTTTAGGTCCTTATTAAAATAAGATGCAACACGATTACGCAGGTCCTTCGCCTTGCCGATGTATATCAGCTCGTTTTCAGCATTCCAGTACTGATAAACCCCGGGCTTATGCGGTATGTTTTTTAAAGCTTCCCTGTAATCAAACTGACTCATCCTGTATTAAAATCCCAGCTTCTTTTCTACCTCACCTGCACCCTGGGTCTGCTGTTCGTAAGCATTGCAATCCAGGTTTATACCGGTTGAATTTTTGGGCAGCTCAAAGTCCAGGTCCTTTTTTATACCTAAAGCTTGATTAGCATAAACCTTCTGCATATACAGACCAAATATAGGCAGCGCAGAATTGGCTCCCTCACCACTGTTAAGCGACCGGAAATGGAAATCACGTTTTTCGCAGCCGGTCCAAATTCCGGTAACCAATTTTGGCGTTACACCTATAAACCAACCGTCAGAATTATCATTCGTAGTACCGGTTTTTCCGCCGATAGGGTTGTTCAAATTAAACATCCATTGTACACGATGACCAGTGCCACCTTTTTCCGTAACTACTCCCTTCAGCATATCCGTCATTTTATAAGCCACCTCTTCATCCATAACCTGTTTAACCTTGGGTGTATTGCTGTATATAAGGTTGCCGTTTTTATCCTCAATACGCAAAAGGTAGGTGGGCTCCGTCCAAATGCCGTGATTGACAAATGCAGAATAAGCCCCCGTCATTTCCATCACCGTAGCATCAAATACGCCAAGGCAAATACTTGGTACGGGGTCTACTTGTTCCTTTATACCAAGGTTTTTGATCATCTCAACTACCGGCTCGGGTTTTATTTCATTCATCACATACGCGGTAACCCAGTTTTGGGAGTGTGCCAGTGCCGTTTTTAGGGTTATCCAACCAGGCACAGGTTTTCCCGCCGAACGGGGCGTCCAATCTGCTGATCCATACCCTGAGATGGTTATAGGCACGTTATTAACTTTCATACAAGGCGAATAGCCCATTTTTAAGGCTGTAGCATAAGTAAATGGCTTAGCAGTTGAACCCACCTGCCGCGCACCTACTTTTACCTGGTCGCTTTTATAATGTTCAAAATTTATACCGCCCACCCAAGCCTTAATGTAGCCGGTTGTAGGATCCATACTCATTAATGAATTACGCAGCAGCATTTGGGCATACGCAACCGAATCGATCGGTTTCATTAATGTATCTATACTCCCTTTCCAGGTAAACAAGTTCAGCGTATCGGGCGTGTTGAAGTTTCTTAGTATATCTTCGTCTGATTGTTCTTCTAATTTTAATTGCTTGTAGCGATCAGACTCGCGTATGCCTTGCTTTATCCGCACATCATAGTTGCTTATTCTGGCTGATAATTTAACACCTTTCCATTCCATGTTAAACTGATGCTGAAGTTTCCGCATCCACTCACGTTGTGCTTCCTCGGCATATTGCTGCATGCTGGCATCAATAGTGGTATGAATTATCAACCCATCGTGATACAGATCGTAAGGGGTGCCATCACTTTTAACAAAATTGCCCTGCTTCAATATGTCTGTTACCGTTTTTTTTAATTCTTCCCTGAAATATGGTGCCAATCCGTCATTGTGATCTACGGGATGATAGTCAATGCCTAATGGTTTTTGCTGTAGCTCCGTTGCTTCCGTCTCACTTAAATATTTTTCATCGGCCATGCGTGCCAAAACAAAATTACGTCTGTTTAAGGCACTCTCAGGGTGCCTAACCGGCGAGTAACGGGTTGGTGCATTTACTACTGCAACTAACAAAGCGGCCTGATCTGCAGTTAATTTATCAGCAGTAGTATTAAAAAAAGTGCTGGCGGCGGCGCTTATGCCAAAGCTATTACTACCAAACGGAACCGTATTTAAATACATGGTAATAATTTCCTGCTTGGTATAATGCTTTTCTAATCGCACAGCAATAATTAGTTCACTAAGCTTTTGAAAACCACGGGCAAAAAAGCCATGGGCCCTACCATCTTTAGAAAATTGGTTGAGTGCTAATTGTTGGGTAAGAGTACTACCACCTTGTTTTTTGCCCACCAGATTGTATCCTATTATACTGAAGGTCCGCCAAAAGTCGATACCTGAATGATCATAGAAATGATTGTCCTCAGTAGCTACAAGTGCATTAATAACGTTGGTGGATATTTTGCTATAGCCCACTGTTGTCCTGTTTTGGCCTTGGTAGTACTTACCAATTTCGGTATTATCAGAGGCACGTATTGATGATGCCTGGCTGCTCTTTGGGTTTTCCAGCTCACGCAAAGATGGCAACGGATCAAATAAGCCTAAAGCAGTAGATACTATTAACAATAACACTATAGCAAAACAGGTAGCTACAAATTTCCAGATGTATCCGTTGTATCTGCGTATATCCTGCTGCGTAAGTTGATCGTTCTTTCTAAAAGGTTTGTTCATAATAGTTAATGTAACTATCTAATAAATTCTTGTCGGCTAATTTATTCAGATTTTCCTGTGTTATAATAAAAATGCTGTATTTATCTTTTGCCACCTTCATAATCTCGGGCAGTAAAGGCGTTATAGCTTTTTTGTATGCCTGAGCGCTTAGCAAACTAGCAAAGCGGCCCACAAATATCAATTGATTATTGGGCCCGGCAAATTTTAAACGGTGAACAAGGCTGTTTAGTTTATACGTAACCCTGTTAAACTGCCCTATTCCAAAACGCGAGGAGGAGAGATCCTGCGTACCCGTGCTTACATTTATTACGAAATAATAATTGGCACTATCGCGCTCGTTAAACAGGTTAGATACAAATTTGGGTTTGGCAGGTGCAGGTGTAACCACCTGTTGCTGTTGCTGCTGCGGCTGTACTTGCACCATCACACTATCGCGCTTTGGCTGATTTACCGTTGGAGCCTGATCTACAGGCATCGCAGTAACAGCAACTACAGAATCCTTTTTAACCGCAGGAAGTTGAGCCGGTTGTTGAACAGGCGGAGTTGTTTTCGCTATCACCGGCGGCGTAACAACAGTTGGTTTTGCAACAGGCGGAGTTGTTACCGGTTTCTGCACCACCGGTTCCGTACGTGTCTGAACTACAACCGGAGCTACGCGGTTACGGTTATATGGCGTTTCTTTTTTATTAGCAACGGGGGATGAAAATATCAACTCATCCTCGTCATCATTGGTTAGAACAACCGCCATAGCCGCTAATTGCAAACGATTGGCGTTTATGTATTCCAGATGCTGTTGTATTAACGGCGTTATCAGTTTATCCTGCGGATAAGTTTTAGTTATATCCTGCAGCGATTGCTCGAAGGGCTCCAGCCTTTGCTGATGCCCGGCGGCAATGGTGCGCAGGTATCGTAATTGCGGCACAAGTACATTATCAGGGTAAATGGCCTGCAAGCTATCAGCACCTGCAATTACCTGAGCAAATTTTTTGCGTTGATATAAACTGAACAAGTTATTGTATGCCGATTTAAATTGTGTGTCCTTATCATTCAACTTATCCGCATAATTAGGATCCAGAATAACTTTGGCAAAGATTGATTGAGGAAAGGTACTCAGCAATTTATTTTTATAGGACTCAGAAAGCTGCTTATTGCTATCGAAGTATAAACGGTATAGATTATAATATACAGCTGCATTGCCTTCGTTATCCGGATAGCGGTTCAGCAATAATAAATAATTAGCAATGGCTTCCTTTTTGTCATCTAGTATATCACGGTAAAAATTAGCCATATCCATATACGCGGCATAAATACGCTGATTGGATTGTGCCAACAAAGGCTGAGTAAGCGGAAGGTTTTGCATTAAGCTCTGCCGGTAAGCAGCGGCAGGAGCAACCAGATCATTTTTAGGCGAACTGCCCGGCACCAGGTCAGGATCATTACCCGCAACACCTGATGGTAGAGCCGTAGTACCGGTAGTCATGGTCCGCTGACTTGTACGCCAGTTATCTTCCAGTTTACGGTTTCCCCATTTCACTTTAAAATCGTTAAAACCCCTACTTACGGCTGCATTGTTATAAAAGTAAAAGTTGCTCCCCGTACTTGCTGTAACGTTACCGGGCGTTGTTGACGCTGTGTTACCGCCACCAGCATTGGCTTGGGCGTTATTATTGCTAGTGGTTTGCCCCCGTTGTATTTGGGCATTAACTAAAGCGTCAATTTTTGCCAGGCGGGTGTTTTCATCCAGTTTGGCCAGCATTTGTAAGGTGTCCTCAAGTGCAATTACCTTTAGCTGATCTACCAGCAATTGCAGGTTATTGCTTTTCAACCTTATCTGTTTATACCCTGGGTAGTACGGCGACAGATTAGTCAGCACGCTATCGTAATAATTTTTAGCGGTAACATAGTCGGCTTCGTTCTTAAATTTAATATCGGCTATACTTAAATAAGACAATCCTTTTTGAGTTCTGTTCTTAGTACTGTTCTGTATAGAAAGATTGTAATATTTTATGGCCTTGGGTAAGTCGTGCCCTGCGCGGTAAACTTCAGCCACCTGGTAGTAGATCTGGTCTTTAAAATCCGCATTATTATTGTCTTTAAGTAGCTTTAACAATAATGATACGCGGTCCTGCTTAACACCATTGCGCATATCCTGAATGCGGATACGGTTCAGGCTCGCATTAAAGGCCATATCAAATGGCGCGTTGCTATTTACAACGCGCGTATAACTTGCAATGGCATCTGCATTTTTATTATTCAGCTCCTGCAGCTGGCCCAATATATAGGTCCACCGCAATTTAAGCTGTTTTTGCTTTACAGCAGCAATGGCTTTCTTCGCCATTTCTTCTCCACTCTCGTAATCCTGCATATATATATTGTATTGCAGTTGGGTCGCATACACATCGGCAGGGTTTCTTTTCTTTAGGTTGATGTTGGCAAAGGCAGTATCCAAGGCTATTGCTGCCTCTTCATTATTATTTTGATACAACAGGGCCCGTGCCCTCCATACGGATGCTTCTTGTTTCAGATCGGCCCGCTTGGGGAACGAGCGGATAACATAATTAAAAAACTCAACGGCATTAAAATAATTAGCGGCCAAATAGTTGGCCTTGCCAATTACCAGGTAAGCATCGCCTAAATACTTGCTCTGTTCCTTTTCGTTGATAATTTTATTGGCTTTAGCAATGGCATCTTCAATATCCTTGTCTACAGCATCTGTCTGCCCTATGGTATCCGGGTAAACAGCCAGCATCTGTTGGTAATCATCAACAAAGCCCGCGGCATAGTCCAGTTGTTTTTGTTTTAGCAGTTCGTTGGCGTTAAAAAGCAGGTTATAATGCGCTGTGAGGTTTTGCAGAACGCGGTTAACGGTTGATTTTTTTTGAAGGGAACATCCCGCTACTATCAATAACGGACCGATCAACAAAAATATAATCCGCTTAATTGCAGTAAATTTATGTGTATAACTCAAAATATCAACCTCGTGTTTAAAAAGCATGGCTAATTTACTAAATAGTATACAACAGGATTAATAAATTTGCGCATGGATGAAAATGAACAAAAAGACAACCCGGGAACGGATAAACCGATTAATAGCTATCTCAAATACAGCGCTATGGGGTTCCAAATGATAGCCATCATAGGCGTGTTTACTTTTATCGGGTATAAAATTGATGCTTCCGCTAATCATCAAACCAAATGGGTAACAGCAATACTTTCCCTTGTTGGTGTCTTTGGTTCATTATACATTGTTATCAGATCCTTAAAAAATTGAAACTTCTTCGCTACTTAGCATTCTACCTATTATTCACCGTCATAATAGCACTGCCTGCATTATCATTGGCATATTATGGCTATAACCATTTATTGGTTTCAAAGTTCTGGCTTGTGTTTTTCTTTCAATCAGGCCTTACACTTGTTGTGATAATGGCTGTAATTGCCGGACAGGAAATAAATGGCGAGAGGGGCACGCAAATGTTTATGGTTGCTACCACCTTTAAGATACTTGCCTGCCTTGTTTTTACCCTTATTTTCCTGATAAAAATCAAGCCCGACAAGTACATTTTTGTGTCTAATTTTTTTGTTATTTATTTATTAAATACGGCCTTTGAAATTTATTGTTTGTTGCGTAACTTGCGCAACCAAAATTTAAGGTAGAAAACTTCATTTTGATGAATAATAAGTTGATTTTGAACTCAAAAAATTTTAAGCATTTAGTTATTTGCGCCGTTTTTGCAATAGCATCAATCTTCCCGGCAATCACTTTCGGTCAGGAAACTGAACACAAACCCGAAGAAAAATTCAATACTAAGGAGTTAATTTTCGAACACATTGGCGATTCGCATTCATGGCATGTTGCTCTACCTTTTGTTAAAGAGATTTCTATTCCGCTGCCGGTTATTTTATATACTGATAAAGGCTTTGAAATGTTTTCATCGGCACATTTTGAACACGGACATGCAGACTATACTGGGAAATATTATACCTATCGTTTAATAAAGGATAAGGTAAGTATTGTTGGGGCTAACAATGAGTTATTGCCCGGTGCCACCCTATTGAAACCACACAGCACATTAATAGATTTTTCTCTTACCCGTAACGTAATAAGCATGTGGATGGGTATGATTATTTTGCTTGTAATTTTTATAGCAGTATCTTCTACTTATAAAAAACGTACAGGTAAAGCGCCGAAAGGCTTACAGTCTTTCCTTGAGCCGCTGGTAATGTTTGTTAGGGATGACGTAGCCATTCCTAATATTGGTGTAAAATACGCCAGATACATGCCTTTACTGCTTACTATCTTCTTTTTTATATTAATCAATAACCTATTTGGTTTGCTGCCGGTTTTCCCGGGTGGCTACAACCTTACCGGTAACATAGCTGTAACGCTTACATTGTCGTTCATCGTGTTAATAGTTATCAACGTTAGCGGCAACAAGTATTATTGGAAACACATTTTCAAACCTGATATCCCGTTGTGGTTATACCCTATCATGGTTCCTGTGGAAATGATCGGTATTATATCAAGACCATTTGCGTTGATGATCCGTTTATTTGCCAACATTACAGCGGGTCACATTATTGTGTTAAGCTTAATATCTTTAATATTTATTTTTAAGAGTTTGGCAATTGCGCCTGTATCAGTGGTGTTTGTGGTGTTTATGGATACCATAGAATTACTGGTAGCATTTTTACAGGCCTTTATTTTTACGATGCTTTCTGCCCTGTTTATAGGCATGGCGGTTGAAGAGCATCACCATTAATTGAATTAATTATAATTATATATACACTTTTAAATTTAACAAAATGACTGGAAGTATTGCTGCAATTGGTGCAGGTTTAGCGGTTATCGGTGCCGGTATCGGTATTGGCCAAATTGGTGGTAAAGCCGTTGAAGGTATTGCACGTCAGCCTGAAGCTGCGTCTAAAATTCAAACCAACATGATCATTGCTGCTGCACTTGTAGAAGGTGTTGCATTATTCGCAGTGGTTGTTGCGTTGCTGTAATTTTAGCATCAAGCTCAAAAAAAAGAACATTAAACCCGGAGCGATTGGCTTCGGGCAATGTTTTAAGCATTAAATTGAATTAACATTACTATTATATAATATGGAATTAGTTACCCCGGAGATAGGTTTAGTTGTTTGGACAGCGCTCTCCTTTTTTATCCTTCTGTTTTTATTGGGTAAATTTGCCTGGAAACCAATTTTAGGAGCAATTACTGAACGTGAAACCTTCATTGAAGAGTCTTTACGTAAAGCCGAAGCCGCTAAAGATGAGATGTCTCGTTTAACTAATGAGAACGAAGCTTTATTAAAGCAAGCCCGCGTTGAGCGTGATGCCATACTAGCCGAAGCTAAAAAGGTAAAAGATCAGATCATTAGCGACGCTAAAGAAGCCGCGCAAACTGAAGGTGCGCGCCAGATTGAGCTTGCCCGTATAGAGATCAACAACCAAAAAGCTATTGCAATGGCTGATGTTAAAAATCAGGTTGCGTCATTGTCACTTGAAATTGCTGAGAAAGTGCTGAGAAAGCAATTTGAAGATCAGCAAAAACAAGACGAACTGGTAAGCCAGTTATTGAAAGAAGTTAAGTTATAGACGTGAGTATTGAGATTTGAGATATGAGACAGAAAAACATCTCACATCTCAAATCTCGCATCTCAAATCTCTCAAAAATATGTCAGAACTAACGGTAGCATCCAGGTACGCAAAATCATTAATAGATCTTTCAGTAGAGCAAAACGCTTTGGAAGCTGTTAATGGCGACATGGTGTTTTTCCTGAAAACATTGAAAGCTAATCCGCAATTAAAAGCGGTTTTAAGCAATCCCATTATCTCTCATTCAAAAAAGCTGAGCATCCTAACAGAAGTATTCGCATCAAAGGTGAGCACGCTGTCTATCGCTTTTTTCAAGATAATGATCAATAAAGGCCGCGGGTTGGTGCTTTATACCACGGCGCAGGAGTTTATTAATCTATATAACATCAAAAAGCATATTACCAAAGCAACTGTTACATCGGCTACGCCGCTTTCAGAAGCTAATAAAGCTAAAATGCTTGCTGATGTTAAAGCAGCCATTGGCGGCGAGATCATTCTGGATGTCAAAACTGATCCGGCACTTATTGGCGGGTTTGTATTAACTGTTGGCGACAGGCAGATCGATACCAGCATAGCAAGCAATTTAAAAAAGTTAAAAAAGGACTTTGCCCAAGGCATTGTTAAGTAAAAATCATTAAAATCAAAATAAAAAATGGTAGAGGTAAGACCAGATGAAGTATCGGCAATTTTGCGTCAGCAATTAGCAGGCTTCAAGTCAGAATCTGAATTAGAAGAAGTTGGTACCGTACTTCAGGTTGGAGATGGTATTGCACGCGTTTATGGTTTAACCAAAGTACAATCAGGTGAGCTGGTTGAATTTGGCACAGGCCTGCAAGGCATTGTATTGAACCTTGAAGAAGATAACGTTGGTGTTGTATTATTAGGCAAAAGCGACGAGATCAGAGAAGGTGATACTGTAAAACGTACTAACAAGATCGCTTCTATCAACGTAGGCGAAGGCATGCTTGGCCGGGTGGTTAACACATTGGGCGAGCCTATTGATGGTAAAGGACCTATACAGGGCCAAACCTACGAGATGCCTTTAGAGCGTAAAGCACCGGGCGTTATCTACCGTCAGCCGGTTACAGAGCCTTTACAAACAGGTATCAAAGCTATCGACGCGATGATCCCTATCGGCCGTGGCCAGCGTGAGTTGGTTATTGGCGATCGTCAGACAGGTAAAACTGCGGTTTGTATCGATACCATTATCAACCAAAAAGAATTTTATGATGCAGGCCAGCCTGTTATCTGTATATATGTTGCCTGCGGACAAAAAGCGTCTACAGTAGCTAACATCGTTCGTGCATTGGAAGAAAAAGGTGCAATGCCTTATTCTATCATCGTTGCGGCAAACGCTTCTGACTCTGCTACCATGCAGTTCTTTGCTCCGTTTGCAGGTGCTGCTATCGGCGAGTACTTCCGCGATACCGGAAGACCGGCTTTGATCGTTTATGATGACTTGTCAAAACAAGCGGTTGCTTACCGTGAGGTTTCGTTATTACTACGTCGTCCACCGGGCCGTGAGGCTTATCCTGGTGACGTATTTTATCTGCACAGCCGTTTATTAGAGCGTGCCGCTAAGATCAACAGCAATGACTCTATCGCGCAAGCGATGAATGATTTGCCTGAATCTATCCGCGGCATTGTTAAAGGTGGCGGTTCATTAACAGCTCTTCCAATCATTGAAACACAAGCGGGCGACGTATCAGCTTATATCCCTACCAACGTAATTTCAATTACCGATGGTCAGATCTTCCTTGAATCAAACCTGTTTAACGCGGGTGTTCGTCCGGCTATTAACGTAGGTATCTCGGTATCTCGTGTGGGTGGTAACGCGCAGATCAAATCAATGAAGAAAGTAGCCGGTACATTGAAACTTGACCAGGCTCAGTTCCGCGAGTTAGAGGCTTTCTCTAAATTCGGTTCAGATCTTGATGCTTCAACCAAAAACGTATTAGATAAAGGTTCACGTAACGTAGAGATCCTGAAACAAGGTCAGTACGCTCCGGTAACCGTTGAAAAACAAGTGGCAATTATTTACTTAGGTACTAAAAACCTAATGCGTAACGTACCGGTAAACAAAATACGCGAATTTGAAAGCGAATTCACTACCCAGCTTGAGCAACGTCATCCTGAAGTGCTTGCAGGCCTTAAAGCCGGTAAGTTTGATGACTCGTTAACAAGCGTGTTAGAGAAAGTAGCAAAAGAGCTTTCAGCAAATTATAACTAGTAGTAAGTAGCTAGCTAGTATCAAGTAGCTAGTATCAAGTAGCAAGATTTTTGTCTTGAGCTTGAGAGATAAAGTGATAGGTATTGAGTATTAAGTCTAGCTACTTGATACTCGATACTAGATACTCAAAAAAGAATGGCTAATTTAAAAGAAGTAAGAAACAGGATAGGTTCTGTAAACTCAACCCAGCAGATCACCAAGGCCATGAAAATGGTTTCGGCTGCCAAGTTGAAACGGGCTACCAATGCTATAGTTGAGCTGCGCCCTTATGCCAATAAGCTTAAGGAACTGCTGGCTAATTTGTCTTCGAGCTTGGAAGATGGCGCGTCGCCGTTTTTGCAGCAGCGCGAGCCAACACGTGTTTTGATTGTAGCTATTACATCAAACCGTGGCCTCGCGGGTGCATTCAACGCTAACGTTATTAAGACCACTAATAACCTGATAGCCGAAAAATACAGTGAGCAACATAAAGCCGGTAACGTTTCTATTGTAGCTATAGGTAAAAAATCGCAGGAGTACTACGAGCGTCGTAAATACAATGTAATAGGCAACAATAACGAGGTTTATAACAACCTTACCTTTGCCAACGTATCTGCTATTACCGAAAGCATTATGGATGGTTTCCTGAAGGGTAAATACGATCGTGTTGAGATTGTATACAATCACTTTAGAAATGCCGCCATGCAGTTTTTAATTACCGAGCAGATATTGCCGGTACCTAAAGCGGAAATTGCGAAAACTGAAACCAAAGCCGCACAACAGGTGGACTACATACTTGAGCCATCAAAAGAGGAGATAGTTGAACAACTGATACCTAAGAATATCAAAATTCAATTGTATCGTGGCGTACTTGATTCGGTAGCATCTGAGCATGGTGCCCGTATGACAGCAATGGATAAAGCGACCGAAAATGCAGGCGAGTTGTTGAAAGCACTTAAGCTTTCGTACAACCAGGCACGCCAGGCAGCTATTACTACAGAGCTTACCGAGATTGTGAGCGGTGCAGCAGCCCTATCGTCAGACTAAAAACAATTCGTAAACTTAAATATCAGGCTCTCCAATTTTCGGGGGGCCTTTTTTGTGGCTTAACGTACATCCTTGCAAAGCGCGAAATACGGTGTTGCAAGCCCGGCCTTACAGGTAACACCAATACAAGTTGGTTATTTACAGGAAGTTAACTATTAAAATGCGAATATAGTATCATAAAATGTGAAGATATTGGTGTTGCAAACTGTTGCATGTTTAAACATTTAATATTCGTTACTACTTTGTTATCAAGCACATACAAATACAGCCGTTGCAAGTGTTGCAAACTGTTGTATTTATTTTCTGCAACATGTCGTTTTTAATAATTAAACAATCCTGGTTTAAAAGCTGTTGAAGCGCGTTGATTGTACCGAGTAATGTAACACCTTTCGCCTTTTACCTCTTTATCTCACGAAGTATGATCAACAACCACCTTCCACTCCCCTTTTATTTTTCTGAACCAAAGTGTAAAATAACCTCTGGGATTATCTTTTTCGCGCTTTAAATGCCATGCTCCAAAAACAAAAGCGTTGGTGGCATCAATTAGATTTACCTTTTTAATATCAAAAGATAAAATGCCCATAGCGGCCTTGTCCGGATAGCCGCGCTTATAATTATCCAATGTGGCCTGCCAACCATAAGTAGGCTTAGCGCTAACAAACATCAGCGAATCTGACTTCCAGTAACCTTGCATAAAGCCCACAAGGTCGCCGCGGTTCCAGGCGGCCATTTGATTGTTCATTACATCAATAATGGCCTTTTTGCTTTGCGCGAACATTGTATGCGCGGTTAACGTTAAAAGACATATCAACACCAATTTTCTCATGCTTAAATATACGTTTATCTTTTATTAGCGTAAACCAACAAGAACTTAAGTAAATATACACCTAACAATTATTTAACATTGCAGCTTCAAAAAACCGCTTAACTTTGGCGGGCGTTGTTTAAGCTACGCATCTACTTAAAAACACAATATGAATAAATCTATACTTTGTTTTGGCGAGATTTTGTGGGATAATTTTGGCGACGGAAAACAGCCGGGCGGTGCAACCATGAATGTAGCCTTTCATTTAATGCAGCAGGGTGCGCCGGTTTGCTTTGTAAGCAGCGTTGGTAACGATAAGCCGGGTGTTGAGTTACTTGAGTTTTTAAAAGATAATACGCTGTTCGGTCCGCTTATTCAACGCAGCAGGCAATATCCCACTTGCGAGGTAACGGTTAAACTTGACGACAAACAACAAGCAACGTATGTTATTCCACAGCCGGTATCGTGGGATCATATTGAGCCCCAAAAAGCCCTTACTAATACAGCCGAACAGGCGGCAGCAATTGTATTTGGCAGTTTGGTTTGCCGCGAAAAAGTATCAAGAAATACGTTATTGAATTTATTAAGCGATACTAAAGCGTTAAAAGTATTTGATGTTAATCTGCGTACGCCGCATTACAACCAAACTACGATAGAAACACTGGCCGCTCATGCCGATGTAGTGAAGATGAACGAGGAAGAGGCCAACCTGTTGCTATCAAGCAAAAAAGGCACGCTGAAGGACAGGATAACCGAGTTTCATATGAAGTATCACGTTAAAACGATATGTGTTACCCTGGCTGAAAGGGGCGCCGTTGTTTGGCACGACCATGAGTTTTATGAGCATCCCGGTTACCCGGTAAAAGTAGTTGATACAGTAGGTGCCGGCGACGCATTTCTGGCCACCTTTGTTAAGGGTTTGCTTGATGGACTGCCCATGAACGATATACTAAAACGCTCATGCGCAGTAGGCGGGTTTGTTGCCGGTAAACGCGGCGCTAACCCGCGTTATGTTGAGGGCGTAACCGAGTTAATGGAAACCTGGTAGTAATGCATATGATTGACTTTTGGAAGCAAACCATCTGGCAGCAATACGGCGCGGCAATAGATATGCTGGAAAATGCTATTACGGCCTGTCCCGACGATTTGTGGGACCAGGAGTCGAAGTTTTGGTACATCGCTTATCATACCCTGTTTTTTCTGGATTATCACTCAGCCGATGACGCCGATAGTTTTATGCCGCCACGGCCTTTTACCTTATCAGAAATGGACCCATCTGGCTTAATGCCCGACCGTGTTTATAGCAAAGCTGAACTTCTTGATTACCTGGAGTATGGCAGAAATAAATGTCACGATAAAATAAAACGGCTAACGGCCGAAAATATTGAAACACCCATTCCCGGCAATTATAAAGAGGACTACAGTCAGGTTGAAATTCAATTATACAACATGCGTCATGTACAACACCACACCGCGCAGCTCAACCTTTTACTAAGGCAAAGTGGATACGAGCCGCCCAAATGGGTGTCGAGGGCCAAAAAACAATATTGATTTTTTGATCAAGCCACCAGGCGCTCCCAATCCGGGTGGCGCTTTAACCAGACCTTGATATAGGCGCAATACGGAACCGCCTTTAACTGGTGCTCCTGTATATATTCAAATACCTTTTCAACAAGGGCCGGCGCTACGCCTTGTCCTTCCAGTTCAACGGGCACTTCGGTATGTATTAAGAATATTTTATCTCCACGCAGCTGATAATCAATAAAAGCCCGGTGGCCGTCAACAAACATCTCAAAATTGTGATCTTGGGTATTGTTAACTAGTGGCAGGTTGGTATATGGCATAATCTAATTTAGGAAAGTATTTTAAATAAACCATTTAATTGAGATTGGGTTTTATAAATCACATGCATAATTAAGTCATTAAATATTTTGCGAATAGACAGGTGGCTCACATGGGCTCACGGGGGCTCACAGAGCTCACCCCAGCTCTGAGCCACCCCTGCCATCATTAATAAACCTATTTAGATGTCTATTGTCATGCCTGCCTAACAATTCTATTTAGTTGAACTTTTCACACAAATAATGCGTTAATTTATAATTGAAAGGCAAATATGCGCGGTTACGGATTTTCAAAGTTTACGCCAAACGAATTACCCAAAGGCGGATTTGACGAATTACTGAAATTATTTTTAGAGTTGCTCAACTACACATCGGGCGATGCCGGCGAAGCTTTGGCCTGGATGAACGAGCTGGACAAGCAGTACGGCCTCACCAACGATGAGTATGGCATGGGCGATTTTATTGATGAGCTAAAGCAAAAAGGTTATTTAGATGATGACCGCGAAGGCGGTGGCTTTAAAATAACTGCCAAGGCCGAGCAAAGCATCCGCCAATCGGCTTTAGAGGAGATCTTCGGTAAACTAAAAAAATCAGGCAAAGGCAATCACCGTTCGCCGCAAAGTGGTCAGGGTGATGAAAAAAATGCCGAGCGCCGCGAGTTTGAGTTTGGCGATAGTTTGGACCAGATAGACATGACGCAATCTATTCACAACGCCCAGGTTAATCACGGCATTGGCGATTTTATGATGACCGAGCGCGACCTTGAAGTAGAGGAAATGGATTACAAAACCCTTACCTCTACTGTGCTGATGATAGATATATCCCACTCCATGATACTATATGGCGAGGATAGGATAACGCCCGCCAAAAAAGTAGCAATGGCGTTGGCTGAACTGATCCGCACCAAGTACCCTAAGGATACATTGGACATTGTGGTGTTTGGCAACGATGCCTGGCCCGTTACCCTGCGCGACCTGCCCTATTTGCAGGTCGGCCCCTACCATACCAATACCTACGCGGGGTTAGAGTTGGCAACAGACTTGCTGCGCCGCCGTAAGACGCATAATAAGCAGATCTTTATGATAACCGATGGTAAGCCTACGTGCTTAAAGGAAGGCACCAAATATTATAAAAACAGCATTGGGTTAGATCGTAAAGTGGTTAATAAAACCCTTAACATGGCAGCGCAATGCAAGCGCCTAAAAATACCTATCACAACGTTTATGATAGCTAACGATCCCTACCTGCAGCAGTTTGTACGTAAATTTACTGAAACAAACGGCGGCAAGGCGTTTTACAGCTCGCTGAATAATTTGGGAGAATACATTTTTGAGGATTACGCAAGGAACAGGCGGAAGAATGTGAGGTAAGCCCCGGGGCGCCCTAAAGGGGGAGTAATAAAATCGGTGAAATCAATCATCAATCTGTGAAATCGATATATGAATAAATTAGATATAAAAACACTCGGCCAACTAAAAGCCACCAATTACAAAAGCGAATCCGTTAAAGACGAGCTGCGCCGCAACCTTATAACGCAGCTGCAAAAAAAAGAGGAAGGTGGCTTTGAGGGTATCATCGGTTTTGAGGATACCGTTATTCCCGATCTGCAGACTGCTATCCTGTCGCGCCATAACATCCTGCTGCTGGGTTTACGCGGACAAGCTAAAACACGCATAGCACGCTTACTGGTTAATTTACTCGATGAGTATATCCCTTACATTGCCGGTTCTGAGTTATTTGACGATCCGTTGAATCCTATCTCATGGTTTGGGCATAACATTGTGGAGCAAAAAGGCGATGACACCCCCATCGCGTGGATCCATCGTAGCGAACGCTATACAGAAAAACTGGCTACACCTGATGTTACCGTTGCCGACCTTATCGGCGACGTAGACCCGATTAAGGCCGCTACCATGAAGCTAACTTATTCAGATGAGCGGGTTATCCACTTCGGTTTGATACCGCGTGCGCACAGAGGCATTTTTGTTATTAATGAGTTGCCCGACCTACAGGCACGTATTCAGGTATCGCTGTTCAACATTTTGCAGGAGCGCGATATCCAGATCCGTGGTTTTAAGCTCCGCCTGCCTTTGGATATTCAATTTGTATTTACCGCCAACCCCGAAGACTACACCAACCGCGGCTCTATCGTTACGCCACTGAAGGACCGTATAGAAAGTCAGATATTAACGCACTACCCGCGTTCCGTTGAAATTTCGCGCAAGATCACGCAACAGGAAGCATCACTTACTCCTGAACAAAAAGCGACGGTAGAGGCCGATGGTTTGGTAAAAGACCTAGTGGAGCAAATTGCTTTTGAAGCACGTAATTCTGAGTACATCGACAAAAAATCAGGCGTATCTGCACGTTTAACCATCGCTGCTTACGAGAACCTGATAAGCAATGCAGAACGCCGTATGATCATCAATCATGAGCCGAACACATTTGTACGCATATCTGATTTTCTGGGGGTCATTCCGGCCATTACAGGCAAGATAGAATTGGTGTATGAGGGTGAGTTAGAAGGCCCTGCAAAGGTTGCCAATATCCTCATCGGCAAAGCCATAAAAACTTTACTCGTTAAATACTTCCCTGATCCTGAAAAGGCTAAAAAAAGCAAGGCACCTAATCCGTATGCCGAGATAGTTGCCTGGTTTGCTGATGGCAATACCCTTTCGGTTTTGGACGATCTATCGGCAGTTGAGTACAAAGACGCGTTAAATGGCGTACCGGGATTAAAGGCAGTGATCAAAAAGTTTCACCCTAACCTGACAGAGAATCAGCAGTTAATTTTAATGGAGTTTGTACTGCACGGACTGGCTGAGTTTTCACAGCTAAGCAAAGGCTTTTTAGATAATGGCTTCGCTTTTTCTGATATGTTTAACAGCCTGTTCAATTTACAGCCGGATGATGACGATCTGGACTTAGATGATGACCGTTACTAAGCTTTAAATGTTTTCGCAAATACCAGTTATTATACTTTTAGGTGTCGGTTTATTCGCGTTGGATGCCTATTTATTTAGCGGGCTGACAGGCGCTTTTAAACGCCGTGCCTTTGTAAATAAAAAGGGTTTTAAACAAGGCTACTTTATATTTTCTGCCATCCTGATAACAGGTACTATCTGTAGTATTTATTTAAAGCTTCCCGTGGCCACCCGCGCCGGTTTCCTGATGGTATTTTTTGTACTGATGGTCATAAAAGTTACTTTTTTACCATTTGTACTGATAGATGATTTGCGCCGGCTGGTTATTTGGTTGAAAAAGAAAAATTCGAAACCGTCACCTGTCGCCGAAGACAAAACGGACACCATTCCCCGCTCTGAGTTTTTATTAAAAGCGGGATTAATAACCGGCATTGTCCCGTTGGCGGGTATTGGCGTTGGTATTGTATCAGGCGCTTATGATTACCGCGTACGCAGGCAGGTGTTATATCTGCCCAATTTACCCAAGGCTTTCCATGGCATGACCATCGGGCAGATCTCCGACGTTCATTCCGGCAGTTTTTATAACAAAAACGCGGTACATCGTGGTGTTGAGCTGCTGTTAAAACAAAAGCCTGAAGTAATTTTCTTTACCGGCGACCTGGTAAACAAGCGCAGCGACGAGATGTATGGCTATCAGGATATCTTTAGTAAAGTAAAGGCGCCGCTGGGTGTTTTCTCAACCTTAGGGAATCATGATTACGGTGATTACTATTACGACTGGCCATCAGAGGCCGCAAAAAGAAAAAACCTGGATGACTTAAAAGTCACCCATAAAAATATGGGTTGGGACCTGCTGCTTAACGAGAACCGCCGCCTCAAAATAGACGGCCAGGAGATAGGTATTTTGGGTTGCGAAAATTGGGGTGAACTCACCCGTTTCCCTAAATATGGCAAGATGGAGCCGACTGTAAAAGGAACCGAAGACCTGCCTGTTAAACTGCTTCTATCCCACGACCCCTCGCACTGGCGGGCACAGGTGCTGGAGAAATATCCGCAGATAGATGTAATGTTTTCCGGTCATACACACGGTATGCAGTTTGGTGTACGTACGGATAATTTCCAATGGAGCCCGGTTAAATATGTGTATAAGGAATGGGCAGGTTTGTACCGCGAGGCTAATCAACAATTGTATGTAAATGTGGGCTACGGCTTTCTCGGCTTTCCGGGCCGTGTTGGAATATTGCCTGAGATTACGATATTTGAGCTACGATCTGCCGCCGACCCGTCTTTACTTAAGGCCTAATTGCCGGCAGCGCATCAGCCGCGGATGAAAAAGATCTTCCAATCTATCTTAGATTTCCTGTTGTTCAGCAATGTTTTTATGGCGTTGTGCGCGGTGGCCCAGGCGCTTGTTACCTTTCATCTGCTACAAACGCCGCCCATATGTGCTGTATTGGGCTTACTGTTTACATCCACATTAGGTATCTATAACTTTTGCATTCTGATCGATAAAAAAACCGATCCACAAAGTTCTTCATATATTCGCATTCGCTGGTTTTACGCGCATCATCGTCTGATGGTGACAATAACCATTGTATCTCTGCTCTGCCTTGTACCGCTATTCTTTTTAATTTCTACCCAATCAAGGCTGTTGCTGGTGTTTTTGGGTGTACTCTCTTTCGCCTATGGTTTGCCACTGTTTACAATAGGCGATCATAAATTTGGCTTGCGCAACATTCCTGGTCTTAAGCCCTTTTTAATAACCCTGGTTTGGACACTGAGTATTGTATTGCTACCAATTTTAGAAGCGCAGGATGTAAACTATGCCACTATTTCCATGCGGGATGGCATGATCCTTTTGGCTAAACGCTTTCTGTTTATTGCCGCACTCACTATCCCATTTGATATCCGCGACCTGTTTGAGGACCGCAAAACCAATCTGCGTACTATTCCTGTGGTTTGGGGCGAGAAGAACGCTTATCTGTTTTGCCAGGTGCTTTTGGGAGGATATATTGTTTTATTGTTCCTGTTTCGCGCCAACGGTTTTAACAAAGATTTTTTTGCATTAACGCTCACTGCCATTTTAACCGGCTGGTTGATCTTCAAATCAAACTGGCAGAAGAACGAGTACTATTATTTCTTCTATCTGGATGGTGTGCTGATATTGCAATACCTGTTTTTAGTGTTATTTACTTTGATTTAAGAGGATGGCGAACAACTACGATAACGCCGCCTGGTTTTATGATCGCTTATCACGGCTGGTGTTTGGCAACGCTATCATCCAATCGCAGGTTTATTTGCTTCAATACCTGCCACCTGCATCAAACATTTTAATAGTTGGCGGTGGAACGGGTTGGATCTTGGACGAGATAATCAGGCTGCACCCTGCCGGACTTAAAATAACTTATGTAGAAATATCCGCCAAAATGATGGCGATATCTACTAAACGAAACATTGGTGCCAACCATGTAACATTCATCAATTCGGCTGTTGAGGACATAGTTCTAAAGCCTGATTTTAATGTGATTGTTACGCCGTTTTTGTTTGACAATTTTAATGAGCAAACAGCCCAAAAAATATTCAATCATTTACATTCTTCCCTCAAACCCGAGGGTTTATGGCTGTATACCGATTTTGAACCGACCGGAAAATTGTGGCAAAAAATACTGCTTAAAACCATGCACACCTTCTTTAAAATATTATGTGGTATAGAGGCTACGAAACTGCCTGATGTAAAACATCTTTTCGCTAAGCAGCGTTATAAACATGTTAATTCAAAGGCTTTTTTGGGTGATTTTGTAAAGGCGACCGTTTATAGCCGACAGGGTTAATTTCCTTTAAAAAATCACGCTAAATATCTACCTTCGGGCAATATGGAGAAAGAATATTATCTGTTGGATGGCGACGAAAGAACAGGACCTTTTACCTACCGCGAGTTGGTGCAAAAAGGAATGGATGTGAACACGCAATTGTCTACGCTATTAAACGATAAGTGGCTGTACGCTTCAGAGATGCCGGAGTTTATTGATTATTTTAAATCAAAAGGCATTCATTTCCCTACCGGTGACAACCTGGCCAATTTTGGGATGAGATTGCTGGCATTTATTATTGATTACTTTCCGCTTTATATTTTATCAGAGATCGTGGCTTTAAGGTCGGGGTGGATCACCATTCCTGCTAACTTTACACTTGATCAACCCTTCCCCGAATCGGTACTGCTGTTTAATTTGAGCTTTTTAGGCTTCTTTTTAATCTACCGAACAATAATGGAGGCATCACGAATGAAGGCCACAATCGGTAAAAAAATATGTAACCTGGTAGTTGTAAATATTGATGGCGATTCGCCTTCGCTACTTGCGGTGGTTGGTCGCAATTTAGGGGTAATAATGTCGATAATATTATGGGTACCCTTCCTCAGTATGCTTTTTAACGAGCATCGCCAGAACTGGTATGACAGCCTGGCGAAAACTTACGTAGTAAAAACCAATTAAAATAAAAAAGCGATGAATTTGAAACCCATCGCTTTTTTATTTAAACTGAAGAAGTATTAATATCTCCTCACACTGAATGAGGACATACCTCCTTTAATTTTAATTAATATTTTATTGGTAGCGTTAGCAAATCCCGGCGTCTCGTAAGCGTCGCCTACTTTGGTAAAGCCTTCAAAATTGTTTGATGAAAACGCGGTACCCTTGGTAATGCGGCAAGCTGCATTAGCCGGTATATTTATATCCACATCAGATGCACCCGTTGATATATCAACCATTGTAGTTGTTAAAGGCTGGCCGAATTTAATTTTGAACGCCCCTGCACCGCCGGCCAGATCAAGTGAACGTACTTTAAATTTCGACAAGTCAAAATCAAGGTCGGTTGCACCGGTAGCCACATTAATGTTCCACTCAGGGTTTACATTCAATTTAAAAGTGGCAATATTGGCTTGCTTATGATCATCATTCCAATCAAAGCGTCCGCGTTTGTTGTCGCGCATTTTAAAATTAAGCACGTATAACGAATCCTTCTTGTCGGTAGTTAACTGGTAATTGCCAAAAAACTCTTTAGTATTGGCGTTAAATAACTGGTTGGTGGTATCATTCAATTTATAGGTTGTAGCTCCGCCGCTTATGTTAAGCTCTGCTGTTTTTATGCTATCAGTATAACTCTCATTAAATACTGATGCGCCTTCTAATTTAGTTATCCTTCTACCTTCGCTGTAATCGTCGTCGTCATCATCGTCATCATTAAAATGGTAAGAATAACGGCCGCCGAACGGATGATGCTTTGAGAAATTGCCGAACAACAGCAAACCAAACCCTATAACAATAACACCTAGCTTTAATAATGTGGCCCAGGTTGATTTGTTATTGGCAAAAATCAGATTGATACCTATTACAACAATTACTATTGGCCATAGGTAAAACAGGTTCCAGAAGTGAAAGTTTAGGTAACCGTAGTTACGCAGCAGAAACATAACGCCAATCAGTATCAATATAACACCGGGAATTAATTTATTACTTTTCATGATCTTGTTTATTTAATATCAGTGTTATAAAATTATTGCTCAGTTGAGGTTTTATCGGCTGCAGTATCACCGGTTGGGATAG
The DNA here is from genome assembly GCF_946479965.1 of uncultured Mucilaginibacter sp. The sequence goes on along the minus strand of NZ_CAMLHX010000001.1, from coordinate 118,706 downwards.
CCTCATCCTTTTTCTCGGTCGCTTCCCATGGCTCATCAACAGGTTTAGGCGTTTTATCCTTCCCTGTGAAGATGATCATTGCACCTGTTACAATAAGTATCACAGGCCATAGCTGGTGAAAACTCAAAAATGGTATAATATCCAGTTGTTCCAATAAAAAGAACGACCCGAAAAGCACCAATGATACCCCTGCTATAAGCCCGGCGCTTGAGTTTTTTGGCGGCTTCACTGCAAAGGGGGGCACACCCGCGTTAAAAGGTGGTGTACCCGCTCCCGCTCTAAATGGATTAAAAGGTTCGTTTGATGGTGGCACAGTATAATCTACATGCGGGTTGTTTAAGTGATATGGCTTTTTAGGCAATACTATCCACAATACTACATAAGGTAAAAATCCTACGCCTTTTAATACCAGGGCCAGTACAAATATTACCCGTACAACGGTAACATCCACACTTAAATATTCGGCTAATCCGGCGCATACACCGGCAATTTTTTTGTTTAGCTCGTCTCTGTATAATCGCTTTTCCATGATCTTAGTTTTTTTTTAGTTTCTTAGTTTAGTTTACACCTGTCCGTACACAGGTTTTATTATAATTTGATCAACATTGGCTCCGGCGCTCATTTTATAAATGTTTATTATGGCCGAAGCTACGTCTTCGGGCAGCACCATTTTGTCTTTATCAACGGCTATGCCCTTCCATGAGTCTGTTAACGTTGAACCGGGTATTACTGCAGTAACTTTAACACCGTATTGCTTCATTTCCAGCCTCATTACATCATTAAGACATAGCAGCGCAGCCTTTGTTACACTGTAAATCCCGGCTTCGGGGATAGGATCAAGCGCTGCGACGGAGCAAATATTGAAGATGTGACCTTCACCGACAGAAACCATGCTTTTACCGAAAAAACGGTACAGTTCGTAGGAAGGCATGAGATTGGTGTTTACAACTTTTAGGAATAAGTTTTTTTCATCATCCAGTATACTCGACTGTGCGTACATGCCTAAACTGTTAACAATGATGTTGATAGAGCCCAGTTTTTGCTGAGCTATCTGCGCAAAATTGAGTAGCTCTTCGCGGTTGCTGACATCGGCAGCAACTGTTACCACTTCAATATTTGGATTTATATCATGGAGTTCCGTTTTAAATGCCTCCAGGTCTGCGGCATTGCGGGCGCAAACGGCCAGGTTAATATTCTCTTTTGCAAAAGCTATAGCTATGGCGCGGCCCATACCTTTGGTAGCGCCGGTTATCAGTGCGTTCTTCATGGTAATAAATGTAAATAATATCGGGATATTTGCTTAATTTTAATTTGAAAGCGCACAGAGATCATCCATGCTAAAATATTTGTTCAGCCTTATCTTATCGATATCCTTTTTTTCAAACTTGTTGGCACAAACCAAAAGTGATACGCTGATGTATTACGTCACAAAATCAGATGACATTGTAACCAATATAGACAGTGCTGATCATATACTGTTTATACTGCCGATGAAAGAGGAAAATGGCCAAAAACTTTTTCCGGTTCTGGAATATTATCCTAACGGCAAACAGAAATTGGTCGCCGCATCGCGCACCAACAAATTTCCTTTGATAATGGAAGGGTTATATCTTCGATTTTTTCCTGATGGTAAACGCCAGAGTGCAGTTACTGTTCAAAATGGACAACCTGTAGGAGATGAACTGTCTTATTATCCAAATGGAAAATTTTATTCATTGAGAAAACACGAAAAGAATAAAGTATTTCTGATTGCGTGTAAAGATTCGACCGGAAAGGTATTAGCAGAGAATGGCAATGGCGAATGGCTGGAATTTGATGGGTTGTTTAAAACCACTTTAGGTAAAGGTTTAGTAAAAAAAGGGATGCGTGATGGCGAATGGCTTGTATCTAATGGAAAAGAGATTTATAAAAATGGCATGTTAATAAACATAGCCTATAGTATGGCTAATTTGACTGCAAACTCCGATTCATCCTTTGTTCCGGTAGAGGTGGCCCCTGAATTTCCCGGCGGAATTGCACCTTTCAGCAAATATGTGGATAAAAATATAAAATATCCCCCTTACGAGAGAGAAAATAACATACAAGGAAAGGCATATATTTCGTTCGTTGTAGAAAGGGACGGTTCGCTAACGGATTTTAAAATAGTGTCGGCACCTTCCAAAGGTTTGGGTGAGGAGGCATTAAGACTTATAAAAGATTCTCCAAAATGGAAGCCAGGAATACAAAATGGTAGGCCAGTACGGGTGCAATATACCGTTCCGGTTAATTTCACCCTCGGCGAGTCATTTTAAAATACATCTGGCGCATATACTAAACAATCCCTATTAATTTCCGTTAACAATACGGTTAACATTCAATTTATACACAGCTTTGTGCCGGAGCTCAAAGCAAAAATGTATTTTTAACCGGCTTTATATATAAATATGTTTTACAGCTTAGGCAGATACATCATCTTATTACGATTAAGTTTTAAAAAGCCCGAAAAATTCAGTGTTTACTGGACCGAGGTAATGCGCGAAATGGTATCGGTAGGTATTGGCTCGTTGGGCATTATTGCTATTATATCTGTTTTTATAGGCGCAGTGGCTACCATACAGGTGGCTTTCCAATTATCTAGTCCGCTCGTGCCCTTGAGCATTGCAGGTGGCATCTCGCGCGATTCAACCATATTGGAGTTCAGTCCCACTATATCAGCTTTGGTACTAGCAGGACGCGTTGGTTCGAGCATGGCGTCACAAATTGGTACCATGCGCGTTACTGAACAGATAGATGCATTAGAAATTATGGGTGTAAACGCACCCGGCTTTTTAATTGCACCTAAAGTTATTGCCGGTATCTCAATGATTCCCTTATTAACCATTGTTTCGGTGGGCCTGGGGTTATGCGGCGGCTATTTAGCCTGCGTTATAACCCGCGACATTTCACCTTCAGATTTTGTTACCGGTTTGCAGTCAGATTTTAACCCGGTTATTGTTACCGTTTGCGCGGTAAAATCAATTGTTTATGGCTTTCTAATCACTTCTATTTGCTGCTATAATGGCTTTTACACCAAAGGGGGCGCTTTAGAGGTTGGCCAGTCGGCAACCAGAGGCGTTGTTTACAGCTGTATAATGGTGTTATTTGCCGACCTTGTAGTTTCGAGCATGTTGTTATGATAGAAGTAAAGGATATTTATAAAACATTCGGCGAAAACGAGGTTCTAAAAGGCATAAGCGCCAAATTTGAACCCGGTAAAAACCATCTTATCATAGGCGGATCAGGATCAGGAAAAACCACACTGCTTAAATGCATAGTTGGCTTACACGAACCTACCAAGGGCCGGGTGCTGTTTAATGGCGAAAATTTTACAGAAATGAGTTTTGAGCAACGGGTACCTATACGTACCGAAATAGGCATGCTGTTTCAAAACTCCGCGCTGTTTGACTCCATGACGGTAGAAGAGAACATCATGTTTCCGCTTAATCTTTTTACAAATAAAACTCGTGCTGAAAAATTAGACCGCGCAAATTTTTGCCTTGAGCGGGTTAACCTGGAGGGTAAAAACAAATTATATCCGTCTGAACTGTCGGGCGGTATGAAAAAACGGGTAGGCATTGCCCGCGCTATATCTATGCAGCCCAAATATCTTTTTGTGGATGAGCCTAACTCTGGTCTGGATCCACAAACGTCTATCCTGATTGACGATCTGATAAACGAGATAACCGAAGAGTATAAGATGATAACCGTAATAGTTACGCATGATATGAACTCGGTTATGGGTATTGGTGACCATATCCTGTTTTTAAATCAGGGCCAGAAATGGTGGGAAGGTTCAAACAAAGAAATTGCCCATACAGATAACAAAGAGCTAAATGATTTTGTATTTGCCAGCAAGTTTATGCGGGCAGCGAAGGCTAAATTATAATTCCGCCTTTCATACTCTTCTACTGTTTCAATAACTTTCCGTCTTTATCAAGCTGAACCCAACCGGGTAATGTATAGTCTGAAGGAATAAAACTTGCCATTTGCCCCCAGGCCCAAAAACCGCCTTTTATCATGCTATTAGAGGGGCTTAAGTCGCCGTTCCGACTAATTATAACGCTGTCTTGTACAGGTCGTATCAGCGACAATTGACCGCTCTTCGTTCTAAAAAAACGATCAATCATAGCTCCCCTCAAAAAAAAATCTTTAGGCTCCGGTTTAGGTCTGTATACAACGTACAGTTCTGTAGAATCTTTTTTTAATAAACTCAAATCAAGCTTTTTAAGTCCGTCGTCTGCATTGGCAACTAATCTAGCTAATGATGTATATGGTTTATTATATGTTGACGGTATCAGTTGTCGTTTTCGCGCATATGTGTTTCGCGCTTGTTTATTTAGCATTTGATAAACCACAAAACCGTTTTTTTCTAACTCATCATTATATAATGCGCAGAAAAAATGCGGAAGAGAACCCAGATACGCATCTACTCTCGCTTCCTCCCATCTTTTTTTCTGGCGTGCATCGCCCGGTAGATCTTCGAAAAACAACCTTCCGGCAAATGACACTATCCCATCAGGATTTTCGCTATCATAACTAAAATTACTAAGCAGGTACTTTATTCTGTATCCTAAAACCCTATTCTCTATAATTAAAAAATCATCAGTACTGGCTCTCAGCACACCACTCGCTGTGTTATAATTAAACTTTATTATATCGGCATTCTGTATTTTACAATCTCGGGCATCGTCTGACGTACCAAAAAAACAGCGCTTAAAGGTTTCGATATATTTTTCTCTATCCGACTTTGATATAAACGAAATATTCACTGTATTAAGCAATAAATTGCTTTCCGGTAGTTTTACCCTAAATTTTAAGTCCTTGTTCTGAATTGTAAACTCTTGGTTGGTAATAACATAGCCTATCATTTTAACCACAAGGTTATATTTACCTGAGCGCACCTGCCGCAAAGTAAATTTGCCGTCACTGTCGGTCGCGGTAGCTTTCTGCGAGTCACCTATAAAAACTGTAGCACCGGGAATGGGCGCATCTTTCTCATCAGTAATTACACCCGTTATGTTGTAAGTTTGCTGCGCTTTAGCGCTAACACAAACCAATAACAATAAAAAGTAAAACAGTTTTCTCATATTTTTTATGGTGGCTATAAACTCTTACAACTACCCATTTTACTTAACATCCTACTTATTGGAGATACTAGCTGGTATTGGCTCCGCAATTTTAACTTTAGGCGGCTCAATCCCTGCCGGGATTGTATAGTCAGACGGCAAAAAGGCCGACATTTGTCCCCAGGTCCAGTAGCCTGAATAAATTATATTTCTAACCGGACTGGCATCACCGTTTCTGCTTATCAATAAACTATCCTGAAGTGGCACTATAATGGATGCCTGACCTGAAGGCATCTTAAAGAAGCGCTGAACTACTGCCCCCTGTCCTAAAAAATCGCTTGGCTCTTTTTTGGGCGTATAAACTACATATAAGTTGGTAGAATCTTTCCTCAACAAGCCTATATTGAGCGATTTAAAATCATCGTCTACTTTGCCAATAAATCTATCTAACGATTTAAGGGGTTGAAAATATTGCTCGGGGATTTTTTTCAGCTTTTCCCCGTAAATTTTAAGCGCATCCTGATTTAACATCTGGTAGGTAACAAACCCATTTTCGGTCAAAGTGTTGCTAAACATAGACCGATAGAAATGCGGGGCAGAGCCAAAGTAGGTATTCGCCCGTTCGTCCTCCCATTTTTTTTGTTGCTGTGGGTTGCCTTTCATCTCCTCAAAAAACAAAGTTCCCTCAAATGTAATAACGCTTGGCCAGCACGAACGGTCGTATGCGAAGCCGTTTAACAGGTACTTCATTCGGTAGCCTAAAGCTTTGTTCTCAATAATTAAAAAGTCATCAGAGTTAGCTGTAAGGATGTTATACTTCTTATCAAATTGTAGTTTTATATCATCGGTATTTAATATTTTGCATTGCGCAGCATTTTTTGATCTGCCCAAAAAACACTCCAAAAATATTCCCAGCAGACGCTTTCTTTCTGCAAGTGACATTGCCGAAATATTAACAGTATTGAGCATAACATTGTCTTCCTGTAGTTTAAACCTAAAACGCACATCTGCGCCTCGCAACATAAAACTATGTTGTAAAACAACATAACCCATCATTTTAACCACCAGGTTATAGTTGCCCGGCTGCACCTGCGATAAAACAAACCGTCCTTCCCTATCACTTGCCGTAACCTTTCTTGAGTCGCCTAAAAAAACCGTGGCACCGGGTATAGGCACATCGTTATCATCGGTAACTATGCCGATTACGTTATACGTTTGCTGGGCAACGGCTGTGCCCATGCAGATAAGAAACAATAAAAAACAAAGCAATTTTCTCATTATAGAGCGATAGTCGATCAGGTTTTTAACAACTACCAATTTAGTTATTAAGTTGCTTAGTTGCACACCTTGCTTATAGTTTTTTATTTTAATTTTGTGCCTATCAAACTTATCACGTAAAACGTGTTACGTTATAACATAAAAAGATGATCCAACTACTTACACCTACGCACTGGAAAGATTACGAACTGATTGATTGCGGTGATTTTGAGAAGCTGGAGCGTTTTGGCAATGTTATACTGATCCGCCCCGAACCACAGGCGGTTTGGAGCAAGGCTTTACCGCAAAGCGAGTGGCAGCGCTTGCATAATATTAGATTCAAGGGCCGCTCCGCAACATCAGGCGAGTGGGTTAAGAAAAATCCCGGTACGCCGGATAGATGGCACGTTGAATATAAAAACCCCGAGGCAGCCATTAAATTTCGTTTGGCGCTTACATCATTTAAACATGTGGGTATTTTCCCTGAGCAAGCTGTTAACTGGGATTACATATCGCAAAACGTTAAAAAATTTAAAACACCCGATCCTAAGGTGCTTAACCTGTTTGCTTATACCGGCGGAGCGTCGTTAATAGCCCGCGCGGCAGGTGCAGACACTACCCACGTTGATTCTATACGGCAGGTGGTTACCTGGGGTAACGAGAACCAGGAACTTTCAGGCTTAAAGGATATCCGTTGGGTGGTTGAGGATGCTTTGAAGTTTGTAAAGCGTGAATTAAAGCGCGGCAAAAAATACAATGGTGTATACTGGACCCTCCTGCCTACGGCCACGGCCCCAACGGCGAAAAGTGGAAGTTAGAGGACCAGATCAATGAGATGATGGGCGAAGTAACCCAGCTGCTGCATCCAGACGAGCATTTCCTTATCCTTAATACCTACTCATTAGGCTTCTCATCTGTAATAGTTGAAAACCTAATCCGCGGCGCTTACCCTAAGGTTGAAAATTTAGAGATAGGCGAGCTTTATCTACAGGCTACATCAGGTATAAAATTGCCGCTGGGTGTGTTTGGTAAGTTTTGCAAGCATATAAAATAAGTAGTAACTTCATTTTATGACTTTAACCTACAGCCTTACAGAAGATGACTATCTACAATCTCAGTTATTCATCTCATCAAAAAGTGAACGAATAAAAAAGCAACGAAACCGTCGGTGGATTTGGGTAACAGCTACTTTTTTTATTTTTAGTGCAGTTTTTTATAAGGCTTTTGATCATTTCTTATTCTATTACTTTTTCGTCTTAGGCTTCATCAGCGCTTTTTTTCATCCCAAATATCTGGCATACGTTTACAAAAATCATTATAAAAAGTATGTCAGGGATATACACAGAACAAGTTTTAACCAAACCAGCAATATTACATTTACTGACGAGGCAATAGAAACTGCAGATAGGACAGGAACTTCAAAAATAAATTTAACAGAGATAGAAACTATCTCAGAAACCGGATCTTATTTTTATTTAAAGCTAAATACCGGGGCACATCTGATAATGCCGAAAGCGCAACTTAAAAATACTGACGACGTTCGTTCCCTGCTAACAACTATATCAAAAAAATTAGGAGTTAATTTCGTTTCAGAGCTGAACTGGAAATGGAAATAAACTGTGGATAATTTTAATGTTTGGATTAACAAAAAGATGCTATTTTGCGTCTGTAAACTAAAACCCATACATGAAAAACTTTTTTCTTTCTTTCGCCTTCGTTTTGGCTTCGTTAACGCTATTTAGCAATTGCACGCAAAGCAGCGGAACAAAAGCGGGAGATACCACCAAAGTTAAGGCCGCCGCTGCCGGCGATGCCGAAGCTGCAGATACTACAACGGTTACACGCAACTATCCGCCAATTGATAAAGCACAATACGATTCGTTAATGAAACGTTTGTCGCACGGCGATACAACCGGCAAATGGCCGGTAAAGAATGCTCCATACCCTCTGCCAGGCGCCATTTTTCCATACAAACGTATAGTAGCATATTACGGCAATCTGTACTCAAAAAAAATGGGTATTTTAGGCGAACTTCCGCCTAAAGAAATGCTGGCTAAGTTAAAAGGTGAAGTTAAGGCCTGGGAAAAAGCTGATCCTAAAATGCCGGTACAGCCTGCATTGCATTACATTGCCGTTGTGGCGCAAGGGGATGGCGGAAAGGATGGGAAATACCGTTACCGTATGCCATTTAAACAGATTGACAGCGTTTTAACTTTGGCTAAAAGAGTAAACGCACTGGTATTTTTAGATGTGCAGGTAGCATTAAGCAATATACAGGCTGAATTGCCGCTGTTTGAAAAATATCTGGCCATGCCGCACGTACACTTTGGTATGGATCCGGAGTTTTCTATGAAAGACGGTTCAAAACCCGGAAAAAAAATTGGCACTTATGATGCTGCCGATATTAACTATGTAACCGGTTACTTAGCGGGCATAGTTAAAAAATACAACGTTCCGCCTAAAATTTTGATCGTACACCGCTTCACTAAGAAAATGGTAACCAACTATCAAAACATAAAACTACGTCCTGAAGTACAGGTAGTAATGGATATGGACGGCTGGGGCGAGCCTGAACTTAAAGGCGGTACCTGGCGCTACTTTATACAAAACGAACCGGTACAGTTTACAGGCTTTAAATTATTCTACAAAAACGACCTTAAAAAAGCGCCGCACCACATGATGACGCCGGAAGAAGTGTTAAAGAAAACACCTAATCCAATTTATATTCAATACCAATAAATTATCTGATAACCGTTACCGAACCGGAAACTACGCCGGTTTTATCGCGCGGATCAACAGTATAATAGTACACTCCGGGAGGCACATCGTTGCCTCCCTTTGCTTTTCCGTCCCAGGGTGTGCTGTAACCCACGGATGTAAAAACCTTTTGGCCGTAACGATTGAAAACATCCACAACGCAATCAGGCAGCTGTTCTATGTTTTTTATTTCCCACAGATCGTTTATACCGTCGGCATTAGGTGTAAAGGTGTTAGGTACAATTAATCCTCCAAAGTTTGTTATAGTAAGCGCTCCGGCTGCGTAACTCAGTTCGTAATTATCAGCCAGTCCACCGCTTACATTAATTGGATAGGTGCCCGGTTGCGAGTTTGACCGGGCCAGGGTGGTTATTTCAGGTAGAGAGGTTAATGAATTTTGGTCTTCGCCATTTACAAAACCTGAAAAGCTGGCAGTAAGCAAGGGGTTAGGTCTCCCTGCATTGCGGCGTGCATCATCAGCGGTAACAACTAAAGGGGCTTTAGTTACGGTGCTGTTGGGTATGGGTATTAATATGGCGCTTTTGCCCAGTGCTTTTAGCCTTATGTTTCCAAAGTGCTTTCCGGCTGGTGTGGTAGCGGCCAGTCTAACGTAAACAAATTGCCCGGTAATAACACCACCATTATGCGGAATAGTAACCATTTTGCTAAACGCTACATTATCAATACTTACCTGAAAGCCGTGCGGTGCGTCTATCTGAATACCCCCACTCAAACCGGAGGCCGAGACGGTAAAACCTGTGGTTGCGGAGGGTGTTCCGTAAACAGTGTTCAATGCAGCCGGTGTTCCTGATACATTTACATCAGGCGGGGGGACGGATGGCTCCACCGTAATGGTTGCACTAATAGAAGAGCAAGACCTTGTTGCGATAAAATCGCCGAGAGCATAAACATTAGGATGAGAAAAATCAGTTATCAGTTGGTTATTTGCCGTGTTGTAAACAAATACCCTGGATAAACCCGGGTGTAAAGCAATTAGTTGTCTTCCGTCTGCAGATAAGTCTACCCCATATGCCCCGGTAAGGGGTATGGTATAACGCACCGTTTTTGTATGGATGTCAATAACTGATATTCCGCCAACCTGCGTGTTTACAACATACAAGGTCTTCCCATCTTTGCTCATGGCATAATCCCCAAGGCCTTTACCAACCGGTATTTCATGTGTTACATTTTTAGTATCCGTATTAAAAACAAATACGTTGTTGTCGCTTGTTGTTCCTGATCTTATCTTGGTCATAAATATTTCTTTACCATCCGGAGCGATGGCAATAGGGTAGACCAAAACACTGTTGCCTATAGGATAAGAAACCAAGCTATATGTGCTTGTATTCATTTCATACAATTTGTTTTCAAGCGGGTTGTTAGCTTCTAACACATATAGTTTACTATCATCAGGACTGATAATTAAATTTGTTAATGGAGAGAACCCTTCAACAGTTCTTATCACCGAAAAATCTTTTGCATTATATACTCTTATAATCCCGTCTCTGAACGATACATATAAACGGCTTCCATCATTGCTTAGCGTACAAAACAATGGGTCAGCGTTACCGGTGTTTATTATTTTAACTGAATTGTCCACTGTATTTATTGCAATGATGTGATTGTTGGTAACAAAGTTCTTGGTGAGAGAGGTCAACATATAAACCCACTTACCATCTTTACTGGTTGTTTGGTAGTTCGGCTGTTTATTGCTGCCATAATCTAACGAGGGCAACCTTTGATAATCTGTGAGGTTGGTAACTTTTACACTGTTATCGACGTAGCCGCCTATATACATAAGCCCCGCTATATCTGCCCTTATATTGGCCACTATTGTGCTGCCGGTATTATTTATAGCAGTAAACGAGGATAAATTACCTTCGCCCGAGGCAGGTAAGCCAATTTCGGGATGATCATTGGTCCAGTTGTAGGCGCAACCAGCCGTATTGAATATTATTGGCTCGGTAACCTCGCCGGGCGATACGACTTGCTGAGCAAATAGCTGTATTGAGGCAAAAATACATAGACAAATAATGCAAAAGCAGGCTTTCATGATTAGGATGTGAGCATATTAGGTCAGCATGCTAACAATAAATATACAACCTGCCTTTGTTACAAACAAATAAGATAAGTTTTTTAGCTAATCAATTTTGATGTTTCAGACCTTTGGCCCAAAAGTAAAAACGCTGCTGTAATATTTAAAGTAGGCAACGCATAAAAACAGGTTTAAAGCTATTATGCCCGCTCCCATTGCTACGCCCGATGGTGCAAGCATGGCATGATATAAGAAAATATTTAAGCTTATGGGTAGCAAAACCAACAGAAAAAATGCGGTGAAACGGTTAAGCAGTAATGCTATTCCACCTAAAATTTCAAGCACTTTCATATATTGAAAAAAATAACCCGAACCATATAGGCCTCCGGAGAAAGCGGTTGCGGCTTCGGTCATTTTTGGTTGATCAGCAGGGATAAACGGAAAAAAGAAGTTTATACCAAAAAGCAGGTATATTAAACCTAACAAAATACGGGCTATTAATGTTGCTGTTTTCATGATGTATAAATATTAACTTTGTTAATAAACTATGGATATACAAAAAATAACATTGGCCAATGGTTGCTTTTGGTGCACCGAGGCTATCTTTCAAACACTTAAAGGCGTAAAAAGTGTTAAGTCGGGTTATATTGGTGGGCACGTAAAAAATCCTACTTATGAGCAGGTATGTACAGCCACTACCGGGCATGCCGAAGCTATTGAATTGGAGTATGATGCTGATGAACTCAATCTGGATGAATTGCTGCTGATATTCTTTAAAACGCATGACCCTACCACCCTTAACCGCCAGGGAAATGATGTTGGCCCGCAATATCGTTCGGGTATATTTTATCATACAGAAGAGCAGAAAGAAAGGGCTTTAGCTACGATTAAAACACTGACAGATAAGCAGCTTTTTGATGCCCCTATAGTTACGGAGGTTACCGCGGCGAGTGAGTTTTATCCTGCCGAGCAATATCACGACAACTATTTCAATCTTAACCCCAATAAATCTTACTGCGCGTTTGTAATACAGCCCAAGGTAAATAAGTTTGTTAAGGAGTTTCAGGATAAATTGAGGCCAGGCACTTACTAAAAATAGCTAATGAAGAAACTGTTATCGCTCTTTTCCATCATAGTAATAGTTACCTGCACTGCCAGCGCGCAGGATGCCGGTAAGTTATCCATTGTTAACGGCGGAAAAGTGTGGGCATTGCTATATCAACAGCGCGCTGCAGAGTATAAAGCGCTTTGTTTTCAAGCTTATAATTTGGCGCGCTTACGGTTGGACGAAGCTTTAAAACACAAAGGCAAAAAACCATTGGCTGTTATTACCGATGTTGACGAAACTGTGTTGGATAACAGTCCGTATGACGCAGCCCGAGCTGTTAAGGATAAAGACTTTGACTTTGCAGCCTGGAAAGCCTGGACCGCGAAGGGAATAGCCGACACCGTACCCGGTGCACCGTCGTTTTTTAAGTATGCAGCATCAAAAGGAGTGACTGTTTTTTATATTACCAACCGCGATGAGGATGAGCGTGATGGGACCACAAAAAACTTAAAGCTTTACAATCTGCCTAATGCTGATAAAACTCACATCTTTTTAAAGCAAAGTGTATCAAGCAAGGAAGCACGAAGGCAAGAAATATTAAAGAATTACACTGTTGTTTTATACTGCGGCGATAACCTACCCGATTTTGATTCGGCCTATGATAATAAGCCCTTACAGGATAGGCGAGATGCCGCTACAGAACGTTTAAAAAAATATTTTGGGAACAAATATATTGTGATACCTAACTCTGGCTACGGCGATTTTGAAAATGCTTTTTTTGGCAATCAGAAGTTAAATTCCGCGCAAAAAGATTCGGTATTACGTAGTATTGTTAAGATTACCGAGTAATTTTTAACAAAAAAAGGAAACAGTATAAAACGCTTTGCGTTATAATTTCAATACTTAGCCGAACTAAATAACCATTATGACGATTATTGAGAATGAACTTTACAAAGTAGCCATCCGCAATCAAGGCGGTGAGCTTACCTCATTTTATAATAAAGCAACAGGTGTTGAACATTTGTGGCAAGCTGATGCCGCTGTTTGGCCCTGGCACGCCCCCAACCTGTTCCCGGTAGTGGGTGGATTGATCAGCAATGAGCTGATAGTTGATGGCAAAACCTATAACATGCCAAGGCATGGCTTCGCCCGCACGTCAGAATTGTTGCTGATTGAAAGCAGCCCGGTGTCTGCTAAATTCTCATTGCCTAACTGCGAGAAAACGCTGGCGATTTATCCGTATAAGTTCGATTTTCAAATTCATTACGATCTGATAGATACCGCGCTGCGTGTTACCTATAAGCTCATTAATCACGATAGAAAACCCATTTATTTTTCGGTAGGCGGTCACCCGGCTTTTAATGTACCGTTCCATAAGGGCGAGAAATATGAAGATTATTACCTGGAGTTTGAACTGGATGAAAAACTGGAAACTCATCAGCTTTCTGCGGACGGCTTTTTTACCGGCGAAACGCACCCTGTCCCTACCCGCGACCGCATGCTGTTTTTAACCCGTGACCTTTTTGAAAAAGATGCGCTGGTATTTAAAAATTTAAGATCGCGCGAGGTATGCATAAAAAGCAAACTGCATGGCCTTAGCTTGACGGTAGAGTTTCCTCATTTTAACTATTTAGGCATATGGGCCAAACCCGGTGCAGATTTTGTTTGCATTGAGCCATGGGTAGGCTGCGCTGATACTGAAGGCAAGCACGTTGAGATCAGCAAAAAAGAAGCGATACAGGAGTTAAAGGTAGGGCATGTATTTGAAGCGGCGTATTTTATAAGCGCTGAATAATTAAGCTGTTATTCTCTTCAACTCCGCTTTAGCTTTTGCAAACCATACTTTGTTGCTGTTGCGCTCAACTGAGCTTAAATGCGGTTGCTCTTCAATTATGTCTGAAAATATTTGTCCTGCATCCTCTATCCTGTCCTGGCGAATTAGAAACAACCCGTATTCGTAACGGTTTTCAAAATAGGAATAACGTCCTTTCATAGATTTAAACTCTTCTTCGGCGGCGGTAACGTTGCCGGTTTGTTCAAGCGCTTTAGCGTACAACACATGTATTCGAGAGCGCGCAAATTGTGGTAGCTTGTACAGTTTTCGCGCTATTGGGATGATTTGCTCATAACGGCCCTGCTTGTCGTAAGCAACAATTAGCTGCGCCAATACATGCTCATTCTCGGCAAATGCGCCGGTAAGGCTGGCGTTATATATTTCTACGGCTTTATCAACGTGGCCGGCATCCAGATAAGCATCAGCCAGCTTTATTCGATTAGCAAAGGTATCGGTAAACTTAACCTCATTTTCCAGGCGTTTCAGTTTAACACCGGGATCAAATACCGCGCTTATGTCAGGTGCTTTTATTCTGACGCTGCGATTGCTAATTATCTCCTGATAAATATAAATAAGGCTGCCTATTACCGGCAGAAACACAATTATCCAAAGCCATTTTTGCTGCGTACCATTGCGAAAGCTGTGGATAAGGCAAAGGCCCTGTAAAATAAGCGGGATATAATACCAATTGCCGAATAGGGAATACATTATAAGGTTGTGTTGTAGTCAAATATAAAAATTTTACCGCACGCTATAAATAAAAAAAGTCGGGCTATAACTAAGCCTGTCATAATATTATTTCCAATAAGAGGGCATTTGGGTGGTTCCCCCTAGTACGCGGCAGTCTGTACAAAAAGGTGGCGGTGGTGGGGCGTCTCTACATTCAGAATCGTCCACAAGAGTAAACCATTTTGTTGGCAGATCAGGTAGATCAATCAAAAAACGCTTTTCGGTTACCGTACCGCAACTTACAAAACCTATCACCGTTTCGGTAGGGTTTGTAGTAGACCTTATATTGCCCACCAGCTGCGAAGGTTGCGCATCAAAAATGGTTCCTACCGCTTCTGTGTTCTTTCTTAGCGTTTCAAAAAACTCAAAGCCTTGGCGCGTGAGAACGCTTTGTCTGATCAAAACGCTATACTCAACATCTAATTTAGGTGAAAGGCCAGGTACCGAAAGAACAAGCTTATCATTTATCCGATCTTCTGAAAGATTTGCTGTTGATGATAGTAAAATGTTCGGCGAGGGTACAACATGCCAGCAGCGAGATTTTTTGTTTATTAGAGCTGTATACTCCCATGTTTCTACATAGCTGTGCTGATAATAAATACTTTTTCCGGATAAATCATAAGTGGTTATATGAAAGTTTAAAGCCTCATTATCAAAATCATATTTCAGATCAAATGGCGGCGATGTTCTGCTTTCTACAAAATCCGAAAGATATTCCCGTTTATTACTGGTTATTATTCTCAACCTGTATTTTTTTGTTGGGTCAGCACCTACTGATGGTCGCCCATATCTGCCTGGCTTTAATAAAGCAGGCAGCGGATAAACATTACCACCATCGCTTTCCACTTGTACTATAGCCCCCCGCTCCGGGGCAACAACCGCCTTGCCATCCAGTTTATATGTACGGGTTAGGGTATATATTGTTGAATCGGTACCAGTGTTAATCAAACCTTCAACCACCAGATAGTTAACGTTAGTTTCCTTAAGTTCGGGCAAGTATTTTTCTTTGCAGCTATATAACATCGCGGCAACCACAAGTACTACTACGAATACAAAAAAAATACGTCTACCTGCTATCATACTATGGCCAATAGATGGCTTTAATGTGTGTCTCCTTGTACGTAATTAAAACAGTCCCAACTGCCCCTTATCATCTATATCAATATCATCAGGGTTAGTTATTTCAAAGTCTATTTTTTTTGCGGTTGATTCCACTGAGTTATTGGATGATGCCACCGATTGATCTGATGATTCCACTGATTCTTTTGGTGACTCCACTGATTTTTCAATTGATTTCACCGATTTTGCAGGTGGGGTCTCTAATGCCGTGGATGGTTCAACAGATTGCTCAGACGGCTCATCTATTTCAACTGTTGCCTCATCTGGTTCGTAAGGCACAGGTGCCAAATCTGTATTAACCTCAGCATTTGGCAGTGGTGCTACATCGGCAACTGTTTTATCTTCGGGTGTAATGACGATCTGAGTTTCTTCTACAGTATCGGGCTCCGGATCCGGTACGTCCTCTGCATCATCGTGCTCAGCCATTAGTGTAATAGATTGTACCACATGCGCCGATATCCGGTTACCCATCGCTTTCATGCCTTTAACATCTATCAGATCAGCCAGATTCAGTTCAACAGTTTCGGGTATTTTAGTAGCGCCCTTTAACTGATCAACCTTAACAATTGGCTGCGCAGCACCTGATATCAATAACATTTTTGATCCGCTCTCTTCGCTTATCAAACTGGTTTGCTTACCTATGGCAATGTTTTCAAACAGGAAGCGTTTCACCATGTAGTTTTTTGATTTGCCATCGAAATGCACCACCGAATAAACCTTTTCAGGATTGTACTTCTCTATCAGCACCATCTTATCATCAAAGTGGTTATTCAGATCAAAGCTGGTCAGTTCATATATACCGCTGCTTAAAACGGTTAGAATACGGTCGTCGCCATCAAACTCACCCAGGTATTTACCGCGTGCGTCAACATTCAGGCGCTTTAATATCTCATCATACCATATTTTACGGCCGGATAAAGTAGATATGCCTTTGCTTTTTAGCACGATCTTTTTAACCGGGTATTTGGTAACAATATTACCCATTGATCCGCGACCCTTGATAGCAATAGCCGCAAAATCTTCATCAAACTGCAGCTTCTTCAACTTGGCATGCGGCTTAAGCTGGATATTTACTATCTCGGCCTCGCCATTAGGGTTGGCAGAAAAATATAACACTTTTGAGCCTTTGCTGCCTTTGGTTAAGTCGTACTCCTTATCGCGCGTTACACCTGTAACAGCAAAGCGTTTTATGTAGGCAACGCCACTTTGCCCGTCTTTATACACCATGTTATAAACGGTGCGTTCATCATTCTTTTTAAATACCGCGACATGGATAATGTCTTTACCCACAAATACCTTCTCCTGAATTTTGGTGATCAGGCAGCGCCCGTCTTCGCGGAAAACTATTATCTCGTCAATGTCAGAGCACTCTCCTACCTGTTCAACGTTGTCGTCGCGCTTAAGGCCCGAGCCTATAAAGCCGTCGGTTCTGTTAACGTAAAGTTTTAAGTTGGCCAAGGCTACTTGAGTTGCTTCTACCTTATCAAAGGTGCGCAGTTCGGTTTTACGCCCTCGGTCCTTGCCGTATTTCTCTTTCAGTTTAACAAACCAGTCTATTGTATAGTCTGTTAAATGCTTTAAATGCTGCTTAACCTGCTTTATTTCGCCCTCTAATCCCTTTATCTGCTCATCCGTTTTTTTCACATCAAAACGGGTGATGCTGCTCATCGGTTTGTCAATCAGTTTCTTATAATCCTCGGGTAATATCTCGCGATAAAACTGTGAAAAGAAAGGTTCAAACAAGCGATTCAATACAACAAGCACCTCCTCAAAATTGGCAGAGCTTTCATAGTCGGCATGCTTGTACATTCCCTCCTGGATAAATATCTTAAGCAACGAGCTGAAAAATATCTTCTCCATCAGCTCCTTCAGCTTTATCTCCAGCTCCAGCTTTAACAGGTCGCGTGTTTTATGCGTACTTTCGGTAAGCATATCATTCACACTCATAAAACGCGGCCTGTCGTCCTGTATCACACAGGTGTTAGGCGATATTGATACCTCGCAATCAGTAAATGCATATAGCGCGTCAATAGTTACATCAGGAGATATACCCGGTGCCAGGTGTATCACAATTTCTACATCGCGCGCGGTATTATCCTCAATCTTTTTGATCTTGATCTTACCTTTATCGTTAGCAGCAACAACGCTGTCTATTAAACTGCCGGTAGTGGTAGAGAAAGGGATCTCCGTTATAACCAATGTCTTTTTATCGCGTTCGCTAATTTTAGCACGGACCCTTATACGCCCCCCGCGCTGTCCCTCATTGTAAGCCGAGGCATCGGCCATACCACCTGTAGGGAAGTCGGGTAGTAGGTTAACAGGCTCATTCCTTAACACCCCTATTGATGCATCAATCAGTTCAATAAAGTTGTGCGGTAATATCTTGGTAGCCAAACCTACAGCAATACCTTCGGCACCTTGGGCTAATAACAGCGGGAACTTAACCGGAAGTGTAATAGGCTCTTTGTTACGCCCATCATAACTGGCTTGCCAAACTGTAGTGTCAGGGTTAAATACAACCTCCAGCGCGAATTTTGATAAGCGAGCCTCAATGTAACGGGGCGCTGCTGCCGAGTCGCCGGTTACGGGGTCGCCCCAGTTACCCTGGCATTCTATCAGCAGGTCCTTCTGTCCTATCTGCACCATGGCATCGCCAATGGAGGCATCGCCATGCGGGTGATACTTCATGGTATTACCAATAACGTTGGCGGCTTTGTTAAAGCGCCCGTCGTCCATCTCTTTAAGCGAATGCAGTATGCGGCGCTGTACCGGCTTTAAACCATCGTTAATATGTGGCACGGCACGGTCAAGAATTACGTACGACGCGTAATCAAGGAACCAATTTTCGTACAGGCCGTCGAGTGAGACGATGTTATGTAATTTTTCTTCGTTGGCAGATGTGTTTTCGTTCAGCTCTTCGCTCATTCGTAACAAAAAATTTGGATGGGTAAATATAGTGAATGTGCAGATGTGTGGATATGCAGATGTGCAGATTTTATGCACAATTAAACAGCTTATCAACGTTGTGGAAGGCGGAGATACACATTAACTGGCACTTTGAATTGTTTGTTAATTTAATTACCTAAATTACAAGGACTTATTAATGATTAAACTCACAAAAAATGAAAAAAATCTTTTTGCTAGGTGCTGTTGCATTACTGTTTGCTGCCTGTGAATCAAAGACGCCTACCGCCGAAACTACTGCCGCTGCAGCCCCGGTTTACCCTTACAAAATAAAACATCCGGATAACTGGTTGATTGACACCAGTAGCGCTAACACGATGACGGCTTTAAATGCGCTAAAATCATACGAAACAATGGACACTGTACTGATGAAAAAGTGCTTTGCTGACAGCGTGACCTTTAATTATGATGGCGGTACATTTAAAAGCACCGGTAGCAACTTAATAAAAATGGTTAAAGAAGGTAGTGCAGACACTAAATCTGTAAAAATAGATGTTAAAGACTGGGAAGCAGTGACGGGCAAAGATCTGAAAGAAGAGTGGGTGACCGTTTGGTACACCCAACATATGACGGATATGAAAGGAAAGACGGATTCAACAGAATACGTCAACGATTTTCAATTTGTGAACGGAAAAATTGTAAAGCTTAACGAATACCTCCGTCACTTTAAAAAATAATAATTGAGGTTGCAATAACCGTTATCGGTTAAACCCGAAACGGTTATTGCTCTTTTCTCATTTCCCGTATCATAGTATTATAATCCCATTTACGTAGCATGGCATTTATGGTGTTTACTATCCGTTTTGCCCTCGTCTCGTTGGTTTTGGCGCTTTCAATCCACTTTATAAAGTAATCGCGGTGCGATTTGGGCAGACTATTGAATTGTGTCAAAGCATCCGGTTCAAAATCAAAACACTCCTGCAGATCGTCGGGCACCTCAACTTTATAATCCTTGTCTTCCTCCAGTTTAACGGTTAGCATGGCACCTGCATTTTTACGGATGGCCTTGCGGACATCAGCCTTTAGCGCTAAAATAAAATTGCCGGCTCCCATAGGCATCAGGGCCATGCCGGCAACGGCCAGGCCATCTAACATCCCTTTTACCCTGAATGACTTTTTATTACCCGGTTTTAACTGTTGAGCAATATCGGCGGGAATCTCAATATAGGTCCACCCGGTTTTTTCACCCTGCGATTCAAACTGGAGCATAATTGTGTTGAACTCGATCATTGTTTTAAGGATGGACCCGGTGGCAAATGTTAAATTTTAGTTAAAACGCAAATAAAAATTAAATCGACTGTAACGAACTGGCTACCGACGTTGTCATATGGGTATAAAAATAAATTAATAACCTTTAAGACCATATTATTATGAAAACTTTAAAATCTATATTTCTCGGCCTTGCCTTATTAGTGGCAACCGGCGTAGCAAACGCAAACCCAAACACAGCTGGTACCTTATCAAAAAACGATGTGGTTACTGTCTTCACTAATGCTGTTATTCACGGCAACCTGCAAAACCTTGAACAGGCTTTAGCTAAAAATGTTGAATACACCATGTACCGTGGCGAAAAAACCTTCAAATTAAACAAACAAGCCCTGCTTGATTCGTTTAAAGCTTCTGAAAACGTAGAACAAACCTGCCAGTATACCACATCAATTGTATCGGACATTGATAACACCATGGTACTAAGAATGGATATGAAATATGAAGGCTATGTACGTACAAGCACCATTACCATCAAACAACAAGGCCAAGATTGGAAGATCACCAAAATTGAGACCCGCAACAGCTAATTTTAGTTTACGTTTAGTTTATAATTGAGAAGGGCCGCACGCGAGTGTGGCCTTTTTTGTTGGGTTAATTCTGCAATTCCAACTTTTTATTAAGGAGATTAACAGCAATAAAATATCCTGCGAAGGGTATCAGCACAACTATTAAAAAATATTTAAGTTATATACAGTGGCAAACTTGAACATGCCTTGAGCTGCAAACCGAGCTGATAAGTAAAAATAAATGACTATAAAAATGATGTAGTAGCTTTCCATAGCTCAGGTGTTATTTAATTGGGTATTATAAAAATACAAATTATTAAAACAAAAGCGCCCATCCTTAAAAAAAATGGGCGCTTAAGCTTGGCAAATGTTTATTTACTTACCCAATTTAGCTTTCAAATTCTCATCAATAGCTTCTAAAAACTCTTCAGTATACAGGTAATCAGAACCGTGCGCTACTTTAGGTTTTATGGTGATGGCCAAATCTTTGGTCATTTTACCGCTTTCAACAGTTTCAATACAAACCTGCTCTAAAGTTTTGCAGAAGTCAATCAACTCCTGGTTACCATCTAAAATGCCACGGAACTCCAAACCACGGGTCCATGCAAATATGGATGCAATTGGGTTGGTTGATGTTGGGCGGCCAGCCTGGTGCTCGCGGTAGTGACGGGTTACTGTGCCGTGTGCAGCTTCAGCTTCCATCACGGTTCCATCCGGCGTAACCAATGTTGAGGTCATTAAACCTAACGAGCCGAAGCCCTGTGCAACTGTATCACTTTGTACGTCGCCATCATAGTTTTTACATGCCCAAACAAAGTTACCGTTCCATTTAAGGGCAGATGCAACCATGTCGTCAATTAGACGGTGCTCGTATACAATGCCTAATTCAGCAAACTTTGCTTTATAATCACTTTGGTATATCTCTTCAAAAATATCTTTAAAACGACCATCGTATTTTTTTAGAATGGTGTTTTTTGTTGACAGGTATAAAGGCCAGCCTTTCATTATGGCCTGGTTAAAGCAGGCATGAGCAAAACCGCGGATAGACTCGTCGGTATTGTACATCGCTAAAGCTACACCGTCACCTTTAAAGTTAAATACTTCAAAAGATTGGGTTTCGCCGCCATCCTCAGGGGTGAAGGTGATAGTCAGTTTTCCTTTTCCTTTAGTTAAAAAATCAGTAGCACGGTACTGGTCGCCAAAAGCATGACGGCCAATGCAGATAGGCGCTGTCCAGTTAGGTACCAAACGCGGTACATTGCTCATTACAATCGGCTCGCGAAATACTGTACCGTCCAGTATATTACGGATAGTACCATTTGGCGATTTCCACATTTGCTTTAAGCCAAACTCCTCTACGCGGGCCTCATCAGGTGTAATGGTGGCACATTTAATACCTACTCCATATTGTTTAATAGCATTGGCAGCATCAATAGTTACCTGGTCATTTGTTTCGTCGCGGTATTCCAGGCCAAGGTCATAATATTTTATATCCAGATCCAGATACGGAACGATCAGTTTGTCTTTAATAAATTTCCAGATGATGCGGGTCATTTCATCGCCATCCAATTCAACTACAGGATTTTCTACTTTAATTTTTGCCATACCAGATGCTATTGATTATTTAGGCCGCAAATATAAGAAAATTGAGTTTATACGTTAATAAATCAACAATTTGCAACGAACATTGTATAGATAATTACGTTGTAATGTTGTTTTATAAAAGTAAGTTGTATTTTTATCCGTCGCATTACTATTTTGAGTTGAACTCTAACCTTTGTAAAACAATAAATTTGGCTTTGAACTTACCTGCCCCCAAAAATACCATGACCCGCACTCTTTTCAGATCGGTCGCCGCAACAGTTTTAATAAGCTTTTTTTGTTTAGCTGCTAAAGCGCAATTAGGGTACGAATACGCAAAATACGATATCGGTTTTGGCGGAGCAGCGAGCCGGGTAGTTGGCAGCGACGCTGAAACCATTACCATTGCGCCTACCGGCCATATCAATTTTACCTACAACCAAACCCCCTTTATAAACTATGTTATAGAGGCGCAGGGGGGAATTTTAAAAGGTGGATCTGTTACATCAAAATCAAGACGTTATTTTGAAAATAAATTTGCGGCAGTAATGTTCAGGGTGCAACTACAGGCAGGCGAGCTTATTCGTTACTCAGACAGCAGATTAATGAATGGTCTTAAAAATTTCTATGTTTCTACAGGCGCAGGCTTTGTAATTAATAAACTTGATATAGATTCAACATTACGGGTGCCTGATCAAACAGGGTATTATACCCCCGGCCGCAATCACAGCAACCAGGTGCTTATACCTACCCGCATTGGTTATGAGTTTAAGCTTTTTAATAAGTATAACCAACCTTCGTTTAAAGTTGATATCGGCTACCAGCTAAATTATATTTTGGGTGATGCCTTAGACGGATTTGAAACAGGACGCAGCCAGAATGATGTATACGATCAATTCTTCATCGGTGTAAAATTTGCAATTGGCGGCGTTACGTCTTATCGTAAATCTATTTCGTACCAATAATTAACAATGTGCAACTTTTGGCAAGGTTTTTACGGTATAACAACTGTAAATACTTAATCCATGAGCACTAATAATTTAAAAAACGAAAACTCTGACAGGGACCAAACCCTAAAGAATGAACTTGGCGAAACTATAAATAACGAACAGCTGAGTTTTAATGCTGATGATAACAGCTATGAATATGATGTAAAAAGCGATGATCCGGACTACGATCATCCCGACCCCTACAATACTTCTGTAAAAAACGGCGAGGATTCTAACTCCACCTATGATGAGGCTAATCCGTATGCGGTTGACGAATATATACCCAACGAAAGCCTGGAAACAGATGTAGACAGGTTAGGCATGCATATTGACAGTAAGGGAAGCATAGTTGATCTGGACCCGATAGATGAGGTTTTAGGACACACGCCCGAAGATGACCGCGACGATCTGGATGAAGAGGGATATCCTAAAAACGACAGGTAGGGATAACGCATATCAGGGTTTACGGGTGTAAACCACCTTAAACCCTGTTTTTAAATTACCACCCGGGGTGATTAGTACTTCCGGATCTACAGCAAGCCAGGTCATAGAGTTCGCTGTTAAATTGGTTATCTGTATCTTATCGTTAATAGTTCGGTTAAAGGGGTCTTCCTGTAACTGTATATAAACACTGCTGCCTGCTGTTGAGGTTGTAAAAACACCCGGATCCACCGCGTCGAACGATCCATCAAACAAATACGCTTTTGTGGTATTATTAAGGTTTACGCCGCGATATAAATTAAATGGTGACAGCGTACTTAACTGCACCACATTACTTGCCGAATAAATTTCGGTATACATGGCTGTTACTTCCCAATCACCGCTAAGAAAAGTAAGATTTACCGTGCCGGATACCGCGCCTCCGCCACCACCTCCGCCCGTACCACCTTTACCTGTATAAGGTACAAAATCAGGATCATCCGGGTATATAGGTGCATCCTTTATGCATGATGTTGCCACCAGACATATCATAAAAATAACGAGCGGGGAGAGTAATTTTTGCTTCAAATGTATTGTGATAATTTTGTACCTAATATAGGCATTTTATCCCTGCCAAACAACATTATACAACTAGAAATTGCGTTTAATCAAAATCAAGATTAAACATTTTGCGCAGCTCAGCCAGTTGCGGGTTTTTAGCAGCCATATATTGGTACACTTCTTTGGCACCGTAAGGTTTCCTGTTAACCTTTATCTCGTCAATACGCGATACAATATCCAGGTCAAAATTATTCAAACTGGTACGCAAAAAGTTAAGCAGGTTAGGTTTTTCATCGCGCAATTGTGCATCCTGTGCTTTGGTTTCAACAATAACCTCGTACAAAGTTGGATTGAGTGGCGTAGGTTTACCCGCAAAAATTGTTGATAAAGTAGCTTTGCCATCCGCTTTTACCTTTTCGGCATAAGCATTCCAATAATTCAGAAATTGTTCTGGTGTAAATGGCTCTTTGCTATCGCCCTTCAAATAAGGGTCTTCCTCCACAACAACTTCATCAGGCGAGTTAAACCCTTTAAGTGAAGGTATTTTTACTGAAGAGGAACTGGCATTAGGTACAAATACTTTTGGTTTCTCTTCGATAGCCGGCGATGTCTGAGCAGGGGAAGCGACCTGTGATGGCGCTACTTGTGTAGGTTTAGTGGTGTTATAAACAGCCGGGGCATCACTTAAAATAGCAACCTGGTTTTTCACCTCGCCTTCGGGCGGCGTGGCTACGCTTGCTGGGGTATCAGGTTTTTTTTTTAGTTGCCCGCTATTATCGGGCATTGCACCGTTTCCGGATGCGATGTTGAAGACCGATTGCAGGTGGCACATTTTAAGCAGCGCCAGCTCAACCTGCAACCGCTGGTTCTTGCTCAGTTTATAGTTAAGGTCGCACTGATTGGCTATCCCCAATGCAGACAGTAAGAACGATATACTTGCCGCCTGAGATTGCTGCAGGTATTTTGCCTTAATTCCCTCGCTAACTTCTAACAGCTTAAGCGTTGTAACATCCTTGCTCACCAACAGGTTGCGGAAATGCTCTGATAGGCCAGATATAAAATGCGCTCCATCAAACCCTTTTTGCAATATTTCATCAAAAAACAACAGGGTTTTAGCGGTTTCTTCGCCAAGCAGGCTATCGGTTATATTAAAATAGTAATCGTAGTCTAAAATATTAAGGTTATCAATTACCGCCCTGTAAGTAACGTTACTGCCCGAGAAACTTACTATCTGGTCAAACATAGAGAGCGCATCGCGCAGGCCGCCGTCGGCCTTCTGGGCAATTATGTGCAGTCCATCCGGCTCGTAGGCTATGTTTTCTTTTGTGGCGATACCTTGCAGATGCATGCTCATATCCTCAACCCCAATGCGGTTAAAATCAAATATCTGGCAGCGCGAAAGTATAGTAGGCAGTATCTTATGCTTCTCGGTAGTAGCTAAAATAAAAATAGCGTAATGTGGCGGCTCCTCTAAAGTCTTAAGGAAAGCGTTAAACGCTGCCTGCGATAGCATGTGCACCTCATCAATAATATAAACCTTGTAACGGGCACCCTGCGGTGGTATGCGCACCTGCTCTATCAGGCTGCGGATATCATCAACCGAGTTGTTGGATGCCGCATCCAACTCATGAATGTTAAAGGAGTTACCGTTTTGGAAAGAGGCGCACGACGGGCAATTGCCGCAAGCCTCGCCATTGGGCTGCAAATTGGTGCAGTTTATGGTTTTGGCCAGTATACGCGCACATGTGGTTTTACCCACCCCACGCGGCCCGCAAAACAAAAATGCCTGCGCCAGCTGGTTGTTTTTAATAGCGTTTTTTAGTGTGTTGGTTATATGTTGCTGACCAACAACGGTATCAAAAGTAGCCGGGCGGTATTTACGTGCCGAAACGATGAAATTATCCACAGCTACTAAGGTAGATAGAATTTACGTTTCCTGAAAATGGGAAAGGGAATTGTTGATAAAATGAGTTCTAATACTTAACAAGCCGGTTTAACATTCAATTTAAAAGCGGAAGTTAACCGGTATAATATGCCGAACACGTACAGGTTTGCCGGCAAAAGAGCCCGGCATCCAGTTTCCAGAGAGTTTTAATACCCGCAAGGCCTCTTGGCCTAAAGTTGTTGATGGAGCAGATTCTATTTTAAAATCTGTCAGTGAACCATCTTTCTCAACAACGAATGAGATAGAAACTCTCCCTTGCACCCCTTTTTCCAAATCAACCCGAGGATATTTTACGTTTTGTGCAAACATAGCATACAATGCCTGCGTTCCTCCGGGGTAGCTTGGCAGCACTGTACCGGCATCTGGCTTTGTATTTTCCGGCACCCTAACGCTTACTTTCTCTTCGGGCCTATTGCCGTTAGGGTTATAAGTAACAGATGGTTCCAGCGTTTGGCTTGGTTTAGGTTGTAGGGATTCAACCCTGATGTTGAGATACGATACCTCGGGAAGTTCTCCCAGTGGGCAAAGTATATGTTTAGGAATATCCCGCACCGTTGTATTAGCACACAGTATATTTACCTTACATAATTGCCCATGAAATATACCCGTGTTGTTTTGTCCACTGCAAAAAACCCTGTCGGCTTCGCTCAGTTTATCCATTTTAGTAACAAACTTGCAATGAAGGCTTGACGTGCCCACTACAACCGCTAGTACATCTTTACCCGTTCCGTTAACTAATTTAGTGGTTATTTCATACTTTGTGAATTTTGTACCTGTCCTTGGGTTTTCAACTATTCCATCCTCTGTTCTATCATAACTAAAACTTATACCCGCCAGTTCTCCCTCCCCTTGCCATACTGATGTAGACTGCGCCATTAAGGTGCAGATACTGAATGCTAACGCAATACTTAAAAAAGCTTTTTTCATATTTAATCAATTGCCTCTGTTTAAACAGCATGTGTGCTCCCGTGGTACATACTGAAATTTATATTTCTCTGTAACTTAACAAACTGTGTTCATGTAAAATTACCGGGTAGCCACACATAAAAAAATAACTATTAATAGTTATTTTTTACCTAATGCACATAATATCTAAATTTTGAAATGCTACACCCAGCACTCTTTTATAGCCATGCTAACCAGTTCTACCGCTGTTTTAACTGCTGCCTTTGCCAGAATATTTTTGCGGTGAACGTTAACTGTATGCAGGCTGATGTACATCTCATCGGCAATTTCCCTACTGCTTTTACCCTCAACAATGCACTTTAAAACTTCCCGCTCGCGCTTGGTAAACCGGTCATAAGATTTGGTGAAAGCATTGGCATCCTGAATGTTATAATAAGATGGCTCGCCATCTAAGCCTATCAGCGAAAAACAGGGTATCCCATTCTGTTTTATGTGAGAAATATCTGTGTGCAGGCTTAGCGTACGATAGTAATTTTTTTCATCATAGTCTATTTGTAAAGCCTGGTGCAGCAAACGCACATATTTATTATCTTTTGTTTTAATGCGGATATCATACTGAACCTTGTATTTAGCTATCTTTTCAAAAGGCAGGGCTTTAAAAAACTCCACTACCCTGTGTTCAAAATTCAAAAAGTAAGTTTTATCGTCAGGGTGAATATTATCCATTAAAAAAGCGATGGTAAATTCGCCGGGTTGGTAACCAAGCACATGGGTAACATTTTGATCAACATATTCCAACTCGCCCTTATACATATTCAATATGATATAATAATAATTACCAGCCTGAAATACACTGAACTGCCGCCTATACGCTTCAAGTTGCGTTTGAAGCATAGAGGAAGATACGGTAATATCACTATCGGTAACGGTTTTCCAGAATTTTCGGGCGGTTATGTAATATTCTGAACGGGAATCGGACATGTAAATTAATTTGGTACGTAATTATAATAATATAATCGCTATTATTATAATAATACAAGCCTTTACAGCACCAAATTAACGTTCACCTGCTACGTTTTGGTTTTTAACTTGGTAACATTAAACATAGTTATACCACGTTGCATTTTTTCATTTAAAAACAACGCATATTATTGCAGCCATACACAATCGTACAGCAGTAACGCACTACATAATCTTAGTAAACTTATTGCAAATCATCATCCGGCAAATGGTCATCGTCCGGATCGGGGTTGGTAATATCGTAGGCATCATCACTTTGGTCCAGGTCATCACCTACACGTATGGCGTTTAAATCATCTATGTCGGCCGCGGTATCATCAAAATCTTCGTCTTCTTCATCATCCCAATCGTCCTGTTCGGTATCTTCATACTCATCAGGCGACTGAAAGTAAATGGTATCATACATAAACACGGAGTGGCTTGCTGTTTGGCCTTCAAATTGTTTAAAATCCATAGCGGTAATATTTTGGGTAACTGAAAAAAGACAACTCTTAAAAGACAAACGAACTTACCGGAATGTTTTGTACTGAATGTTAAAAAGCTGTTATTTTTATTAACAGGGGTTGACACTATTCAGTCACCTCTTTTGCTTCGGAACGTTTAGGAATTATTAGTTTTCCGTATATTTTCGGGAAGTATTGTTTTACTTGCTCATCGGTCATTCCTCCTGCGTCAACAAAACGCCATGTATTTCCTCCGTTATTACTTACACCAAGTAAGGATGAAGCGCTGGCAATTCGCCTACTCCCATTCACCATGATAACCTTTTGCGGAATAACACAGAAATACTCACCTCCGGTATAAATAAATTTACTGGGCGTCCCTATTTGTGCTTCATCAAATTTTATACCCTGCGCTTGCATATTCCTAAATTCTTTTGTTAAATAAGCCGCCATTTTATCTGCTCCCCCCATCGATCGCACAACTAATGGATGTGTGTGTATTTAGCAAGCACGGAAAAGTCACCTAAAGTTGTTGCCTTCATCATTGCGCGTACATCGCGAATTAAATTAGCCAGACGGGCAGTATCGCTTAAAGAAACCGTTGCTTTTTTCTGTACGGCTTTTAGCTGACAGACGGAGGTTTTAAAAGCTAACAGTAATACTAACAGAATAGCTGTTTTTTTGAGGATAAGGAGTTTTCTCTGCATTATGCAATTTAAGCTAAATCTCTTCGGTTTGTGCCATAAAAATACATGACAATATTGTTGAAAAAACAAAATGTATTTACTACATTTGCAGCCCCGAATTGTCGGGTAAATAACTAAAAATCAAAGTACAAAAATGCAACAGTACGAAATCGTGATCGTTCTAACCCCGTTGCTTTCAGTAGAAACTGCTAAGGAGGCTATTGCCAAATACAGCAAAACTCTAACTGATGGCGGAGCCGAAATTGTCCAGGAGGATAATTGGGGTTTGAGAAAACTAGCGTACCCTATTCAAAAGAAGACTACAGGGTACTATCACTTAACTGAATTTAAGGCTCCAGGTGATTTAATTAACAAATTGGAGGTTGAGTTAAGGCGCGATGAGCGTGTTTTGCGTTTCCTTACAATTGCTTTGGATAAACATGCCGTTGCTTACAACGACAAAAAACGTAGCGGTGCTTTTAACAAAAAGCCGGCAGCTAAAGTGGAGGAAGCAAACTAATGGCTAACGAACAAATTAAATACGTAACTGCCCCTAAAGTAGAGGACAACCGTAAAAAATACTGTCGCTTTAAAAAGAACGGTATTAAGTATATCGATTATAAAGACGCTAACTTTTTATTAAAGTTTGTTAATGATCAGGGTAAAGTATTACCTCGCCGTTTAACAGGTACTTCATTAAAATTCCAGCGTAAAGTGGCACAAGCCGTTAAACGTGCTCGCCACATTGGTTTATTACCTTATGTTACAGACTCATTAAAATAATCGGGAGGTATAAGCAATGGAAGTTATTTTAAAACAAGATATTAAAAACCTGGGCGAAAAAGACGATATCATAACCGTAAAACCGGGTTATGGTCGTAACTTTTTGTTCCCTAAAGGTTATGCTATATTAGCTACAGTGAGTGCACGCAAAGTTTTGGCCGAAAACCTTAAACAAGCTGCATTTAAACAGGATAAAATACGCAAAGATGCTGACGCAATTGCTGCCCGTTTAGAAGGTGTTAAATTAAACATCGGTGCTAAAGCAGGCGAAACCGGCAAAATTTTCGGTGCCATCAACACAATACAAATTGCTGATGCATTGAAAAAAGAAGGTTTTGATGTTGACCGTCGTCGCATCACCTTTGATCAGGAACCAAAATTTGTTGGCGATTATGTTGCTAACATCAACCTGCACAAAGAAGTTAAGGTACAGGTACCTTTCTCAGTAATAGCAGAGTAATTTGATTTCGGATATCGGATTTTCGATATCGGATTTAAAAAATAGAAAGCGGTGGGTTTAGGCTCATCGCTTTTTTTTGTGGGGGTTTATTTTTTGATATTATCGGCCGGGTATTTATTAGTCCGCTTCATTTTAACGGATCTTTTCGGGGACGGCCGGGCAATTAAAAAGTGTTGCAAAGTGCTTCAAAAAAAGTGTCAATTTCCACTTTTATCAAACATTTGATAGTCAATTTGTTAAGCTCATACCACAGCTAAATTTCCTGACGAATAAGTCTGTTGCAAAGTGTTGCATGTTAAACCTATACTATTTGTAAAAATTTGATAAACAAGAACTTACAAAAAACACTGTTGCAAGTGTTGCAAACTGTTGCCTCTTTTTCTGCAACACCTCGATTCTGCCTTTAGATGATGCCCATCCGGTTGGAGTCGAGCTTAAGCAGCACGAACAACATTAGGGTAAAACCGATGAGCGAGGACCCGCCATAACTGATAAACGGCAGTGGTATACCTATGGAGGGAACGATACCAATCGTCATTCCGATATTGATAAATACGTGGAAGAAAATAACGGACGCTACCCCATAAGCATAAATACGCGAGAACGGCGACCGCTGTCGCTCGGCAATAACTATTATGCGCAGCACCAGCAGCATATAAAGCCCCAGCACAACTATTGAGCCGGCAAAGCCAAACTCCTCGCCTACTGTGCAAAAAATAAAGTCGGTGCTTTGCTCCGGCACAAAGGAATACTTGGTTTGCGTGCCCTCCATATAACCCTTACCAAATAACTTGCCCGAGCCAATAGCTATTTTTGATTGGTTTACATTATAACCCTTACCGCGGGGGTCGCTGGTAATGCCTAATACAATATCAATACGGGTTTTATGGTGCGGCTGTAAAACATTCTTATAAATAAATTGCACACTGAATGTAAAAGCGATACAAATGGCTGCGCCCGCAAGCAGGGTTACCACCATTTTTCGGTTGCGTTTAAACAACATTATTAAAAGAATGGTAAGTGCAACCACACCCGCTACCACCCATACAACAGAATCATACTTAATGGTAAGTACAAACAAAGCTATGAACAATCCCTCCAATATCAGGAAATACGGCGACAAGCCTTCGCGGTAAAGTACAAATATCAGCGAGCTGAACACCAGGGTTGAACCGGCGTCGGGCTGCAGCATTATAAGTACCATCGGAAACAGGATAATACCTGCGGCTACGCTAAACGAGCGCAGCTCTGTAAGCTTTATATTAACGCTGCTTAAATAACGCGCCAGCAGCAAACAGGTAGCAAATTTGGCAAACTCTGATGGTTGCAACCTAAAGCCCCCTCCAATAGGTATCCAGGCCTGGTTGCCGCCAACGTTTCGTCCTAACCCGGTTAGCACAGCTATAAGCAACAACACGGTAACCACATAAATAGCGGGCGCCAGAGCCGAGAGAAAACGGCTTTCCAGCAACAGTATAAAAACCGCCAGAATAGCCGATATTATGATAAATATAAATTGCTTGCCATAGTTCGTATCCAGATCTATCAACCCGGGGTGTTCCGGACTAAATACCGCCGAGTGAATACTTAGTAAGCCGATGGTGCACAAAGCCAGGTAAACAAATACAGTTAGCCAGTCAACATTAAAAAAGAAGCTCCTTTGGTTATTATGGTTCATCTTCCCGGTATTTTGCTTACAACGTTGACAGTAACACTTTTATCTACCTTCTGCTTTACCGCTGTCGATTTCACAGGAGTGGCAGCAGCTTTTATCTTGGCGCTATCGGCCGCTGTTAGCTTTTTCTTTTGCTGTGGCGGCGTAAGCAGATTTGAATTAATGTAATAATCTGGCCTTATGCCCCGTAGTGTTATGGTATCACGCAAATACTTCTCTACAATAAAGCTGGCAATAGGCGCGGCCCATGTGCCACCATCGCCTGAGTTTTCAACCACTACAGCAATAGCTATTTTTGGGTCTTCGCGCGGAGCATAGGCTACAAATACCGAGTGGTTGGCACCATGGTTATTTTGTACAGTACCTGTTTTGCCTACCATATTTATACCGGGTATTCTGGATCCACGTGCGGTACCATATTCTACTACGCTTTGCATACCATCAATAACCTGTTCAAAATATTTTTTGTCAACACCTACGTTATGGCGCACAGTATAATCACGTTTAATTACGGGCTTGTTACCGACCGATTTAACCAGATGAGGTAAATAGTAATAACCATGATTGGCAATAATGCATTCAATGTTGGCCAGTTGCAAAGGAGTCGCATTTACTTCGCCCTGCCCTATAGATAATGACAATATGGTTTTTGAGCGCCAGCCACCCGGCTTATAATCTCTATCATACCGTTTCGCAGTGGGCAGATAACCGGATTTTTCACCAGACATGTCTAATCCCAATTTCTGTCCTAAACCAAATCTCTCAACTTTAGACCGCCAATCTGTAAAACTGGCTGCCGTATTCTTTGCACCTCTATAGTTAATAAGCTTTTCAAACACCATTGCAAAATAACCATTGCACGATTCGGCTATCGCGCTGCTTAAGTTTACCACGCCGTGAACGTGCGTGCATTTGGGCCTGCCCCTATTAGGCAAATAAGAGCCTGTACAAGTATAGGTTGTTTGCTGTGTGATGATGCCCTCCTGCAAGGCAATGAGCGCACTTAATGGCTTAAAGGACGAACCGGGTGAATAACTAGCCATTATGGGCCTTATAAAAAAGGGATTGTAAGGATCTTCTTCCAACCTTTCGTAATTCTTGCCCTTGTCCGGACCAACCACCATCAGATTAGGGTCATAAGTAGGGCTGCTAACAAAGCACAATACCTCGCCGGTTGACGGTTCTATTGCAACAATGCTGCCTATCTTATTTTTCATTAATTTTTCGCCCAACTTTTGAATCCTTATATCAAGGGATGATATTACCTTTTCACCCGCAACGGCAACGGTATCAAAGGTTCCATTGGCGTATGATTCTTTTTGCACACCGCGCGAATCCACCAACATGTTTTTCACCCCGCGCTGTCCCCGCAAAATCGTCTCATATGATTTTTCCACGCCGGATTTTCCGATATAATCTCCGGGGCGATAGTAGCCGCCTGATTTCTCAATATCATAGTCTCTAACTTCGCTAATGTAACCTAAAAAATGTGCCGCTGTTGAGTCAGGATAAATACGCACAGGGTGAGGTTCAACAAAAAAGCCGGGAAACTCTGACATGCGCTCCTGCAAGGAAGCATAAAGTTCAGGTGAGATCTGTTTATCAAACTTAGAAGGCAATGCACGCGAGTACCCGATAGCCTTGTTAAACCGTTTGTCAAAATCCTCACGTGTAATGTCTAAAAGCCTGCAAAACTCAACGGTATCAAAAGGTTTTACCTGGCGAGGGATAACAGATACATCATAAACGAGTTTATTTTGAACCAGTATTTTACCATGGCGATCTAAGATAGGACCGCGAGCAGGATACTGCACAAACTGACGGATTACGTTGTCCTTAGCAATCTTCAGGTACCGGTCGTCTATTACCTGCATGTAAAACAGGCGAGCCAGCAGAATTATTATCAGGGTAATAAAAACGCCTGCGATAACATAACGTCGCTGAAAAAAAGTATTCATTTACGTTCCCTTTTTCTGAAAAACAATAGGCCGGTGATGAGCATCAAAAATACTGTAAATATTGCGCTGGTTATAACCCGCTGCAGTATAAATAACAAGTCAGAAAAGTTAAATGCCTCTAGTAAGAAAAGAAACGTATGATGTATGAAAGTTAGTATTATGGTATACGTTAAAAACCACCTGAAGCCCATTATACTGAGCGTGGGCTCGGGCTCATTATCAAATCCGTCCTTTTGCACTGTAATGCTGATAAAGAGTATTCTTACCAGTGCCAAAAGCACGCAAGCAGCTGCATGCAGGCCCGGGGTATCATAAAAAGCATCAACTGTTAAGCCCAGGATAAATGCGAGTATAAACAGCAGCACGTTAGGAGTTCCGAACGGAAGCAAAAGAATAAACAATATATAGGGGTACGGGGTGGCTATATTGTATAAAGTAATGTTCTTCAGTAAAAACACCTGAACAAAAACCAGCACTATAAACCGTATTATATTGTATAAAATGGTCCTACTCATCTTTCGTCACCTGAGCCTCCAGTCCCGTTTGTTCTGTTGCAAACTCATTAATTACCACATAAACATATTCCAGTTTGGTAAAATCAACCGCCAAGGCAACATCCATACTTAAAAACGACCCTTTGGCATTTTTTGCACGCAGGTTAAGCAATTTGCCAATTGCTATGCCGGTGGGATACAGCGAGCGATCTGAAGTAACTACCAGTTCGCCCACCTTTGGCGAAGCATCGTTAGTTATATCATATAACAAACCCCGATGCGGATTAAGATCTGCTCCCCATGAAAATGACCCGATTTGTCGCGAATTAGCCAGCATCGCGCTTATAACCGTTTCTGAATGTAAAAGCGATTGTATAACAGAAAAGTGCGGGCTTACCTGTAAAACTTTACCAACAACACCTTTATCATTTATAACCCCCATCCCCTTTTTTATACCGGCATCAGAGCCTGCATTAATGGTGATGATGTTGTTGGGCCGGTTAACAGAGTTATTAATAACTTTAGCTGTTATGTACTCGTATTGCTGCTTATAAACAGTGTCTGTAACTTTACCCTTAGCCACGGTATCAACATAAAATGAAGTTTTAAGCTGATTACGCAATCTGGCATTCTCTTTTGCCAGGCTATCATTAACATCTCTAAGCGTTAAATATCCTTTAAACTCGTCAATACGGGCGTATAAATTGCCGGTTACATGATTAGTGCTATTAATAAAAGTAGCTTTTTGAAAGGAATTGTATTTTATGTAGATAACTATAGCCCCTATCTCAAAAATAACGAAAAGGAAAAATGCGTTGTACTTGCTGATGAAAATTAACAGGTTACGCATAGGGATTTACGATTTTAGAATTACGATTTACGATTTAGATAAACATTCGTAAATCTAAAATCGTAAATCGTAAATAAGATTATTGCATCAAGAATTTGAAGTTACCTATGTTTTTAAGTGCCGTCCCCGTGCCTCTAACTACGGCGCGTAGCGGATCTTCGGCTACGTGTACCGGTAGTTTGGTTTTGGCTGATACTCGCCTGTCCAGCCCGCGAAGCAATGCACCGCCACCGGTTAAATAAATACCGGTTTGATAAATATCGGCAGATAGCTCGGGCGGAGTAATCTCCAATGCTTTTAATATAGCTTCTTCTATTTTTGATATGGATTTATCCAGGCAATGTGCAATCTCAGTATAAGATACCATGATCTGTTTTGGCACGCCTGTCATCAGGTCGCGGCCTTGTACGGCAAAATCAGCAGGTGGATCAGAAAGCTCAGGCAAAGCCGAACCTACCTCAATTTTTATCTTCTCGGCAGTACGATCGCCTATCATTATGTTATGCTGACGGCGGATGTATTGTACAATATCAGAGTCGAAGTTATCACCCGCAACGCGGATTGATTGGTCGCATACGATACCTGACAATGCGATAACTGCGATCTCGGTAGTACCACCACCAATATCAATTATCATATTACCCATTGGCTCCTCTACATCAATACCGATACCCACCGCAGCGGCCATTGGTTCATGTATCAGGTAAACCTCTTTGGCACCGGCAATCTCGGCCGAGTCGCGCACGGCACGTTTCTCTACCTCGGTAATACCCGATGGAATACAGATAACCATACGCAATGATGGAAAGAACCATCCTTTGCCTTGGTTTATCATTTTTATCATACCGCGTATCATGTGCTCGGCAGCGTTAAAATCGGCTATTACACCATCTTTAAGCGGGCGAACGGTGCGTATATTATCATGGGTTTTACCTTCCATTTGCATGGCCTGCTTACCTATGGCAATTACTTTATTGGTTGATCTGTCAAAAGCTACTATTGACGGCTCGTCAACAACAACTTTATCATTATGTATAATTAGGGTATTTGCGGTACCCAGATCTATTGCGATTTCTTGTGTGAAAAAATTAAATAAGCTCATTTTATGGTTGCCCCGGATATTTTACAAATTTTATAAATTTAGTGTAATAACTTGATTAAGTTAACTTGTTAGTTAAGTTTTTATTATAAATAATTACTAACTTTTTAACTATTAATTATTTCACTACTCACAAACAATTAATGCTTAAAATGGCGAACCCCAGTAGTAACCATGGCAATATTCTTTTGGTTACACATATCAATAGAGTCCTGATCTTTTATTGATCCGCCTGGTTGTAACACGGCGGTAATGCCTGCTTCGGCAGCCAATTCAACACAATCAGGGAAAGGGAAAAACGCATCTGATGCCATTACAGCACCGTTAAGGTCGAAACCAAAACTGTTGGCTTTAATAACCGCCTGTTTTAATGAATCAACCCTTGATGTTTGCCCTACGCCGCTTGACATCAACTGGTTGTTTTTAGCAAATATAATGGTGTTTGATTTGGTGTGTTTTACCACTTTGTTGGCAAAGAAAAGGTCCTTCAGCTCCTGAGTTGTTGGTTGCGCGTTGGTTACTACCTTCATTTCGTCTGGCCCCTCAACAGTATTGTCTTTATCCTGCTCGATAACGCCATTCAATAAAGTTTTAAATTGCTTTGCCGGAAGCTCAACCTGTTGCCGTATTAAGACGATACGGTTCTTTTTAGCGGTTAAAATTTGCAGGGCCTCGTCTGTATAAGCCGGGGCAATTAATACCTCGTAAAATAGCTTGTCAATCTCTGTTGCCGTAGCAGCGTCAATCTCATCATTAGCAATTATAACGCCACCAAATGCCGATACCGGGTCGCAAGCCAAAGCATCAAGCCAGGCTTCTTTAATAAACTGCCTGCTTGCAATACCGCATGCATTGGTGTGTTTTAATATGGCGATGGTTGGCTCGGTGGTAAATTCATCAATAAGGGCTACTGCAGCGTCAACATCAACCAGATTATTGTACGATAGTTCTTTGCCGTTCAGTTTGGTGAACATAGCATCCAGATTGCCGTAGAACACACCTTTTTGATGCGGGTTTTCGCCGTAACGTAAAACCTGGCTGGTTAAAATACTCTGTTTAAATACCGGCATAGGATCTTCGCGGTTAAAATACTGGAAGATCGCGGTATCATAATTCGAGGTTATATTAAACGCTTTTTGCGCAAAACGGCGGCGTTGATCAAAAGTGGTTGCTCCGTTTTGGGTTTTAAGCAAACCGCCCAGTTCAACATAGTCGTCCTTTGATGCAACAATAACTACATCCTTAAAGTTTTTTGCTGCTGCGCGGATAAGCGAAATCCCGCCAATATCAATCTTCTCAATAACATCATCATGGCCTGCGCCTGATTCTACTGTTTCTTCAAACGGATACAGATCAACTATTACAAGGTCAATCTCAGGTATCTCATATTGTGCAATTTGTTGCTGGTCGCTCTCTGAGCTTCTGCGCGCTAAAATGCCTCCAAATACCTTAGGATGCAAGGTTTTAACCCGGCCACCTAATATAGATGGGTACGAAGTAAGGTCCTCAACTGCTATCACATCAACGCCTAAACTGCGTATAAAACTTTCGGTTCCGCCGGTTGAGTAAATATTTACACCAAGGCGGTTTAACTCGTTAATAATAGGCTCCAGATTATCTTTATAATAAACTGAAATCAAGGCATTTTTAATGGTAACAGGCTGACTCATTTATATGGGAAATTTTGAGCCGCAAAGGTAGTTATTTTAGTTGATTTGTTGTTTTGGCAATGTGTTTTAAATAAAAAAGTCGATGCGATTGTAGCGTAACGCAAAAAGCAAGCGTTTAATAGGAAAAACAAACACCGTTGCGTATGAAAAATTTGATTTACTTCTTGTGTCTGACATTCACATTCGTTATTACTTCTTGCAAAAAAAGTAACGTTGGCCCTGATACTGATTTAATTGGTAACTGGAAAGTTGTTTCAAATTATACATCGAGTGGAGGCCCGGGGGAATGGCATGACGTATCAGCCGATCAAAAAATATATTTAGAGCTTAAGGCCGATGGTACGTTGGCAGGCGACAATCTGGCGAGTAACTATGCAACCTATGTTGTTAAGGATAGCGCTACACTTACATTAACTAAGAGAAACAGTAGTGTTATACAAAATTACAGCTATAAAATTGAGGGGAATTTTTTAACGCTAAGTCCGGCAGGACCTATATTTTGTATTGAGGGATGTGCCACCAAATATATTAAACAATAGACGGTAAGTTGTAATTGTACTTACTATGAAAAAGTCTTTTTACTTGCAATGTTTGGCCTTGATGTGCCTTACCATCTCTTGCAAAAAAAGCAAGGTTGCTCCGGAAGTTAGTTTAACCGGGAAGTGGAAAGTTGTTTCCTCCTATGAGTCAACCTGGGGAGGCGGGCAATGGCATGACCTAACAGGCGATAAAAACATATACTTAGAATTCAAAACAGACGGAACGCTGACCGGTAATGATCTGGCAAGCTTTTATTCAACTTATATTGTTAAAGACAGCGCCACACTCACCCTAACCACAAATGACGGCAGCGAAACACGGGATTACAGCTATCAGATAAACAGCAACTTTTTAACAATAAGCCCGAAAGGCCCTATGTACTACTGCGTTGGAAGCTGTGGCACAAAATGCATTAAACAATAATATTATTATAAGCTAAACCGTCCGGCTTAGCTTTTCATCTTTTTAAGCAGATTTTCTATCACCCTTGGGAAATGCTGGTGCTCTAATTGCTGTCCTTTAAACTTTACCATTTCTAAAGTATCCGATGGATCTATTTTAAAGCGCGATTGATGAATGATCTCACCCTCATCAAACTCGGCATTAACAAAGTGGATAGTAATCCCGGACTCTTCCTCTTTAGCTTCTAATATCGCTTTGTGCACATTATCGCCGTACATTCCTTTACCACCATACTTAGGCAGCAATGCAGGGTGTAGGTTAATTATTTTATTGGGGAAAGCGCTAAGCAATGATGATGGCACCAACCATAAAAAACCGGCTAATACGATCAGGTCAACCTGAAGGGTCTTTAATATCCTTATAACCTCGTCGGTCTGGTAAAATTCATTCCGTGTAAAAATGTGCGATGGGACTTCAAAATTGTCTGCACGCTGCAGCACGTATGCCTGCGGATTGTTGGTGAGTATAAGTACTACCTCGGCATCAGGACTTCGTTTAAAATACTCCATTATCTTTTGAGCATTAGACCCCGAACCGGACGCGAAAATGGCTATTCGTTTTTTCAAAATCACAGGTAATTTGATTGCTTACTTGCCAAATATAAATTTTTAACCTTTTGTTTTTATTGAGTGGCCACTTTTTGCCTTACAAAACCATAACGCCTTACTATTCTGCGCTGGGTGGCAGAGTAGTTTTGTATGTCGCCCGTAACTAATACCATGGCGTATTGGCCCAGGGTTTCTATCTGCGCGTTCTCAAAAGGTTTTGATTTACCTGTCCCTACCTTAAATGTATCCTGGCAAACTATATCTGATTTTAAATAAAGCTGATCCTGCGACAGCGACCAGGTGCCCGAAGCTACCGGCTGATCTTTACAATGGAAATTGGTATAGGTACAGGTATGGTCTGTAGTAAAAGCAAATATCTGTTTCTTGTCGCAGGTAGTATTAAGGGTATCTTCCAACTCGCGGGTGGTGCCTACAGAAACGGTTACTATTACAGTAGCAAGCTCCCAGTTACCTTTAGAAAACAAGCTTTCTATTGAAGTTTGATTTTGTTTTTTGCAGGAATTGCAAAAAACACTCAATACCAGCAAGCTTAAAATAAATATAAACGGGATTCTCTTCATCAGATGTAGCAAAAATATAAATCCATATTTAATAGCACGTTAACCGGCGGTAATAATAACTGTTTTTATTTACTATTATTTTAACAGCCTGTAGGTATGCTGTTATATTTGCTTATGCGCGTACCATTTAACCAACTAAAAGCCGAATTTAAACGGATCTTACTAAAACTTGGCTTCCCCGAAGAAAAGGCCGAACTATGCGCACTTACTTTCGCCGAGAACAGCCGGGATGGCGTTTACACGCATGGTTTAAATCGCTTCCCAAAATTTGTTAAATCCATAAAGGCGGGCGAAATAAACCAGGACGGTGCGCCCACCCTGGTTAAATCCCTTGGCGCTCTTGAGCAATGGGATGGTAACATGGGCCCGGGTATCATAAACGCCCGGTTTTGTATGGACCGCGCCATAACCTTGGCAGAACGAAATGGAATTGGTTGCGTGGCTTTAAAAAACACCAACCACTGGATGCGCGGAGGATCATACGGGTGGCAGGCTGCCGAAGCAGGCTTTATAGGCCTATGTGCAACTAACGCCACTGCAACTACTGTTCCCTGGGGTGGTACTACAGCAACGCTAGGTAATAACCCGCTGGTTATAGCCGTGCCGCGCCAAGAGGGTCACGTGGTGCTGGATATAGCTGTGTCTCAATATTCGTTTGGAAAGGTGTTGCAGTATAAAAGTTATAATCAAGAACTTGATGTTTTTGGCGGATACGATAACAATGGCAACCTGACCAAAGACCCGCACGCTATTGCAGCATCACAACGTTTGTTGCCGGCAGGTTTTTGGAAAGGCTCGGGTTTGTCCATTATGCTTGATCTGTTGGTGAGTGCATTAAGCGAAGGGCGCTCGGTAAAATATATGACCGAGGAAAAAACAGAAGCTGGCGTATCGCAATTATTCATTGCCATAAAACCCGGAAATGACGAACAGATAGCAACTATCGTTAATGATATAATAGCTTTCACCAAAACCAGCGCCCCTGCAAAACCTGATGAACCGGTGCTATACCCCGGAGAGAACACCCTAAAAACCCGCGTTAAAAGTTTAGACGAAGGGGTTTTGGTGGATGAAAAGATTTGGGAGGAAGCGAAGGGCTTGTAATTAACCACCTTAGCACTATATTTG
Source organism: uncultured Mucilaginibacter sp. (assembly GCF_946479965.1). Next base: position 77,305 of record NZ_CAMLHX010000001.1, on the reverse strand, counting down.
TATAAAGTAATTGAAATGCAGCTATCCAGTAACGATATAGAAATAGTAAGAGACTATTTTTCGGGCAAACCGGTAAATAGGGCTTACCTATTTGGTTCGGCATCAAGGAATGAAGCTGATGATGAAAGTGATGTAGATATATTAGTTGATCTTGATTACTCAACGCATATCGGCCTTGCCTTTGTGACGATGCAGGCAGAGCTACAACAGAAACTTCAAAAAAAAATTGATTTGGTTTCATCTAAAGCCATTTCTAAATTTATAAAACCTTTCATTGATCGAGATAAAATTTTGATCTATGAAAAGTAAACTTGGTGACCGCCAACGATTACTTCATATCTTAGAAGCTATAGAGGAAATTCAAACTTATACAGAAAGTACTGACTTAAATGCTTTCCTCGGTAATTCGATGATGCGTTTTGCATGTGTCAAGCAAATTGAAATAATTGGTGAGACGGCTAACAGTATAACAACCGAGACAAGATCAACTTTTACAGAACTCGAGTGGAGGCAAATAATTGGAATGAGGCACATTTTGGTTCACGAGTACTTTGGAGTAGACTTTGACTTGATATGGCAAGTTATTATAGATGATCTGCCTCAATTAAAAGATAAAGTCAAAACAATTATAGACTCCCTTTAACCCTTACCCCATCATCCCTTCAAACTTCTCCCAAAAACCATCTTTAGGTACGGGCGCGGTTATTAAAACGGGCTCATTTTTTACCGGATGATTAAACTGCAAACGGCGGGCATGCAGGCAAATACTTTTACGCAAGCTACCGCGTGGATAGCCATACTTATTATCGCCAACTATAGGGCAGCCTAAAGTTGACAGCTGCACCCTTATTTGATGCGGCCGCCCGGTTATCGGGTCCACTTCTATTAAATAATAGCCCTCCAGCTCGCCAACCAGTTTATAATGCAGCTCAGCACGCTGGCTGCCTTTAATTTCCTTGTCGTGCGCCTTGGTAACGTTTTTCTGCGGATTTTTTACCAACCAATGCAACAGCGTACCGCTTTCGGGATAGGGTCGTTTGCGTACTACCGCATAGTAAGTTTTATGCATTTCGCGGGCCTTAAACATGTTGTTTATCCGTTCTAAAGCCTTGCTTGTTTTAGCGAATAAAATAACGCCGCTTACCGGCCTGTCTAACCTGTGCACAACACCTAAAAAAGCACCATTGGGTTTGCTATATTTTTGGGCGATATACTTCTTTACCTTTTCATCCAGCGGCTCATCCCCCGTCTCATCAACCTGCACAATATCACCCGCGCGTTTGTTGACTGCTATAAGGTGGTTATCCTCGTAGAGTACGTCGGCATCGGTTATATCTTTAGGAACGTAGTGGAATTCTTTCCGGCTCATGCGTTGGTTCATGGTTCATAGTTGATGGTTCATGGCTGACAGATCATGGGGCATGGTATGAAATAACACTCTACAATATATGCGCTATGAACTATGAACCATCAACCATGAACTAAAATTAATACTGCTCCTTCTCATTAGGGAAACTTCCTCCCTTTACATCGCTAACATAATTTTGTATGGCATTGTTCATCACATCATACAAATCGGCATACTGGCGCAAAAACCTGGGTTTAAAGCCTTTGTTTAAGCCTAACATATCATGTATCACCAGCACTTGTCCATCGCAATGCTGCCCTGCACCTATGCCTATGGTTGGTATATGTAAACTCTCCGTCACCTCTTTGCCTAACGCCGCCGGGATCTTCTCTATCACAATACCAAAACAGCCCAGTTCCTGCAATTTTAAAGCATCCTGCTTTAGCTTGTCGGCCTCTGCTTCTTCTTTGGCGCGTACGGTATAGGTGCCAAATTTATAAATTGATTGTGGTGTTAAACCCAAATGCCCCATAACCGGTATACCGGCGGTAAGTATGCGCGTAATTGATTCGGCAATTTCTACCCCGCCTTCCAATTTTACCGCGTGTGCTCCCGACTCCTTCATGATACGGATAGCAGAGTTAAGTGCCTCTTTTGAGTTGCCCTGATATGTACCAAAAGGCAAATCAACAACAATTAAAGCGCGTTTAGCAGCCCGCACTACAGACGACGCATGATAGATCATCTGATCTAACGTTATTGGCAAAGTAGTTTCGTGCCCGGCCATAACGTTTGATGCGGAGTCGCCAACCAATATCACATCCGTTCCGGCGGCATCAACAATGGTTGCCATTGAATAGTCGTAAGCGGTAAGCATGCTTATCTTTTCGCCACGGTTCTTCATCTCCTGAAGCGTGTTGGTGGTGATGCGTTTTATTTCTTTATTTACCGACATTTTGATCAGTTTTGATGGGCAAATGTAGGGAATATTTATATCGGATTTCGGATGTTCGATTTCGGATTTATTTTACAATTTTTCTGCCTTAGCGCATCGTATAACAGTTAAGTAAAGAATGGTGGAGATGATCATTGCGCCCGCTATGCCCGTTAGCAGACCCACAGGATAGCTTGGCCAATCTTTTTCGATAACTATCGCATAAACAGCGTTAGTACCCCCATCCAACCCGGTTATAACATGCAGAAGTACATTTACCGTTGCATGTGTAATTACGGCAGTCAATAACGAACCAGTAAGCACAAATGACAAACCAAATACGAACGAAAAAAAAGTGGTGCTAGCAATCAGACTTATCCCACCTTGAAAATGGTATAATCCGAAGGGCAAAGCCATTATCAAAAGACTTAACCGCCACCCTAATAATTTGGCAAAAAACACCAGCAAAAATCCCCTGAACAGCAGTTCCTCTAAAAATGCGCCAAGTAAATAGGAATAACTCTCCTTTAAAAGGTAAGCTACATTTAATGATTTATAAACAAAATGATATGGAACCAACACATAAAGCACTAATGCCATTATTATAATTGTTGCTACAGCAATGCCTGTCCCAATTAGCACGTTTTTGTATAAGTACTTTGTTAAATCAATTCCCAAAGCAGCCGCTTGGATACTGTTGCGTTTAAGCAAGTTAAGAGTGGTGAAAAACAATACCGCATCAGCAATTAATATAAACGTTGTCCGAATCCAGAAGTTAGGTGTTGGACCACCAAATATTATTTGCGGGGCTATGTTTATTACGTATGCTGCAATTGCTGCAAGCAGGAATATCAAAAGCGAGCGAGTATCAAATTTAAAGGAAGCTTCCTTATCTAAATGCGTTGTGCTGGTTAAGTGTGACATAAGGTGGGAGGAACATTTATTTGCGCTCACTAATTTATAATAAATAACCGGCTGATCTAAAGGTGTTGAAAAAATCCGAAATCTCACATCCGAAATCCGAAATAAATAATTACTTTTGCGCCGTGAATCAGGGGCATGTCCGCATAGTTTTCCCATCGTTTTTTCACGGCGCACCGCACCGGATAAGCCGCGTTTTTAACCATTCAATTTATTTCAAAAAATGACTTATTTCACCAAATTACCGGCCGTATTGTTATTAGCTGACGGTACAGTTTTTCATGGAAAAGCCGCAGGCAAAATTGGTACAACGGCCGGCGAAATATGTTTCAATACCGGCATGACCGGCTACCAGGAAGTGTTTACCGACCCTTCTTATTTTGGCCAGATAATGGTAACTACCAACGCGCATATTGGTAACTACGGTATAGCCGATGAGGAAGTAGAATCGGGAAATATTCAAATTGCCGGTTTGGTTTGCAAAAACTACAACATTGCTTACAGCCGCAAACAGGCTAATGAGTCTATACAAGATTACTTCCAGGAGCAAAATATTGTAGGCATATCAGATATTGATACCCGCCAACTGGTGCGTCACATCCGCGATAAAGGCGCTATGAATGCCATCATCTCATCAGAGATACTGAATATTGATGAACTAAAGGTTAAATTGGCCGATGTACCTTCAATGGATGGATTGGAGCTTTCATCAAAAGTAAGTACTACTAAAACCTATACTGTAGGCGACGAGAAAGCGCCTTACCGTGTTGCTGTACTTGATTTGGGCGTAAAGAAAAACATACTGCGGAACTTTGATAGCCGCGACGTTTATGCCAAAGTTTATCCTGCCAAAACAACTTTTGGCGAAATGGAAAAAGATTTTGCTCCTAATGGTTATTTTATATCAAACGGCCCCGGCGATCCTGCTGCTATGCCTTACGCTGTTGATACCGTAAAAGAAATTCTGGATGCTGACAAGCCCCTTTTTGGTATTTGTTTAGGTCACCAATTGTTAGCATTAGCTAATGGCATCCCCACAAAAAAAATGTTTAACGGGCATCGTGGCTTAAATCACCCGGTTAAAAATATCATCATCAACCACTGCGAGGTAACATCGCAAAACCACGGTTTTGGTGTAGTGCCTGATGCTGTAAGGGCATCAGACAAAGTGGAGATCACCCACATTAACTTGAACGATCAATCAATAGAAGGTATACGCGTAAAAGGCAAAAAAGCTTTCTCGGTACAGTACCACCCCGAATCATCACCGGGCCCGCATGATAGCCGCTACCTGTTTGATGATTTTATTGAGATGATGAAATAATTACAGGATCGGGCTTATCGCAGGCACTTAGTGCTTTTTGTGTTGGGCCAGCTCATACTTACTCAAAATATAATTGGGAAAGCGCCCTGCTAGTCGGGCGCTTTTTTTGTGGTTATATATTTATACCGTTAATTTTTTTTAAAAATCCCTATAAACAAATTAGTTATATTTGCAACTCTTCAATTTATAATGAGAAAGTACCTGTTACTATTGTTTGTAATAGCCGTGTGCGTGTGGTCTTGTAAGAAAACTGAAACACCCGGCAGAATAATTACCCCGGTTGTAGATACCGCTGAATTGACCACGTTTAAAATTGAGGCAAAAAACAACAGTGGCAAAATTACAGCCGATGTAAACTGCACCATTACAGGCGACTCCATAATAGCTGTAGTGCCCGAGATGACCAAAAACAATAAATGGGTAGTTACTTTCGAGACTAAAAAATCAGGTACTATTGTTAAGGCAAATGATACTTTGCAATTGAGCGGTGCTACAGTTACCGATTTTTCAGTACCGGTTACCTACTCGCTTAAATCATCAACCGGCTTTGTAAAAGATTACAAAGTAAAAATAAAGGTTTTTACAGGTTTGCCAATTTTGTACATAACTACTGATGCCCCTGTCGTTTCTAAAGATGTATATGTAAATGGTGTGGTAGACATTGACGCTAATGTTGAATACGACCAGGTGGCTACGCATATCCCAACGCAAATGAAAGGGCGGGGCAATTCAACGTGGTCTAAATCAAGTTATCTTAAAAAGCCTTATAGGCTAAAATTTAACGCCAAGTCGCCTATGCTGGGAATGCCATCGGCAAAAAACTGGGTATTACTGGCTAATTATAATGACAAAACCCTGCTGCGCAATAAAATTGCCATGGAGCTTGGCAGGCGCATGAAATCTGATTTTGCGCCTCAAAGCCGTTTTGTTGAGGTGGTGCTTAATGGCGATTTCCTGGGCAATTACTTACTGACAAGCCAGGTAGAGATACATGAGAACCGGGTTAACATTGCTCCGCTTTCAGCAGGTAACATTACCGGCGGATACTTGTTTGAGCTGGACCAACGGCTGGATGCTGATTTCTGGTTTAAAACGACATTAAAAAGCACACCAATTACTTTTAAAGACCCTGATGCGCCTACTACTGCACAATATAATTATTTAAAAAGTTACGTGGATGAGGCAGAGGCTGCACTATTTGCAGATAATTTTAAAGACCCTATTAACGGTTACGCTAAATATATTGATGCGGATTCGTTTATACGTTGGTTCCTGGTAGAAGAAACTATGAAGAACCAGGATTCGCGTGATTATAGCAGCATATATTACTATAAACCCGCTAACGGAAGAATAGGCATGGGCCCGGTATGGGATTTTGATATCAGTGGTGGTAACTGTGATTACTCTGATTCTAAATTTCCTACCGACTGGCACACCCGTTACTGTGAATGGTTATATAGGCTGAAGGCTGATAACGACTGGACCGTAAAGGTCAGGAACATGTGGAAAGGCGCGCGACAAAACGAAGTGAAACAAGTGTTGGATGACATTGATAAATACGCTAAAGATCTACAATTATCGCAGGAGCAAAACTTTAAACGATGGCCAATACTTAAAACCTATGTTTATCCCAACGCTGTAGTTTTGGGGACATACGAGTCGGAGGTGGCTTACTTTAAAAGTTTTATGACCCAGCGCATTGCCTGGATAGACGCTAATATTGATAGCTTTTAAAAAATGCCCCTTACGGGGGCATTTTTTTTATCCTTTAAAGTTGTCAACAGAGTCGTTCAAGGCTCTTATTCTTCCCATCCATATCTTATATAGCACAAGCAGTTGCGTTATAAGTAAAGCAAGCCCTGTCCCTAGCAAAATGTAGCGGCGCGAATCAAGCGTTATGTTCCAGCAAAAAAAGGCAAGCAAACCGCCAATAAACAGAACCCGAAGCATTAGCGTTATAACTGCATGTTGTTTCATCCTGCTTAAATAACCCTGCATTGCTGTTTTAATATCTGCGTCGGCCGTAAGGTTTTTTGAAAAATTGTATCCTGTTAAATTATGCAATAGGGCGGCCAAAACAGCTATTATCAATATCGCGTTTGCAATTAAAGGTTTATCCGCGCCATCAAACATGGTGTAGTAACAGAACAAGAACACCGTCCAACCTGCTGTTTCTATTACAATTTGCCTCCTGATGCGTTTAAGAACAGGGTGCCGGTTTTCTATCAGCATCAGGCCTAATTCTTCTTCTGTTTTCGGCTGAGATACAGCGCTGTTCCAGCTGCTTTTTAAATCGTCCAGTTCCATTTTATCAGATATTTAAAAGTTTTTGAATTTTGGTTTTTATGCGGTTCAACTTTACCGCAACATTATTTTCGGTGATGCCGGTTATCTCAGCTATCTGCCGGTGATCCATATCGTCCAGGTAAAGGGCAACAATGGCCTTCTCTCCATCGTTTAGTTGCTTTATGGCGCGAAACAACTGCTCGCGCCGCAACGCCAACTCGTCGCTTTCATCTTCCTGTAAAACATCCGGCAGTTGTAGCGTGTATTCTATCTCCGGCTTTCTTTTTCTGAAAGTAGCTATCGCTGTATTAAGGGCTACGCGATAGATCCAGGTGCTTGGTTTTGCATCGCCTCTGAAAGTATTTACGCCCCGCCATAACTGAAAAACTATCTCCTGAAACAGGTCCTCCCTGTCCGCAGCCGTATCTCTGTACAACCGGCATATCTTATGGATTATGCCCTGATGTTCACTTACAAGTTTAAGAAACTGCTTTTCGTCCATTAAGTGTAAAGCTATTATAAATTGCTGTTTTGCTGATTAGTAGACTTTCTTCCGCAAATATTACAACTTTAAAAAAAAAGCAATTTTTAGCGTTAATAGGCGCTAACGCTAACTAAATAATTATCATAATCGGTTTTATTTATGTGAAACACGTTTGCCATTTTTGTAAAAAACCCATTACAATATATGACACTTGTGAAAGCCTATGCGGCGCAAGCCGCAGACCAACCCCTTGCCCCCTATTCTTTTGAACGCCGCGAACCCGGACCCGACGATGTGGAGGTAAAAATACTATACTGCGGCGTTTGCCACTCTGATATCCATACTGCGCGTAACGAGTGGGGTGGCACTGTTTACCCTGCTGTACCCGGGCATGAAATTGTGGGAACTGTAACACGCATAGGCACAGATGTAACACGCTTTAAAGTGGGACAAACAGTTGGTGTTGGCTGCTTTGTCGACTCGTGCATGCATTGCTCCAATTGCGGGAGCGATTTGGAACAGTACTGCGAAAACGGTAATACACAAACATACAATGCCCTTAGTCAGGATAAAAAATCTATCAGTAAAGGGGGTTACAGCAGCCATATTGTAGTTAGGGAACACTTTGTATTAACCATATCAGACAAGCTGCCCTTGGCCAACGTAGCGCCTTTATTATGTGCCGGCATAACTACCTACTCGCCCATGAAACGTTGGGGCGTTAAAGCGGGCCATAAGGTGGCTGTTGTGGGTTTGGGCGGACTGGGCCACATGGCGGTTAAACTGGCTGCATCTTTTGGTGCCGAAGTTACCATGCTAAGCCGGTCTGAAAGTAAAAGACAGGATGCTGCTGAGCTGGGTGCCAAGCATTTTATATTAACTACTGATAAAGCCCAAATGGCCGGAGTAGCCAGAACATTCAACTTTATTATTGATACGGTATCTGCCGATCATGATTATAACGAATATCTTAATTTGCTAAAATCTGATGGGGTGATGATATGTGTAGGCGCGCCGGCAAAACCTATACCTGTTTCGGTGTTCCCGCTGCTGATGGAAAGACGCAGCTTGGTAGGATCATTAGTTGGAGGCTTAAAAGAAACCCAGGAGATGCTGGATTACTGCGCAGAGCATAACATCGTATCAGATGTTGAACTGATCAGCATGGACCAGATAAATGAAGCCTACGAGCGTATTTTAGCCGCTGACGTTAAATACCGGTTTGTTATTGATATGACTACGTTGTAGACCTTACAATATTAAATCAAACAGCCCTGCATTGCAATGCAGAGTTGTTTGATTGATGTTAAACTTCTTCCCCTTTTGCGTAAAGCGCAATCTTGCGATATAGTTCATCAGGATTAAAGGGCTTGCTTATGTAGTCGTCCATCCCCACAATAAAAGCCTGATCTTTAATATCCAGCATAGCCGATGCGGTAAGCGCTACAATAGGCAGCTTCCTATACTTTTCATCAGGCAGGTTACGGATAGCGGTTGTGGCCTGGTAACCATCCATTTCGGGCATTTGCAGATCCATTAAAACCATATCATAGTCGCAATTTTGAACCAGTGTAAGCGCTATTTCTCCGTTTTCTGCAACATCACATTCAATATCCCACAACTTCATATACTGTTTTGCCAGTATTACGTTTATCTGGTTGTCCTCAGCTATCAGCAATTTAACGCCTTTAAGACTCTTGGTTTCAACCTTATGCTCCTTGTTTTTATGACCAGCAAAGTTTTTTTCGCTGTTTTTCATATCAAGGCTGAAATAGAACGTAGAACCCTTGCCTACCACACTTTTCACCTTGATTTCGCTTCCCATTAACTCCAGCAGGCGCTTGGTAATGGTTAGGCCCAAACCTGTTCCGCCAAACTTGCGCGTAGTGGTTGAACTGGCTTGTGTAAAGCTTTCAAATATATGCTCAACTTTATCATCCTCAATACCAATACCGGTATCAGTGATCTCAAAATCGACAGTGGTATGGGTATCTGTTTTTTTAGTAAGCGATGCCGTAATAGTTACCTTGCCTTCTTTGGTAAATTTAACCGCGTTGCTTATCAGGTTAGTAAGTATCTGCCCAAGCCTTACCGGATCGCCTTTGACGGCGCCGGGTAATTCGTCGTCTATAAACAGTTTTATCTGAATATCTTTCTCCGCAGCTTTTTGCAGCAGGGCTAACCTGATATTGCTGATCAGTTCTTTTAAATTAAAATCGGCTTCTTCAAACTCTATTCTTCCTGCTTCTATTTTACTAAAATCTAAAATATCATTTATCAGCACCAAAAGGTTTTCTGCCGAGAACTTAAGCATTTTAATGTACTCCATCTGGTCCTCGCGCGGATCCAGCTGTTGTAACAAATGTGTAAAGCCAATTACCGCGTTCATGGGCGTCCTTATCTCATGACTCATAGTCGACAAAAACTGTGCCTTGGTCATGGCAGCTTTTTCGGCAATATCTTTAGATGCTATCAGCTGTGCCTCCAGTTCCTTTGCCTTTTCTATCTGTATTTGTAAAAATTTGATAATGGTTATCAGATCATCGTCAGACTGGTCAACAGCCGCTATAGCATCAGGAGTAAGTGCGCCTATAGCCTTTTTTATTTCGGATATAGACTTCTGTTTTATCTCATTTTCTGTCAACAAAAAACTGTTAACCTCCTGGTACTCGCGCTCACTAACAGTAAACGCATGCTCAGACAGTTTCTTTGATTTTTCAAATGAGTTGTACGAGTTACTAACGCTTTCCAGGAAACTTTGCATAGCTTCACTATCCAGATCACAGTTGGGCAAGTATTTTTTTATCTGTTTGTTTAAAATGCTATGATATTCCATTCAGCGGGTTTCAGTCTATAAATTAGATCATTGTTAAACTTCAGTAAAGGTGGTAACTGTCATGGTTTGGTTATGCAATTCGCATTGCACACTTTCACTAAACGGCGAAATTTCGCCATAACTGTAAAATCCCGTAATGGTTGCTTTCTCCCCTAAAATTTCTTTGGCTGCTTCCAGTTCCTCGTATGTCCTGTCTTGCAATATCAGTTTACGGCCAACGCAGCTTACCAGCACCGCAAGTTCGGGCTTGCCGTTTTCAATATCCGCAAAGGCATTGCTTGCCGCGGTTGACGAAGCTTCTATTATTTTATCAAAATTGGCTTTCATTAGCCTAACCCTGCTACCCTCGGGCAAATTACCCGCAAACGTCATTGATTTTTGTTCTTCATCAATGCTTAAAATGGTTCTCACTACATTCTTCTCATCGCCGTTCATTCTTAACGACAGCGGGAACAACAATGCAGAGCCAGGCAGTTCCTCTACATAATCGCCCAGGTATTTTTTATACAGGTCAAGCGCATTATCGCCATCAATTTCAAAAAGAATGTTTTTGTTTGATTTAGTGATGGTACGTTCCGGCCCAAACTCGTCCCAACCGCCAACAGAGCCATGACCAACCTTAATGTTCTTGCCGTAAAAGCCCACAGCAATTACGTTCCCCTGCGATGGCACCTGGTTTATGCCTGTATAGGTTTTTTCAAACCGGGCAGCATCGCCGGCTAAACCGCCGGTAACGGGCACGTTATGCTTATTGTCTTTATTTAAGCCGCTCACTAATTCGCTGCCATTAATAAAAGTACCGTCTGATATGATGAACACACAGCTCAAGCCATCAGCCGATAGCTTGTCCATTAAAAACACACCTGTATCAAAACTATTGGCATGGTGCTTAATATTTGTTTTAACGGAGCGTACAGTAGTTTTCTCAAACTCAATAGCAGTTACTACAGCGCTATCATCGTAAACCGCATCGTCTAATATCTCGCCGGCTGTTGAAGAAAATACGATATCTGCTTTTGGATAAAGTGATCGTAAATGACTATAAACCTCAGGTTTTATTATAGCGTCAGACGATCCGAACACCAAAACCAATTGACATTTTTCGGCATTCAGGTCAGAAGGGAAATCTTTCCAGCTGTTGCCAACAAAGTGATGCTGTCTTGTTTTCATTGCTTTAAGCGGTTAAAAACAGTTTAAGTTTAATAGAGGGTTGTTAAATCTACAAAATATTAAATTAAAACGCGGTTGGCAAAAAAACCATTTTTCCGGCCTTGCAACAATATTTTTCAACGTAATGGTATACGCAACCCGTTATTGGAATGTTGTTTAAACATAAATTTTTATGAAAAACGAGAAAGAATTAAGGGCATAAGGAGAAGCGTGACAAGATAGCACAGGTGAAGCGAGTAAACGAATATACCCCTACCCTTTCACATGCCTCTTAACCAGCGCTAAAAGCTCTTCCAGGTCAAAAGGTTTGTGCAGGTAACCGTCGGCAAGGCCTGCCTCGGCTATTTCTTTTATATTGCTAACCGCTGATATCATGATCACCGGGATGTGGCTTGTAGCCGGGTTACTTTTAAGTTCACGACTTATTTGCTGTCCGTTGGCGTCGCTTTTCCACTCGGTAAGCCAGTTATCCAACAACACCATATCCGGCGCTATCTGGTTAAACGATTTAAGTATTTTGGAATCTTCGGAAGTTGTAACGTCATACCCTTCTTCTTCCAGCGCTAACTGGATAGAATCTCTGATGTCTTTATCATCCTCAATAACTAAAATTTTCTTCGCCATACTTTACGCCTAATACGCGTTTGCTCCAGGTTGTCAACGGTATTAAACAGATAACCTTTTTTGGCAGAAAATTGTTTTTGAAAGAAAGGTAAAATTTAGTCTTTAGCGTTATAGCAAACACGGCAGCGCGGCTCATAACTGTCTTTTTCGCCAAGGAGTACCCTTTCTTTACCGGGCACCAGCCTGTACGAATAAAGCGCCGGGTTGCCGCATTTAACGCATACCGCATGCACTTTGGTTACCGACTCGGCAATGGCCATCAACGCGGGCATAGGGCCAAAGGGGCGGCCCTTAAAATCCATATCTAAACCCGCCACTATTACCCTTATGCCACGGTTGGCCAGGGTAAGACAAACTTCGGGCAGGGTGGCATCAAAAAACTGTGCCTCATCTATACCAACCACCTGCGCGTGGCCCACCATCAGCAACATTTTTTCGGGCTTATCAATGGGCGTTGACGCGGCAGCTACCGCATTGTGCGATACCACATCATTCTCATCATAACGCACATCCAGCTTAGGTTTGAATACTTTAACGCTCAGCCGGGCATACCGCGCACGATTTATACGGCGGATGAGCTCTTCCGTCTTTCCGGAAAACATAGAGCCGCATATCACCTCTATCCCCCCTCCTGATTCGTTCTTCCTGCTAAAAATTTCGTCGCTGAGCTGCATTCACGTGGTTTGTAGAGGCCTAATATCAGAATTTAATGCTTAATTTTGATAGCATTTTCCAGAATACATGTTATGAGGCAAAAGGAAGTATTTAATAAAATAGGACTAATATTAAAAGAGCTTAACGACCAGTACAAATACCTTGAGGCAAACCCGGATGACATGAACAGCCTTGAGCTGGAACTTTTTGTAGCCAACGCTCATTTTTTGGCGGACCATGCCGAGATTGTAAACAAGATAAATTTACAATTAAGTACCCAAAAGGCTGCTTTACCTGCCCCGAAAGAAGAGCCAAAATCTGAAGAAAAATATTTTGAACCCGTTGTACGGCAACCTGCAAAATCGCGGGGAGAGACAAACGACACATCTGAAGAACCGCCTGTTATTAACTTTGAAATTTCGCCTGCGGCGGATGAGGAGGAGCCGGAAATAATAAGGCACGAGCTTGATGTTGAAGAAATACCCGACTGGGACGAAGAAGAAGCAGAGGTTGAAGATGAACCCATAGTGGAAACCGTAATTGACGAAGAGATGCTGACGGTGCCCGAAGAAAACCTGGCCGAATATGAGGAAGAAGAAATGCTTACCGCGCCGGGGGATATGCCCACTAAAGAAGACCTGGCAGCCGATAGGCCACAGCACACCCTAAAAGAGTTTACAGAAAAAAGTGAAAAGGCTGAACAAGCGAAAGACGAAGTACTGACCATTAATCAGCGCATGTCTGCCCAGTTAAAAAAAGGGGGTGTAGCGGATGAACCTGTAGGTCAGCCAATAAGCGACCTTAAACACGCTATTAGTTTGAATGATAAGTTGCTGTACATAAAAGATCTTTTTAACGGCTACAGCCTGGCCTACAGCGAAGCTATTGAGATATTGAACAGACTCACTTCTTTTGAGGATGCAGAACGCTTTTTAACCAAAAATTACGTAACCAAAAACAATTGGGAAAACAAGGCCGATACAGTTGCAAAGTTTTACGCGGTGTTGAAAAGAAGGTATGCCTGATAAAAGCCGGCTTGTTAATATGTGAGTAAAACCAATATTGCAGCAATCAAAATTATTAAATAGCTTTATATCCAAATAGAATAGACCCGAATGAGACGCCTGATAGATCTTTTTAAAAATAAATTCTTCCTGGTTACGGTTGCTTTTGTGGTGTGGATGACTTTTTTTGATAAAAATGATCTGCTATCGCAATACCAATACCACCAGCAGGTAACTAAACTGGAAGAAGAGCGCGATTTTTATAAAGAAGAAACTGATAAAGTAAGCAAAGACCTGGAGGAGCTTACCTCAAACCCCCAACAGCTAGAAAAATTTGCCCGCGAAAAATACCTGATGCGTAAAGACAATGAGGATGTTTTTGTTGTGGTAAAGGAGAAAGTAGCAGAATAATTTACAAAATCCTATTCTTCCTCTTGCGCTCGTCTGCGACGAGTGCTTAAAATGGTAATTATGAAATGGATATTTCTCTGTTTTTTGATCTTGATTGCCAATATCTCCGCTGCACAAACAGATACATCACGCAAAGGTCTTTTGCAGATATCCAAAAGTGACGATAGCATATTTTATGGTTGCGAATGGGATGACGAGCTCTATCTGAAAAGCGTAAAGGAATTTATTCTTCGGCAACACTGGCTTGTAGGTATGACCGAACTGTGTTTAATTTTTCCTAATGAACTATCCGGCAAATTCGGAAAGTTAAATGAACTACACGTAAATACTACATTGATCAAAATAAATCACCAACTAAAAAAAGGCTATCCGTATATAAAACTTTCTACCTACAAATCAGATTCGCGAAAAAGCTATTATTATGTTGACTTCACAGCAGAATCAACCGGAGGTGCTATTTCTAAAGGAGAGTTCCTGTTTGAATGCAAGGGTAAAAGGTTACAGTATGTGCGTGGGAGATATGTGACGGCCGTGCAATAATGCGCCAGATTCTAGTTCTTGCGCTCGTCTGCGACGAGTGCTTAAAAAGGTTACGCAATTGCATCGCGTTTTTTTTTCTGTTTCAAAACGCCAAATCCACTGTTCCAAAGTGTTCCAAATTTCATAAAAAATCACCAAAAAACGGCCTAAAAGTGTTCCAAACTGTTCCACGCTAAAATACATTGGTGCTAACAATCAGGTATTTAGTACCGTCAACAGCTTTTACACCCTTTATATTTTTTGGAACACGCAATACCCAATTTTCACCACTCAATCCTTACGCGGCAACGGCCTTTTCTTTGCGTTTAAACCTGATCTTGCTACCTACAAACAACATCCCCAAAACAGCCAAAAAGCTGCCGGTTTTAGGCAGATAGTCGCCATATTTAACGTAGAAGGTAAGGTCGCTGTTCAGGTTGATATCCTGCTTAAGCGCCGCTCGCACCCACCATTTACTTTGCTGCACAATGTCGCCGCGCTGGTTAATAAACGCGGAGATACCCGTATTAGCCGAGCGGCAAACCCAGCGGCGGGTCTCAATGGCGCGCAGCTTGGCGTAGTCCAGATGCTGGTCTTTACCAGAGGTGTTCTCCCACCAGCCATCGTTGGTTATAATAGCGATGAACTGCGCGCCGTCTTTCACCCCTCCGGCCACCCATTCACCCCATATGGACTCATAGCAGATAACCGGCGCGGCGCCAATGCCGCTTTGGGCGTATAATACTCCGGCTTTTTCCTGCCCTGCATAGCTGCCGACAGCACCACCCAAATGCTCAAAGACAGGCTTTAAAAATGAAAGTGCGTCGCCAAATGGCAACGACTCGGCACCCGGCACCAGCTTTGATTTATGATAGAACTGCACCTCTGCTGAATTCTCAATGTTAACAGCCGCATTGTACCTGTCATAAAACTGAGTAGTGCCCGGTATCGGATCGGCTGTACTAGTTTTGCGATCGTTAAACAACTTACTGGTCTCGGCACCGGTAATTACGTTACCGTTACGATACTTACTTAAAAACCGTTGGATCTGCGAATAGGATGGGCTATCGCGTATGTGATCCTCGTCTATAACATCGGGTATAGCGGTTTCGGGCCATAAGAAAAACTCAGTATTTACCTGACCCACCGAATCAGACAGTTGCGTAAGTGCTTGCAGTTGTTGGTCGGTAGGAATAATACCGCCTTTTGAATAAGGATCAATATTAGGTTGCACCACCACTATATTAGATGGATCAGACTGCTCCTTGTAGTTATAATATCTATACAGCGAGAAGCTAAGCGGCAGTATAAAAACCGCTGCCAAAGCACCCGACAACTTCAACCGGCTTTTTGCTACCTGCGCCTCCGATAGACCCATATAGATCAGGAATATCAATATATTAACCACCCATATCCAAATAGTGCCGCCATAAACGCCGGTGTACTCATACCACTGTATCCATTGATGCGATACTGCGAAACCGTTGCCGAGCGTCATCCATGGGAACGCGAGGTCCCAGCTTTGATGCAGGTATTCGTAAGCTATCCAAAAGCAAACCAAGGCTATTAAACCTTTGCTGCGGTTAGTGACCAGCCTAAACCGATAATACAGCCAAAATGCAGTAGCCATTAACAGCGGACCAAGCGAATAAGGTATCAACGAAATGGGGACAGCTACCAGCTCTCCTACAAACTTTATGGAATTGTACACCCAGTAAATGCTCAGGGTATTCCAGATAAAAAAGCCGAGGAAGGTGATTTCAAATATCTTCGTCCCTTTTTTGGTTTTATCAGATTTGATGATATTCTCCACCGCAATCAGCATCGGCACCATCCCAAAGAACAAGAAGAATGTGGTATAATGCATAGGCGGCCAGGCCAGCCAAAGCATTAAACCCGAGAATATAGATAACAGGATGTTTTTCTTCATTTAGCCCCCTCTAAATCTCCCCTAAAGGGGGAGATTTTTATAGAATCTTTGTTTATATAGTATTACTTTTTTCCAAACATCTCCGCATTAAAAGCCTGCGAGGTGCCTTTAGGTATGGTCAACGCTTTCCAATCAGCGGCACGCTCTTTTGCTATCATTACCATCTGCCCAACGTGGTACGGATAATGCGCCAACTGCCTGTTTATGGCATCAACAACCGTGTGGGGCTCATTGCGGATATATATTGTGATGTTCCAGTTAGATTCATTGACGGTATCAAGCGCGTTAAACAGGCATACCCAACCCTCGTTCCATATCTGCATTAGCTGTTCGCGGGTGTTTATTACATGTTCAAACTCGGCGTCGCGTTTGCGCCATTCCTTTTCGCCATCTGTGGTTAAAAAATCCGTCCATCGCGATAGCATATTACCATGTATATGTTGCACAATCGTGGCTATACTGTTGCACTCTTCGTTAGCTTGCCAAAACAGGTCAGCATCCTGTATCTGGGCAATTGCTTTTTCGCCTACTCCTTTGTAATACTCAAACTGTTTGATAACGCTTTTTAAATACTGTTCCATAACGCATTAACTTTTACCTGCGACACATATCACAAACTCTCCTTTTACAGGATGGGTTTCATAATAGGTTTTAATCTCGGCAACGGTTCCCCTAACTGTTTCTTCAAACATTTTGGTCAGCTCGCGCGATACTGAGATTTGCCTGTCTGCCCCAAAATAAGTGGCCATTTCGTCCAGCGTTTTTAACAAACGGTGTGGCGACTCATAAAGTATGATGGTGCGCTCTTCATCAGCTAAAAACTTGTACCGTGTTTGGCGGCCTTTCTTCAATGGCAAAAATCCTTCAAAACAAAACTTATCAGTAGGGAAACCGGAGTTAACCAGCGCCGGCACAAAGGCCGTAGCACCCGGCAAGCACTCTACCGCTATATTAAATTTCAAAGCCTCGCGAACCAGGAAAAAACCGGGATCGGATATGGCAGGCGTGCCTGCGTCTGATATCAGGGCGATGTTTTGCCCCATCAGCAGAAATTTGATGATCTCGTTACTGGATTGATGCTCGTTGTGCTGATGGTGCGCGAAAACCTTCTTCTGGATATCAAAATGCTTTAACAGCGGTGCCGAGGTACGGGTATCCTCCGCCAATATCAGGTCGACCTCTTTAAGCACGCGTATGGCCCTGAAAGTCATGTCTTCCAGATTACCTATTGGGGTGGGAACTAAGTAGAGTTTACCGGTTTGGTTCATGGTTCATAGATCATAGTTCATGGTAGATGATGGTTATTAGTACGGCCTTTTTAACAATTGGCTATGAACTATGAACCATAAACTATCAACTAATTATATCTTTGCGTAAAAATTATAATAATGCTGCAAGTTAGTTATATCCGCGATAACCGCGAACTGGTTTTAGAACGTTTGGCCGTAAAAAATTTTAAACAGACAGATCTGGTTGATGAAATTATTCAACTGGATGATAAACGCCGTTCAACTCAAACTAAACTTGACAATACCTCGGCCGAGGCCAATGCTGCAGCTAAGCAAATAGGCGAGCTGATGCGTACCGGCAAAAAGGACGAAGCCGAAAGCATTAAAGCAAAAACCGGCACCTGGAAAGAAGAGATAAAACAATACAACGAGCAACTGACAGCAGTTGAAGCAGGCCTTTACGAAAAACTGGTACTGCTGCCCAACCTGCCACATTCATCAGTACCAAAGGGTTTAACGCCGGAGGAAAATGAAGTTGTATTGGAGAATGGCGACAAGCCTACTCTTCCTGCCAACGCCTTACCGCATTGGGAGCTGGCTGCTAAATACAAACTGATAGATTTTGAATTAGGCGTTAAAATAACCGGCGCGGGTTTCCCTGTTTATACAGGTAAAGGCGCTAAACTGCAACGTGCCTTGATCAATTTTTTTATTGATGAGGCTGAAAAAGCGGGCTATAGTGAAGTTGGCGTACCTTTAATGGTGAACGAAGCATCAGGTTTCGGGACCAGCCAGTTGCCAGATAAAGAGGGACAAATGTATTTTGTTAATGAAGATAATTTTTACCTGATCCCTACTGCCGAGGTGCCTATTACCAATTTGTATCGTGATGTTATTTTAAAAGGCGAAGATCTGCCGGTAAAAAATTGCGGACATACCCCATGCTTCCGTCGCGAAGCGGGCTCATACGGCGCGCATGTGCGTGGTTTGAACCGTTTGCACCAGTTTGATAAGGTGGAGATAGTACAGGTGGTGCATCCGGATAAATCATATGAGATATTAGAAGATATGAGCGTGCATGTTCAAAGCTTATTGCAAAAGTTGGGCCTACCCTACCGGGTATTGCGCCTTTGCGGCGGCGATATGGGTTTTGGCTCAGCTCTAACGTACGATATGGAAACCTGGAGCGCGGCGCAGCAACGCTGGTTAGAAGTTTCGTCTGTATCCAATTTTGAAACTTTCCAAAGCAATCGCTTAAAGTTGCGTTTCCGCAATGCGGAGGGTAAAACACAGCTGGCACACACGCTTAATGGCAGCGCATTGGCATTGCCACGTATTGTTGCTACTTTACTGGAAAATAATCAGACAGAATACGGTATTAAAATACCTGAGGCGTTAGTGCCATATACTAAGTTTGATATAATAGATTAATACAATCAACAACCATATAAAACCCTGCAGTGATAACCCGCTGCAGGGTTTTTTGCTTTTGGACAAAATAAATTTGGATTTTAAATAATTTGTCTCTACATTTGTAGAGTAAACTCTAAACTAGTAGAAGAAATGAAGTTATCCAAAGGGGAAGAACAATTAATGGAAATTATATGGCAGCAGGAAAAAGTATTCCTTAAGGATATACTAGCTGCCTACCCCGACCCTAAACCAGCGGGCACCACTATTGCCACTTTATTAAAACGCATGCAGGATAAAGGCTTTGTAGCTTACGAAACTTTTGGCAACTCCCGCCAGTACCACGCGTTAGTAAAAAAGTCGGCCTATTTTTCAAAAGAGGTTAACGGGATAGTAAAAAATTACTTTAACGATTCGGCACTGCAGTTTGCTTCATTCTTTACACGCTCAAGTAACATCACTCCTGCCGAGTTAGAGGATCTGAAAAAAATTATTGACCTGGAAATAGAAAGGAGGAAAAAATGATAACCTATATTTTAAATTTCGTTTTATGCTCGGGCTTACTGCTAATTGTTTACCATTTGTTTTTAAGCAACGAAAGCATGTATCGCTTCAACAGGTTTTACCTGTTATTTAGCCTGGTATTGTCATTAGCCGTTCCGTTCATCACCATTCAAACATCATACAATATACCCGCAATTAAAGAAGCCATTCCGTTTACGGAAAGCATAGCTCCCTACCAACAACCTGGTAATGTACAAGTGATGCCGGTAACTGAAACCAGCATTTCGGTAGCGAAAGCAGTAGATTATAAACCTTATATAATAGGCGGTGTTTATGCCTTGGTTGCGCTGGCTCTATTTATTCGCTTTGCCACAAATATTTACCAGATCTATCGTCGCCGGGCCTCAGGTTATAGCTATAACCATGAGGGTATCCCTGTATTGCTTCTGCAGGAGGATGTTCCGCCGCATAGCTTTTTAAACAACATTTTTATCGGCGAAAAAGACTATAACATTGGCATTGATCCGCAGATAATTTGCCATGAGCGGGCACATGCCGAGCAGTTACATTCAATTGATATTATTACAGTGGAGTTATTGCAGATAGTATGCTGGTTCAATCCGCTAATACCATTTTATCGCAGGGCTATCCAGCTTAACCACGAGTTTTTAGCTGACGAAGCGGTGGTAAAAACCTATGATGATATGCCTGAATACCAGCATTTGCTTTTAGTAAAGGTCGCACAAAATAATAACCTAAACCTAACCAGTCCTTTCAATTACCTAACCATCAAAAAACGACTAATTATGATGACCAAAACAACATCAGCTAAAACAGCGCTGTTTAAAAAGCTATTGGTATTGCCCGCAGTGGCAGTTACGTTGCTGCTATCGTGTGATAGAATTAACAAACAGCAAAATGTAAAAGTTACAGATGTAGTACTAAATCCCCCTGCCAGTAGACCCATTGTAACAGATTCATACATAATTAAACGCTCTGCCACCCCCGCACCCAAACGGGTGTTAGACGAATATGGCGCTCTGCTTAAAAAATACAACTTAACCGGTGCTGCACCCAGCGATATGCCGGTTTTTGTATCAGGCGAAAAATGGTCGCACGAGACTCAGGAAAAGATGGAAAAAATCAATGATAAGGCGAAACGGGAGCTAAACAATATTAGTGCAACAGACAAAGCGCTTTTAAACCAACTTTTCGCGCAGATGGACAGTATCCAGCAATTTGGTCAATACCTCCGATTTGTACCCGCACCCAAGCCAATGCCTAAAAATATTGTAACCGCGCAACAGTTAGCCCGCTGGGGGTCTTCAAACGACTATCTTGTTTTTCTTGATACCAAGCCAACCCCTTACAACGAATTGGCAAGATACAAACCGGAAGACTTTGATTGGGGGAAAGTTAACCGTGCAGTTAATTCGCAGAGGCGCAGGGAGGGTTTTAAGTATAAAGTAGAATTATTGACTAAGCCTTTTTACAAGAAATACTACAATAACATAATGAAAAATCAGGATGCCCGCATGGTTTATGTCATGAAAACCGCGGGAAAATCAAGATGGATGGTGGCGCTCTAAGTTAAGCTTACTTAAATACTTTTATAAAAAATATAACAAAACGCAACTAATAATTAGTTGCGTTTTGTTTGTTAGCGTTGTAAAAACTAGCCTAACCCTGTCACTTTCCTCTTCTCAATCAGCTTTAAGGCGCGGACTATTCAGTTAAGCAAATCTAATTCAGTTAAATAAAAATATTTTAACCAACTATCTTGTTAGTTTAAATAATAGTTTTTATATTTAGCTAACACAATTTTTCGCCTTACCTAACACAATTGTTTATGCAGATGCCTGCCCGAACCTTATTAAGCGCCATTACGTTTTTTGCGGTGCTTGCGCTACAAGTCCATGCGCAAACGAATGGTATTACCAAAGCCTTTTTAACCGGGCGGGTAAATTATACCCGCGATACTTCCTTTGTTAAAGTACACCAAAAGTACAGCGACAACAGTGTATACCTTAAAAAGGAAACTTACAGCGCTTACCAAAAAATGTATGCCGCGGCTTTAAAGGAGGGCATTCAATTGAATATTATTTCGGGCACGCGGTCGTTCAATGATCAGCATTATAAATGGAGCCTGAAATGGCATGCCTCAGAGTTTGCAGGCATCAATGATAAAAAAACAAAAGCGTCAAAACTGCTGCGCTGGTGGTCAATGCCCGGCACATCAAGGCACCATTGGGGAACTGATATGGACCTGGTAAATTTGAAACCGGCTTATTATAACACAGCTGCCGGAAAGAAAGTGTACGACTGGATGACGAAAAACGCAGCGAAATTTGGCTTTTTTGAACCTTTTAACGCGGGCAGAACCATGGGTTACCAGGAAGAAAAATGGCACTGGAGCTACCTGCCGCTCGCCAGGATCTATTTAAAAGAGTATCTGAGACAGATTACCTATGCCGATATTAACGGCTTTCCGGGTAGCGAGGCAGCCGTTGACCTGGATGTTATAAAAAGCCAGGTGTTGGCAATAAATGTGCTGGGGAGGTAATTTACAGCCAAAAGCATTCATAACCCAGTTCTGCCATTGCTTGCCTTACCTGCTTTTCATCGATAGCGTATTGCCGGCTTTCTACTCGTAATATGTTATCGCAATCATCCAGATCAAAATTGATCTGGTAGTGCGGAAAACATTTTAATAAAACATTGATGACAGCTTCAGCCTCGTTGGCTTTGCAAACCCCTGTTTTAAATATTTCAACCTGCTTCATGTAATTGGTGGTAAATACCCCTATCTATATTAATACCAGTTCGCTTCAACATAGCCGGCATATCAAAACCTTCGCGCTTGTATTCGGCTTGCACCGCGTTTTTTGCATTCAGTATGGCCTCTTCGGTTTCCCAAAGGGCAACGGTTATAAACGTCAGGATGTCGTCGTCTCCGTTACTTTGGTAAACCGTGTCCTCAATAAACCCGGGCAATGTTTTAATAAGGGCACGGTTAATGTTCATCCGGTCTATAAACTCAGCCACTGCTGCTTTAGGGACCGTTATTTTATCAATAAGTATTTGTTTCATGTTTAATATTTTAATAGGCTACTTCAACGGTAGCCTTATAAGTGGCTGTATCAGCAATATGGTTCAGCATAAAATGTGCAACATCGGCACGCGATATTTTTAACCCATTCTTCAGAAAATGATTAATGGCGATGCGGTAATTACCGGCTACCGGCTTATCAGTCAGTTGCGGCGGGCGAATTATAGTGTAATTCGCCGCGCTGGCTTTTACGGCCTGCTCCATCAAAAGCAGATCGGCATACATATGCTTCAGTAGCTTTTGGATGATATATTTAGCCGCAAAGCGCACATAAAACGGTAAAACCGGACTGATCTCTACAGCCGATGCCGAAATGAAAAAGGCGCGCTTTACATTATACTTCTGCATGGCTTGTAAAATATTAGCCGCGCCCTGCGAGTATAGCGTAGTGGGTTTATCGCCCAACAGCCCGCCCTTTACGCCCAATGCAGATATAACTAAATCCTGTTCGTTAAAATATTTTTCATAACTACCCGGCATCATTATATCGCCTTTTACTACACTTAATTTAGGGTGAGCGAAGGTTAAATTGGCGGGATCACGGACCAGCGCGGTTACATTATGGCCCATTTGTAGGGCCTGCGTAACACAATGTTTGCCAATGCCGCCATTAGCGCCTATTACCAATATTTTGTACGGTCCCTTTTCTGTTGATATTTGCATTTGTTAATTAAATTTAAAGGCACTTAAAAAAATAATGATGAAAAAAATGCTCAGCTGCAGCAGGTGAAAGCGGGTAAGGCCGCCTCGTATAACATTAACCTGGTCGGTTAAAACCGGACCATTATCAGCCAACAGCCTTCTTAACTTCAGCCCTAACCTGCGGCCCACCAACAGACCGTTCAGTATCAGCAATACCACAAGGCCAAATTTTATGCGGAACCATAGTTGCTCGCCAAAAACACCGTGGGTAAGTATCATCATGCCCATACCCGTTGAAATAAGTACAGCAGCGCCAATACCTATTATGCGGGGCAACTTAGCCATTAGCTGTAGCAGGCCTGTGGAAAGTTCTTTTTCGTGGGTGACAGTTTTCCAGAGTGAGCGATAAGCCATAAAATCAACCAGGGTTGTGCCTGCCATAACGGTAAGCGCCGTTAAATGCAGGGTTAGAAATGTTGGGAATAGTGAGTTCATGTTGTGAGGAGTTTGATGAATTATTAAACCATTTGGTATTGTTTTAATGCAATATTAAACCAAATGGTTTTAAATTTACTCAACCAAATTGTAGTTTTTTTGTAAATTTGCTACCAAATGGAAGTAATAACATGAACAAAACGGTTGAACTGGTGAAACTTTGGGGAGAATATGAGCAGCAATATCCTGCGGCGACTATTGATGATTTTTGCCGCCACAGGCTGGCTACCACAAAAACCAATCTGCCGCCTATGCCCGAGGGCGAACTGAGGCCTGGTATAAACGGGCAGCTTGTTATATTAATAAGGCGTATTGGCAAATTCCATATAGCTTACTCCAACAAGGCTTTAGAGGGCACCGGTCTGGATCAAATGGAAGAATTCGGGATACTGGTAACTATCTTTAATCAAAAAAAACCCATCAAATCTGAGGCTATCTTTAATAATATAATGGAGCTTTCAAGCGGCACCAATATGCTTAACCGGATGAAAAAGCGTGGCCTGGTTGATGAATATGATGACGAGGATGATAAACGGGTAAAGCGTTTAAAATTAACGCCAAAAGGCCAGAATACTTTACTAAAGGCCAAGGAACGCGTATTGAAAGTTGCGCACATGATGGTGCATACACTTAGCGACGAGGACAAGGAACTATGTATGCAACTGTTAAAGCCGGTAGATGATTTTTTTACCGGTAGATATCAAAAACAAAAGAATAAATCTTTTGAGGAGATGTATAAAGAGAATGTGGTTATAAAGGATTAGCGATTTTGCCGCCCATCCCTTATAACCATTTTTAAGGTATTACCCCAACAAATTCTTCCAGCTCACCAAATCGCCAATGATCTTTTCTAATTGATCAGCAGGAACACGCTCCTGCGCCATGGTATCGCGGTGACGGATGGTTACGGTGTTATCTTCTAAAGTTTGATGATCCACTGTAATACAAAAAGGTGTACCTATCGCATCCTGACGACGATAGCGTTTGCCTATAGCATCCTTCTCCTCGTATTGCAGGTTAAAATCAAGCTTTAGCTTATCCATTATCTCACGGGCTTTTTCCGGCAAGCCATCTTTTTTAGTCAACGGGAAAATGGCTGCCTTAACCGGCGCTAAACAAGGGTGCAGGCGCAATACAGTACGGCTATCTTGTTTTTCTTCGGTGCTTAAGTCCTCTTCCTCATAAGCGTTGATCATGGTTAACAGGAACATGCGGTCCAAACCGATAGAAGTTTCTATCACGTAAGGCACGTAATTGCCGTATGGCTTACCGCTTTCGTCCAATTCCGGATCAAAATACTGCATTTTTTTTCCCGAGAACTTTTGGTGCTGACTCAAGTCAAAATCGGTACGGCTATGTATCCCTTCCACTTCTTTAAAGCCAAACGGAAAATTAAATTCTATATCATAAGCGGCATCAGCGTAGTGTGCCAGCTTGGTATGTTCGTGGTAACGGTATTTAGCAGCGTCAGTACCTAAAGCCAAGTGCCATTGTAAACGGGTTTCTTTCCATTTATCAAACCATTCTTTTTGCGTGCCGGGACGCACAAAAAACTGCATTTCCATTTGCTCAAATTCGCGCATGCGGATAATGAACTGACGGGCGATCACCTCGTTACGGAAAGCCTTGCCTATTTGCGCAATACCGAAAGGAATTTTCATCCTGCCGGACTTCTGCACGTTTAAATAATTTACAAAAATACCCTGCGCCGTTTCGGGGCGAAGGTAAACAACATCAGCATCGTCAGCCACAGCTCCCATCTGGGTGCTAAACATCAGGTTAAACTGGCGCACTTCAGTCCAGTTGCTTGTTTTGCTTAGCGGGCATTTAATATCATGTGCTATAATCAGTTCGCGCAGGCGGGGCAGGTTTTCGGCTCTAAGCGCCTCGTCCATTTCCTTTTGCAGCTCTTCGGCAGCGTCAGTTTTGCCTTCAGCGTCATAAGCGGCAATCTTATCCTCCAGCAACTGATCAGCACGGTAACGTTTTTTTGAATCCTTGTTATCAATCATCGGATCGCTGAAACCATCAACGTGCCCGCTGGCCTTCCATATTTTGGGGTGCATAAATATGGCCGAGTCAATACCAACTATGTTATCATTCAGCTGCACCATGGCTTTCCACCAGTAAGCTTTGATGTTATTTTTCAGTTCGGCGCCGTTTTGCCCGTAATCATAAACAGCGCTAAGGCCATCATAAATCTCACTGCTCGGGAAAACAAAGCCATACTCTTTGGCGTGTGCTATAACGTTTTTAAAAATCTCGTCGGTATTGTTACTCATAATAGGGGCAAATATATATTTTTTGCTAATTGTCTGAACTATGATTTACATGATTATAAGATTGTAAGATTTAATTAACATATCTCAAGCGTAATCTGACTAGTCTCGCCGTAATAAATGATGGTCATCACTTTGCTATGCGTACAGCCATGTTATCTTTATTGTTCAATAAACCATGGAAAAATACTACCTATTTGTAGGGTTAGCCTTTGTCTCCGAAGTTATAGGCACCGTGTCTGGTTTCGGTTCATCTATATTGTTTGTGCCAATTGCTTCGCTATTTTTTGATTTTAAAACGGTGCTGGGCATCACTGCTGTCTTCCACATTTTCAGTAACCTATCCAAAATAACGCTTTTCAGAGAGGGCATCGATAAACAGATCGCTTTAAAACTGGGTATACCTGCAGTTGCATTTGTTTTGATAGGTGCATGGCTAACTACATTTTTACCTACGGAACTACTAACCCTTCTAATGAACATCGGCTTGCTGCTGTTATCCTGCTATTTACTCTTCAACTTTAATAAAACGGTAAAACAAACCAACGTTAATTTATATGTTGGGGGCGCCTCATCTGGTTTCCTGGCGGGACTAACCGGAACAGGCGGCGCTGTCCGTGGCATAACATTGGCGGCATTTCAGTTACCAAAAGCTGTTTTTATAGCTACTTCCGCACTTATTGATCTGGGGGTTGATAGCAGCCGGGCGGTGGTATATGTAAGCAATGGTTATTTCAAAGCGGCGTATTTAATATTGATCCCCTTTTTAATAGGCATCAGCATTGCGGGAAGCTACACCGGGAAACTCATTTTAAAGCGGACATCAGAAACAGCTTTCAGATACATTGTTTTGATAACCATTATAGGTATATCGGTTGCTCAAATGGTAAAGTTGATATTTTAAAAGAAAACGAATTATCTCTTGCTCTTAAAAAAATTTCTCACCAGCTCCGCGCATTCATTTTCGCGGATGCCGCCTTCTATTACGGTTTTTGGATGAGTGATGGTTTGGTTAAGCCTTCCGAAGCCCATACGTGGATCGTAAGCACCGAAAACTATCCTGCCCACCTGGAACCAGTACGACGCGCCTGCGCACATTACACAGGGCTCTAAGGTTACGTACAGCGTGCATTCTTTTAGATACTTGCCTCCCATAAAGTTAGCCGCCGCGGTAAGCGCCTGCATTTCGGCATGTGCAGATACGTCAGTGAGTCGCTCAGTAAGGTTATGGCCGCGACCGATGATCTGTCCTTTGCAAACCACCACCGCGCCAATAGGGATCTCGTCCTCGGCTAACGCTATCCTGGCCTCTTTAAGCGCCTCGTTCATAAAAAAATCATCCGGCTTTACGGCAGGCTCATCACCAAAACTCACGTATCTCATGCTATTCTTTAAAGGTTTTATCAATGTGTTTTTCTGTGGCGACAATCAGCGAGGGACCCATAAAAACGCCGCCGCCTAACAATAAAATGGTATGCAGCATTTGCCTGGTTTTTGCGGGCATAAGTAAGTTATGGATCAAAAGGCTGATCAATATTCCCCCTATCAAAAGAATGGCACCCGCTTTTATACAGTAAACCGCCGCGAAACGATTAGCAACATCCCAGGTTTGTTGGTTATTTCGGGATGATGGCGTTTTAAAACCATACCAGGTGTTAATATTTTTTGCAGGGAAGCAATAGGTTATAATGCCAATAAGCAAAAAAAATGCTCCAATAACTTGCGGTCCGATGATCCAGTCTCTTAACGACATATTATTATTTAGCAATGGGTTTAACCGAAATCCCCGTTTCACACGGCGCGCAAATTTGTCTATTTCGTAATAAACTGTAAAACAACATATTACACGCTTTTTACAGCTAATCTTACTGACTTAAAAGTAGTTTCATTTTGTTTCACATCAAAACAGTAAGTTTCTATTAATCAATAGATTAACTACAAATGGCGTTTCACTCGTTTCATCTGTTTCATATATTTTAGTGAAACACCTACACAACATAACGATGGGTTTGAAACCCATCGTTATGTTGTGTAATTATACCAATTTACTCCCGTTAGGCACCGGTTTATCAACAGCTGTCAATACAATATCACCGTTCGCATCAGCAAAACCCGTAACCAAAAACTCCGACATAAATTTGCCTATCTGCTTTTTAGGGAAGTTGATCACCCCTACTATCTGCCTGCCCGGCAGCTCCTCTTTACTATAGTGCTTAGTTATCTGCGCGCTGGACCATTTAATGCCAAACTCGCCGAAATCAACCTGTAACTTGTAAGCCGGCTTGCGCGCTTCGGGGAAATCCAATACCTGCAATACGGTGCCTACATGTAGTTCTACCCGTTCAAAATCTGCCCAGCTAATGGTTTCCATCATGCATCAAAGATAAATAGCGGCGGGGCTTGTCCAACAAATACCATAAAATTTTGTTGGGGCTTATGGAAATAGCCCTTACTTTACATCCTATCAATAAAAACAAACAAATATGAAAAAGTTAAGCATAATAATAGCCCTGATTTCGATAAGTGTGGTATCAGGATTTGCGCAAGGTGTTGACCTGCGCCGGAAGATTGAAGTGAGCGGAACGGTAGAAAAACAAGTTACTCCTGATATCATCAACGTGTCTATATCATTAAAAGAATACTTTGATGGGAAGACCAAAATAACCATAAGTCAGCTGGAGCAGCAGTTAGAGAAAGCGGTACAGGCGGCAGGCATAGCTAAAGAGGATTTTACTATCAACAACCTGTCATCCTATAACTACATCGACCCTAAAAAGAAAACAACTGACTTTTTAGCTTCTAAACAGTATGGTATCCGCTTTCGCGACTTGAACAAGTTTAACCAGGTGCTGAGCAAGGTTGACGCGAAAGGAATTCAATCTACCAACATAGCCAGCTACGACTACTCTAAAATGACCGAGTTGAAAAAAGAGCTGCAGGTGCAGGCGCTGCTAGCGGCACGCGAAAAAGCAAACGCGCTTGTGGTTGCCCTAAATGAGAAACTGGGCAGTGTTATTCAAATATCTGAAGTGGAAATGGGCAATGATTACCCACAACCCCGCTTTAAAACCTACTCGGCAAACGTTGCTATGGCTGCAGACGCGGCGGTACCTGAATCGGACATTGATGTGCAAAAGATCAAATTAACATTCAGAATAAACGCTGTATTTGAAATAGGGGGAAGATAAACACCAGGCATTTGCTTTACGTAAAAACCCTCTTATCCCATCAACGGAAAAGAGGGTTTTTTATTTACAGGTAATTATTACCTTAGAAAAATGAACGATCTGCCCGAATACACCCGCTCACAATTAGCCTTACGCAACGGACAGGATAAGCCCGAAGTATGGATAGCCTATAAAGGTGTGATATACGATGTAACCCGCAGCCGCCTGTGGAAGAACGGCAAGCACTACGAGCACTGGGCGGGACAGGACCTAACCCCCGAGTTGGCCGATGCACCGCATGATGACTGGGTTTTTCAGAATCTGGATGTGATAGGGAAATTGAAGTAGGCTCTTATAGCCTATAAATCAATTTGAAATGCCGACAAGCTAACAAACTCTTGCACGCGCGCTGCTATTTCAACTTGCGACAGATCAATTATACGCTCTGTACCAAATTTCTCTACACAGAACGAAGCCAGCGCCGAGCCAAAGATGATAGCATTCTTCATGTTATTGAAGTTAATAGTACCCACTTTAGCCATATAGCCAATAAAGCCGCCTGCAAATGTATCACCGGCGCCTGTGGGGTCAAATACATCAGCCAAAGGCAATGCAGGTGCTGCGAATATCTTATCCTCGCCAAACAGCAAAGCGCCATGCTCTCCTTTTTTAATGATAAGGTATTTTGGCCCCATGGTTAATATTTTACGTGCAGCTTTCACTAATGAGTACTCGCCTGATAGTTGGCGGGCCTCTGCATCATTAATAGTAAGCACATCAATCATTTTAATGGTTTCCAGCAGGTCGTCCATGGCAATGTCCATCCAAAAGTTCATGGTGTCCATCACAATCAGTTTAGGGCGATTTTTTAAACGCTTTATAACAGTTTGCTGCACCTGGGGGGTAAGGTTGCCCAGCATCAGGTATTCACAATCCTGGTAGTTATCCGGAATGATGGGATCAAAGTCGGCAAGCACGTTAAGTTCGGTGATCAGCGTGTCGCGGGTATTCATATCGTTGTGATACTTACCGCTCCAAAAAAAGGACTTCTCGCCTTTTTTTATCTGCAAGCCTTCGGTGTCAATACCATGCGCGTTAAACTCCTTAATGTTTTTATCGGGGAAATCATCACCTACAACGGCAACAATTTTAACCTTATCATAAAAATAGGAAGCGGCTAAACCCGCATAAGTAGCCGCGCCGCCCACAATTTTATCAGTTTTACCAAATGGAGTCTCAAGGGCGTCAAACGCAACAGTACCGATCACTAATAAGCTCATGCTGTAGTATTATTTTTTCGCTGCAAATATGGGTAAATTAAGGCAAAAGCGGTAATGCTAAGTTGACAGCCTTTTAGATACGCAATCTGGTCATGCTACTTAATAATGGTTATATAACCTGACATGGCTTTTCTGCCATTTTTCGGATCAATAATATAATAATAAACGCCTGCGGACAGGTTGCTGTTATTGGTACGCCCATCCCATGGAATAGGGTAGCCTATTGAAGAAAAAACCTTTTGCCCGTTACGGTTAAAGACATTTACCGTGCAGCCGGGGTAAGAATCAAGGTATCTTATTTCCCAGGTATCATTAATACCGTCGCCGTTCGGTGTAAAGGCATTAGGCATTTCGGGTGTTTTAAGCACGGTAACCATAACATCGGCAAATTGCTGGCAGCCCTTATCGTTGGTAACGGTAACCCGGTAAGTAATGTCAACTATTCCCGTAACCGTAGGGCTGGCTATGGTAGCATCACTTAGCCCGGTAGCCGGCGACCACTGGTATTTAAGCCCGTTGCCGGTGGCCGTTGCTGTTATAGTACGCCTTCCGCCTTCTAATACTGTTACACTAGCAGGTACGTCTACGGTTGGCACAGGGGCAACAGTTATTTCCCGACTTAGGGTGTTTGAGCAACCCGTACTAAAAGTGTAAGTATATTGAATAACAAATTTACCCGGCCCGGATACTGCCGGGTCAAAAAGCCCCGCCTGGTTAACACCTGTTCCGGTATATGCGCCCGTACCGGCGATACCACTGTTGCTTTCATCGTGTCCGTCTAACTGAACAGGGCCGTTGTTTGCACAAATTGCTGCCGGCTGCGTAAATGCAACTAATGGCGTGGCCAGCAAATTGATAACTTCCGTCTTTTGCTGCGATACGCATACACCACCCGAATAGGCCAGCATCCGCACAGTGTACGCCTTTGTCCCAGAATGAATTTCCGGATAGGTATGCCGGTACAGTTCGCCATCCGTTGGGTTATCGTCAATTTCTACCAGCGATTGATCATTACCATAATCATAATAAAGTTCTATCCGAGTTACCTTGCCGAACTCAACCACCCTTGACTTATTTTGAATGATCACTTCGGCGTTACTGCACAGGCTATTTTTGTTTAATACCACAAAATCTGCAACGGGAGTTGCGCCATTTACGGTAAAAGGTTTGATTAGTGTCTCGCTGCAACCAGAAGCCGTAGTTGCTGTTAACGTGACGTTGTAATTACCGGTGCTTTGATATTTGTGAGTCGGACTTTGCGCCGTTGAGTTTGGCGTATTATCGCCAAAGTTCCACAGGTAAGTAAGCGCGCTGTTATCGGCAATAGTTGTATGGTTGGTAAATACCGTGTTATCGCTGATGCAGGTGGGTGGTGTATCAAAATCTATCACCGGTAAGGGGTTTACCGTTATCTCTTGAACTATTATTGACGGGCAGCCCGTTGATAGCGTGATAGTAAGTTCAATGACATATTTACGGGCCTCCGCAAAGGTGTACTCAAAAGGCTGGTCATCAGGCCGGTTCACAATTATTCCATCTAACGCCCAAACGCGCGAAGCAACAGCAATACCCGGTGGTATAATTGATGCATCGGTTAGAACAAGCGGCTTGCCTGCGCACTTAAGGGCTGAAACGGTAAAGGCTGCCACAGGCAAAGCATTGATATGCACTAATTTTGTAGCTGGTACACCAATGCAGCCATTGCCATTAGACACCGTCAGGCTTACGGTGTAATCACCAGGTACGTTGTAAATATGCGAAGGGTTTTGCAGCGTAGAACTTTGCCCATCGCCAAAATCCCAAAACCACGACGAGATAGCGGCTCCGTTAGGTGTTGAATTATCCTGAAAAGCAACGGGATTGCTCTGGCATACATTGGCAGGTGCGCTGATAGCTGCTACCGGTTGCGGCAGAATGGTCAATACCAACTCGTTAGAAGCCACTACGCATTGCGTGTTATCGATATTAGCCGTTTGTCCGGATACAACCCTGTAATTATAAATACCAGCTACCGATGGCGAGGTAAAACTATAATCTGTTCCGTTAATTGTGGCGACCATGTTAGTCCAAACTCCGTTTACTTTTTGCTGAATTTTCTGACTGTAACCCGTTGCGGGAGTAGTAGTAGTTTTTATCTTAACGGTTTGCGGTGCCCCCGCGCAAATCCGGGTTACTGTTGATTGATCAAACACCACTTGTACAGGGTCGCCATAGGGTCTGAAAGTAATGTCGTCTATTGCAAGGTCGTTACCATAACCACCAGGCCCGTTGTTGATCATCTTTAAAACAATGGTACCGGTATTTGCAGGCGTAACAAATTCCATATTATACTGGTTCCATGTGTCATTTGCAGCAATATTTCCGGTACTATATGATTGTAGTATCTGCCCCGCTTCTGTCTCAATCTGGAAAGTAACATTAGGCGGGTTACCCCCGCCATTATTGAACATATTTTTAACAAAGGCCCCAAATTGATATTTTGTACCTGCACACAAGGCATCCACCTTTCGGGTATAGAAAAGCCCCGGAGTATTAGCCGCATTTACCAACATGAAATATCCTCCCGGGTTTTTGGTATTGTCGGTTGTAACCACCCATAGATTGCTTAACATGCCAGCGGAGGTATTTACGATGGTATATTGCCCGTCGTTTGGGAATCCCTGACCTCCACCATTATAGTAAGCATAAGTGGTTGATCCCGAGTCGGCAGGCAGCGACCCTGCAAACCTGTTGGTGCCCGAGCCAAAGGTTATGTTAACGATAGGATCGCCAAGACTTTGAGAAAAACAGCTTGTACTGAAAAGAAAAAAAATAAAGGCAAAAAAAGCAATCCTGAAAACATTGTTCTTTTTAAAATTGCTTCGCATGTTATATAACCGGTCCTTAGGTAAGGGCTG
Source organism: uncultured Mucilaginibacter sp. (assembly GCF_946479965.1). Next base: position 43,848 of record NZ_CAMLHX010000001.1, on the reverse strand, counting down.
CTAAAGTATCATATTTAGTGCAAATAAACCAAGGGTTTTTTATTTAGTATTTAGGCGAATGGTCAGGAATACCTAATGAATGCTTCACAACGGGCCGCTTTTTGTAATTCAATCTGCTTGTAAATGAGATGGTTTTAAAACTTATATGCACAAACACAAAAAAATATAATATTTCGTTGTGAAATTACATCCTAAATCTTACTTTTGCACACTCCAAACCAGAAAACACTCCTGAATAGCTCAGCTGGTTAGAGCATCTGACTGTTAATCAGAGGGTCGCTGGTTCGAGCCCAGCTTCAGGAGCCTTAAATGAATAAAAAACCCCACTCTGGCGAGTGGGGTTTTTTTATTTTATACATTTACCAACCTGATTAACAATAGGTAACCAATCATGCGAATATTTTTACTTTCCTTATCCCTTCTATTTTGCTTAAAAGCAATAGCGCAAACCAACGAAACGGAAGCCAAAGCAGGTTACTTGCTTGCGGAGGAAAGTTATAGTAAGGGTGATCAAAAAAGCGCGCTCAGATATATTGAGAGTGCGAAAAAAAGCCTTGGTGGGACTAATAGCAAACTAATCTATTTACAAATACAGATTGAGCAAGAGTTGGTTAAAAACAACCAGGTAAGTACAGATAGCCTTTTAGCACTGATTAACCAATTTGAAAAATTACCAGATTATAAAAGTTTTAATGAAGATAAAGTACTCGAGGTTGCAAAGATCAAGCTTGCCTTAAAAAACGAACTGGAAGACGCAAGAGAAAAAGTGGTTGTAGAAAAGGGGGCAGTTGAAACTGCTTTTGTTCTGTTTGAAAAAAAATTCGGCGAATGGAAGGTTGGTTCAACTCTTGAAGACCTAAAAAGAGAACGTCCGGCATTTGCTGCTGCTTTTGCCAGAAAAAGTTTTAATAAAGATAGTTGCCATGTTGGTTTAGATGGTGTTACCAGGATCGATTTTGGTGGCTACTATTTGAATTTCGAGAAAACTGGCGAATTAAGATCGGCGTTTTGCATACGCTATCTATTCAGGTTTTTTGGCGTTGAAGCGCAAGCTCAAGGGAAGGCACCTATAAAAGCTGCAGTTGAAAGTGCTTTAAAAGATCTTGGTTATTTACCCAAGCCCAACATTGTTGAAAATAATGATTCTTATTCGGAGACATATACTATGGAGTCGGGAAAAAAGAAAATAGTAGTTAATATATCTATAGGCAAGCTAATAAGTCAGGCTACAATCAACTATTCCAGCTATTTATTTACTCAGCAATAATGTGAGCTTTTAAAGCGAAAACAAACGATCAATTACCTTTTTTGTTAATTACAAGTAGTTGGTTCGAGCCCAGTTTCAGGAGCGATGAAATCAATGCTTTAAAATGATGGCAGCGAAACCTACGGCCAGCAAGATAAAACCTGCGAAACGGTTGGCTAGCATACAACCACAACAGCGTTAGCCACGGCTGTTGAATGATCAGTACATGGTTTATTTATTAATTACTACCGCCGCGGTTTGCTGTATGTCGCGGGATGAGGAGCCTGCTAAAATTTTATATTGGCCGGGCTCTACTATCCATTTTTTACTTTCTACGCTGTAATAAGCCAGATCCTTCACCGGCACATTTACGGTAACACTAGTGGTTTGGCCCGGCAACACATTAACTTTAGCAAACGCTTTTAACTGTTTTTCGGGCATCATTACCTTTGCATCTGTTTTATTTATGTACAACTGTACGGTTTCCTTACCCGGGCGCTTGCCTGTATTTTTCAATCTGACAGTAACTTTGATAACATCGTTGGGCTTGTACATCTTCTTATCCGTATGCATGCCCGCAAGGTTGAATTGGGTATATGACAAACCGTAGCCAAAGCAATAAAGCGGTGTTATCTTTTTTGTATCGAACCAACGATAACCTACCAATATGCCTTCCTTATATTCTGCAGTTAAGTTTTCGCCGGGATAAGTATTTAAAGCAAATGCAGGTGAATCTTTTAAAAACTCAGGGAAAGTGAATGGCAGTTTGCCTGAAGGGTTTACCGCGCCGGTGAGCACATCAGCAAGGGCGTTCCCTCCTTCTGACCCGTTAAACCACGACCATACGATGGTATGGTTGTTCTTTTTTATCTTACCCAGATCATACGGCGCTCCCCCAATCACCACTACAATCGTATTAGGATTAGCAGCGGTAACTGCATCGATCAGATGTTGCTCGCCAAAGGGCAATTGCAGGTCTTTACGGTCGGTTCCCTCGCTTTCAAACTCGCGGTTGCTTCCAACAAAAAGTATGGCCATATCAGTAGATTTTGCTAAAGCAACAGCCTCGTTAATTAAATTGTCGTCAGGCACGTCTGATTGAGTGTTTTGCGCAGGTGTGTTGCTCGCCAAATAATTTGCCTTGTATCCTTGCGCAAATTTTAACGCAATCGACTTAGGAAGTCTATTCTTTAAGCCAGCTAACGCAGTAATTTCATATTTAGCCTTTACACCGGCGCCGAAGCCTTCCTGTGCAAATTTATGTGTGGCATTATCGCCTATTACAGCAATGCTTTTAATGGAAGCCGTTTTAAGCGGCAGCAAATTGTTATCGTTTTTTAAAAGTACAATTGACTCTGATGCTATGCGGTAAGCTGCCTTGCTGTGCTCGGGTGTGCTTATTGAACCGGCCGGTTTGCCGGCACTCATGGATGTATGAAACATTACCCAAAGGATACGATGCACCTTATCGTTGATCAGCCGCTCAGACACCTTGCCGGCTTTAACTGCTGCCAGCAAAGGATCGGCAAAAAACCATTTGTTAAAGGGCCCGCTGCTTCCCATTTCAATGTCAAGACCTGCGTTTGCAGCATCAACGGTACTGTGTACGCCCCCCCAGTCTGATATAACTGCACCTTTAAAACCCCAGTCGTTCTTAAGCGTTTTGTTAAGCAGAAAATCATTTTCAGAACACCAGTAGCCATTTATTTTATTGTAGGCCGACATAATTGTATAGGCGTTGCCTTGTTGTACTGATGCTTTAAAAGCCGGGAAATAAATTTCGTTGAGGGCCCTTTCGTCAACAAGTGTATTTACCGTGTTGCGATTTACCTCTTGGTTATTGGCGGCAAAATGCTTTATGCAAGCAGCCACGTGCTGGCTTTGTATACCTCTAACTGCCTGAACCGCTAATTGCGCATTTAAAAATGGATCTTCAGAATAATATTCATAAGTGCGCCCGCAAAGCGGCATTCTGCAAATATTAAACGCGGGTGCCAGCATCACTATTTTTTTTCGGGCGTTGGCTTCCTCACCCAGCACAGTGCCATATAAATTAGCTAAGCGCGGGTTCCAGGTGGCGGCCAGGGCTGATCCATTGGGCATAAACGTGGCAGAATCTGTAGTTAAATTAGCCGACTTCCAGTCAAATCTCAATACTTCATCGCGCACGCCGAGCGGCCCGTCATCGCAGGTTAATTCAGGTATATTTAAGCGCTTAACCCCACCTGAAGAGAAAAGAGCGTTGCCATGCAGCATTTCAATTTTTTCTTCAAGAGTCATCATTTTAACTATGCCGTTTATTTTTTTGGTAAGCGCCGCATCGCTTTTAGTTTGCGCCTTTAATTGGAAAGATAAAAACAGCACGCTTATGCAAATAAATTTGCACACAATATTATTTCGCATCATCATTTCAGTAAATTTTATAACAGTCGGTTACGTTGGATTCGGGTTTAATTTCGTCCTAATATAATCTACGCTTTGTTACGAAATGTTATTCAAATGTTGCTTTATAGTATCAGCTATGTTGCGAATAGCTCTGAAAAACACACGGTGGCTCTTATTTTATTGTTTGATGTCCTGTTTTTGCCTGATAGCTGAGACCCGGTAATCTGTAGGAAGCTGATCATACTCCTGTTTAAACGATTTAGCAAAGTATTTTGGATTCTTAAAACCTACTTTATATGCTATTTCGGCTATGTTTAGATGACTGCTTTCTAACAGTTGCGCGCCCTTTTTTAATCTCATCAGCTTAATAAATTCAACAGGCGTAAGTTCGGTCATTAACAGCGTTTTTCGATAAAGCGTTACCCTGTTCATAGCCATATCTGAACTCAATTCTTCAACAGAGAAATTCGGGTCACTCATTTTTTTCTCTATTACCTTAACGATATCTACCATAAACTTCTCGTCATTGGTATCGGCTTTGCTAACTGCTGTGTCAATGTCAATTTGCTTTTGGTAGGCCTTCTTTAAAGTAAGTTGTTGATTTAACAGGTTTTTTATTTTAGACAATAAGATTTCAAAGTTGAATGGTTTGGTTAAATAATCGCTTGCGCCGGTTTCAAGCCCCCGCAATTGTTCATCCTGTCCGGTTAAGGCGGTTAACAAGACTACAGGAATATGTTTCGTACGGCTATCGCTCTTTATTTTCTGGCACAGATCAATGCCATTCATTTCGGGCATACTAATGTCGCTTACAATTAAACTTGGGTGCGTTGATAAAACCTTTTGCCAACCATCCAAACCATTTACTGCCTCTTCAATAAGGTAGTATTCTCTTAGATTGTCCTTTAAATAAAATCTAAAATCTTCGTTGTCCTCTATTAGTAATATTAGGGGCTTTTTAGAATGCGGTTCTTTTGTCGACTTTGAACCATTTTTTTCAACAGCTGCCACCTGAGGCTGAGACACATTGTGTGTAACAAAACCGTTTTTTGTTTTGTGTAAAACAGCATCAGTGGCAACTGGTAACAGAACGATAAAGCAGCTGCCTTTGTTAACTTCGCTTTCAACGTGTATTGTTCCGTTGTGCAGTGCAACAAACTCCTTTGTAATAGCCAGGCCTATGCCGCTGCCCTGGTTAACCATTGATCCGGGCATATCGTTTTGAAAAAACCTATCAAAAATCTTATCCACCTTTTGGGCGGGGATGCCTATACCATTATCGATAACCTCAATCTTTAGCATATCAGTACCAGCAGCATCATTAAATGAAAGCCGCACAGTTATTTCTCCGCCTTCGTGCGTAAATTTAAACGCGTTCGATAACAAATTGAACAGTATACGCTCAACCTTATCAAGGTCAAAATCAGTAGTGAGCGATGGTATCTGCGAGCTAATAGTAAGTTTGATTTGTTTGCTTTCCGCAATGTCCGAAAATGAATTAACGGCTTCCTCAATAAACTTCACTATGTTGGCTTTGCGTGTATTCAGTCTCAACTCATGCACTTCCATCTTTCTAAAATCCAGTAGCTGGTTAACCAGGTTAAGCAAGCGTTTGCCGTTCCGGTTTATCATTTGAAGATGCTTGTTAAGCTCGGCATCGCCTCCCTGCTTCAGTAGCCTGTCAACCGGCGCCAATATCAGCGACAGCGGCGTTCGGAACTCATGACTAACATTAGTGAAGAACTTAATTTTCATTAGGTCAAGCTCGTGCATTTGCTTAGCTTCCTGGCGCTCCTGCTGTATTGCAAAATTTGCCTTCAATTTTTTTATACCTCTGTTCCTTATATAAAATAACCCCCCTAATACAATAAGTAAGTACAGTAAATAGGCCCATATGGTGCGCCAAATGGGTGGCAGAACAGTTATTTTAAGCGCTATTTGCTTATCGGCCCAAACGCCATTTTCTCCGGCAGCCTTTAATCTGAAAGTATAGGTACCAGGGTCAAGATTGGTATAGCTGGCTTTACGTATTTTATTGTCGGCAATTATCCATCCGTCATCAAACCCATCCAACATATAGGCATGCTTTATTTTGTCAGGATTAAAAAAATTAACAGCAGCAAATTCTATTGAAAACACATTTTCATTATATGTTAGCGTAATTTCCTTTGTTTCGGTTATCGAAGTGTTCAGGATAACGTGGCCATTCACTTTTTGGCCGGTGAGTAAGCTTTTGTTGAACAATTGAAAATCAGTGAGCAACAAAACAGGTTTTTCATTTGCCGATTTAATATCCTCGGGCTTAAACATGTTAAAGCCATTGGCCCCGCCAAATATTATTTCGTTATCGCGTGTGTGCAAAGCGGCGTCTTCATTAAATTCCTTCCCCTGAAGGCCATCGGTTTGGTCGTAGTTCTTAAAGATATAGCTAGCAGTGCCGTCCTTTTTATTTGTAATTATCAGGTTTGAAATACCATTCAGGGTACTCATCCATAAGTTGTGGGCGTTGTCTTCAACTACCGTAAGTACCGCGTTATCAGGCAATCCGTCGCTCTGTTGAAAGTTTGTGAATTTACCGGTTTGCGGATTAAACATACTTAAACCCTCGTTGGTGGCCATCCAAACGTAATTGCGGCTGTCTATAAATAAATTTGAAACATTATCGTTGGCCAGGCTTTGCTTGTCGGCCTCGTTGTGCCGGTAATAAATAAACTTATTGGTTTTATTTTGTAACACCGCGACACCGTTATAGGTAGCCACCCAAATGTTGCCCTTTTTATCCTCGGCCAAACCGGATATGTACTGATGGGGTACCGAATTTTTTCCCCCTACCGGATAATGGTAAAAAGTGTTGCTTTTCCTGTCAAAAAGATCCAGGCCTGCTGTGAGGGTACCTATCCACAGGCGGTTCTTTGAATCTTCCATTATTTCCCAAACGCTGTTATCGGCAATTGTTCTACTATCGGCTGCTGAATGCTTATAGTGGGTAAAGGTTGTGCCGTCAAAGCTGTCTAATCCGCCGAAATAAGTGCCTATCCACAGCTTTTGTTCATGATCAAGATAGAGACTCGCTATAACATTGTTGCTAAGGCTGTTGGGGTTAGAACTGTCATGTAAATAAGTGGTAAATTTGCCGGTTTTGCGGTTAAAATAAATTAAACCACCACCGTTGCTTCCAATCCATATATTACCCTGCTTGTCTTCAACAAATTTGTTAATGTCATCAAAGCCCAGGCCATTTGACACAAATGACTGATGCCGGTATAGTGGAAATTTGATAATATCAGGATGGTAATAACTTACCCCCCGTTTAAATGTGCCCAGCCAAATAATATTAGCATCGTCTCTAAACAGCGATACCACGCAATCCTGACTAAGGCTACGGTTATCGTCAGGCCTATTGGTGATCATCTGGCTCATCCTGAAAGGCTTCTTATCAATTAAATTGATGCCGCCGTGATCCATGGCAATCCAAATTAATCCTTTATCGTCCTGTATCACGTCGAATACAATGTCTGAACTTAAATTGACGTCACCAACACCCTTTCCCAAATGCCTGAATTCATTGTTCTTCCCAACAAAAAATGCCCCATTGCCGCAAAACGGCGCATAGGCCCAGGCATCATTTTGCTGATCGACATATAATCGGTAATCTATCTTTCGCAGAGGGTAGAGTTTGTTTATAGCATAGTTACGTAGCGTCACTTTAAAACTGTTGCCGTTTATTCGGTCAATAACGCCGTCGTCATATATAACCCACATATTGCCGTTTCCATCTTCCTGAACGGCAACGCCATAGCCAGTATGAATGGATGTTTTATTTTTTGGATCGGCAAAAAGATGAGTGAGTTTTGCCGTGTGAGTATCATAGATGTAAATACCCTTACTTAAATGAGTGAACCAGAAATTGCCTTTTTTGTCAATTTTTATGCACGATATAAGCGAATCGGGAAGCTCGTAAGATTTTAAAGCAGCTTTTATATGGTGATCGAATGTATCGGAAACCGGATCATAAATATTGAACCCCTCGCGTGTTTTTATCCACAATTTATCATTGGGCCCTGTTGTAATGCTGTTTATATAATCATCATCAATAGTAGCCGGATCGTTTACGTTGTGCTTAAATACCTTAAAACGATAACCATCGTATCTGTTTAAGCCCGATTTGGTGCCAAACCACATAAAACCCTTGGTATCTTTATAGATACAGGTAACACGATTATTGGACAATCCATTGTCAATATTAAGACGCGAAAATTGGTATTGATCGCCCTGCGCTAACGAAAGCAGGGGGCAGGCACATATAACTAAAAAAAGTACCGGTAAAAATCTCCTCATAGGCGTTATCGTGCTAAAGGGCACATCAACTAAACAAATTATACGTATTAAGTTATTTGGGGGAAAAATTGGTGGCTAAATCTACCCTTAAATAAATACAACAGCAAGCGCTATTATAAAAATCATAATAGCCGCTACTGTTGCTGCCTTATACGATGTTTTCCTATCAGAGTTATAGCTTTAATTTTTTTATGATGTAATCACTTACTTTTTTGCCCTGGTCGGCACCGGCGTTTACGCTGTTCACGTAGTGTATTCCTCCATAAAACCTGCTAATGGATGCCTCGTTTGCGGCTTGCACAAAGGAATCGAAGTGCCTTTGCATTCCTATGTAGCGAAGATCGCTGGTATCCTGAAAAGCAAAATTATCACCAAAAAGATGGGTCAATATCACTGCAGCCGAACGTGTAATGGTACTGTGGCCGCTTGGATATTCGGGAAAAGGGGGTGTTTGCAGCATAGGTAACCATTCGGCATCGATCTCGTCCTCAATTACTGTAACCGGCCTTATGTATCCCGACTTATATTTTTCCTGCCAGCAGCTTGTAAAAGCATCGAACATAGCAACTGAAGTAAGGGCATAAGCCTGCGCCGTTTTTACGGCGTCGGCCTTTGTTTGTTTACAGGCTATGGCTGTAATGCCTATCCAATGGCCACCCGGCGTAATTTTCTTATTGGCAAACATCATATGGCCCGAGTGCTGCATTACAAAAGGATTATCGTCCCAGTAACGGGCTATCTCGGCCTGCTCTTTAGTTAAATGTTTACTTAACTCGTATACGGCTAAATTTTGTTTGAAGTATTCGCTTTTTTTGTCGGTGCTAAATATAGGTGGTGGCGGGGGAGGAAACTGGCCCGATGAATCCAAGGCAAAGGTTTTCATAGTTCCCCAGCAATATTCAACACCGTCCATGTAATCGGGTGGTGTAGGGTGCCATTTACCGGGATCAGTGCTACCCAAAAATTTAGGCTTGGCCCGGGTCTGCGGATAATTGTCAACCGCCGCCCTCTTTAAAATTACGGCCGCTACCTTCTCGCCAAATTTAACCGAGTAGGAAAACGTTGAATCGTCCATTTGGCCTTTAAAGTTAGCATAGAGGTTATCCTCATACTCTTTTAACGAATCTACAGAAAAAGTAACCTTACGTGCCACGGTAAAAAAAGCTTTAGTAGCCGCCAACGCAAAATTGTATGTTTTATCTTTCTCGGGAGCAGGCGGAGCATCAAAGCCGTTCAAGTCTGCAATAATGGATTTGTATTTTTTATCCTGATAGCGCATAGCCTCGTATGATGCCAAAGACGCATAAGCATATATGCGGCTGGCAACAGGCGGTGTAAATACATCGTAAATAATAAGCTGCGTAAGCCTATCCTCATTTTGGTGCAGTATTTCGCTATTGTTTAATGTTGTTGTGGGTATTGCTTTTTCACTGCTGCACGATGCTATAACACAAGCTAACATCAGTGCTGCACAATATTGGTAACGGAAATGTATTTTCATAAAATTGGTTTATTTAAATCGCTGTTTTCATCAATTCATATTCATATGGCCCATGTCGGCCGGTTTTACCATATCAAAGTTGAAATAGCGTAGCTTATTTGCACTCCATTTGTTTTGGCCTTCTTTAATTTCCACAACAGTGCCCACAGGTATATTTGTAAAGCGCTGCAGTTTTTTTGTTACAGGCCACGTAATTACAATACTGTCAACAACGGTTGCTGCACCTATGCCAATATGCTGCGCCAGGGGATTTGAACCAAAGCTTCCGCCCGAATTAATGTCGCGGTAAACGATACGCTTCTGTCCGTTATCAGTAAAACACACTTTAAGCTTTGCGCCTATGGCCAGTTTATTGCTGGTAGTACCCTCCAGTATAAAATCAACCCAATGATTGTTATTTTGCCCGGGATTGATATACAACGCATTATGATAAGCGTCGCCGGGAAAAGCGCCGCCCTGGTTTATAAAAATATCGTTATTGCCGTCATTATTTAAGTCGGCGAACGATATACCGTGACCTTTTTGTAAACCACCTACTTTCGCAGGAATGGTAATGTCGCTAAATTTTTTACCGTGTTCATTTTTAAAAAGCCGGTCGGGTATTAACGATGAAAACATCGGATTTCCCGTACCCAAATAAAAATCCAGGAAACCATCATTATCAATGTCGCCAAAATTAGCGCCCATGGCAAAACTCACTTTATTAACACCTGTTTCTTTTGATACATCTTTAAATTTACCATTATGTTCATTGTGAAACAGGATGTTTTTGCCCTCATTACCCTGAAATTGGTTTAAGGCATCGGCTCCTGCTATGGCGGCTATTGGCGAGCTGTTGCCATAACCACATAACATTATGTCTACCCAGCCATCATTATCGTAATCCCAAAACCAGGTAGCGAACGTTCCTGAGTTTTCGGAATCTAAACCTGCCTGCTGCGTTGCATTTGTAAATTTAACCGCTCCTCCGTTTGGCGTTACGTTTTTTAGAAGAACGTTTCGTCCGTTCATACCTGATATAAAAATATCTGTACGCCCGTCATTATCGTAGTCACCACTTGTAACCCCTTTTACGAAGAGTTTAACATCGCCCCCCGCAGTTTGGGCCACATTGATGAAGGTGCCGTTTTTATTATTGATATACAATTCGCTTACGTTTAGGTCAGCATCGGTACTTTCGTTACCGATAAATATGTCGATCCAGCCGTCGTTATTAAAATCGGCCCAGGTAGCGGCTTGGGTAGGATGAAAAGACAACAGACCGCATTGCCGGGTAACATCGGTAAATGTACCGTCGCCATTGTTTTTTAACAGCGAATTAGGTTCTTTACCAAATTTACCTTTCCATGCCCCACGCAAAACAAAAATATCTTTAAAGCCATCGTTGTTATAATCTGTCTGCATTATATTCAAACCACCGGTAAAGTTTTTCAAACCGGCCTGTTCGGCTACATCGGTAAAGGTTCCGTTTTTATTGTTTTGGAAATAATGCATCGGTTCTTTGAGGTTGCTGCTGCTTGTTATGATATCATTATAGCCGTCATTATCAAAATCATCTATAATGCTACCACCCCCCATTTTTTTTATGGCGAGGCCCAATCGCATCGCCACATCTTTAAACGGGCGGGTTTGATTATTGCTAACAGTACTGTCTATTTTTAGTAAATATTCTGCGGGCACCTGTTTTGGGTAGCCGCCTACCGTCATATAGGCAATATTGAGCAACCAGCGCGATTCATAGTCACTTACATTATTTTTTAGCAGTTGAATGTATAACGCTATAGCCTTTTGCGAACCGTATTTGTCGACATGTATTCCCGCACCTTCTATAGGATAAATGCAAGCTTTTGCCGAGTGATTATTGATGCAGTTAGTACGTTCGCCCAAACGCATATAAGCTATGGCCAAATTTTTTAATAATGCCTGGCGCTGCGCATAATCAGCTATAAATAAATTGTTCAGGCTGTCTAAAATATCTACGGCCTCTTGCTCACGGCCCATTTGCAGCAAAACATTGGCTTTTGTAACATAATTTTGAAACAGGTCAGTTCCCGGCCCGGCACTGTTAATAATAGAGTCCTGCTGCTGCAAAACCGCCGAAACCGCATATATATTATCTGCATTAGTTTCAAAACGGTCCTGCTTTTTTAAAAGTTCAACCATTTGCGTGTTATCATCCCGCTTAAGTTCGCAAGCGTTAAACAGGCATATATAGCTCAATATTAAACCCAATGCTTTAACTACTTTCATAATTTAGCTATAGAAGCCTCATAGCTACTGCCGTCGCTCCGTTTTATTGTAACGCCCGATACACTGCTGTCCACGCTTATAAATCTGCCAGACTGTGAAAGAAACGATGACCCATAATAAAATTCGTATTTGGCTATGGTTCCGTTTTTATAATGAACCATGGCACTAACATCCAACAGGCCGGGTATAACAGCTCCAACATTTTTCCTCATTTCAAACAGTTTTACCGGCCCTTTATTTTGGCTGGCTGCTATTAAGTATTTTCCGCTTTTACTACGCAGCTTTACCAGGGCTTTGCCGTTGCCGGGTATATATATACCACTGTTTATTATCGGCACTTGTTTAAAATTACCCTTACCGTCGCCTTTAAGCATTAAGCCATTAAGGGCGTCGTATCGGCCAATTGAAACATCGGTGCCATAATCGTTACCGTTAATAATCACATCCAAATTGCCGTCACCGTCGTAGTCGTCAACTGTCATTCCATTCAGGGTTGATATCTGTGCTGCTATTGGTAGCGGTATAGCCGTAAACTTACCGTTGCCATCATTTCGCAAATAGCATGATTGCTGTGTGTTCGCCGCCAACCTGATAGCCCCTTTATATTGTTCAGGCGTGAGCAGATCTTGTAAAGTAGCGTTCGCGTAAGACTTATAATTGGTGAATTTTTTACGCAGACTGATCAGTTGTTTAACAGCGTCGTCGCGCACAAATACCGGATATTCTTTTTTGGTTCCGTCCACATCGGGTAAGTACAATGAAGGGAAAGCATCTAATCTGCCGCGGTTATCAAAATCCTTGGCGGTAATGTAGGCAGGATACTTATCGCTTACCTGATAAAGTGTGTTAAGGCCAACATTACCCACAATATAATCGGTGCGGCCGGTATGTCTAAAATCGCCCGAAACAATGGTATTCCACCACCCGGTTTTACCTGCTACGCCCGAAGCAGCAGTTTGATTGCTGAATTTTCCGTTATTATTTCTCAAAAAAGTTATTGGCATCCACTCCCCTGCCAACATCAGATCCGGCCAGCCATCGTTATCATAATCGGTAAATAAGGCATCGCAAACCAAACCAATATTTTTTAAAGCGGGAGCAACTTCGTTGGTAACGTCAGTAAATTTTATCCGGCCCCTTTGGCTGTCGTTTCTTAATAAGATGCTTGATACCGGCTTAGGATACGCCCAAGGCTCAACCCTTCCTGACACAAACAGATCCAGCTTTCCGTCTTTGTTGTAATCAACTGCCCTTACGCATAGTTTACTGGTAAAATTGGCCGGCAAGGCGTCAGGTATCAGTGTATAGTTGCCTTTTCCGTCGTTGTGATATAAGCGATCCTTGTAAGCCGTGTTCCCGGCTTCATTTTCATATCCGCCGCTAACAATATAAACGTCAGATCTTCCATCGCCATCGGCGTCGAATAACAATATACCCTCGTCTTTTACGTGCTCTGCAACATTGGCGGCCCCGGATAAAAGGCCACGTTGTGTAAACTTACCGTTGGCTTGTTGTAAAAATACCTGCGCCGGATGCTGTGAATTTCCACCTACAATTATGTCGTCAATACCGTCGCCATTAACATCACCAGCGGCAAGGCCGGGTGAATATTCTGACAATTTATGCGGTAATAGCTTTTGTATATTAAAATCGATAAAATCCTCTTCCTGGTGCTGATATTTAATACCTGCCGCTGTGGTTATTTCAGTAAAAAGCGCGTTGGTATTCTTAACCGGCGTTTGCCAGCTATAGGTACTATGCGCGTTGTTAATATTTACGTGCAATAGGGTGTCAGCCTTTAAATTGGTAAGCACTTGCTTTTTATTGTTTGGCCAGCGCACTACTATTGAGTCCAGCTGGTTTGCGTCGCCAAGGCCAAAATGAGCCAGGTTTTGCATAGACGACAGATAGCCGCGGTACGGTGTATTTTCATATACCTGGTGTTTGCCGTGATTGTAATAAATATCAACCCAGGCGCCAATCCCGTTTTTGTTGTTGCTATCGCCGTTAAATTTCACTTCAAGGTAATGGCCTTTATCTTTATCCGCATTAAGCGTGCTTTTATATATCAAAGCTTCGTCGTCAATGTTATTTACTACAAGGTCAAGGGCTCCATCATTGTTCAGATCGGCGTAAACGGCGCCGTTTGAAAAGGTAGCCAGGTCAAGTCCCCAATTTTGAGTAACATTGGTAAAAGTCAGATCGCCGTTATTCTGATAGCCATAATTATGCAGCTTTACCTGTGGTAATTGCTCCATAATTGTTTTTTTTGATGCTGTTGAATAAGGATTGTCCCGAAAGACTAAAAAATCATGATCGGTTACATCCTTCGGATAGCCGTTGGTAACGATGAGGTCCCGATAACCGTCGTTGTTAAAATCAGTAACTACGGGTGCCCAGCTCCAATCAGTCTGCGACATCCCGCTTAAAAAACCTATTTCGCTAAAAACAGGATGAGTAACTGAATCATTCTGACCTATGCCCGGACCTTGGTTTAACTGTAATGTATTGCGTACGTATTGATACTGATATCCATAGTGATCAAGCAACTGGAATGATTGATAGCTATTTGCCGATCCCATCATCTTTTTGCGATAATTATCTTCAGGGGCCATATCCAGTTCAAAAACGTCGGCAAGGCCGTCGTTATTCATGTCCTGAATATCCTGCCCCATGGAATTAAATGATGTATGCTTAAAATACTCTTTTGAGCGATCGGTAAACGTACCATCGTGGTTGTTAATGTAAAGTATGTTTGCCGATAAAAAGTCGTTGGTTACGTAAATATCCTTCCAGCCATCCCGGTTTATGTCAACAATGCTGGCACCGTGCCCATAACCTTCAATTAGTATACCCGCCTGTTTTGAAACATTTCTAAAAACGGAATACTTTAAGACCGAGTCCCAATCGTTATGGTATAAACGGCCGGTGCTGGGGCTGGTACCGTTTTTAACTATTGGCCTGAAAACATTGGCATAAAATGACGAATTCGGTTCGTTAACGGTGAGGTACATGTCAAGGCGGCCGTCGTTATCATAGTCAAAAAAGCTTGCCATAGTTGAGTGGGCGTGTATATCAAGGCCATAGGCCCCGGCTTGGTCTTTAAAATGCGGCACGCCATCTTTATCAATTCCGGTATTTACGTATAAAATGTTGGTTCGCTTTAATGAATCTTTCAGCAACGAATTACAAACGTACAGGTCTAAAAGGCCATCGTTGTTAATATCTATAACCGCGGCACCGCGTGCCCAACGTCCCTTACCCTCAACTCCTGCGGCATCGGTAACATCTTCAAACTTAAAATCGCCTTTATTTAAATAGAGCTTGCTTGATACCATGTTGCCCGTAAAGTAAATATCTACAAGCCCATCGTTATTAAAATCGCCTACTCCAACGCCACCGCCATTGTATACATATGCATTGTCCAAAGGATTTATCGAGTCATTCTCGGTAATTAAGTTGTTAAAATGTATGCTTGAATGAGAAGACGATATTTGCTCAAATAATGTGGCTTTTGGTTGGTTACATGAAGCGGCAGCCAATAAAACGGCAGCAAGTAAAACGAAGCTCAATTGTTTCATAGGCTCAAGAAAGGAATAATCGGTGTATTATATCGGCAAAAAAGACAGGCAAATAGCTGTTTTAAGCAGCTACTTACCTGTCTCCAAGTTAGTGATTTTTAAGTATTAATTATTTTACTACAATTTTGGATTGTTATCAATTTCTGATTGCGGCATCGGTAAATACTGAAAAGCCGGTGTGTAGTACGAAATTGGCTCAGTAGTAAAATACCCTTTTGGCCTCCAACGTAAAATATCAATGTTACGCACTTGTTCGCCCGCCATTTCAACGGTTTTCTCATGCATAATTGCCTTAGTTACCTCGGCTTTGGAGCCAACCGGAAACTGTGCTGTAGGGTAAGGCGGCATTGCAACACTTGCTCTTGCCCTTATCATATTTAGGTATGAAACTGCACTGGCTGTATTGTTCAATTCATTTTCGCACTCAGCCAGGTTCAATAACACTTCGGCATAACGCAATATGCGTTGGTTGTTGCCACCTGGATGGAAACCCGCAGCAGCAGCGCTTTCTTTGTAAATAAGCATAAATTTACGCCAGGCTGTTTTAATAGTAACGCCATGTACTGTTGAGCTGTTACCATTTTGGTCAGCCGCCACTAAGGTGCTTGCACCATTATTGTAAGTATCGCCGGTTTGATAGATAGAGTAAGCGTATCTCGGATCGGTTTTAGCCGCGCCCGTAACGGTACTTTCATATTCGTTTAAAACCCGGTCAGACGGGATAAGGTTACGCCATGCAACAGGATTGTATTCCTGGTTGCGAACGGTGGTTTGATTGGCCGAAGGCCCATCTGCACTTGGGCTTCCCCAGTTAAAATCGTTGTTACCTTTATCTGCAAACACCATTTCAAATATCGACTCTTTGCTAAACTCGGTTTCCTCTTCAAAATTGTCAAGGTACCTGTCGGTAAGTGCATAGCCATCTGCTCCCGATGTTGGTATTTTTAACAGAGCAGTCTTTGCACCGGCATAGTCACCGGTTTGCATTAACGCACGGGCCAACATTGCGTTAGCAGCTGAAGCAGTAGCGCGACCACGTTCAATAGCCGATTTTTCGGGCAATGCAGCTGCAGCAGCGGTAAGATCGCTCACGGCTTGTGCAAACACCGCTGCAACGGGTGATTTTGGTTTATAATCTGTAGGAGATGTTACAGCAGTAGTGTATACCGGCACACTTCCCCATTGGCTTGCTAACTCATAATAAGCCCACCCACGTAAAAACAGCGCTTCGCCAACTGCACGTTTTACTAAGGCGGGGTTATCAGTAACCTTGCCGGCAGCGTCGGTTACAGAACAAGCCCTATGTATTACTGCGTATAAACCATTCCAAACAGAGTTCATTACCGGATTTGCGGGGTCAACCACACCGATAAGTATCTGGTTACGAGGGCCTTCTAACTGTGGCCCGCCGCTTTTTACATCGTCGCTACGCAAATCGTGAATAAAAAACCATTCCCGCGCAACCAGGTTATAGCCATGCCATGCCGAATATACAGCGTTAACACCTTCTACCAACTGGTTGGCCGTTTTAAAATAGTTAGTTATAGTTACAGAATTGGGGTTGGTTTTATCGAGTGCACTTTTATTACACGAGATGGTTGTTAGTGTGGTGATCAATGTCGTCATCGCCGCCACGTATATTATTTTTCTTTTCATTATCGTTATATTTTACTAATATTTTAGAAACCTGCCTGTAAACCAAATTGAAATGACCTTGCTGACGGGTATTGTCCAAAATCAACACCGTTAGTTAGGGTTCCGTTTTTTGAACCTATTTCGGGGTCTAAACCTTTATAGCCGCTTATTGTGGCCAGATTTTGAGAAGACACATACAGTCTTAAACGTTTAAAGCCGGCTTTTTGCAGCGTAGTCATTGCTGACGAAGGCAAAGTGTAACCAATCATCACGTTTTTCAACCTTAAGTATGATCCATCCTCAATCCAACGTGAAGATAAACGCCCATTACCGTTCGGATCAGAGTTAATAGCGCGTGGTATAGTTGTATTTGTGTGGGTTGGCGTCCAGGCATCTAATACCTGTGTACCTGAATTAAATAGTCTCGTCATGCCCTCTGCTATAATACGCTCGGCGTTTAATATTTTGTTGCCTTGAACACCCTGGAAGAACACAGCAAAATCGAAGTTTTTGTATGATGCATTGTAATTTAAAGAGTAACTAAACTTAGGCATAAAGCTACCCAGATTGGTACGATCATAAGAATCAATAACACCATCCGGTTTGCCGTTAGGACCGCTTAGGTCTTTAAATTTGATATCGCCCGGCTTTGCATTAGCCTGTGTAGGGCTGCTTGCAACCTGGGCAGCAGTTTGAAAAAGTCCGTCTGTTACCCAACCATAAAAATACTGGATTGACTGACCCGCAACGGTATTGGTAAATGCATTACCCTGTCCAAAATCGGCGTCGTTACCAGATGGGATAGAAGCATTTGCCGTATTTAACGCTACTACATTGTTGCGCACACCACTAATTAAGCCGGTAATATCGTACCTAAACTCACCAGTATTTTTATGATAGCCCAATTGTAATTCAACACCAGTGTTACGCATGGAGCCAACGTTCGCCAGAACTCCTGAACCAAGGAAACCAAAGCTTGCTGGCGTAGGAACAGTTAAAATAAGGTTATCGGTTTGCCTCCTAAAATACTCTGCCACAATGGTAAACTTATTGTTATATAAGCCCAGGTCAATACCTACGTTAAACTGTTTTGTTTTTTCCCAACTCAAATCAGGATTGGTTAAACCATTAGTAAACGATGAATTTGCATTACCTGATGCAGCACCGCTACCAAAAGGATAATAGGCCTGGTTTACCTGAACAAGGGATGCATAAGGATAATTACCTATCGAACCCGGGTTTATACCGGTGATACCGTAGCCTGCTCTTAACTTAAATTCAGAAATTGATTTGTTATCAGCCAAAAAGCTCTCTTTATTGATGTTCCATCCTATTGAAACAGCTGGAAAGCTCGCATATTTATGGCCCGGAGCCCAGATTGATAATCCATCGCGGCGTATAGATGCGTTAACCAAGTATTTGCCTTTATAATCGTAGGTAAGACGACCTACAACTGATTGCAATACATTGTCTTCGTTAGTATTGTTCGCTGCAATATTACTTGCACCATTCAATGTTTGAACGTCATTAGAATTTTGCTCACCTGACTCGGTTTGATTGATGTAATGCAGCGATTGCGTTTCATATACACCTGTTACGTTAATATGATGATCGCCAATGTTTTTATCAAAGGTCAACTGTTGCGTACCCAGCAAATTAAAATAGGTTTGACGCTGGAAAGCAATCTTTGCAGAAGATGAACTACCAGTACCGCCATCATTAAAAATAGGTGTATAGGTTGATTGATACACATTAAGGTAGTTAGCTCCAAATGTTGATTTGAACCTTAACCATGGGAAAATTTTTGCTTCCACATAGGCAGTTCCTAAAATATTTGTGGCATTTCTTTGATTATTGCCAATTAAAGCACTTTCAACTGGATTTACAGGGTCAGAAGCATCAAAGCTGTTTAGCGGGCCTTGAAAACCACCTAATTTTGTCGGATCATGTAACGGAATGTAAGGTTGCATACGCACCACATTAGTAAGTGGTGTGCGGTTGCCGTTATTAGGCTCATAGTGCTGCGTTGACGCAGATATGTAAACGTTTTCGCCAAAAGTGAATACCTTACTCACGTTATGGTCAGAGTTAATGCGATAATTCAAACGCTCAAAACTTTGCGCCTGTGCAATACCGTCTTGTTTAAAATAGCCTAATGAGCTAAAAAACCTCGAAATGTCATTACCACCGCTTAATGACAAGCTGTTAGAGGTAATTAACGCATTCCGCTTAAAATATTCATGCTGCCAATCAGTGTTAGTTTGCGCATATGTTTGCGAGGCACCTGCATAAACTGGTTGGTTAAAGTTGGCAGGTAATAAGCGTGGTGTGTTTCCAACGCCATTTAATGTGTTAGCATATTGTACGTATTGATTAGTATTAAGCAGGCTTAAATACTTAGCAGGGCTTTGTATACCTGCATAGGCATCATAATTAACACTAACCTTACCGTCTCTTTGGCCTTTTTTGGTTGTTATCAAAATAACACCGTTTGATGCCCTGGAGCCGTAAATTGCAGCCGCACTCGCGTCTTTCAACACTTGCACATTCTCAACGTCCCTCCCATCATAAGCGTTACCTGAAGCGCCCGGAAATCCATCAACCACATAAAGTGGGTCGGTTCCAAAGTTAATAGAGCTTATACCACGTATTGCAACTATTGGACTTGTACCCGGGCCACCATTATTGGTTACAGATAAACCAGCTACACGGCCTTGCAGGGCCTGATCAATAGTGGCAACAGGCAAGGCATTAAGGGTAGCGGAGTTAACAGATGAAATTGCGCCTGTAATACTCGCTCTTCTTTGCGAACCGTAGCCCACAATAACAACCTCTACTAAGCTGCTGTTTGTTGGTTTAAGTTGAACATTAACTTCGCGTCGTCCAGCTAAGGCAACTTCCTGCGTTTCATAACCAATGTAGTTAAAAACAAGCGTTGCGTTTTGGTCCGCCGGCACATTAATAGTAAACTTACCTGCCGCATCGGTGCTGGTAGCAACCGTTGTGCCTTTGATAGTAACGGTTACACCAACAAGTGTTTGGTTGGTTTCGTCGGCAACTTTACCTGTAACAGGCACATCAGCGGCAATAATGGGACTTATCGCATTTTTTCCTACAACATTTTTTACCCGCTCAGCATTTGTTACGGAGGCCAGGCATAAGCAGGCCGTTGTTGCTAAGAGGTAGATTTTGCATTTTTTGAGTAAATGATGATCCATGGAATGATTTTTAAGTTTTAATAAAAGGTTATTTATACGGTTTGATTATGAAATGCATTAAAAGATACCAGAGAAAACGTTCGAACAATACAACACAAAGCAGCGCATACGTTTTTAACGGGCATTTTAAAAAAAGGCAATAAGTATAGTTTATATCGGTTTACTAATCATCGGTCCGCATTGAGAGACCTCTAATTATTACAGCAACTAAATTAGGTTGAAAACCCATAATCAGTGTATCGCAAATGTTACAATTTGGTGGTTTAAATGTTGCTGTTTAACTTAAATCTGTTGATTTGGATGCCTTTTAGCGCTTGTGCTATGGTATTTGACTTTGGGTGTTCTATTAGCCGCCCCGGTGTTACAAACCCCAAATGCGTTTCAAATAGAAATCGCCTTTGTGTAAGACCGATAACAATTGAAGCAATAGGTAAGGTATGAAGTGTAGTTCAACTCATCAGCGAAACGGAAATGTATGATCTATTTCAGAAAGCCCTTATCAGGGCATTTTATGTCGACTAAATTGAGCTGGAATTATTCTAAAGCTTACCCGGTTTATTTGAGCCCGATAAGCTTAAAGTAAAAAGTGTTTAACAAAAAACGAGTCTGCAACACTTGGTATTGCAAACTCGTTTATCAAATTGTATTGCTGTTTAATTCCAGTCGCTTTAAATGTTTTTGGCAACTGTAGAATTGGCATTCTTTTATGATAAAGGTATTGGGAATAGGAAGACGGCGCGAATAGCCAAACGAGCTATTATAAGTTAATAACTTAACTCAGTTAAAACAATATTATTGAAGTTGAATGGCAAGGAGTGGCGAATACCTGATCTTCGCGGCCGGCTAATTACTTCTGGTGCTTCCAGAAACGGCCTTTACCTTCGGCTATCCATTCCAGAGCTTCGCTGATCCTTTTTTGGCGTGTTTCCTCGGTTTTGGCATCAGTGATCCAAATTATATATTCTTTGCGGAAAGAGTTGGATTTACTTTCAAAGATCTCTTTTGCGGCAGGCACAGCATCGAGCGCAGCCTGTAAATAATCAGGGATTTCCAGCACCTTCGGTTTATCGGATACCGGCTTCTCCCGTTTGATTTTGACTCCGCTTTCATTCAGTGCCATCGCCTCCTGAATCATTGCAATGAATTCTTCATCCGGCGGCAATTGCTCCAATTTGTTGATTTTGCCAAAGAAACGTTGAATAGGTTTCAGGTCTTTGTCGGCACGCAAGCGCGGGTCGCTCATTAGCTCTGCTTTTAAAAAGGAGAATGAGCAATGTTTGCTGTAAGCGGCCATCATACACATATGGTCACCTTTGTAGTCGAAATGCGGGAAACTCCATTTGATGGATTCTTTCGCATCGGGGCAATTTTCCCGGATCAACCGGCGCCAATGTGTCAAGATCGGTTGGGCAAATTCAGATGCGTTAGCTACGTAAGCGTCGATGGCGGGGTCTTGGTTCATAACACAAAGGAAAGGGATCACTATCAAAAGCGAGTGGTCGAAAACATGGAAATACCGGTAAATTTTATGATTTACGAAGCTGAGATGGGGTTTGACCGGTATGTTTTTTAAAGAATTTACTAAAGTTGGCCGGATCGGAAAAGTTAAGCTGGTAAGCGATCTCGGCGATCTGGAGGTCTGTATAAAGCACCAGCGACCGGGCCTCGACGGCAACACGTGCCACGATAAAGCTCAGGGCGTTCTTACCAGAGGCCTGTTTGACGGCCTGGGAAAGATAATTGGTGGAAACCGACAACATGGCCGCATATTCCCCGACTGTCCGCTTCTCGATATAATGATGATCGATCAGCCGAAGATAGTTGCGCATTAGCGTTTGCTGGCTGCTTACCGTGTTAACAACCGGTGTCACCAGGGACGAACTATGCAAATGATACAGCAGCCCCAGTAATTTGACCCGCGCCTCCATATGCTGCGCACTGTCCGAGCGTTCATACGCCGAAAATACTTCTTCAAAATGCGGAGCTAAATTTTCAAAAGTGTCCTTTCCGAATTTGAACAAATTAGTATTCAGGATATCGAATAAAGGAAACTCCTTGTTAAAGTCGGGTTTAAAGAAAGCGAAACATTCAGGTTTAAAATAAATGACATAACCCTCCAAGGCGTTATTATGCGCAAAACTGTAGACCAAATTGGGCGAATGAAAGACCAGGTAAGAGTCCGGGTCCTGCACAGTCCGCTCACCATAGTTCACTTCGATCTTCCCTGAATTAAAAAACAACGCAAAAAAATAAAAAGACCGTTTAAAAGGTGGCCTATACACCTGCACCGCCTCGTCCAGCGGCTTTAAACGCAAACAGTAAAAATCCGGGTCGGCTGTTCGGTCCGGCCAGGGAATCGAGGCAAGGAACTCGTTGATATCGTTATAATAAGGAAGCTTCGATTTTGTAGGCACCACGAGCCTAAAATAAAAAAAGAATTTGTTTTAGTGGAGGGCTGCTATGAGGCTTTTTAATTATAGATCCTTGAAGTTACATTAAGGTTGGCTTCAAGTACCTGTCTCTGTTATTCTTTCAAACGGATATTTATCCTTTATAAAAAAACGAAGGTAGCGCCCCTTTACCCGCGATGCTGCTAACTCCTTATAAACAGTTTCGGGCACGTCCTTGTACACATATACCTGTCCGGATACAAAACTTACTGCAAGCGTTGAGGTAAGAGCATCATAATCCATCTTTCTGATAACCGTTGAAGGCATGTCGCTATTTAAGTTTATCCGGCTTTTCGTCGGGATGATCTTTAAAATATTCGCGGGCCCTTTTTAAACCGGTGGCAATGGCAATGCCTTCGTCACCGCTATCTTTTAATATTTCATTGGCTATCTCTGTCGCCTTGTCCCGCAGATATTCAGGCTGGTTTTTGTACGATGGCGGGTAATCTCCGTTATACAATGGCATAGCTTATCAATTTATGGTTAACAAATAATATTTAGGTCGTTTCCTTTTTTATTGCGCTTATTTCACCGTTTCGCTCAATATAAATGTGGTCTATCTTTTCCATGTCTTCTGTAAGCGCGGATTTTCTGACACCCTGCATCACATCCTCACGGCAAACCTGCACGCGTTTTAAATGATCGTCAATAAATCTGCCTTTTTCAAAAAGCATGATCTTTTCCCCTTCAACAAAACGTCCGAAAGCCGGGTAACGCACCGTCAGCCAACCAAACGCCCTGTGCAATAAAGCGACGACAAAGCAGGTTACCACAATGGGCACAAAAGGCGATGCACCCACAACCGCGCGACTTAAAATAGCGCCCATCAAAATGCTTATAATGTTGTCAAGCGGTGTGCGCAGCCCGAATGAACGACGACCGGACAGGCGGATAATTATCAGCGCCAGCAAAAACATAGTTATGCCTCTGCAGCTCATCTGCAGGGCATTTAGCTCCTTGCCTTCTCCAAAAATCATTATAAAAAAGCCGGTCATGTTAATATATATTTTTATTATCTCATTCTCGCACAGCTTCATAACGATCCTGTGTAATTGACATTAACAAACAGGACAACAGGTGGTTTTAACATAAATTTTTACACTTTTTCAAAAACAAGCTCGGTTTCAAACAGTTAAATTGGTATGGCACACAGTATTGAAAACAACGCTACACGCGATGGGCTAAAGCACAGTCCCTGGCAAATGGCCGAAGAAACGGCAATAAATAAAAGTAAAGCATCACAGCAGGCATATGATTGCCTTATTGTAGGCGCAGGCATCACCGGTTTAACAACAGGCGTATTACTGCGGCAGGCCGGCAAAAACGTAGCGATTGCCGAGGCACACAACGTGGGTTTTGGCACCACAGGCGGTACAAGTGCGCACATTAACACTTTTGCTGATACCACTTATCCTGAAACGCAGGCGGCTTTTGGCGAGGAAGGCGCTCAAATGTTTGCTGATGCAATAAATGAAGGCGCCGGCATAATAAAGAGCTTCGTGGATAGCCTAAAGATAGATTGCGATCATGAGGAAAAAACGGGCTACTTATATGCCGAAAACGAGGACGAAGCAAAACATCTGGCTGATATTTACGACGGATTTGTACAGGTGGGCGTTGCAGCTAATTATACCGAAAACGTCCCTACCCCGGTGCCTTTTGTTAAGGCGCTTGAGATACCCGGGCAGGCCCAGTTTCATCCCATAAAATACTTAATGGCGCTTAAGGCTGCCTTTATTAAAGCCGGCGGTAATTTATTTGAAAACACCTTTATTGAAAAACTGGAACATGAGGATGGGATCCACATAGCACAGTCTGGTGATACCCAGTTGCGGGCTAAAAAGGTGATCTACGCTACACATACCCCGCCGGGCATTACGGTGTTTAGCTTCCGCTGCGCGCCGTATCGCAGCTATGTACTGGCGGTAAAACTAAAAAGCGGTAAGTATCCTGATGCAGTGATATATGACATGCAGGAACCTTATCACTACGTACGCACGCATCAAATTGATGGCGAACAGCTTTTATTGATAGGCGGAAACGATCATAAAACAGGGCATGATGACCCTGAAAAAGCCTTTGACGACCTGGAGCAATACGCCCGTAAATATTATAATATCTCATCAGTAAAATATAGGTGGTCATCGCAGTATTATATTCCGGCTGATGGCTTGCCCTATATTGGCCAGATACCCTTTATGGCTGATGGTGTACTCACGGCCACAGGTTTTAATGGTAACGGTATGATGCTGGGCAGTATATCAGCAAAAATACTGGCAGACAAAGTACTCGGTGTTGAAAACAGGTACGAAAACCTGTTCTCCTCGTCGCGTTTAAAACCTATAGATGGCTTTTTAGAGTTTGTTAAAGAAAATGCTGATGTAGCCTACCATTTTGTGGCCGACCGTTTCGGCGGCGCCGAAACCGATTCGTTGCAGCGGTTAAAGCCCGGCACAGGCAAAATTGTAAACCTCGACGGTGAAAAGATGGCGGTATACCGCGACCAAGCGGGAGCTATACATGCGCTCAGCCCGGTTTGCACCCACGCGGGTTGCATTGTCAACTTTAACGCGGCAGAATGCACCTGGGATTGCCCTTGCCATGGTGGTCGTTACGCTATCAATGGCGAAGTGCTTACCGGCCCGCCAACTAAAGGGCTATCTTCTATTATATAAAAAATGATCTGATTATGCCAAACGCAGAAGAAACCATACCCAGTCAGGCAACCGGTCGCGCAACCAATTTTACATCAGAGCGCGGATTTGATACACGGCAAGCCGCGCACCAAGCCTTTAAGCAAGCGGCCACCCGATTACTCACCGTAAACAAATGGCAGCAATACGCAGGCTCCGGATCGTCTGAATTTTGCCTTACCAATAACGAGGGAAAGGAAGTGGACGGATTTGCCAAAGAAGGTTTTTTGTTTAATATCGGTATGCCTATACCAGGCTCCAACGCTGGCGATGGCCTGGAGTGGGTAATGATTGAACGTATTGAAGCCAACGAGGATGCGAATGCTGAAGAAGAGTTTATAAGCATGACGGTGCGCCCTGTCCCTGATCCGCATAAAACCGAAACGGAGATAGCCCACTTTTATAAGGACGTTACTACCAATACATTTATAGTAAAACGTGTGGGCAACACCGTAATTGCCGGGGCGCATGGCCGGAACGAAACGCCAAACAATGAGAATGTGGACCTGCACGATAAAATCAGGAATACTATTGTAGCCTTAACGGCACGCATTGGATTGGCCGGCCCGCAATGGAAAATGCTGGTAAATGGTTTTTTGGAAGAGTAATAGTGCCGATAATTAAGAAAGCAATGAAGACATCAGAAAAAATAGCGAGTAAAAGTGTAGTAATTACCGGCGCTTCAAGTGGTGCCGGGCGGGCGGCGGCTGTTGAGTTTGCATTGTGTGGGGCCAGGCTTACCTTAGCTGCCCGTAATGAGGCCGCTTTAGCGGAAGTAGCTGCTGAGTGTACCCGCCTGGGCGCAGAAGTACAGGTTGTGGTTACTGATGTAAGTGATAGTAAAGCCATGATAAACCTGGCCAATGCCGCCAATGATCGCTTTGGCCGGATAGATGTTTGGGTGAATAACGCGGGCGTTTTAGCCGCCGGGCCATTTGATGAAATGCCGATGGCACTACATGAGCAAGTTATCCGCACCAATTTATTGGGCTACATGAACGGCGCACACGCTGTGCTGCCTTTTTTTAAAGCTCAAAAAAGCGGTATCATCATCAATAATATATCAATTGGCGGCTTTTTGCCGGTGCCTTATGGCGGCGGCTACACAGCCAGTAAGTTTGGCCTGCGCGGGTTTTCGGAGGCGTTAAAAGGTGAGCTAACCCAATGGCCCGATATTTATGTCTGCGATCTTTTTCCGGCTTTTTTAGATACGCCGGGCATTCAGCACGCAGGTAACTATACCGGGAAGGTTTTAAAACCCGCTCCTCCTGTTTATGATCCGCGGCGCGCGGCAAAGGCAATGGTTAACGCAGCTGCTAATCCGCAATCAACGCGGTATGTAGGCAGCGTTTCGTTATTGCTCAAATTTGCACATGCGCTTTTTCCGCAATTAATGGCTAATAGCACCGGCGCGGTAATGCGGCGCTATCTTAATCATGCCGATGAGATCAGCAAAACAGATGGCAATGTGTTCACTACAGTTGATTACAGCATGTCACCTTATGGTGGCTTCGGCAGGCCTGGCAAACCGGGCGCACATCGTAAATATATAGCAGCAGCAGTGTTTGCCGGTTTGGCGGCGGGTTTATGGATGATTAAGAAATAAACCTTTTTTGATGTTGATTGGCATTAACGTCTTCCATAACAAAAATGGCATTCTTGTTCAAGTCGTAAAAACCGAACTCATTGGTGCCCCATGGTGTACTGGGTTTAAAGGCATCTTCTTTAACAGTGCCTCTCGCTACAAACTCTTCAAAAAGAGGTTGAATATTCTGTACATAGATACGTATTACCGAACCGCCCAACAATGGGTCAGACACTGTATCAGCGTGCCATTGTAAATGCACGCACAGTCCGTCGCGATATAAAACTGCGTACATTTTGTCGGAAAAAACCAGTTCAAAACCGGCTTTATCTTTATACCACGCAACGTCCCGCTCAATATCTGCTGACGGTAATACGGGTATAATGCTATTAAATACCGTTTTCATAGCTAAAGGCTTGCTTATCAAATATAACGAAATTAAGATTTTTTAACCGAGTAATTAGGTTGATCCGCAGCGAACCATATATTCTTTTATTTTTGCCGGATGAAAGAACAGCTGCAAACTTTACTCGCATCCTTAAAAACAAACACTACCCCTTTTGCTAAGGTTATCGAGCTTATAGATACCCACTACACCCACCAGCCAACCGCATTTAAAAACGGCGACGCTTATAACGAAGCGACCCAAAACCAGGGCAGCGCCCGTGTATTTGCATTTGCTAAAATGAATAATTTAAGTGCAGAAGATACCCTGTACCTGTTTGCGGAACATTATCAGTCTGTACGTGCTACCCCCGAGGCAACCGACCACCAAAACATAAGGCAGTTTATGGCGCATGGCTGGGACGGGATAGTTTTTGAAGGAGAAGCGCTCGTAGCCAAATAACCATTTATAATAAACGGCAATATCCGGCCTTATTATTCGTTTACCTAATGATGCCTGTGTTTAATTGCTATTCTTTATCTTGCACTAATGCAGGACTTCTTTAACATCATAAAAGATTGGGTTGTTGACCTGGGCGATAAGCACGGGGTTAACCCTTTGGTTATATTTTGCCTGTACCTCTGCAGCAAAATCAGCTTGTTCACTTGCCTGGGCTGGGCCATCAATAACATCCGCCTAAAAAAACCATTTATACCGCAACTACTTTTCGCCGGCATCAGCTTCTGCGTACCATATACTTATGTTATGATAGTGGGCCGCAATATAGCGCCTTGGGTATATATTGTTATTGGATCGATATTCGTTTTGGGTGTGTATTCTATCTGGAAGAAAATTGCTGTTAAGGTAGATCAACCTTCGCCCTGACTTTGTGGCCCGTGCTCCGGATACTGCTCAATGACACTGGTAGATTTTTCAATGATCTCCCAAATGATCTTGTCCAATTGGGTTGCCGAAATATTAAGGTATTCCAATATCTTCTCTCTGTTATCATCATCCGGTTCGCTGGTTAACATCGGCAGCAGGCCCATAATACTCGCCAACGGTGCCCTCACCAGATGCGATTGCATCCAGGATATTTCACGGAACACTTTGTTTTGCTCTTCAACAGACCTAAGGTAAAATTTTCTTTCTGTTATGTCCCTGCCGGCAATACACGCGCCAATAATACGCTTCTGTTCGCGTACAGGGGTTACTGTGTACCTTATCCAGATGCTTGCACCATCTACCCGGAACATACGATCATAGTCGATCAATTCGCCTTGGTATACCTTCTCCATTACTTTCTGAAAATAACCCAGGCGCGATGCTTCCACATAGTCAAAAATGCTTCGTCCAATTTCAAACGCTTGTTGATCTTTATTAAATTCCATCGATTCCATGGCCTTGGTATTAAATAACTTGATCACGCCGCGCGAATCCAATAAAACAAAACCGTCAACGGCACTATCAAAAAGTGCACGCAGATTAGATTCTGATTCTTTTATCTTCTGGTTATAATTGAATACTTCTGCCTGATGTTCTACCTCCGTTGTGATGTCAGTTGCCTGTACAAGGCGCACCTGGCGGTTATCCAGATCCAGTAAATTACTTTCGATCTTTACGAGGATCGTGTCACCGTTCTTTTTAATGTGTTGAGAAACTCCTCCGTAAAATTGGCCAGACAACTTGTTATCAGTTACTATTTTAGCTGTTTGCGCTATATGCTCAGGATGCCGAATATCCATAATGGTCATGGCTGTAAATTCTGCTTTGGAGTAGCCATAATGCCTGATGGCGGCGTCGTTTACATCAATAAACTGATAATTATCAGTATCAAACAGCCACATCGGAAGTGGGCTCTTCTCAAAAATTCGGCGATATCGCTCCTGTAATTGAGTTCTGTTAACTATGGTTAGCTGCAGTCTTTCAAATATTTGATCAATAAGCAGCACAATAACAATGCTGGCAAAAATAAGATTAGCGCTAAAGGCTATCCATTTACCCGTTGTGTATTGCTGAATAAGCGTAGAATCAAAAAGCTTAAAGCCGATAATTAGCACGAATGCCGACAGTATGGCGGCATTAATTGCTACGGATAGATATGCAACACGGATTGGAAAGATGAGAGCCGAAAGCACGGTTATAAAAAACAGGTAAAAAATACCTGGTCCCATATAACCCAACGCGTCTATCAAAAAGACAGCCAGGAAATAGAATACGCTTAAGGTAACGATCTTTCGTACACGAAGGCTAATGTTTGCGGCAAAGGTAATTACCGCAATTGCACCAAAACTTATTAGGTCCACCGCCGCAATAATAGGAAAGCCGTCTGCTAAGGCCATAAAAACGCCCGGCAGCAAAGCAATTAAGCTTATGGGCAAACAGTACACTAAAAAACTACAAAATAATTGGTCTTTCCAATAATGCAGATCACGGGTGTTACTATCCGAACAGGAAGCTAAATTGCTTCTGGCGACAGACTGATACCATTGTAAAACTCGTTTCATGCCAAGCCGTTTACCGATCCAACTTTTAATTTTTCAAAAATACAGTAGTGGCGGCAGCGTATTTGGCTAACTTAATAAAATGATTTGGTATGATATGGATTAATTCACTATTTCGAATATAAAATACAAGTTATCCTCTTTGGGATAACTTGTATTTTGAAACTCAAAGGGCTATTGGCCGATTTCCTAACTGCAACATTTAATTCCCGGCTCTTCCTGCCTCTGCTTCTGCTCCTGTACTATCATGCTTTCTTTGATTTTTAGCGTTGGAGCCGAAGTTATAACTAAATCCTAAAATAACATTCCGGTTAGCGTTGTCGTTA
This sequence comes from uncultured Mucilaginibacter sp., assembly GCF_946479965.1. The sequence goes on along the minus strand of NZ_CAMLHX010000001.1, from coordinate 13,751 downwards.
TGGTATGTCGCTTTTACGTTGCCCAGGTTAGTAATTTCGCCGGCGGAGAAGTTGCTGCGGAAAATATCCCTCGCACTCAGTTTTATGGCGCCTTTGTTATTCAGCACCTTTTTTTGCAAGCCGATATTTACCTGCTTACGCTCACGGGTGGCAAATTGCCCCCACATGCTTTTCGATTGATAAAAAGCAGTAAACTCGCCCGTCCAGCCTTTACCAAAGGCTAACTGGCTGGTGGTAGTAGCATAAAAAAACGTGCGCGAAGAATTGAGATAGGCGTTTTTAAGCTGCCCCTGGAAACTGTTATTATAAAGTTGGGCGTACAAACTAAAGTTCCACCACTTGGCCGGTGGGAATGTAAGGTTGGCGTTTACCCCTTTTGAAATGGCCCTGCCCAGGTTGATAGAGCTGGCAAAAAATATATCGCCTTGCTGATAATCGTGCTCTACCTGGTAATTTGTCAGTAAACTATATACCATTGATACCGAGATCAGTTTTTTATAACTGTAAGTCAGCTCATAGTTGTTTGAATATTGCGGACGCAGAAAAGGATTGCCTACAAAAGCGCTGTACTTATCCAATATCACTACAAACGGGTTCAGATCCTGATAATACGGGCGGTCTATCCGCCTGCCAAATGATGCTTTTAGGGAGTGACTGCCGGCAGTATCTAACTTATACAATACGTAGGCCGTAGGAAAAAAACTGCCATATCGGTTAACAAATGATGAATCCGCACCTTTTGAATTCCCTAACTGATGTCCTCGCGCGTCGGTATACTCCATCCGTAAACCGCTCTGGAATGACAGTTGCTTCCATTCCTTATTGAAATTAAGATAAGCCGCTTGTATAGCCTCTTTATATAGAAAACGGTTGGTTCTGCCTTCATCTACCGTTTGTTTGTTGCCGGCTATATTATAATAGTAGGCGGCATTGTCGGTGTTAACATAACTGGTTTTTACACCTGTTGAAAGCGTTGCCTTGCCACGCAGCGGGTGCGAATAATCGGCTTTTGCAGTGTAAATATTAATGTGAGTGGGCAAGGTATCAACTATATGCTGCGAGCTACCCGGTGTACCAAATTTGTTATAAGAAGTATTTTTAAATGCCTGGGTGCGCATGTTGTCATAACCTAAATAATTAAGGTCAAAACTGAGTGAGCGTCCAAGACTGTCAAAACGGTGCAGCATGTTTAGGTTGATACCGCCGTTTTTAAATTTGCTTTTGGTGTTGTTGTCGGCTATAATGGTAGAATCTATCCCTCCGGCGGCATTTCTTAATGTACTGGTTAACGGGTTAGGGTTGGTTCCTGTGTTTATACTTCCGCTTAATACCACTCCCAGCGTAGTTTTGCGCGACAAATCATAATCAACACCCAATTTAAGACTGGGATTATAATTAAGCTGATGGAAGTAGGCCTCTTCGGTATAGCTGCCGGTTTGCATACCGTTGGCATCATAATATCGGCGCACCAGGTCAAGTCGGCGATAAAAATTCCGAACATCGTAAGCCGCATTCGTAAAGAAATTGAACTTACCCTTGCGATAATTCAGCGCAAGGCTCTCATTAGTGAACGGATAGGCCGCCCTACCCACCGAGGAGTTAATTGTCCCGTTAAACCCCGGAGTTTTTGATTTTTTTGTTTTGATATTGATAACACCCGCGTTGCCCGATGCGTCATAACGCGCAGGTGGATTGGTCATCAACTCTATCTGTTCCAATTGCGATGCAGGGATGGATTTGAGGTAGTTGGCCAGGTTATCGCCCGAGAGATAAGTAGGCTTATCGTCTATCATTATCATTACACCTGTTCTTCCTTTAAAGGTGATATTGCCGCTTTGATCAACCAGTACACCGGGCATCCTTTCTAATACTTCAAGGGCGCTTGCCCCGGTGCTTGATATGGATGCGCCGAGGTTTACTACCGTGCGGTCAACTTTTTGCTCAATAACATCGCGCTGCGCGGCTATTTCTACCTGCTTAAGGCTTACCGCGTCTTTCTGCAATATAATAAGGGGCAGGTCCGCAGCGGGCGACTCGTTGCTTAAACGAATCGGTCCGCTACGATGAGCTTTAAAACCAACGGCGCTAACTTCAACTATAAAATCTCCGGGTTTTAGCTCATTAAAGGTAAACCTGCCCGTAATATCGGTCTGCATGGTTTTAACGGCTGCCGAGTCTACAGACCGCTTAAGGGTTACTGTGGCCGCTATTGCCGGCTCCCCATTGGCCTCATGCACCAAACCCGATATTTTGCCCGTTGCGGTTTGTGCCTGCGCGATATTCAGGGCAAAGCATAGCCATGCGCCTAAAATGGCAAAAATTGTTGTTTTCATAAGTGTGAAGATTTTTGCCTGCTTACTTAGCCTTGCGGATATAGATATTGCCATTAAAGGTCCTCATGGTCAGCTCAGGGCCGCCGCCGTTTAATTTTCCGGTAACCCATTCCTGGTCGCTGTAATGGTAGCTACCATCTTTTCCACGCGTTGTGGTTGGGGTGCTGGCCTCTACCGTCACATCAAAATCGCTGTTGATATCTCCTCTGCCTGTATGTAATTTTAAATTCGCTTTCACTGTGGCAGGCAAGGTAACATCTACCCTTCCGTTCAAAGTAGTGAATGCCATAGGAGCCTTGGCATCAAGGGATTTGAAGACTACTACAACATCGCCATTGGTTGTATTGGCCACAACTGATCCCGAAACGTTGGTCAATTTTATGTCACCATTGGTGTTGCTCACCTCAATTTCTCCGCCTATATCACTAGCTGTAATTCCTTTTGAGTTTGTCGTATTTAGTTTGAAAGTATTGGTACCTCTGGGCACCTTAATTTTTACGTTGCCGGCTTTTGCGAGCGCGTCGCCATTTACATTAACCCTGTTGTCTTTTTCTGTAGCTGTAACACTGGTGCTACCTCCGCCAATAACCCTCATACCACCTGCGGCAATAGGCTTTGGCTTTTTTTCATCAGGCGAAAATTCTATAACAATCTCATTTCCGTCGTAAGCAGCTACATCAATTGTACCGGATAAAAAATTTACGTTAAGCGTAAAAGGTTTACCAGGGCTACTTAACGGTACTGTTAAACTTTTACCTGTCTGCGCCATTAATGGCCCGCCTACGGCTATGCTGATCATCAGCAGTATTATAAATTTTAGTGTTTTCATTTTATGGTGTATTAAATATATTGATAAAAATTATGTTATGACTTTTTCAGGTAGATATTTCCATTCAAGGTCTCAAAAGTGGTCAGTTTGCCGCCGCTGCCAATCCTTAAACGACTGTTTTTATTAAGCCTGTAAGTGGTGCCGCCGTTGGCTTTGTTTTTGATTACCTCGGGTTGAGTTGCTACGCCCCCCACATTGTCAAAATCGGTATAAAACTTGCCGTTAAAGCTTTTGTATTGTACATCACCGGCATAAGCAGCCGGGTAGGTAACTTCCACTTTTCCGTTGATGGTGCTATAGCTACAGCCTTCGGGTGGTGCAACCAGGTAGTTGGCAGTGATAGGGCCATTAACAGTACGTGCCTGTGTAGTTCCCTTGGCATTGACTATGGCTATAAGCCCGTTAACGTTATTAAGCTTTAACAAACCGTAAACATTACTTATGTTGATATTGCCGTTGTTTACCGTATTTGCATGCAGGTTAATGTTGTTAGGTACCTTTACGGTGTAATTTAGTTCTACATAATATCCGGGCCATTCGTGGTTTTGCATCCGCTCATTTCTAAACTCGGGGCGGTTGTTGATGGGTTTGGCGGTGTACGCTATTATACTATCCGCAGTCTGAATAAAATCAGCCTTAAACTCCCTCTTTCCTTTTTCCAGATCTTCGGGGGTTTTGGCGTGGATGGTTTGCTCCACCTCAATTATTACCTCGTTGCCATTGTATCCCTCTACGGTTATGCTGCCCCAGGTGTTGTAGAGGCCAAAGGTGGTTTTGGCTGCCGCAGCGGTCAATGTAAACTTTTTGCTGATGTGATCAGTAGCGGTAAAATCCGCTTTTTTTTGGGCAAAACAGGTGCCCCACCCTGCTATCAGCAGGATCAATACTATCTTTTTCATGTTGTAATGGGTTAAATTAAACTGTTGATGGTTTCTGTTAATTTCTCTCGCACGCCCTCGTTCAAACCGGGCTCTTTAAGTAGTTTTTTTAGTGGTTTAACGGCCCGCTTTTCCTGCAGTTTGAGCATTATATCAGCAATAGCCGACTGCATCAACGGCGACTCCTGCTGCGCTACAGATCTGATCAATCCTTCCCGAACCTCCGGATGGTCGGCAAGTTTGGCCAAGGCCTCGAGCGTTGTTAAGCGCACGTTTACGTTAGGGTCATTATTTAAAGTACTTAACAAAGCTGCAATAACCTGCTGATCTGCATTGTCCAGTTCTTCGGTATAACTCACCGCTTTCATCCGCTCAGATGCTGATGGATTCTCTAACATGGCCAGCATCATGGTTTGTTTCAGATCACTCACCTGTCCGCTTAATTCTGCCAGTTGTTTATCCTGCTGGGCGCCTTTACCTTGCCAGAAAACCATGTATCCGCAGAAAAAACTCAACAAAACAACAACTAACTGGTAACTTAATGGCCACGCAGACGGCTGGCTCCACAATTGCCCTAAACGTTTGCGCAGCTTAGCCAATGCACTTTGCTTAGCCTGCGCCAGCTTATAGTTTTGCAGCATGGCGTTAAAGTTATTCTCTATCGCTACTGAAGGCTCGGGCGCTTCAATAGTCTCCATATCCTGCCATACTATGCTTAGTGCAATTAATTCTTCCCTGCAGGCGGCGCATCCTTTTAAATGCAGCTTCAACTCTGCCGATTGCTCACTTGTTAGGGTGTTTTGTAATCTTCCTATAAACAATTCTTCATAATGCTCACATTTCATAGCGCTCTTTGTTTAATGTTGTTAAATAAACCTGCTTAAGCTGATGCATGGCCCGGTGCAGCCTAACTTTTACCGCACCTTCGGTTATGCCCAATATCTCTGCCACCTCCTGGTTCTTCAGCTCCTGAAACCTGCTCAGCGACAAAATCTCGCGTTCAGCATCATTCAGTGTACCCATCGCTCTGCGCAACTGCTCGGCGTTTTGCTTTCGCTCCAGGGCCTCCTCTACATGTGTATGACCGGGTACCATATCAATCATATCATCAATGTGCGCGGCGGCCATTGGCAGTTTTTTGCGGCGACCCTGATCCTTTATCACGTTGCGGGCAATGGTATACATCCAGTGCAAAAACTCGCCGCTGCCGGTAAAGCTTTCCCGATATTTCAGCATCCGGTAAAACACCTGCTGCGTCATATCCTCGGCTACATCGCGCTGATAGGTCATATGATACAAAAAGTTAAACAGCGTCTTGTGATGGCGTTTAAACAACAGCCCCATCAGGTCAAGATTACCTGCTTTTACTTTCAGCATAATGGCGTTATCAGTAAGCGTGTTCAATTAATATATTGTGTTATTATCCATGTAAACTCCGCCAAAAAAATTTGGTTACAGGAAATTAGGTTTTTTTTGGTGGAAAAGAGATTTGTGATCGAATTATGAACGCGGTTAGTCCAACGCGCTTGGCTTGCCCCGCTCATTTGCCGCGGTGGCTGTTACTTTTGGCTTGATCCAAAAGTAACCAAAAGATCAAGCCAAGCTGATCGCTGCCACCCCACAGGCCAGACTCCCGGCCGCGCACCTTGGCAGGCCTTTGCGCTTCTTTTTATTTGCAGTATTTTTTATTGGAGTAAAATTCGTCAGCCGCGCAGCTTCGGAAAAGAGCAGGTAAAACTGACGGCCATGAGGGCGGGAAAGGGCATAGTAATTTTTTGCTGAAGCGCAGGCCGTGCGGGTGCGACAGCGGGGCAAAATTTTACCGCCCGTGGTTTTAACTGATCGTGGGCAGAGGCCATGTGCGAAAAGAAGCATCGTGGCTGACTTGATTTTTTGCTTCTTTTTTATCAAGAAAAAAGAAGAAGGCCTCCGCGGCCCTAGCGGGGCAAGCAACGCGCGTTGGACTTAGCAGGCAGTATTACAACAACAACGCATCAATCCTATGCGCATGCACCATATCCATATCAGGCGCCCAGGCAAAAACAGTAAAATGCCCATCCTGCGACGCCACTAAGGCAATCGCATCGCGCTGATCATACACAAACTGCGCCGCAGCCAAATGCCGCGTACCGCCGCTTTTGCTGGGATGCACATATCGCGGAATCGAATCAATAATCGGCTCGGTGGTAATTATCTCATCCACCGGCGAACTCATTTCGGCCCGCGCCACTTTGGCGCCAAAGGCCATCACTTCGTAGTCGCGGTTAATAATGGTGGCACCGTCAACAGCCGTAAAGCCGCCCACGGTATCAATAGCCCGGTGCAGGGCATCGCGCCAGCCCAGCCTCAGGCGTTCTGTAGCGTTCTCCTGCATCAGCGCTGTAACGCCCGTAAATGGCGGCGTAACGGGGTAAGCAATAGGCTGAACTATCGACTGCATCCAATTATCGGTGTACGACGGCACTATCAGCACCAGTCCGCCCCGCTTGTGCGACCGCATGGCAGCCGCCAGCTCAACAATAATATTAACCGACTCCTCCAGTAAAAACGAAGGCATATTAGCCAGCGACGTTAACAGTCCCGGGCAATGCAGCAAACCCGTGTTCTGCTCGTCCACTACTTTTATCTCGTCGCCCTTTAAAACGGCAATGTTTACAAACTTGCCATAACCATCAATGCGGCTGTGCTTTACCACCAGCATGCCCGGCTCAATAACCTCCAGCACCAGGCAAATGCCCGGTATGGCCAGCGTGGTGCCCCACACATACAGCTCGTCCTTATCGTCAAACCAAACACCCAAGTGGATCCCCGGGCTCTCAACCGCCGGTGCCAGCTTGGTTAAATTATGCGGCGTAAGGCGCAGCCGGTTACCAAAAATCAGCGGATGAACAGCCTGATCTGGCGGCAGCAGCGCCAGCGAGATGCGTGGCGATTTCCCCTCCTCCTTACGCAAACTCGCCCAAAAACAAATATCAATAACCGACTCAATAATGGCCGCCGAAGGCTCATTGCCCAGATCGAGCGCACCCTGCAGGCGCGCATCGGCCAGGTGAGTAGCAAAATGAGCCTCAATAGTTGGCGCCACCACACGGGCGGGTATGTAAGTAGATTCTGATAACATGCGGTTTACTGCTGTTGCGGCCTTAAGATAGATAATTTAATGATGTTCTTCAAAAGTAGCGGAAATTGTGTTATGATTTAGTCATTGGGGGGTTAAGATTGGTTTGTTAGGTGAGTAGGTAGTAGCAATGGCAAGTAGCAGGTGGTGAGTGGTTTGGTGATTAAGTGAGTAATTGAAATTGCGGTATTATTTATCAAAACGGAATCCGTCAGCCGCGCAGCTTCGGAAAAGAGCAGGTAAAACTGCCGGGCCGAGCGCAGGCAGGGGCATAGTAATTTTTTGCTGAAGCGCGGGCCATGCGGGAGCGACAGCGGGGCAAAATATTTACAGCCCGAGGTTTTACCTGATCGTGGGCAAAGGCCATGTGCGCAAAGAAGCATCGTGGCTGACTTGATTTTTTGGTTCTTTTTTATCAAGAAAAAAGAACAAGGCCTCCGCGGCCCTAGCGGGGCAAGCCAAAAGCGTCGGACTAACCAGCGATAGGCACCCCATGCACAATTTACCATAATGGCGTTGCCGCTGATAGAAGCGGCCCGCGCTATCCACTCATACGCCTGCAGGCCTTAGGCGCAGGGGCCGGTATCCGTTACTATCGCTAACGCAGGGGGGATAGGGACTGTGTTTTGAGGGATTTAGGTGAAGTATTAGAAGAGGGAAAAACATCAAGGGCAGGCTAATAGAATTATGTGGAAAACATTAAAAGCAATTATTTGATGCGTTCCTGATGTTTTAAGTAATTTGTCAATCCGTTTACGGTAAAAGCCAATGGAACTTAAACTAGAGAATTTATCTTATCAGGATACCGCTGTACAGGCTATTGTAAAAGTTTTTGATGGTACGCCAAAAAACAATTTTGACAATGCTTGCATAAACGGAATAAGATCAAATGTTAGCACGTTAAGCGGGCAACAGTTTTCTGATAATATTTTAGCAGTTACGGAAGCTAATGGGATAACAGCCTCGATTGCCAAACTTTCAACCGATAACGACCTGTGTATCGAAATGGAAACAGGGACAGGTAAAACACTTGTATATATAAAAACCATATATGAATTGCATCGTCAATATGGTTTCACTAAGTTTATTATTTTAGTTCCATCTATAGCAATAAGGCAGGGTGTATTAGGCACATTTAAAGCGTTTAACAAACAGCTGGAAAACTTATATGGTATTAAACCTAATGCATTTGAATACGATAGCAAGAAATTAATTAGAGTAACAAACTTTGTTGAAGAGCAGTATCCGCAGGTAATGATCATGACGCTGGCCTCTTTCAATTCTGAAGATAAGATTCTTAATCAAGCGCAACGCGAAGACCTCTTTGCCAACATCCCCTTTATTGAAGCTATCGGCAGAACACGACCCATTATTATAATGGACGAGCCACAGGAAGGTATGGATACCGACAACTCAATTAAGCAAATAAACAAACTCAATCCGCTTTTTAAGTTACGTTACTCGGCAACCCATAAAACCGTAAAAAATCTCTTATACCGGCTAACACCTTACGATAGTTATAAGCAGGGCTTGGTGAAAAAAATTGAAGTACTTACGGTTACGGAAAAAAATGATGAAGCAACTTTAAAAATTGAACTGGCCGAAGCGCAAAATGGAACCGGCAAATTAAAAGTTAAGCTTAAGGCCTGGCATCAATCTAACTCAACGGGCAAATTTGAGTTTAAATTAACTGGGTGGTTATACCAGTACGATAATTTGGGCGAAAAAACTAATAACCCAAGTTACCTAAACTACAAAATAGAACAAATTGCCAAAAGCTTACGAACCGGCAAATGGAGTGTGAAGTTTAGCAACGGCACAGAGATATTTGAAAAACAGGTTGCGGGTAATATTGAAAACATTTGGGCTTTGCAATTAGAGTGGCTTATACACCGTCATTTCGCAAAGACGCAAAAACTGGCCGATAAAGGGATTAAATGCTTATCGTTATTATTTATTGATAAAGTAGCTAATTATATGGGCGAAGACCCTGTAATTAAAAACCTTTTTGTTGAAAAATATAGAACGATTTATCCCGAATACCACAATGGAAAAATGCCCGATGCACAACAAGTAAAAAGCGTTCAAGGGTATTATTTCGCGCAAAAATCAGGCGGTGAATATGCAGATAATGAAGGTGGCGTAAAAGAACAAAGCAAAATTTACAAACTAATTTTAGAGGGGAAGGAAGAATTGCTTGATGCAAAAAATCCCGTGCAATTTATTTTTTCTCACTCTGCATTGGGTGTAGGATGGGACAATCCAAATGTATTTAACATTGCCACCCTAAATACTGCCTATTCAGATATTCGTAAAAGGCAGGAAATTGGCAGGGGCTTGCGTATTTGTGTAGACGAAAATGGGCAGCGTATTTACGATGCGCTAACTGTTAAGGATGACGAACGTATTAACCAGCTTACCGTTATACCCAATGAGAGTTATGAAACTTTTGTAACGCAATACCAGGAAGAAATTAAAGCTGTTTACGGAACAGCCGCAGCAGGTGCAGGGTTAACACATACACATAAAGGCGTATCGCAAGACCAAATTAAATTTACACGCAACAAGACCGACACCATTGATGCAGCGTTTAAAAGGTTTTGGAAAGCCATGGCTCAAAAAACCGACTATGTAATTTCCTTTAATGAAGATGACCTTATTGCGGGTTGTATTGAACGCATAAACGCCATAACTATACCCGACTATATTATTGAAGCATCCAGCCATGTTATTGATACGCTGAGCGAAGATAGCCGCGAGGAAACTTTTGGCGGCACTGAAATTATAAACCAAAAAGCACGCTATACACCCCTCGACCTAATTGAGGAGTTGAGTGAAAATACAGGTTTAAGTTATCCAGCTATTTTAAAAGTAGTTAATGGAATAACTAACCACGCAGAAATGGCAAAAAACCCGCCACGGTTTGTACACGAAGCCGCAGTAAAAATAAACGAAGTAGAACTAAATGAAATGGTACGTGGGCTAACTTATCATCCAACAAACGAAAGTTACCCGTTTAATTTTGAAAGTTATGTTAAAAACGTCGCCGACAGTAAATTGGTTGTGAATACACCTAATAAAGGCGTTTTCGACAAAATGGTGGTGGACAGCGATGTAGAACGCAAATTTTCTATAGGTGCAGAGAACGATACCGAGGTAGTCTGCTTTTTAAAACTACCCAACTGGTACCGCATTCCTTTGCCTAACTTGTTTAATAACGAAGGCTGGTATGAGCCGGACTTTGGTTTGGTGATGAAACGTAAAGCCTTAAAAGATGGCAGCGAGAGCGAGTTTTATTTTATGATAGAAACCAAAGGAACTAATAACATAAACGATCGAAAGGCTCTTACCGAAAGCGAATGGTTTAAAATACAGTGTGCGTTGAAACATTTTGAGGCACTTGGCATTGAAGCACAGTACAAGGCACCGGTAAGTGAATATGCCTACTTTAAAACGGAAGCTGATAAAACAATTAATACAACCTTAGCCTAACAGCGATAAAATGGAAAGTATAAACGATTATATGCCTTTAACTGGAGATTGGAACCGCGAGCGGCTGGAAAAACTAAAACAGCTTTTTCCCGACTTGTTTACCAATGAAGGCCAATTGAACATTGACGAGCTTAAAAAGGTAATTGATGGGCAAAGTGTAACTGAAACCGAGCGATTCGAGTTTAGGTGGTATGGCAAAAGCGCGGCCAAACGTAATGCCTTCACACCCAGCAACGCCACTTTGCAATTCGACGAAAAACGCAGTGTTAACCCAAGCAACAGCGAAAATTTAATTATTGAAGGGGAGAACTTAGAAGTATTGAAACTACTCAGCAGTGCTTATTATAACAAAATAAAATGTATCTATATTGATCCACCTTATAACACAGGGGGGGACTTTGTTTACAAAGATGATTTTGGCGAAGATAAAAAACCATATTGGGAACAAACTGAAGTAACAGAGAACGGTGTAAAGATCGATACGAATTCAGAGACCAACGGGAGGTATCACAGTAATTGGCTAAACATGATGTTCAGCCGGTTATTAATTGCACGTCAATTATTGAAAGACGATGGAGTGATTTTCATTTCTATCGACGATAATGAGGTTCATAATCTAAGAAAACTTTGTGAAGAAGTCTTTGGAGAAGAGAATTTTATAGGTGTTTTTATATGGGCCGGTGGAAGAAAAAATGACAGTAAGTTTATTTCAATATCTCATGAATATATTCTCGTCTTTGCTAAACAATACGATTATTTAAAGGAATTGAAAACCACATGGAGGCACCGTAAGAAGGGTTTAGAGGAGATTTACGCTAAGCACAATGATTTAGTCAAAGAGTTTAAAGGCGATTTTAAAAAAATTGAACAAGAACTTAAGAAATGGTTTTCCGAGTTGCCCAATGACCATCCTTCGAAAAGGAGCAAGCATTATTCCTCCGTTGATCAAAATGGCATTTACTTCCCTGATAACATTTCTTGGCCAGGGGGTGGCGGGCCAAAATATGACGTTATTCATCCAATAACGAAAAAACCAGTAAATATCCCATCTCGAGGTTGGCTTTATTCCGATCCCAAAAAAATGCAGGAAATTATAGAGCAAAATAGGGTGCATTTTGGACCGACCGAAAATTACGTTCCAAGCCTAAAGTCATATTTAAAAGACCGGGAATACCAAGTTCCGTATAGTGTGCTTTATCAAGATGGGAGAGCGTCGACCAAACGCCTCCGCTCATTGATGAGCGGTGACTACTTTGAACACCCTAAGGATGATGAAATTTTAAAAGATCTATTCGAAATATCTACAGATAAAGATGATTTAATTCTTGATTTCTTTGGTGGGTCTGGAACGACAGGGCAGGCGGTAATGGAACTGAATCAACTGGACGGCGGAAAGCGAAAGTATATATTAATTCAAATTCCAGAAGCCACACACAAAGACAGTGAGGCGTACAAAGCAGGCTTTAAGCAAATAAGTGACATAACCATCGAACGAAATAAAAGAGTAGTAGACAAAGTAACGGCGATTAAGTTAGCCACTCCCCCTGATTTATTCAACGACGAAAAACGTGACGATCTTTTAACAGGTCTGGGATTTAAAGTATTTAAACTCAGGAAGTCAGTCCTAAAGCGAATTGAATTTGTACCTGATAACGAAAAGACCAACGAAGAAAACATCATTCTTTTAAAAAAATATATCGCAGAAAAGGAAGCACAATTAATGACAATTTTCAATCAAGAGGATCTTTTGATTGAAATACTACTAAAAAATGGATTCAAATTAAATTACAAGGTCGAAAAATCTGATCAGTTCAAGGAAAATGACGTATACTTTGTTTCAGATGATGAGAGAAACGCGTTTATTTGCTTAGATTCATGTATCGAACTAGAAACGATAAGTTTTTTTAAAGAACATACGAATGTTAAATTCATTTGTCTCGAAAGAGCTTTGGACACTACAAAAAAGTATACTTTAAAACATTATCTGGGAGTTCTATTTAAATCAATTTAATACTTACATTTTCAAACCTATCACAATGATTTTACTTGAATACATAACAGCGGTATACCAACACGGTAATAATGCATATCAAATTGGCGGACATGTTTCGAAAAATCAAAACCCAGCTTTAGTACTCACTCAGGAAAATAATATAATAAAATTTAATTTTATAGGAATAGGCGCCGGCAGCATTCAAAATTTAGCTGGTTTACAGCCAAGGCGAGGGCATCTAGGTATATACCTATCATTGGACAATCTGACTGAGCAAATTAATAATTTTTTACCGAAGCCCACAGCGTTCGCTTATCCCGCTGTCCCACCTACAAACTTTTCAGATCCAACTGGTTTAGAAAGGATTGGTGGCGCACAAGTCCACATGGAAAGTCCGCAGTATGTAATAGGCGGAAGAAATCTTAGGATAAATTTTTCAAAAAGTGAGGCATCGCCTGGACTCAGAATAAATCAAGATTCATTTGCAATTCATTTAGATATTGAAAGAACCCCAGGTCGCGTTCCAATAATCAGTATTAGCAAATGGTTTAGAACTATTTTGCAACTGCATATCGGAATAACCCTCGAACGTGGGCGCTTAAACAACACTGTAGCGATTCCAAGAATTTCATTTGAAATGTCAATTGATGAATATTCTCAATTTATTGAAAGCCTTAGAGTGTTAATTAATGGGCATGTAATGGGCTATTAAATTCACTAAGCCCCATGTTGGCGCGAATAACGGCGCAGCCCTCTTGAACACCTTTAAAAAACAAACACCTGCAAAAAACGTAACAGCCGCCGCGGCAAATGAGCGGGGCAAGCCTAGCGCGCGGGCCTCACCAAGCGATATGCGAAGCGCATTTATTCCGTAGCAATTGTTTGCATGGCAAAACATCCCAGAACATATCAAAAACGTGTCAGAACGTACCGTTTTCGTGCGAGAACGTAACGGTTTTTAGTGCTTAAAAAAGCAAACAAAGGTGGTTCATGGTTGATAGTTCATAGATCATAGTAGAAGAATGCCATGATCTACGAACCATGATCTATGAACCCTTAACCACTGTTGCAAACCTACTGCGGCGATGGCCGGAAAACGGCAGTTTAT